>NZ_JCAXEL010000018.1:0-146509 GCF_059759055.1 Paenibacillus sp. GQ49
TTATTTGGTGTTGAAGCATTGATGTGGAAGCTTTCTTTTCCAATTATAAAATTACATTTCAGCCTTCGGTTGGTTCACCGCTTTGGCCCCTCTGAGTACCCGCAGGGATAACAGGAAACAGATCGCCAAAACGGCAGCTGCCGAGACGTAAGGATAGTTAATATTCACATCAAATAGTGCTCCAGCTACAATTGGACCCGCGATATTCCCCAAACTGGTATACGCCGAGTTCAGTCCGGCCACAAAGCCCTGTTGTTCTTGTGCTAGTTTGGACATCTGTGTACTGATCGCCGGACGTAAAATGTCCATACCTAGAAAGACGATAAACGTTACGACAAGAATGAGCCAGTACGTATGCACAAACAAGGTCAACAGTACAAATACGGCTACAAACAACAGACAGACCGAAATGACCATCTTTTCACCAAACCGATTGAGCAACCAACCGATCAGGGATACTTGCACAACCGCACCCGCGATGGAACCAAATGTAATGATAAATGCAATGTCTTTGGTCGTGAAACCAAACTTGTGATCCACAAACAGTGAAAATACCGTCTCATAGTTCGCCAGACCAAATGCCATAACAAACACGATAATCAAGCTGAAAAAGTACGGTTCACGGTACGAATTCAGCAATTGGGATACCATACCTGGAGCTTTAACCTTCTCTGCACCAGCCACAGGTTTAGTTTGCTCTCCTGTGCTTCGCGTGGATTCCGGCAAAATAATCAATGTAATGATGGATGCCAGCAAACCGGCAACCCCAGCGGCGTAGAACGGAATTCGAATGCCAAAGTCCGCGATGTATCCACCAATTCCCGGGCCGATGATAAAGCCGGTTGTAATCGCTGCATTAATCAATCCCATACCTTTGCCGCGTTCTTCCTCTGTTGTAATATCTGCGGTATAAGCCATAACCGCCGGGAAGATCATTGCCGCACCAATACCGCCTAACATCCGGGCTGCGAAGAGCAAGACTGGTGCATTGACCGCACCAAACATAAACTCCGATACGGCAAAGATCAGCATGCCGCCAACGATAATTTTTTTACGTCCCCATGTATCCGACCAACGACCCGCAAGCGGGGAGAACAGAAACTGGGTGAAGGAAAATGCCGCTACCAGCAATCCAACCGTGAATCCGGTGATATGCAGTAGATCCATATACGCAGGCATGATCGGCACAACTAGACCAATACCCGTAAAAACAAGAAAAATATTAAACATTAACAGCAGCAGTGCGCCCCTGTTCCGTGTAAGTAATGCCATGAATTCCATCCTCCGTAGTTGTCAAAATGTTGCTTAATCTTTATCTTTTGCAATCCCGTGCAAGAATACACTGGCAGCCTGGCGGTATAACGCAAGAGCCTGATCAGGCTCCATCCCCCGTGACATCTGACTAAGACCAATAATGGTACTTTCCAATATAAGCGCGAGATTATTTACATTGTCTGCTTTGAACTCACCGCTCTCAATCCCTTGTTCTATCATTTGTTTATTAAATTGAATATGCCGCTCAAACATTAAGGAGATCCGCTCCTCAATATCATTTTCTTTCTTTTCCCCTGTGAAAAACTCATCAGCAGCCTTTGTCAGCGGGTGATTCATGTCATCCATGACAAGTTGTTCAGCCAGCCCGTAAATCTTCTCCGTGGAGGTGCGATACAGATGTTCTTTGGCCGCCCAGCTCTCTTCCCACTCCCGGTCCCACTCATCGATGAGATAGAGGAACAGACCTTCCTTACTTTTAAAATGGTAATATATATTGCCCTTGCTGCTGCCCGTCGCAGCTACAATATCCTCGATGGACGTTGCTTTATAACCTTTTTGTACAAAAAGGGCTTTGGAAGCATCCGCAAGTTTTTTCTTGGTCTGCTCGGTTTGAAGTTGCTTTTTATTCATATTCATTCCATTTCACTCCGTCCCATGCATACTGAACATTCGTTCTGTATTTTAACAGATACATCGAATATAAGCAATCAAAAAGGAGAGTTGGCACATAAGCCAACCCTCCCTCTACAATTATTTCACTTTTTTTACCTTGACCATGCAATGTCTTCAACTGACCATCCTCGTATGGTACCTCTATCTAGTTTATTATTGCTGTCCTGCGCGCACCCGGATGTTGCCCAGTTCGTTGGCATTGATCGCGAATGCATTACCGCCCTGTCCAACCGAAGCTTTGGCAGACTGTCGTGCCTGGAATTTCAAACGGCTTTTGTCCACGTCCACCCGGTTAACCTGTTTTGCTTTCTTTCTGCGTGTACTCATCATTCATCCCCCTCCCCACTTCTCTTTTCTGCTGCCAGACTAACGTCTGCGAGAAGAACGGCGACCTTTCTGTTTCATGATCTGCACGTTAACTGCATTACTTGCAAGTACGTTACCTGAGTCAGCATAGCCCTTCGCCGTTTGGTGAATCTGGATTACGATATAATGCTTTTTACCAATACGATAGCGATAACTTTTCACGTTTGAACGAGTCATGGTCATCTCCCTGTGATCGTTTTTAACAAGCTCGGGTTATCCTATTCATGTCCATGTACATGGGGATGTGTGAATGCATACTTCCGATAATAAATGGATGCAAAAAAACCTTCCTATAAACTATAGGAAGGCTCTACTTATTTTCATTTTGTCACGCCGAAGGAAAAGCGCTTAGATCCATATAGGAGACTTCCCACAGATGATCATCCAGATCCTGAAAACTCCATCCATACATGAATCCATGATCCTGTGGTTCGTTGGATGGCTTCGCTCCTGCATCAAGGGCAGCTTGTACAATCAAATCTACCTGCTCACGGCTATCTACAGACAGGGCAACGATGACTTCGGTTGTATCGGCAGCATTGGAGATTTTTTTCGAGATGAAGGATTGGAAACGTTCCTCCACCAGAAGCATGGCGTAAATATTTTCCCCGATGATCATACAAGTAGCAGATTCGTCCGTAAAATTGGCGTCAAACTCAAACCCCAACTTGGTAAAAAATTCAACGGATTTCTTCAAATCTTGAACAGGTAAATTGACAAAAATCTGCTTAGCACGAATAGCCACCATAGATCACCTCGAACTCATAGAATAGATTCCACCTCAAAATAACACCTCGCGAATACGCTGTCAATTGAATATAATGGAGACATTCCGACTTGTGAGGTGACATGGATGTTGCTCCGAATTGTTCGAAGTAATTAGTCGTCGGGCTGGGTCAAAACGCGTACCAGCTATCAAGGGCTACGTCTGTCCAATTTGATCCTATTCGACCATTTACATTAGAACGATTAGCACAACTCTCTTGTCCTGTTCAAACAAACTCACATTGGAGGAATATGAAAATGAAAAACAAAATAGATTACGCTGACTTTTATGAGCGCGTAGGCCGGACGAATGGCTGGAACTTCAGCTCCATGAACGTTGTCTCGGAGAAAATCGGATGGAACTTCTATGAGGAAGTTGTTCGTCATACGCGATCGTCCGATCTGTTGCTGGATATCGGAACGGGTGGTGGAGAAGCTATTCTGTCCATTGCGGAAGAAACTTTATTGCTGGTGGGAATTGATCTCGCTCAAGGAATGATTGAGACCGCACAGCATAATCTTCAGGCTATGGGGGGTCATTCCAATGTACGCTTTCTTCATATGGACGCAGAAAAACTGCATTTTCCAGATTGCTTCTTTAATGTGGTATCTTCCAGACACTCTGGGTTCTCTGCTTCAGAAGTATTTAGGGTTCTTGCTCAGGGTGGGATATTTCTAACCCAGCAGGTCAGCGAACATGATAAATCCAACCTTTCAGAAGCTTTTGGCCGTGGACAGAGCCTTGGCATTCAACCTGGCACATTGATGGAACGATACAAGCATGAACTTCAAAAAGCAGGTTTCCATGACATTCAGGTCCGTGAATATAATGTGGTGGAGCATTATGCTACACCCGAAGATTTGATGTTTCTCCTAACCCATGCACCCATCATTCCTGATTTCGGGAAGGTAGACACTGACTTCGAGCGATTCCAGCAGTTTGTGAATGAACATCACGACGAGAAGGGCATTCGTACCAACTCGGCACGCTTCATAATCACTGCAAGGAAATAAATGATTCCATATTGAATAAAATAAAAAAAGGCCCAGTCACATGTGAGAACCATAACATGGTGACCGGGCTATTTATTATGCTTGCGAAGCTATATATTAAATCAGAGTTACTGCGTAATCTCCAACTTTTCCAAAAAAGGCTTTAATTTATCCACGACATAGTGGCTCCCACCTCGGCCGTTCACCTCTTCAATGACAGCGGATAACAGGAAGGTAGGAGAGTCGGTATCAAACACTACGAAAAATCCGTTTTCCTGCCCCTTCTCTCCCTTCTTTGCTTTCAGTTCCGCTGTTCCCGTCTTGCCCGCGAGTCCTCCAGGAATTGAATTCAAGGTATGGGCGGTACCTCCCTGCCGGGAAACAACTTCTCCCAAAGCATCCTTAACCGTATTTGCGGCTTCCGGAGTAATAATTACCTCAGGGTCAGTGCTTTCTTTTCCCTCGATTAGAACAGGTTTCACCAGCTTCCCTTCATTAATAAAAGGTGTAAATGACGATGCCAGATGAATCGGGGACATCAACATCTCCCCTTGCCCGTAGGACGTATCAGCGAGCAACACCTCGGACGACAGATTCAGATTCGCTTCGTTGGCATATTGGCTCGGCTTCAGATACAGTTCATCCAGTCCAAAGTTATCGCCAAAACCAAACTTCTGAATCCCATCAATAAACTTGGCACTGCCCATCTCGATCGCTTCCATGGCAAAGTAAATATTGTCCGAGTACACTAGTGCATCGACCATGTTAACCGGGGATAAACTCTTCACACGCTTGACATAATAACCGCCCCAACTATCGTCTTTACGCCATTGCAAGCCAGAGATATCATGGGTTTTGTCCGCTCTGGTCACCTTCTCCATCAGTCCCGCTGCGGCAGTAATCGCTTTGAAGGTTGATCCTGGTGCATACCGGGTAGTGACTCTGTTGATAAAAGGAAGTTTCTCATTCGCCGAATAAGCATCCCACTCTGCCTGAGTAAGTCCTGTAACCATCTTGTTCGGGTTATAGGAAGGCGCACTGACCAACGCCAGCAGGTTGCCGTCCGTCGGATTCATCAGTACCATCGCACCGGCGTCTCCACCACTGGATAAAGTCTGATACAATTTCTTTTGCTGTTTGGAGCTAATCGTCAGCTGAACATTCTGTCCATCTACAGCTTCCTTGCGAATAAGCTCAGAACGGGAGTTACCGGATTCATCGGTGATTTCGATCAGACCACCACGTTCACCACGCAGTTGCTTCTCCATGGACTGCTCCAAACCCGCTTTACCAATCCAATCCTCTGCGCGATAATACCCTTCCGTATCCTTATCCAGATCTTCCTTGGTGGCTTTGCGCACGTAACCAATCAGGTGCGCAGCCGCCTCGCCGAGTGGATAATAGCGGATTTCCTTGCTTTGCATCGTAACTCCGCTTAAAGATTCTGGTACGTCAAACTCCTCCGTTGAACCAATCGGGACAAAATACTCCGGCTTCACCCATGTCTGCGCAAGCGCCTTCTGAATGGCATCTTCCGAAACCTGATAATGGCTCGCGATTCGGGCAATCATCTGATCCGGGTTATCCCCAAGTTTCTCAGGTACAATGCCCCATTCATTCATCGTGCCCTTGGTAGCAAGCGGCAAACCATCACGATCCACAATGTCTCCACGATCCGGGAACAGTGTCCTCACTCGTACCTTACTGCCCTTAACCATGTCATTCAGGATCAGCGAAGGCTGCCAGTTAATTTGCCAGTTTTTGCCCCCGTCCTCAAGCTCGTGCCGGACCAGTTTCAATGTATGCGTCTCACTGACTTCTCCCAAAAAAGTTGTCAGTTGCAGATTATAATCCACCTCATACGTATCCGGGTTTTGTTTCTCTGCATCGGTCTTACTGCCATCGGAAGCCGTTTCGGCAACATCCACAGGTTTAACCTCCGCCTTGATGGTGGATACTTCCATACCCGAATAGATCGCATTGTATTTCTCAACAAATTGTTCCTTGTTCATGCCCGACTCTTGCAGCGAAGCAGGTGTCATCAAGGTGTACAACTGGTCAAATTCTTTTTTTTGCAGATGCTCTATGTACTGATTCACGGTAGTCTGGGGTTTGGCCTCTGCTTCTTTGTTATTCTGCATGTATAGATACATTCCGATTCCACCTGCAAACAAGATGGGCAGCAGTCCGTACATTAATTTACGTTTTGATTTCATGGTTACATCACCTCTAATATACACTATAGATTTCCAGAGCCATTTAAACAATGAAACAAATCTGATGAATTTATCATTAAAAATAGCCGAAAGCTCACATAATATGTTTAAATAAGGAGAGTGAGATTACATACTAAAGCTTTTTTGCTATGCAAAAGGCTGAAAAGGAGCCCGATGATGGAAATCAGCTATTTTTTACTCCCCAAAGCCGAAGTGGCCTATATCAAGTCTACCGCTTCCATGAAAGATGCTATTGAGCAATTGGAATCGCAACACTACACCGCCATTCCCGTGATTGACCAGGATGGAAAATATGTTGCTACCCTGTCCGAAGGCGATTTGTTATGGAAAATGCGAAATACACCCGGATTGACTTTTGATACGATGGATCAGGTTCAGGTCCATGAGATTAACAATCGGGTATATAATGAATGTGTATTCATTGAGGCTGAAATGGAGGATATGCTGACACTTGCAGCAGACCAAAATTTTGTGCCCGTGGTGGATGTCGATCGTGTCTTCCTCGGTATTATCCGTCGTAAGGATATTATTGAATACTATACGCGTAACATTTCGGATTAGATGAAGTCAAACATCCTGTAATAAACGAATATTCAACTCGAAAGGGTACTCCTGTGGTCATGTTTGGCCAAACCGGGGTACCCTTTTCGTTTCATGGTAGGGTCGGAATCACTCTACTTTCTCTTGGCGCGCTCTTCCTTATAATAGTTCAACACGTCCCTTGGGCTTCCCTGAAATGCACGCTCTCTGCCAAACTCATACGCCTGATGCAGATACGAATACGCCTCGTCATGCTGTTCAAGTCTCATGCAGATCATGCCGAGATCGATCAACGGACTCGTATTTCTATCTGAACTCCGCGTACTTAACGATATCTCAGCCCACGGCTTCGCCAGTTCATACTGCTTCAGATCGATATGTGCATTCGCATGGCAGGATGCGATCCAGCTTGCAATCTCCCATTCCATCTTCGGCTCGGGCAACATGCCCCATGCCTGATCATAATAGATAAGTGCTTGTTCATGCTGCTGCGTCTCATCCAGTACATTACCGGCTTCTACCGTTTCTACAATTTGTCGCTCCAGTTCGGCATGTTCCGGTGTTAGATCTTTCATTGCACCGTATCCTCCTCTAGAACGAAATACCACTCCAGAAAAGCATTGAAATCAGCCCACTGCGGCTCACTCTCACCATTAAGAAACCGTTCAATCGATTCACCCAGTTCCACCAGCACCACTTCTCCCGTCTGACGGTTGTAGAAAAATCCACCTTCACCTTCAAAACTGTCCAGTGGAATATACGCCTCGGGAAGTCCCAGTGTAAGCTGTGCTACATTCATGTCTTCCATATACACGGTGTTCTCCATAAACCAGCAGATCTGATACAACTCCTGATGCCTGCTGTAGAAAGTCGGTCCATCCTCTGCATGTAGATAAAATTGTGCAAAATCCGATTGAAGATCAATTCCAAGCTTCCGCAATGCTTCTTCGTAGGCTGCTGGAACATCTTTATGCCACCAGCCTTGCTCCTGGCAATGATCAATTACTTTATTGGATAACATCGCAGACCTCCTAATTCAATTTTGCTCACACAGATTTTACAGGTATCCAGACTTGGGGAGGTGTGCCATCACCTTTGTACACTTCAAGTTCTGGAATCCCTGCATGCTGATATGAAGTGGAAGGAAACCACTCTGTCATAATATAGTGCCACAACCGTTGTATCGCCTCCGGCATTAATTCATCCGCTTCAAATACAACCCAATGGGACGCGGGAAGTTCGATGGACACCAAACCTTCAGGCACTTCACCTGAGTAAGAGGTAGCAATCCAATACTCCATCTGATTGTCCTTCAGCTCTCGCTGATCTACACAGATGCCTACCAAACCGGGAATGGCTCCGTTGTTGAACCCGTTTAAACGTTCCTCAATTCCATCTACCAAAGCATCCTGCCACATCTTAGGAATCTCTCTTAAATTATCACCATCCACACAAGAGAACGTTCGTTTGATGCCTACAAAGGTAAGAGACTGTTGTTCGATCACATGTTCATTCACATTCATTAGATGGACTCCTCTCCGAGTCCTACAGTTACTGTATCAAAAGAGTAGGTAGATTGGAAATAGTGCCAGTACTCCTGTTCATATGAGAAGAAAACTACCTACCACTCGTTCCGACTCGATGTTGGGAGATGGAACTACCGGGTTCATTTCCTTATTCTGGTGCAACTTTATTCTTACTCGTTCGTCTAACTACTGACCAACAACTAAGGAGATGACTATGCGAATAACTTGCAGCCCCGGTTTCCCAGGAAGCATGATTGGATCGATTGATCTTCAGCCATCGAAGTATTACACTTCACCTTCCAGTAACAGTAAGATCACAGAATATGTTGACCCCGAACTCATTACCATTCCCTATGTGGAAGATCCGGAATTCGGATCACACTTTGACAACATGAAGGTTATGAACGGAACTTATAAAGATGAAATGCATGTGAGCTATGATGTCGAATTTACGATTGATGTGGACAAAAAAGGTTACATTACGCAATTCGAGCATACGTTCCAGCTGGAACGTTATTTGGATCTGGTGCGAACGCAATCCTATAAAGTGATCAAGACAAACTGGCGCGGACAAACATTTCACGTGATGACGTATAGTTACCTGGAGGAAGTCATTCATCCGAAAAATGTTCTTTTTAAATGTAACCTCGCAGAAGACGTATTTGTGTTAGCTGAACTTGTCTCCAATCGCTCAGATGAAAGCGTAACTGAGCACGGTATCAGGGATCTGCATTTCCGTGCATTAATCTCGGCACGAGATGATCTGTACCCATTAGATTATATGTGTGAGCCTGATTTCGACCTGAGTCTCGACTAAAAGTAGATACATATGTAGAAAGAGCATAAGCTGTCCCGAATCAGCGGGGTAGCCTGTGCTCTTTTTTCAACAAATGAACCACCAACTCCCTAATTTAAACACCCTCCTTTATATGCTCGGCCTTATGCTCTCATGCCTGGCTCTAAGCAAAACCAGCTGTAATGTCGATGAATATACCATAATGCTGAACATGCATATGTTCTTCGTACGTTCAGATATGAGAGGGGTTGGAAACATGGTTTACCGGAAAAATAAAAAGCATTCACTGTTCACTCTGCCCTTGGCAGGGCTGCTGTTTCTGTTATGGGGTGCTCAAGCGGCACATGCGGAACAGGTCGACAGTTTGTTACCTGAGCGAAGTCAGCAGGAGATCATTCAAAAGTGGAATCAGTGGATGAATGGCAATGATACATCTCCCCTGTATACAGAGATACCTTCGACAAGTGCTGCCTACTCTGCTGGTGTGGTAAGTGACGCCTATCTGGAACAAGGGCTGAACGCAGCCAACTTTTATCGTTTTATCACGGGGCTACAGGGCGATCTTGTCCTTGATCCTACCTTGAATCGTCAAGCCCAGCATGGGGCTGTTGTGGTCTCCACGGGTGGATACCTGTCCCATTATCCAGAGCAGCCAGGAGATATGCCAAAGGATTTCTTTGATACCGGTTTAAAGTCTGCCAGCAGCTCCAATCTGTACCTTACCAGCAGTGCCAAGAATAACGTCCTGACAAAAAGCATACAGGCCTACATGAATGATTCAGACGCCTCCAATATTGATCGACTCGGTCATCGGCGCTGGATTTTGAGTCCACAACTGCAACGAATCGGTTTTGGACTCGCCACTCGTAGTGAAGCAGGCAAGACATATGATCAGTACTATAGTGCCATGCAGGTATTTGATAAAAGCAGAACTGGGGGAACTTCGTTCAACTACAGCCTGTTCCCGAATCAGGGCGCATTTCCAATCGAAGCCTTTGGCAGTACACAGGCCTGGTCTGTTCAACTGAATACAGATGTATTCGCGAAACCATCACTATCTGAGGTACAGGTCGAGATGACTCGAACTTCCGATCAACGTACGTGGACCTTTAATGCCAAGAATCAGAATAGTGGCTTTCCAACCGGTTATTACAACGTGGACCCTGCGGATAAACAATGGTTTAATCAAGCCTATTTCAATGTAGAGACAGGTGGATATGGATATGGCTACGCCATCATCTTCCGTCCGGACGATGTGCAATTGTTAAAGAACGGCGATACGTTCAACATTCGAATTACAGGTCTGCAAAAGAAAAATGGTACAGCAGCGGAGATCTCATACTCCACACGTTTCTTCCATGTTGACGGTGTTCAAGATGCCACTCTTACCCGTATAACGCCAGGACAACAAAACCTGAACGTCCGAGCAGGAGAACAGATTGATCTACCTTCAATCACTGCAGTGAATGATAACGGAACATCCTATGTTCCACAATCTAACGTTTCCTTCACCACGACGTCAGATCGCATTGCCATCAAGGATGGAAAAATCATTGGACTTCAGGCTGGTAAAGCCGAAATTCGGATTCGTTTTGAAGGGAAAGAAGTGGTTGTCTCTGTTACGGTCACGGGAATCCCCCAATTAACTGATATCCGTACACATTGGGCGAAAGATGCCATTCAATGGGCCGTTCAACAGGAGATGGTCAGTGGATACGAGGATGGAACGTTCAAACCCAACAATCAGGTGAGTGAAGCCGAATTCCTCTCCATGTTGTTTAAGCTGTATGCGAATTCCGATGTCATTCAGAGCATTGATGCTGCAGAGGGACAAGCTATCCAAGGAAACATCTGGAGTGATCGTTATTATACCTATGCTTCCGCGTTGAATCTGAAACTGGATGCCAGCAAACAAAATCCGAAGCTGCGCAATCATGCCTTGAACCGAACAGAAGTAGCCGTAATCGTGGCGGGGCTTGGCGGTAAAAATTATACCCAGGATGAAGATGCCATCCGGTATCTGCTGAACATGGGATACTCTTCCGGCAAAACTGCAGCTACGGTGCAAGGTTATGCGGGACAAGAATCCTTGACCCGGGCTGAGGCTGTTGTTTTTCTCCAGAACCTGAAGGAAAAAGGCTTCGAACTATGGAGCAGACCGAAGAATGCTACTGAAGCTACCGAGAATGAAAAGAATGGCGGACTACCGGATCAGACCATGAAAGCAGTATATTCTGTCGATCACACGCTGGTCCTTCAAGGTACATTCCCGGCGTATGCCAACCAGACGATGCCAATTAAAATCCATGGTCCTTCGCCTGCTGTAGAGCACATCCAGACGCAGCAGGTTACAACAGATGCTTATGGCAATTTTAAACTCACGGTAAGTAACCTTGATGCAAAGGAACTTAACCTCTATGTGGACGTACGCGAAGATTATTCCTACTGGATCAGTGTAGAGGCGGGGCGAACTGCGATAAGTGATTATACCGAGTAACATGTAAAAACCAGCTTAGGAATTCTACATTGAATTCCCAGCTGGTTTGTTTGTTATGAGGACTGATTATGGTATGAGACATGACATACGTTCAATGTTCAGTGTTCAATGTGTTGGTGGATATAACTTTTTACGTGTAGACTTTAAATCGGATGACCAAATTGCTCTGCCTTTTCATTCATTATCCTCGCTAACCTCGCTCTTAGTCCGCTCATCCACTCCGGCTCATGTGACCACTGCTCTGCAACAGATCGAAGCATACGCACATAACCGTACAAGTTGGCAAAACGGCGACAAGCGGGGAACATACTCTCCAGATCATAACGTTCTCCCGCCTTGGACCAATACCCGTTCAGGAACAATTGCTTCTTCTGCTCCCATTGTTCAGGCTCGATCTCCTCACGTAAACTATCCAGACTCTGTTCCACGTCCATCGCGTACCAGTGATACATCGAGTCATCAAAATCAATGGCATAACAAGACTGGCTATCTTCGTCATAGAAGACATTATCCAATTCAAAATCGTAGTGGATGAGTCCGAAATTTTGCTGGGTCATCGGCCAAGTCGCAAAATATGTTCGGAGAAACTCCACCTCGTTCAAAGCAGCCGTTTCACCAGGAAAACCCTTCAGGATCTCCTGCATCCAATCCAAAACCTCCGTATAGGTCCAGCGTTTCTCCTTCTGCTCAGGCATGAATGTACGTGATAAATGATGCAGCTCACCCAACGCCTGACCATAGCTGTACAGGATGGAGTCATTCAAATCAATGCTTCCTAACTGCGATCCGGGTACTCGCTTGAATACGGAAGAAAAGTACGTTCCCCATGGCGTGTGAGCCTCTACGAGTTCTGCCCCTGAATGGGCAGGTACAGGCTCCATGGCTCCATACTGATTCGTTCGAAGATAACGGAGGAACTCCAGTTCAGCGCTGAGGTTGCTTCGATTTTTTTCCTCTACCGGGGCAAATCGAAGCAATCGCACTTCCCCCTGATCTCTGAACGGATACACGGCATTGGAGGATATACGATAATACTGAAACATGTCCAGCGATTCAGGATCATAACTCCAATTCTTTAGAATCATCTCGGCAAGATTATTATGTTGAAATAAATATTTTAATGTTAACATGGGTATTTCTCCTTTTTGATCATTTCATGTGGATTGCTCGTAGGCAACGAATGTCTATTTTTGCGCGCAAAAAGCCGCAGGCTATGCCTGCGGCTTTTAAAAGTTCTGAGTGTATGAGAAATTTGCACAAGCAAATAAACCTCGCATACGCCAGAAAAAATGAGCAGTTATATCCCTATATATCAGCAGATCTCAGATCGACTGGGAAACTGGATGTGTCCCACACTGTATCTGAATGATCTGCCGGAATTATTCAGTTTATACTTACCTTCATTGTAGTAATGGAACATGCCATCTTAGACCGTCGTTTCATGACGCTCACTCCCTTCAAAAAACCAGTTGTTACCATAATAGCCGATAAGCCAAATGTAAGCAATTACAAAATGACGATAATCCCATCATTTTTTACTGGACAACCATCACCCGTTCCACTGTCTCGGTGTTGTCCTTATACCACACCATCACGATGTTTTCTTTTTGAAGATCAGACACTTGAATGGACGAATTCGCACGTGGGCTGGAATTGCCCGAACCCGGCGTCCCGATGCCTTCAGTGATAGCAACATCATCACCTATATTCAACTTCATCTCCATTTCGGTATCCTTCCACTCCATGCTTGGAGATGAGGTATCCTGCACCTCAAGTAACGCCAGCGTAACTGTGTTTCCATTCACGGAGATGACTCTACCAGTAATGTCGGCATTCATCATCCCCTGCGTCATGCCAGGACTGCCTGCTCGATCATTCATGCCCGCGGTGCCTCTTCCACCTCTCGGTGTTCCTCCATTCATTCCCAGGCCACCACCATTTGGCATACCGCCACCGTTCATGCCTTGCACAGAACTGGTCTTGGTAATATTCTGAGCGGTTATCACATCACAGGCCGTAAGCATAATCGAGCACCCCAGCAAAAGGAGTATTGTAACCGATGTGAAATATTTATTTTTTCGCATATGATCACCTTTTTCTCAGGGAATATTGCCCAAAGGTACCTTTACGATGGAATATGAAGTCATACGTATCTTTGAACCCCATATAGGACAGCACAACCAACAACGGATATACAGGGTAGATGTATCTCGACTTAATCTCCCACAGAATATAAAATCCGATGAATCCGAGAATGACCAGGATTAAGGAGACTTCATCATACCGTTTACGACGAATTCCACCAACCAACCGGATGGAAATAAAACAGTACATCAAAAAATTCATCACATATACGATCCAGAGCAAACCTGTCCGATAAACCGAATCCCCTTGTAACAGTTTTGTTATCGCATTGGTGTAACTGTAGGAGCCTGCGATTCCGCCTCCCCTTCCTCTTCCGGCACCCATGGAACTTTCATTGCCGATTCCGTAGCGGTCCATCTGGTACGTTCCTTCGGTCCAGGTCCATATAATCTTTTTGTAATACATCTGCACCAAGTCATTCGCACTTGCTTCAGACAACTTGTTGCTGATCTCTTGTTTGAATAATACTGCGCTCTCTGCCTTACTGTAGTTAGCCTGCCTCTGATAGATCTGATAACTCTCCATATTGTCCCAGAAGCCAAAACGCTCAAGATTAATCCCCATATTCAGCCACATATAGACCGGTGCAGCATTCTCTCCGACAGGGTCGCTCACAGCACCGGAGGATTGAAGAACCGCATTCTGAGTCCAGGTTGGTACATTAAACAACATAGCTAGCACACCGATGGAAATCACAACTTTCTTCGCTCCGATGCTCCGCATATTCAGCAGGATATATATGATGGCAGCGATTAGCACGATCACGCCAATGCTTCGGAAGTAATTGCCCAACGTGAGAAAAACGGCGGCAATAACAATTGTTTTCCAAGACTTTTCACGTACAAAACGAATAACAAAGTATAAACAAGATGTCAGAAATGCTGTAGCAACCACATCGTTATAGATCAGGTTGTTCAGGAATAAGGAAGGCAGGTACGTGGCTGCAAAGATTAACACACCGTAATCACGTTCCGTGGATCTGTCGTTCACTTGTTTGTAGATAAGATAAATCATGAACGTCGTTAATGTTGAAAACAAAATATTAAAAAGTTTGATGACCAGATAGTTGTCCGGGAACAGGTACAGCAATGTCTTCAGGTACAACACGATCGAGTAGTTAAACGGGAACATGTGCAGATAACCACCCACTTCAAACGAAGAGTAGTCTTGGTCATACAGCATGTTCATGGCGAGTGAGAGAACGGTCTGTGAATCATCGGTGGGTACTCTCGGAAATACAAAAATGATGATGATCTGAATGACCAGAGAACATAACAGCACAATCGGAATGACAATCTTTGGGCTGTATTTGTTCAGCTTCAGACATAGAGTGTATAACCCGACACCTGAACCAAGAAGCAAAAGAATGACCGGGAGAAAAACACTCCACTGCTGCATGCCCAAAATGGGATTGTCCCCATACAATGCATAGTTATACTGTGCCCGCACCAACAAGGACGAGGCAATAAACACCGCAACAAACACGAGCAAAATGAGATAAAACGACTTATGCAGCACCTTAGACATGCGAAAACTCCTTTTCGATTACAGGATTCCGTGAGTATTATAATGGCTCTGGCTGAAAAATCGCTGAAAGGGAGTAACGCTTGCAATCGGTGCGGATCAGTATGTGTATACAAACAGAAAAAGACCGTCCCTTCGATAAGGTAACGGTCTATATGTCCAATTTTTTACTAGTATAGGGCCTTAGCTAATTGTTGAAGATCACTTCTCGTCCTTAATAAACTCAATGATATCCTGGATGTCACAATCCAAAGCCTCACATATTCGATTCAGCGTATCGAACTTCACACCATCGGTTTCTTCATTATATAATTTGGCAATCCCATTTCTATGTAATCCGGTTAGTCGGGATAAATCAGCAATATTAATTCTTTTCTCACCCATAATACGAGATAAATGAACCTTGATCATACGAATTCCCCTCCAAACTAAAATGCACACTGTGATGTTGACAAAGCACACTACAAGTTGTATATTCAAATAAACATAATGCACACTGTAGTGTTCGAATGGAAACTTAATATCTACAAATACTCAAAAAGAGGTGTATATAGTGAAAGAATCCTTGGAATCTTTAGCAGAACCGTTAATCCGAACGCGCTTAGAGTTATTATACAACAATTTGTCTCACACGCAGCCTGATTATACCCAACTATCTAAAGAATCTGATCAATACTTTCAGAATATTCGCCAAGCTTTACCGGAGCAACTGAATCAAACCCTTTTTCTATATGAAGATACTCAACTCTCTATGCAAACACTTCTGGAAAGAGAGATTTATTTACAAGGGTTTCGGGATGCTCTTCAGCTAATGAACGAATTACATATAAACAGCTTCTAACAACTGGCTTCTTACAAAATATGCTATAATCAACAAAGCAATAGAATAGGCTTAAAGGGTCGGTCGGCTACCTCGCCATGAAGGGAGGGATGCCCTGTGACAGTTTTTGAAGCAATCTTGCTGATGCTTACCTTTGGTACGCTCATCGTTGCCATTCTGTCCGATAAACGCAAATAGACCGCCCCCGTAGCAAAGGATTGCGGTCTATTTCATCGTGCCCTTATGTTACCGGAGCCCACCGCCCTTAAAAGCGGCTATTGCTCGGAGGAGTCGTGTTACCAGCACGGCTCTCTTTGCATTTTACGTCTAATCTGCTCTTATTATACCATACTCAAATCTCCGGCGTCACATGTAAACCACGCTAGATACGATACATTTCTTTATACTCATCCACATATAAAACTTCAATACAATTGGACCAGTTCAGAATCGAACCGACAAAATCCTGAATGTCCAGACCCGGCATCTCATACGTCTCCGCTGTGTTCACCGAACCTGTTGCGCCCTCAATCAAGGTTACCTTAAACCCTTCGTGTTCCGCAGTAATTGCCGTAAACAGACAACAATATTCCATGTTGAATCCAACAATAAATACATGTTCTACCTGATGCTCTTGTAGCCAAGTTCTTAGCTCCGGATTGCTGAAGGCACTTGGTTTGCTTTTCTCCATAACGGGATACTGACCCGTACCCATTATAATCTCCAGGTTTGCAGTATTCTTATAGAACAGTGAAGAGCCCTCCTGATCGTAATCTACATGTTTCATGTATATGATTGGCTCATGTTGCTGTTCAAAATCAGCGATAACCGCTTCAATTTTGCCCAACTGAACTGTGAAATCCTTCAATGATGTAATCCCATACTGCACATCCAACACGATTAGTGCTTTGTTCATCTGTACTTCCCCTTCAGTAGACTAACAGGTTTTTACCATTTACTACTTCTTCTGCTTCTTCTCCCGAGCTTTTTCCACATTTTCTTTCACCCGATACTCCACAATCCGGCGGATCAGATCCTCCGGCAATGGCTGATCCAGCGGAAACTGGACAGATCCCTTAGCCCCTTTGTACTTGGAGAGTTCCTCCTTAAACGCCAGAATCCCACTGGGAGCAGGGTAAAACCCAATATGATGCTGGTATGCGGCAAAATGAACCAGATTCCCATGCTGTGCATACGTAGGCATCTTGTAACTGATCTTTTCTTCGGCGTTCGGAGCCGACTCGCGGATAATCTGTCTTAACGCCTGTAATCTCACCTGTACATCGGGTGCAAACTCCGAGATATATTTATCTACCAGCACCGAATAATGGTTACTCTCAGCCATCTTGGACTCCTTCCACCACGGATAATCAATGGATTCGTGGTACGGGCATATTTGCTTATATTGTACTTCAAATGGACAAGCGGAACAGCTATTTTACTGCAACTGAGGGATGTATCGTTTTTGAAAGCTTAAGCCTGAAATTACAACGTCATGGCTCGACCATTTCGCATCAGATAATCTTCTTTTGTTTTGTAATCCGGCATGATGCTGCCGATCCGCCGCCAGAAAGAGCGGTCATGATTCATGTGGTGAATATGGCAAAGTTCATGAATGATGACATAATCCATCACTTCCAGTGGTGCCATCGCCAGGCGATAATTGAACGTAAGTTTTTTGTCCCAGCTGCAACTGCCCCACTTGGTGGGAGAATCTACAATCTCTACTGACTTCGGTTTCACCTTCAACTCTTGCTGATAACGTCCGATGCGCTCCCCAATCATGCGTTTACACTCGGCAAAATAAAACTTCTTCAGATTCGCTCGCAGCTCTTCTTCTGTAAGCCCCTCTACAGGGATTAAGTCATGCAGTGCATGCTCCTTGCCAAAAAGCAAAAACTCCCCCTTGCCCTCATCTTCGTATTCCTTGGCTTGAGGACCGTCGAGCGCCCGCTGCATCAGAGCGGATTTCTTCAAAATCACATCCCCGTGCTGCTCTACAAGTTGCCGGATCATGTCTTCACTGGTACCATTGGGTGCTTTGATCGTTACCATATAAGGCAAGTCCATCGTGATGGAAACTTTCTTGCGTTTGCCGTATTGGATATGACAGTTAATGCTGTGATTATTTAATTCTATAGTTAGCATAATGCGCTCCGCTTCTGAAGTTATTCAACCAAATCAAATTGTATACTATCTCCCATGATAATGCATACTGTTTGGCGATATATCTATTTATATTGTATTTTTATACATTATTATGTATTATTATTTAATTATAAAATCGGAGGTTGGATATGACGCATACCATAGATTCAGAACACAAAACCATTGAAGAACTATCGCTTAACCACTGGCAGCCCTTGTCTACCTTACTATATGACGGTTGGGTACTGCGTTTTGCCAAAGGATATACCAAACGTGCTAACTCCGTTCAACCGATCCACTACTCCACGCTGGATGTGCATGAAAAGATTGAGGAATGTGAGCGCATCTATGCTTCCAATCAGTTAAATACCATATTTAAAATCACGCCGTTTATTCAGCCGGATCATCTCGACCAACTTTTGCAAGACAAAGGGTATGCTGTTGTGGATCTCACCCACCTCCAGACTCGGAGTCTGGAACATATCAAAGAGCCTGAGCACCATGCTGTACAGATTGACGAGAAGTTAACCGGGGAGTGGCTGGATCACTTTTGCCGACTGAATCAGGTGAATGATCTGCAACGGGAAACGACCGAATTAATGTTGAACAATATCCGCACACAGGTAGGTTTCATCTCGCTGTTGATTGACGGGCAAGTTGTCGCCTGTGGGTTCGGTGTGATCGAGCGTGGCTACATTGGATTATATGACATCATTACAGACGCTAACTTCCGGAATCGGGGGCTTGCTGAACAGATGATCCTTCATCTCCTCCATTGGGCAAAAAAACAGGGCGCTACCTCCAGTTACCTGCAAGTGGTTGCGAATAATGCACCTGCCTTGAAGCTTTACGCCAAGCTGGGTTATTCAGAGATTTATAGCTATTGGTACAGAGTCAAAGAATCGAGTGAGTCCTGATCTGCTTCCTAAACAAAAAAACACCTCACTTGTTTGGTATTCTGGAAGGGTGCTGACCCTGCCAACAAGTAAGGTGTGTAACCCTATGTTAGTCGCGAGTGTTCTGAGGCAGCCGTGACAGCAATGCTGAGTATTCAGCAATAAAAGCCTTATAGTGCGGGTCAAAGTCCAGCTTCTGATAAGCACTGGCCTTTTCAATAAAACGGCTGACATCCTTATCTGGAAAATAAACGCTTATCCCTTCTCCCTTAGGATGCTCCGGTGATCTCATGTTAAAAACAACCGCTTTTTGAATTGTTTTTTTGACGCGCTCCGCCTCGGTCTCAGCTTTCATTCTTTTCCCGATCAAGGTAAACAAATCAGCAAGATCCACCAAATCGGCTTCGTCCGCATAATCCTCGGCTTGAGCCCGTGCTTGTCTCAAATGACTTATTCCCTTTGTCATAGCTTGGGGCTTTAACAATCTTTTGCTGAATGACTCGACTGCCTTCATAACCTCTCCCATCCGATCCAGTCGAATGATCGATTGCTGAAGGTCCTCCTCTTCGCCGTTTTCCTTCGACTGTTCCAGATATCCTTGAGCAATCGTTCTGCCCAACTCAAGGGTGGAAATCCCGGGCTTGTCTTGAACTGCCTTCAGCATTTTTGTATAATCCCACCCATTCTGATTCGTGTAATCGACAGAGGCAAGCATGTATTCCCCATAGTTCCTAAGTGCATAGGCCACCTCCACACTTGCCATTTTGCAATTATCGAAGCCAATGAGTTCAAATTTAATTCCCGTTTCGTTATAGGCGCGTCCAATTCCTTTTTGAAGCTCGGTCAAGCTCATTTTTTTATTTCCATAGTGCTCGTCGCCGCCGTATCCATCGATCGGTCCAAGACCATGCCCCCAGAACATAAGCACATGCTTCCGAGCTGGATATTCACGGGTTCCCCAGCGAATGAAATCTGTAAGGGAATCGGATGTATCCATATTTTGCGAGCCTGCGTTATCCAGAAGGGCCAACCTCCCCTTTTCCACACGCCATCGTTGATTCAGACCGGAATCAATGGACGAATGGTCCCAGCTTCGAGCCCCTCCTGTCTGAACAACAACATTTACATTGCTGGAAGAGCCGACACTCATCATTTCCTTCAAGTCATCACTTGCCATATGAAAATCACTTTCCATATCAGAACCAATCATATAAATGAGAAAGGTGTAATCGGCCTGCCGATCGGATGCTTTTAGTTCAGATATAGGAAGAAACGAGACAAGCAGAATGAACACAAGCAGCCGTATTATTCTTTTCATTGCCATCCCTCCTTGTTTCCGCTCTACACTTTAATATTAGCGATATGCCATAAAGAAAAATAACCGTCTTCATCGGGAGCTTCGTTCTCCAGTACAAAACCAGTAGACTGGAAACACTTCAAACAAGCAGCGTTGTCGGCTTCAATTCCAGCGTACCATTTATGGATCGTTTCCAGTTTGGGAAGCTGCATAGCTTTTCCAATCACTGCTCTACCGTAGCCCCTGCCTCGAACCGACGGATCGACAACGATGGCAATACTTCCCGTATTCTGCTCCTCCTGCTCAATCATAATTACACCTACGGCTTTACCCTGCGAGAACGCTACCCACACGTCATAACCAGGATGCTGCTGCACGTGCTGATGCCACTCGTCTAAAGGAAGCATTCCCTCCAAGCGCCGATGAACCTCTGCATCCTTAAACCACTCCTCCAGCATCGCCAGATCTCTTACCGTAAACGGTCGCAAATTGTCAATCACGCTCATTTCATCTCACCTCTTTATCTATATTTTTGAGCCTGCATATTGTACAGTTCGGCATACCCCACCCCATTTTCCAATAATTGGTCGTGGGTTCCCGTCTCCATGATTCTGCCCTGTTCCATATAGACTACATGATCTGCGTGTCGTGCAGTGCTTAACCGATGCGAGACGATGACCACCGTCTTGTTTTTCATTAAATCCCGCATTCGCTGGAACACGTCTTCCTCCATGAACACATCAAGCGCAGAGGAAGGTTCGTCCATAATCAGCAATCCGGCAATATCCTTTCTCATAAAAGCACGGGATAATGCAATCCGCTGCCATTCTCCTCCTGAAAGGCTTCTGCCTCCGAATAGCCTGCCTAGCTGTGTATCATATTTTTGCCCCAGCTTGTGGAGATATTCGTCTACTCCGCCCAGCTTGGCAGCTCTTTCGATTATCCTTTGCTCGTTAACAGCCGCAAGATTACCTAGTCCAATATTGTCCCGAAGATTCATTTCATAGCGCACAAAATCCTGGAATACGGCTGTAGCCTGTGTCCGATAGGCAGCGATATCATACTCGCCCAGCGGAATACCGTTGTAAAACACCACTCCTTCATTAGGATCAAAGAAGCGCAGGAGCAGTTTGACAAGCGTGCTTTTGCCTGACCCGTTTTCACCGACCAACACGGTCACTTTTCCAGCAGGGATGATAAGCTCTGGGATATCCAGCACAACTTTGGTTTCATCATACCGGAAACTGACCCCTTCCAGCCGGAAGCCCTCTTTGACGGACACCGCCGGAGGGCATGGACCTGACTGCATTTCATTCTCGCTATAGAGAAAAGAACGAATCTTCTCCAGATGTCTGGCTTCTCTAGGACCGATCGCAAAAGCTGCAAACAATTCATTCATTCCCTCATTCAACTGTATAGTGGCACCAATAAATAAAAAGATGTCCCCTGCTGTGAAGTGACCGGAAAGCGCATGTCCAACTAGATATATAATGATGAGACCGGCGGCCAGCGACTGGAGCACAGACCACAATAATTGATGGAGAGCCAGTTTCTTTTGGTCGGCTGAAAGTGTAAGCAGAAGCTCTCGTGATGTGTTCAGATATCTCTCTTTAAAAAAAGGAACAAGACCAAATACCTTCAGCTCTCCGGCTGTTTCAGGCCTGAGCGGCGTACCAGCGTAATACTCAGCACGCCGCCTTAATTCCTGGACCTCCTCGCGTCCTTCAAAGGTAACGTTGTTGAGCTTCGCTTCCCAGTACAGCTTGGGAACGACCAATGCCAGCAAGACAATCGGGGCCCAGGGAGCGATCGTTCCAATCATTATACTCCCGGCTGCAATCACGACCACTCCTCCGATGGTCTGAGAAATAATCGTTAACCACATTGTAACGAAGTATTCGTTATATTGAATAACCCGAGTTTTTGTATGGAAACCTGCCTTTTCAAAAGGAGCAATATCCGGAATCGACATTGCTTTGCTGATCAACAACTCATCAATATGTGCTTGAAGTTTGGCAGTCAACAGGCGTTTGTGCATCTCTGATACGGGTTGGAGGGCATCCACAGCTAATGTTAGACCAATATACAACAGCACCATCCAAGCCAGCGCATCCCATGATGTAAGAACAAACGGCTGCTCAGCCAATCTGTCAATGATCTGGGCACTCAGCCACACAAGCAGCGGACCAAGCAATGCCTCAAGCATTTTAATGGCAAAAACGGTACACACTTTTACTGGTGAGCATGTCCATAGCAAGGACAGTCCAAACAAAACGGAGGAGGCCATCTGTCGTCGCCTGGCTGTGATTCGTTGCAATGCCATCACTGGATATGCTCCTCCCCTTGAAAAGATTTTCCCTGCAAACGGAACATGGTAGCATACTCCCCATTTTTGCACATTAAGGCCTCATGGCTACCTTCTTCCACGATACAACCATTTTTCAGGACAAGTATTCGATCTGCTAGTTTAACCGTGCTGAACCGATGAGAGATCATGATCACCGTTTTACCTTTTGTCATTTTTTGAAACTGATTGAAAATCTCATATTCAGCCCGGATGTCAAGAGACGCAGCCGGTTCATCCAGAATGACCAGACCTGCTTGACGAACCATCGCTCTGGCTAACGCCACGCGTTGCCATTGTCCACCCGAGAAATCAGTACCTCCCCATTCAGGACCCAAGAGGGTTTCGATTCCATGAGGCAGCGCCGAAACGATCTGGTCCAGCCTTGAATCTTGAAGTACTTGATTCATCTCCCTGTCGCTCAGTTTAGCGTTCATGCTGCCTATCATAATGTTCTCGCGCAGGGATAACTCGTATTTTCCGAATTCCTGAAAAACAACCGAGATATGCTCTCTCAGCTCCCTGACATCAAACGAGCGAATATCCACACCGTTGATTTTAATCTCGCCTTCGCAAAACTCATAGAAGCGGCACAACAGCTTGACAAGTGTTGTTTTACCCGACCCATTGGCGCCAACAATCGCGATGCGCTCCCCGGGCGATATGCTGAAACTGATATGGTCAAGAACCCAGGGGGAACGTTTATCTTCACTCTCATTAACATCCTCAGCATAGTCGTGGACTTCGTCCTCGTTTTCGTCATCAATTTCCTCACTGTCCAGGTCCAGGTCGAAATCATCAGCTGCTTCCTCGGAAGCAGCACTCTCCTGATCCTGATAAGGATACTTGAAGCTTACTCCCTTGAATTCTATAGATAGGGGGCCAGCATTCACTGGAACGGGATGTGAAGGCATCCGGATATCTTCCTCTGCATTCATAAATAAGACGAAATCATTTCCCATTCTCCAGATATCAATCGTGTCTGCCCCTTCCTTGGCAATCTCTCTTAAGGAAACAGACAATTGAAACACAGCCCCTAAATACAGAGCAATATCCCCCAGCGAAATCGAGCCCGATCCAGATTGACTTACTACCCAAAAGTATGCTCCTCCTGCCACCATACCCGAAAAAAGACCGGTGAAAACCGTTCCTTTGGCGCTTTTGGCCTGGATCATTCGAAACTGTTCATACAGCCGAGCAAACGTGTGTTGATAGATGTTATGGAAATGGCTGCCCAAACCAAACAGGCGAATTTCCTTGGCGGCACGTCGACTAATCATTAGGCTTCGAGTATAATCCAATCTTCTTCTTGTAACTGCATATTCTTTGGCATACTGCCATTCCATCTCGTTGTAACGGTTCTGCATAAATGCAAAAGGAGCTGTTGACAGCACCAGAATAATGGACAGCATCGGAGAGAGCACGGCTATCAGCATAATAATACCAATCGTCGAAAAAATAGATGTGCACAAATTCGCGCTGAAATTCAGGAGCTGTGCTGGTAGCCAATTGGAGCGATCCCGCAAGGCTTCCAGCCGGTTTCGGTGTTCCTCCTCTTCAAAAAAGCGCATGCCGGGAATACGTTCAAAAGCATCCAGCAAAACGCTATTCACAGTAATGATAGATCGCTCCGATAGCAGCATTTTAAGCCAGGTTTGCGCGGCGTTCACGAGGCTGAGCAAAACCAGGCTACAAGCATAGACAATAGCCCACTGCGCCGCGTATGATTCTGAACCGTTTGGCGCAATTCCATCGATAATTTGTTTAGAAGCATAGAGCTGAAGTGCTGGAACAGCCCCCTCAATGAATATGAACAATACGATAAGCACGGTTAATACCGGACCGGATTTCCACAACATTCGCACGAGTAAATGGGTTGTTTGCCGTGTTCGTTCTGCTCTGCTGCACCGTCCTTCATGATCAGCCATGTGTTTCTCCATTCGTCTGCACCTTTATGATTGAAATGGCCCTGAATCAGGCATGAAAATACATAGGTTTCTTCTCATTCAGATTAACCTCCTCGATATCTCCGAGCAGCCTTGCCGGAGCCGGCCTGGAGCGGTTGAGCACATGTTCTTTGCCCCGGCTCATCTCCTGTAGCCAAATCTCCAAGTCGATAACAGAGCGCATATATTGGTAACCCATGCCCAGATCATTATTCGGGTCCTCCGAACGGATTGCCATGGCGACCAAGTGTTTCCACCACGTTTTCTGGTCAATAATCCCCAGTTCCGTAACAAGCACACGCTGTCCGCTCGCGAACAATTGCAAAATATGCTTGCGATCGTTCAAAAAGCTTTTTCTGGCCATATGGGCATAAGTTGTTTTGGACGACCTGTTATAGACATACGAAGGCAAGATATCTGTGAATGCTTTTCGAAGCAGCAGCTTGGAACCAGCATAGCTGTCTTGCTCCCCCTTCAAGAGATCATAATGCTGCTCCGGCGGAACCGAGAATGAAAATTCGATCATGCGACGGTCCAGAAACGGATGATATGCAGGCAAAGTAACACTTACAGAGTCCATGTATCTTGCACGCGGCCACAGAAAGTCATAATGATAACGCTTTCCCCAGTAATTTAGTGGCCTGCTTTTTCGGTATCGATGAACCTCCCCCGCATTCATCTGCCGTTCTCTCAAGAGATGTTCGTTTGTAAAAAATTCTGGCAAGTCGTACTCCGTATCCGACCATAACAGCTTATAGTACAATTTTTCTCCAATATAAGGAATGAATGGCGCCAAACCATATTGGAAACCCCTTTTCAGCATGGGGCCCGCTCGATTGCCAGTCCATTTTCGGAGCTGACGAATGCCTTCCCGATAGCGCTTTTGCCGAAAATAGGAATCAATGACAGCAGCCTCACCGCTATATATGAAGTCTCCACCTTCACCCGTCAAAACGGCAGCAGTTCCAAATTGCCGAGCAAGCACCGTAAATGTTTCGTTCACAAGTGAATTGGCTCGGGGATCTGGACCATCCACGAACCATAGCGGGTCCCTGCCAATTTCGGCATTTGGTATTCTCGCCGTGGCGTCCGCATGAATGATCAGGCCGGGAATGCGCAGATCCTTCATCATTTTTTTGACAAGATCCTTATCATGGCTTGGCATCATATCCGGCTCGGCAAAAGAGATGTTGACAGCCAGAACCTGCTCTCGGTTCCCGCTGGCAATGGCGGCTGCTACAACCGCAGCCGAGTCGAGTCCTCCGCTCAGTTCAACAATTCGTTTGCTACCATTAAAACGTTCCGAGGTCACCTGCTTCAGCAATTGACGAAATTGAGGGGCAGCATCCTCCGTGAGCTGTGGCCTGCTTGTCAGTTCCCGCATTCCCCAGTAGCTTTGCACTTTCACCTGATGATTGTTCCACCAGGCAATGGAGGCCGTGGGCAGCTTGCGAATGCCTTTAAAAAAAGTGCGCTCCTCCAGTCCGTTCTCCCCCACCGCAAAGCCTGAAGTCGGATACATTCGGCACACGTCTTCATCAACCTCAAAAGGAATATCCTGAAGCAGCAAAAGCACACGTAGGTCGTTGGCAACAAACCATTCATTTCTTGGACTTATCCAATAATAAACAGGTCGGGTTGCATAGCTGTCCGTAGCAACAATCAAGCTGCTTCGTTTCTGGTCCCAGTACACCAGTGTAAATTCCCCTTGAGACTTGCATAGTTGATATTCAGGTTTCTCTTGCAGCAGACGGTAAGCTTGCTCCTGCTGATGAAATGAAAGGGACGGGAAATCGTCGGCATGAGCTTGCAACTCACCGCTTGCCCAGCCATCCAGAATGATGGGAAAATCAAGACGGACATCCGTGAAGGAACTGGAAACCTGCGTTCCGTAACCATAGGAGAGGGTTGCTAAATGGAACGTGTCGTCCGTATATACATCCACACCGGTAACCCTTGCCCACCTTTTAATTGAATCCATCCACTCTAACCAAATATTTCGATTTTGGCCCTGCATAGCAATCCATATCTTCATCCCAGAGATAGCACCCACCTCTCGGCATATTCGCTCATATTATATGTTTTCAACACCTTCAAATCATTTCCTTTATGATTGGGGTCAATTGTCCGACCGTCTTCCAAACGCACCCATGCATGAGAAAACAATTTTTCATCTATCTTTTTCACACCGATCAACAAGTCACTCTCATAGCCGGCACTAAACAAAATGGCCTGAACTGTCATAGCTATGGAAACACACGAGGTGATGAGATGATCATTTTCATCCATTTCATACATCATCTGACCAAGTCTGCACAATTCGGCCGTCTCGATCCGATTCGCTTCCCTTCGTCCTGCGCTTACATGAAGCGGATACATATGTATTGCAATTTTTTCATAAGCATCTACAAAATCCGTCTCCAGCAGTAACAGGCGGACAAAAGCATGGACCGTGGTGAAATAAACCTTGTTATGGACAGGGATCGACTTGCTCATGAGGCATCGACCTTGACCAGATTTTTAGCCCAAAGTTCCTGAATAGCGTTTTGCAGAATATCGGTTAATTCAGCCTCGGATTGATCAAATTCACTTTTCCATTTACTCAGAATTTGGTCGAATTCCCTTGTCCCAGTCTCCAGTTCCAGCCACAGCTCCATCAACGCGCCTTCAAGTCCAAAATATTCGCCGTTATTGATATCCAGCACGATACATTCCTCGCTTAATGACGTCGTGGCGGTTTCCTCGCTTCGGGCAATTTTCATGCCTGCTACCCCTCTCTGCAAGGTAATATATAGTATATGGAAATGACTAGAGAGAGCCGAAAGGCCCTCTCTGGTGAACATATAATGCCTTTGAAATTAACCACGTTTTACTCCACGGCCGTTTTTACCATCTCCCGGCTTACTTTTCTTGGAGAGAGTTACTGTCAGGAATGCACCATAACTCTTCAAAGGAGCCACTTGAACTTTACGCATATATTTCACCACCTCTCAACTTGAAATATATTACATTTTTAATATATCATAGAAATAATGGGTTTTAACCGCAATCAATCCCCAAAACCCGCCAAGATTCCACAAATCCGCTTGTTACGGTTATTTTGTGGTCCGAAAGAAAATAATACATACGAGGTGTATATCATGCTGAACGTAATTCTGGTAGACGATCATAAAGCATTCACCTGTGGAATGAAGCTCATTTTGGAACAAAACAACATGAAGGTAACCGTACTTCATTCAGCCCTTGAAACGCTAGACTTCATAAAAGAACAGGCCAATGCGATAGACCTTTACCTGTATGACTTGTCTATGCCGGACCTTAACGGAATTGAACTGGCAACCAAAACACTGGAGATCATTCCTGATGCAAGAATCATGCTTTTCTATTCCCAGGAGGATATGATTCAGCTGTTTCAAATGTCGGTACAGGCAGGCATTCGCGGATTTATCGACAAGTCTTTTTCAGCTCAGCAGGTGCTCACAAGCATTTCCATGTGCATGGAAGAGGCGGTTATCTTTTCCCTGGATTTCCTTAAAGCGATTTTCACTCCGACAGCTTCCTTTAATGCTCCTGAAACTGTGCTGACAGAGTTCGAAATAAAATTGCTACAACAGGTGGCAAAAGGTGAAACCAATAAACAAATCGCGGAGTCTCTTTTCATGTCTACTCGAAATGTCGAATATCACTTGGGACGTGTTTATAAAAAACTGAGGGTTAGCTCCAGAACATATGCTGTGCACAAATGCAAGATTCTTAACTTGATATAAATGCAAAAGTGAAGGTGTCTCATAAGCATATCGGTGAAGAGTAATAACACCGATACGTTCAAAAGGGACGAAGCAGATGCCGCTGCTTCGTCCCTTCACATGAATGCTGTATATCAAACAAGTGACCGCTTTACCTTTTCTACAATGGCAGCTTCACCAGCACCTCATATTTCACGCCCGCCTGTATATTCTTGATGATGTCCCCTGCAATTCGTTGGCCGTCAACATGCACCTCAATCGTCTGAACAGATGCATCCTTCTTCATGTTTACATGCAACTCAGCCCCGCGGAACAAACGCGTGACCAACGCCTCGTTCCAATCTTCTGGCAACTGCGGACGAACCTGAAGCCCTTGTGCATGACCTTGCAGACCAAACAATCCGTCGATTAGGCAACGATACACCCACGGCACCGTGCCGGTGTTGAACAGATGACTGGAGCGCCCAGCTGTACGTGGGAATTGACGATAGGCTCCACGATAATAATTCGGAATAAATACAGGTAGCTGACCCCGCTGGAGAATATCCTCGCCATCAGGACCCGGAATCATTTTACGCAGCAAACGATACGCCTTCTCCTTCTCGCCCACCAGGTACAACGCGTAAATATAGAACGCCGCCGCGTGATTGTACACTGCACCATTCTCTGCACTTCCCGGATGTTTCTGCGTAACACGGCCTACATCTTCCCGCATCGCTGTGAAAGACGGCGCGAGCTTCTCGACACCATATGGCGTCTCCAATTGCTCCTCTACGGCACGGATTAACTTCTCCTGTTTCTCCTGATCCGCAGCACCGCTCATAAGTGCCCAGCTCTGAGGATTAATATAGATGCGTCCTTCCACGTCTTGGCTTACGCCAAACACTACGTTATCATCCGTTATTCCGCGCGCATACCAGTTACCGTCCCATAGGTACTCATTCGCTACTGCATTGGTCTGATTGGCTTCCTGACGGAATTCCGCTGCAACCTCGGCATGCCCCGCCTGTTCACCAATATCTGCCCACACATTGAACGCATATGCCGTCGCAATGGTCAGCCAGCCGGATACGCCTTTGCCTTTGTATCCCACCATGTTCATCGGATCACACCAGTCACCCTGATTGATATAGTTCAACCCGCGCGCATCACGCTCATGGATCAACCAGCGCATTGCAAGATTCATATGCTCCAGTACGGAAACCTTTTGTTCACTGTCTGTAAAAGCAACCTGTTCCTCCAAAATGCTATAGTCATTCGTTTCATCCAAATAGGTCTTCATACAGACCGGAAGCCAGATGCAGTGATCGGTATGAGGAACCTGGTTGATATATTTCAGTTCTGCGTCCGGGTGCAAAATAATGCCGTCTGGCATCGCACCGCTTATATGCTGCTGAGACAAGGCTGTCAAGAACGCATCCCGCGCAATCTGCGGCTGAATATAACTCATACCCATGTTGTCCTGCAAATAATTCCGCGTCTGCGGATCGGTTGTCAGACGATTGGTTTTGCCATGATAGTACATCTGGCGAGGCAGCCAGTGATTTACGACATTATCTAACCAGCTGTCCGGTGTCTCGATCTGGATGTTTCCTTGCCCTTCCGCAATATACTCAGCATACTCCTGCTCGGCTGCGGTGAAACCATCCTGTCCATCCTTTTTCACAAAATAATGCTGACGGATGCCTTCAATCTCTGTCTCATCATGAGCCGGGCCAAAAATAAATCGATATGCCTGCTCAGCTCCCGCTTCCAGTTCGACTCTATATTGCAATACAGCCACAGGTGTCTCATACCGCGAATCTCCACCTGCGAGTGTCTCCGACTGAAGGGCCGAAGGATTATGTAGCCCGCCTTCGCCTTCAAAGCTCTCATGATTCACTTCCCACGCGGTCGGCTGGTGATCTGCAAGCAGATAGGTTTTGTCGCTGTAATTTTTAATTTTGCTATAATCCTGATACTTCTGATACGGCGTAACCGCCGAGCAGACAATGCCCTGCAAATCTTCCACATATGAACCGGATTGGTTCATCCAGGACATATAACCGACCGTATAATACGGGTAGATACTCAGCTTGCGTTTTCTCGAAGACAGATTGGTTACCTTCACACGCCACAGCTCCATGACATCTTCCTTCGGTAGACGCAGGGACATCTCGATGCATATGTCGTCTTGAATCACTTTCCAATGAATATCGTGTTTACCCACAGCGAACATATAGCTATCCGCCTGCTTGCGAACCGGTTCATACGGGGCTGAGAAAATTTCGCCACTTATTTCATCTTTAATGTAGACAAACCGTCCCGGATGGTGGGCATAGTATGGCTGCTCCGGTTGCATAAACGTCTTGGCTTCCAGGTTGGGCGCATACGAGTATTTGGCAGGTTCGGGCTGCATGAATTGGGCCACCGCGTACCCCCGGCAATTCACATGAATCATCATCTTTTCGTTCCAAAGGAATCCGGATGCCTTCGGTATACTTGTCGGGCTTGTTAGTTCAACATATTGATTATCTTCCGTTGCTTTAATCATCACTGAACCTCACTTTCAGATGTTGGAGTCAAAAGACAGAAAACGTTTTAGGTAACTTGTATACAACTTTGTCCATTATAACACGGGAACGCTTACAAAGAACTGAAAACTAAAAAAGAGCTGAGAAACTCAGCTCCGATTACGTTCCAATTGTTTCTCGATGCCCAACCTGTCGATCTGTATCCAATACTCTGCAATTTGTTCTTTTTCCACTCGGTATACCGCACTGGCAATTTCAATCACCGGGAGGTTGGTTGGACTGTATCCGTCCACTTCGCCGATATGGGTACCGGTTTGTCTCCAGCGCACATAAACTTTATCACCTTGCGTCAGTAACTCCTGAATTTCGAGTGAAAATTCCCCGTAAGCTTCGATCATTTCTCGCACATGATCCGCATAATCGGAAGGTGTTCGGGTGACCGTGACCTCTTCTTCAGATATCACTTGATGGGCCAGTACCTGTTCCGCCATCACTTTGCTTGCATAATCAGGATTTCGGCCTGATCGGACCTCTTCAAAAAAGGTTCTGACAATCTGTTCTGCTGTCATACGCCATCCCAGCCTCCTCAAATTATTCTGTTATACATAAAAAATATGTAGTAACTCTTGAATTTTAACATGGAACACACGCTACGGAATTACAACTGTTCTATTGTTCTACAGGACTTAAAACCTACCCTCTTACCTTGACAATGCGTCAATATGACCATAAACTAGCAAAGGATATTAGGAAATTAATAGGAGGTTTGGCCGTTAAGAGGTTCGAGTATGGGTTTTAACCAATTTTGATAATCTTTCGTTGTGGAGAACGTAGCCATTAGAGTCACTCAGAAAAACAAGAAAGCGGTGTATCATGAAACGTCTATTTTTCATTATGTTTGCGCTCACCCTGTTACTGGCTGGATGCCAGAGTACTGAGCAGGAAAGCAGTCCGTCCGAGAATAATCCTACAGAAGTAGTAGAAGGTTCTACCATTTTAAGTTTGAAGCAGAAATACGGCTCTGAATCGGAACAAGCGATCATGCCGATGTACAACGTAGCTCAGGATGAAGAATTTACGTTCAAGTTTAAAGCCGATTTACGTAAAAGTAGCCTGCGAGCTAGTGACATTATTAGTGTACATACCGATATTAAAGCACTCAAAGCAAGCGATGTATATGCCATTCCAGAGACAAACGACAATAGTGTTTCCATTAAGCCTCTTGGATGGGGCGTTTTAAGTTCAGATTCCATGATGAACAAGGATCAAAGTTCTTGGGGCGGTGCCCCAATCTACTACATTCGCCTGAACTATGATCCGGATGCAGAAAAACTAACACTACTCGATAAACCCATCATTATTCCGTTTACAGTGAAATCGGAGTTACCCGTACCCAACCTAAGATACGAAATTGACAAAGATAGACGGTTCAAGTTGGTCTGGGACAAGGTTGAAGGTGCCACCGAATATAAAATTTATAAACGTTCTGACCTAACCAACTTCGATACAAATGTACCTCTAACTGGCGCAGAGGACGCTTTCAGTAATAGTCTGCCTTTAGATATTGCGGTAACGACAGAGACGTCTTTCAATGATTTTTTGAGAGACGGAAAAGGCGGGCTAGGCACTTATAATGAAATGATAACTACCACTCAGAACCATGGTATACGAGGAGAATATTACGTCACTGCAATTGGTGGAGGCAAAGAATCTAATTTTAGCAGAGGTGTCCCTACAGCTCCCCTTGCTTCCCAGTTACCAACAGCTTTGAAAGAACAATTGTATATGGAGAAATTAAAGAATATAGATGTACTTCCTCAGAAAACAACAGTTGAGTACAATGACGGCTCTCTAGCCCGTGAAACCATTGTCTATGATACCGCTAACGTAGAGATTTCAGAGTTCAATGAAACGAATATTCCTTTTCACATTAAAGGAACAGCTCTGAAAAGTTACGTACGTGTAGAAAATGTGACCCAAGCAGACCTGGACAGACTCACTCAGCAAACCGTAGCCGAGTCCAGCAACGGACTGGTGGAACCAAAGAATAACACACCTTACGTCCCTGCACCTGATGTGCCAACGATCATCAACAATCATGATGAACCTGAGTCTGCAACGGAAACAGAAGAAGCACCGGCTTCGGAAACTCCAACTACAGAGTCCACAACCGATACTGAGACTTCAGAAGATGCAACTGATCCTCTATCTACTGAGGCTTCCGATAATACTTCTGATAATTCTTCAGATATGGCTTCTGAAGAAGCTTCCAATGAAACACCTGCTCCAGCTCCCGAAGCTGTAGAAGACAACCTGGTAGATGAGCAGAAATCGAATACACAGCAAAATGTAGAACAAGGTAATCAGGAAACCGTGCCTCAGCCTGCTACAGGTGATGCAATGATCAATGCAGATTCCGCATTGGAAGAAGTTTTAGCCAAAAACATGATTGCGGCACAAGATAAAATTTCGTTAAAAGCTTTCCCCGAAGCTCAAAATTTCACGACACTCTCAGATGTTGTTCTGAAAGTGATGTACCAGAATCCATTGATTCTTGGTGTGGAAGGTTTCGAATACAACTATGGTACACTTACCCTTTCCATTTATTACAATGAATCGGCTAGTGGTATCCAGAAGAAGCAAGATGAGATTATTGCCAAAGCAAATGAAGTTGTGGCTTCCATTATCAAGAATGGTATGAACGAAGACGAGAAACGGAAAGCCATCTACGATTATCTGAACGATAACGCAAAGTATGATGATGCAGCGCTGGAAAATGCGGAGCAAAACAACTTCAAAAATGTCGATCCACAGTTTAATGACTCGTTTACCACATACGGTATTCTGGTCAAAGGAGTTGGGGTATGTGCCAGCTATGCTTCCGTTTACAAATTGCTCTCCGATCTTTCGGGATTGGAAAGCATCGTTGTAACGGGCGCTTCCAGCGGCGTTCCACATGCATGGAACAAGGTCAAAATCGGGAACGAATGGTTCCATGTAGATGCCACCAACAACCTGACGAACTCCGGCATCCCTTATTTCCTGTACAATGCCAATGATGAGACTGCTGCAAGTCAGAAAACGATAGCGGATCAAGATTATTGGCTTGATTCCGAGCTCACGATGTTTAATGGCGAGAGCGATGCCAATGATTATTATGTGCAGAATGATCTCGAAGTCGCGTCCATTAATGAGTACAAAACCAAGGCTGAGAGTGAACTCAAAAAAGGAGAGAACCGCGTCATTCTCCGTTTCGCCTCACCTGTTGACTCTGATGAGCTGATGACAGCTGCCGGTGAAGCCCTCGCTGCAGTGGATGAAGCGCTTCTGAATACAGCACAATTAGCCACACTCGGCAGTTATGCCATTCTGGACCCGAAACCAGAGCAGAAGTAACTTAGTTACACAGCAATCCCCTTTGCTTTTTCACAAGTAAAGGGGGTTTTTTGTCTATTATTAGATGACTTCAAGCCATTGATTTAACCTGTTGCAATCTGGTAATAAAAGAAGAAATAAATGCTTTCTCTTTTGTGAGATTCTGTTGCAACCTCTCACTTATTTTACTAAGTGTACTTGCATCACGCGTTATATTGTATTTCAGAACTATGTTTCTCAATTTAAAGTAGTCCTGTTTCAGAATAGTGCTTAATTCCATGAAGGTTGCATCTCGTTCAATGATTGATTTCTCCATTAAGTAAGATAATCGTAACTCCATAAGTAGCTTATGTTCATACAAGAGATGAAAGACTCGTGAATCCAATGCTTCTCCAACTAGGGCTGCCTGCTCAATGTCGGTAAAGATACGTTGAATGGCTTTCATTCCAAAATCGTATTTCTGATCTCTCACTAAGTCATATGTCTCGCTTGAGTTAAGATAGTTTTCCATCGCCGTTATCATTTGCTCCACATGAATTGCATAATTGATATTCTGGATAGGCTTAAGAAATCTCACTTCTGTCCAAAAACTGTATTCATTAGACATGGTCCAGTAGCCTTTCTCAAGTTCATCCAGACTACATGTGGTTTGTATGAATTTACCATCATCTAGATTATCAGCAATGTATATCAAATTTTGATCCAGGTCATACCCGTACACCAACAATTCATGCATAAGATGTTCTTTCTGATAATAGTCTGTACACGCAATGTAGTATCGATCTGCATAAATATATAGATAATATCCCATATCTATCGCTTCTGTAATCACTTGCTTAAGTGATATTCCCCATTTGCTAATCACAATTTCTTGTGGCAGGTTGTAAAAGGAAATTCCCGGGCAGGTACTTAGCAGAAACTGATGAGAATCAAACGAAAAAATTCCCCATCCATGTGCATACCTGATTTGTATAAAGTTATTGAAAATCCATGGCCATAAATCTTCGTTCATAACGGATGTTAATGTCCCATACGATGTGTACGTGCTTATGACAGGGTCACCTAGTTTAAGTACATTCTTGGCCATTACAGAATTCCTCCTTCGATTCCTAGGCATAGTGTATTGATCTGAACAGATTCATTGTATAAGCAACGCACTCTCGGAGCTGGGAGCGAAGAACATGTTCTTGAATATATTACCATGTACCTTTCCTGTTTTATATAAGAACGCTTTCATATATAAAAATATTTTATTTCTCTCATCTTAACGACAAAAAAGAGGATACCGCCCCCAATATGGAGACCGTATCCTCTTATACAATGATCGAATTACCTAAGACTATTTATGGACTAACCGTACCGCCATTTGCATTCAATGTCTCTCCGCTCACATAACTGGATTCCTGGCTTGCCAGGAACACAAATGCCGGAGCCATCTCGGCAGGTTGTCCTGCTCGACCAAGTGGTGTGTTGGAGCCAAAATCGGCAAGCTTCTCGACCGGTTGTCCGCCCACGACCTGGAGCGGTGTCCATACCGGTCCTGGTGCAACAACGTTGACACGGATCCCTTTGCTACCCACCTGTTGTGCCAGCGCTTTGCTGAACGTGTTAATGGATGCTTTCGTTGTCGCATAATCCAGCAGGATTGGCGAAGGTTTGTACGCCTGAATCGATGATGTGTTGATAATGGAGCTGCCCGGCTTCATGTGTTTCACAGCTGCTTTGCAGAGCCAGAACATGGAATAGACATTTGTTTTGAACGTTGCATCGAATTGCTCGGTAGTCAGATCCGCAATCTGCTCCACAAACTGCTGTTTACCTGCCACGTTAGCTAGGATATCAATCCCGCCAAGCTCTTTTACCGCAGACTCAATAAGTTCTTCACAGTATTTCTCATCCTTCAGGTCACCTGGCATCGTAATTGCTTTGCGACCGGCTTCCTCAATCAGCTTCACAACTTCCTGCGCATCCGCTTCCTCTTCCGGCAGATAAGCCAGAACAACATCTGCACCTTCACGGGCAAACGCAATCGCTGCCGCCCGACCAATTCCGCTGTCGGCTCCGGTCACAACTGCTTTGCGTCCCGTTAATCGTCCGCTGCCTTTATAACTTTTCTCACCCGCATCGGGAACAGGTGTCATCTCACGCTGGAGCCCCGGCTCATCCTGTTGCTGTTTCCACTCCGGTGTAGCCTTCGGATATTGGGTCGTTGGATCTTGCATGGTGTGCTGGTCTTGATTAGCCATGTTCAATTTCCTCCTTGGTTATTTACACGATACCCATCGTATAAGCGTATTTTTTATTTGTTGTGAATTTAGTTTGCGTAAAAGTTGCACTCTTTCCTTTGTAACCGAGATGGGTGGAATTTAAACTGGACCTGCTACATTTTCCTTGGCAACAATTCCAGTGTTGAATCTCCTCTAACTGGAGATTGTATAATAGAACATGAGGTGATCTCGTTGAATGCAAATAAAGAACCCTATTCCATCGGTGAAGCAGCTAAACTGATCGGCTCCACGGTGAAAACGATCCGTTATTACGATGAGATTGAACTGTTACAACCCTCCAGTCATACGGAAGGTGGACATCGACTCTATACAACGCAAGACCTGTGGCAACTCGAACTCATTACAACACTACGTTATCTGAATTTCAGCATACCGGATATTCGAAAGCTCATGTCGGGTGAACTGGCAGTAGCACAGGCATTGGATCTGCAGATTGAAGCCTTGGAAACCCAGATCGGCACGATGAATTCCATGCTCTCTGTTTTACACCAAGCGAGGCAGCATGAAGAAGAAACTTCACTGCGCTCGGAACAGTCTCTTACCTACATCTCCAGTCTGGTAGAATCCCTGACGGCCAATGCGAGCAGACGAAAACAATTTGTTGCTGCCAAAGTGGATGAATCCCATCTGCTGGACAGCATTCCGCAGGATTGGAGAGTGTCGTTTCTGCACTTTTTCGATAAATACATGATGAAAGATACCAAACTGACGGCTCAGCAAACACTGGCCTGGAAGGAAATTCAGGAACTGATCAATGATCCGGCATATTGGGCAGATCTGGCTCAGCTGGAGGTTCCGTTCTTCATTATGGCGAATCAGCCACAAGTCGAAGCGGATGTCTGGGTGAAAAAAATGGAAGCAATTCGTATTCGCACTACCGAAGCGCTGGACAAGCGTTGGGCCATCGATAGCCCTGCTGTGCAAAGCATGGTGTGGGACTTTGTGTTGATGTATGCAAGTGTCGAGCATGCCGAAACACCCGACGTATTTTTTAGCAAACAGGCCCGATATATGCTGGACTCTGTGACCGATCGCATTCTGCGTTTTAACAAGCTGTGCAAGGTGATGAATCCCGAATGGAGCCAGATTGTAGATGGCATTAACCTGTTGCAGGAGGGCATGCGGTTACGCTTAAAACAAATGGAAGAAGACTGAGCTTCAGTCTCCTTCCATTTATACGTTTAGCCTTTTTTCAACGAATAGGATTCATGTTCTCCCACGTCCTTGTCCATATGGAGCGGTTGCCCTTTCAAGTAGTGGTTGAAGAATTCAATCGTTGTTTCGCTAACCAACTGGTGCGTCCCCCGCGCATCTACACCCTGCGTCCATTCGAGCAGTGGAGAGATCAGGTAGAGGTCGGAGAAACTCAGATGTTTGGTGTTGGTCAGCTCCATCCAGAAGTTCCCTCCTGCGGTTACCGGTTCATACCGGGCGTACACTTCCTCGTAATATTTCTCGGCTTCCGGACGGGTCGTGCCCATCGCAGCAATTTCCTCGTCACTCATCACACTTGTCCCTGCAACGGTTGAGTCTGCACTCATCATCAGGAACGGCTTGCCCACACCTTCCGCAGGGATACGTTTCTCGCCAAACAATACACCGTCCATATTCATGCCTGCTTTCACACGTGGATCATCCATTAACATCTGCACTGTCGTTGCTCCGCCAAATGAATGCCCAAACATGCCGATGTTGTCCAGATCCATACGTCCGGTAAAGCGTCCGCTCGGATCTCCCGTACCCAACTTCTCTACCTCATCCAGTACAAACTGTGCATCATTCACCCATGTCTCATTCAACTTGTCCATGTAACTGAACTGTAACTGTTCAAAGCCTTCTTTTCCTTCGGATTCAAACTGCGCCACATGTCCATCCGGGAATACGGACACCAGACTGTTATACGTGTGATTGATACCTACGACAATGTAACCTTGACTAACCAGTTGCTCGACCTGGAATGTATTCTGATTTTCATACCCATGCAGACCATGAGAGAAAAGAACAACCGGATACTTGGCTTCGGCATCAGACAACTGAGCTTCCTGTATCGCATGTGTTTTGACCTGACTCAGACTGGAAAATAAAAGCTTTGGCAGTTTCAGCACTTCATTGAAGGCTGTCCCGTAGATCTCCGGCTTATTAACATAAGGGGCTGTTGCGCCCTGTACATCTGGATTCGTTGGGTACCAGATCTGTACCATCAGCTCCCGTTGATCACCGACAGAACTCGTCAGCAACTCCTCACGGCTGTTATCTGTCCAGTCGTAAGATACCGTTCCGATTCCATAAGGACCTGCTGGCTTGGCAAACGTTAACACCGGGAACAGCAGTGGCAAGCCAATGCTCACAATAGCGTATACCAACACCAGAAGAGACGTTGCGATGATTCGAACACGTCCGAATTTCCTCGTCACAGTCGATGTGGAAGCAGATGCCCCGGAACCTTTGCTGTTCAGCGAGGTTACACCTGACTGTTGCTGGCGTCTTGCCTTTGTAAATAACACAACCAGTGGAACCAACGTGAGCAGATACGCCGGAATCATCGGCCAACGAAGTCCTTCGACCACACCATGGATGATCAACAGCACACCTGAAATGACGAATCCACCCCATACCATTTTTCGAAAATGTTGACTCTGTTTCCCGATCCCGATTACCCCCACGAACATAAGCAGGTTGAAAATAAGATAAATCCATTCTACTGTTCTCATAAGATGTATGCCCCCTTGTCTGCCTCCAATCTTAAAACCTCCAGTTACAGGAGATTCAAGCATGATTTTTTCAGATAAAAAAATGCACTCCCTGAATGACGCTGAATCACCCTCAGGTTCTCCAATCGTTTCAAGGAATGCACGTATGAAATTACGTTATAAGTTGATTTTTGAATACGAGACTAGCGTCTTCGCCACCATCTCGTTGCCCCAACGCTTTCTGAATCGGAACTGGCTGAATGCCAGCGCGAACCATGGAACCATACCCGGAAGAACACTTGCACTGTAGACCTCGTTCCAAGGGTACAGAGTTACGATAACAAATATGGCACCAACGTAGAAAATAAGAATACGCCATGGCTAAACAGATTCGACAGCCCGATTGGCTGTCCTCCGTTCCCCCAACCGAAGAAGATCAGACCTGTTCCGATTTTACGATCATCGCCACAATAGCCGTCACTTTGATCATCGCAAACCAGAATTCAAATTCCCCATAGAACTTCACCGCCGCAATGATGAGCACCCCAGCAAGTGCAGGCAGCCACTGCGGAATATCCGGGAACCAATACCCCACATAGATGCCAATCGCCGTAACTTCCGCCATACCCACCGTAACCCACAGAAACTAGTAGCTCCAGGCTGTCAGGAATCCGGCAAGCGGACTAATATATTTGTGAGCAAATGTTGCAAACGAACCCGTGACCGGCTCCTGAATCAACATTTCCCCCATAATGCGCATGACAAAAAAGATAACGATACCCGCCAATAAATAAGACAGATGAAGTGAGGTCTAATTGTACAGGAAGTCGAGGGAACAAATAGAACCCCCTTTAACAGGAGGCTCTCTCAATACTACTACTTATCTCCAAACCAGTGCTACTTCATAATAGTAGGTAGTTCATTTAACAATTCACGCATCGTATAGGCATCACGTTTATTCCACTTTTTCTCCACTACATACACATGACCATTCTTTACAGCGGGTAGATCCGTCCATATGGCTGACTGCATTAACTCGTCATTCTCCGCAGAATCTTGTCCAGCTCCAGCAGCGATCAGAAATACGTGATCCCCCGCAAAGGACGGAAGATTCTCAAGCGATATCTGCGCCCACGGCAAATTCTCATCCATGGTTACTTTCTTCACCTCATCGGGAATCTTGAATCCATGGGGAGAATATAGATCACCTGCAAGTCCTGTTGTCATCACATACAGACTGCGATTTACGTTAAGAAATACCGTGGCCGTCTCATCTGGACTGATGTTCACGCTCTCTTTGAACTCATTCCACGCCCGCTCCGATTGAGCCTCATAATCAGACAACCATTGCTGAGCTTCTTTCTCCTTGTTCACTAGAAGACCAAGCACAGGCAAACGTTCCTCCAGCGGAGCATCCACGTTTACTCCAACCGTTGGCGCCACTTTGGCAATCTGGTCCAATTCATCCCCTTGAGCGTGAAGCCCTGTGATGATCAGATCAGGCTGGAGCTCCACCAGCTTCTCCAGATTCAGCGGCGCACCAAGATCATCAATATCCTTCACCTGATCTTCGTATATGGAGTCTGATAATAAGCGCCCATCCTGACCAATTGCATCTGCTCCAAGTACCAGCATATCTCCAAAGGTTTTGTTATCATAATACACGATCCTTTGCGGATTCGTCGGGATCTCTACTTTACGTCCCAGATAATCCACGTACTCTTTGGTTTCCGGTTTCTCCGCAGCAGCTTCCGTTTCTTTGACAGTTGTCTGTTGCGTTGTTCCCTCATTTACCGACCCACCTTCATTGCTACTACATGCACTCAGACCGATACTTAGCACTAGAACCGCACCAATAGACCATCCCCATCGTTTAACACTATACATGACGCTCTCCCCATTCACTCTATTTTAATGATAATCATTATCACTATCTTCTACCTATAGTAACGATCCCGCACAGGCGCATCAATGGACAATTCAAGGGCTTTTCAGACAATACTTAGCAGGCGTACGACCAAATTGTGTTCTATCTTTCCTGTGAATTGGTTGATAAAAAAGTGTATTTACACTATGCTAATTTATGAGAATCGTTATCAATTAGTAAGGGGATTATGGCATGAAGCTTCTATTGCATACAGATCAGGAACATGAAATCTATTCACTTAGCGAGGTTGATTTTATGGAAGAACCCGTCAGCATCATGCCTTCGCAAGAGCACCGTCTCCTCATCGTCGTTTCGGGAAACTTCAGGTTGCATCTGAGGGAAGAGACCCATACTGCCATTGAAGAACAATGTTTTTATATTCGACCCGGAGGCAACATTGTACTAACCAGACAGGATCATGAGCCGTTCGCCGTCTATATGTTTTCTTTTCATGTAATCAAAGTTCAGGATGCTGCGGTACGGTTCGATACAAGTGCTGCCTTTAATAGAAGTACGTTGCGATCCGATCGTTCCTATTCCAGCGTGCACACCATTATTCAAGATATGATTCGTCAACGCCCCTATATCAACAAAGCAGAAAGCAATGCCTATCAACCTATGTTCCATATGCTGATGCTGTCTCTCTCTGAACATAATACGAAATGGCCATCCTTGGAAAATGCCAGAGATGCCGTTAAACGTACCCTTATCTATCTGCAGGAACACTACGCCGAGAAAATTAAAGTTCAGGAACTATCCGATTTATCCGGGGTCTCCTTATGGCAATATAATGAGCTGTTCCGCTCACTGACAGACAAGACTCCGATTGAATATCTAACTGAGATTCGTTTGAATCGAGCTAAAGGATTGCTTTTACAGACAGAAGAAACCATTGAGTCCATTGCTCATCAAGTTGGATTCAATGATCATTATTACTTTGTCAGACGGTTTCGTCAAAAGACCGGACTGCCCCCTCGGGAGTATGCAGCGATGTATAAGCACAGCGACAGGGACATTCTTTTCCGTGACTCTACAGGTAGGCTGTTGGAACTTCCAATGGACAAATCACGTATTGTATATCTGGATCGCAATACCGTGAGTGACTTAATCGTTCTGAATTTGTTTCCAGTCGGCAGTCCCAAGAATCTATCGGGCCAATCCATCGATACCGTCCCAATGAAAAACACAACCGAAATCAGCTTTCCACCCCAGCCTGAGGAGATTCGAAAGCTGAAGCCCGACCTTATTCTCGTTGCCAACTACTACGGTATCTCCCTTGATGAAATGACTACCATTGCTCCAACCATTGTGTTGGATCGTGAGCAGACATTGGATAGCCGTTTGCGGACCTTAGGCCAAATTTTCGGCAAAGAACACGAAGCAGAACGTTGGATGATCCGATATGACGCTATGGCCGAATACATGTGGACAATGTGCAAAGACGCATTCGTACCCGGCGAAAGTGCTTCCGTTCTTGTCCATGGTGATAATGGCAGACTCTATGTTATGGCCTCTCACGGTCTCCCAAACACACTTTACCATGCCAATGGATTCAGACCTCCTCTTGAAGTTACTGCATTAATAGAACAAGGCGAAGCTTTTATTTCTATTGAAGAAAGAGAGCTTGAGCGTTATATGGGCGATCGTATTTTTATAATTTCTGCAACCAGAGATGGGGATGTCGATGACCCTGCCTCTTATGAGCGGGAGAGGAGTGGTATGAATAGCCATCAATGGAGCGAACTTTCTGCGGTGTGTAACGGAAAAGTTCATCACGTAGGACTACACTGGAACATGGAAGGTGCGCTGGAACGTATGCATGTGTTATATGCTTTGCCAGAACTATTGCGTGGATCTGTAATGAAGAATTGACCTGCTTGTATAAACTGAAAATGGGAGGCTTTACATGCCTGACTTGTTGTTAGTCTTATTTTTGTTTAACTTGTCTCTCTTCCTGCTTCACGAAATGGATGCCATCAGGCGGTCCGAGTGGAAATTGTTTATCGTGTTAAAAGATTTGGAAGATGATAAAGCCTACAGGTATTTCACTTGGATTCACCTGCCAATGTATACCATCATCCTCTCTCTTCTTTTTAGCTCGTATCAAACCATTACATTTTGGGTGCTGGATATCTTTTTCATCATACATACCGTATTACACTTCTTTTTCGAAAAGCATCCTCGAAATGAATTTAAAAACGGGTTCTCCAGATCATTGATCTACCCTATGGGAATAATCGCTTTAATTCATTTGATATTCCTAATCATCTAATCTGTTTACACCGACGGAATGAAGGAAGCTGGAAGGGTATTGTAGAATAACAGTGAATATGGAGGTGTGCCTATGCAACAACATCATGCAGAACGAGTTGAATTATTTGTTTCCAACACCCAGATCATCAAGAAATCGTTCAAATGGCAACATGCGATGATGCAACGTCTGGTTGCCCTGCTCTATGCAGCGGAGAATAAAACAGCGGATGGGGAAGCTATTCTTCAAAGCCATGAGTTGATTAAGCAAAACACAAAACTCTTCTCTGCATTCAGAGGTAATTCGGCCATTAGCATTGCTGCCATGCTCTCCCTTACAACGGATGAAGAGACGAGACTGGCAGACACCTTGCATGTCTATGATCTGATGAAAGAGATCAAGTTCCGCAACTCCGATTATCTGGTTATTGCCGCCTATCAGATCGCTACTCAGACATCAGCTGACCAGTTTCAACCTACGGTGGAGCGGGCCAAATCATTTTATGACGGCATGAAAGCAGAGCATCGTTTCCTCACTGGACAGGATGACTACATTTTCGCTGCCATGTTAGCACTTTCCGATCTCGTGGTGGATACTGGTGTGGCACGTATGGAACAACTTTATGGCGAATTAAAACCGGAGTTCTCTTCCAGAAACAGTGTGCAGGCGTTAACACAGGTACTGGTTCTTGGAGATGATCCCCCGGATGCAGGTGCTCGTGTGATTGCCTTAAATGAAGCTTTTCGCAAAAGGAATCTTCGAATGGACAAAACGTATACGTTAGCCTCTCTCGGAATACTTTCTCTACTGCCTTCGGACAGAGAGTCATTAGTGGATGAAGTCGCGGAAACAAATGACTGGTTACGGACTCAAAAAGGCTTCGGTGCCTGGTCAATCGACAAACAGGAGTTGCTCCTGTTCTCGTCTGCTCTGGTAGCCATTCAACATGTGGAGAATCTGCGAAACGGTGTGCTTACGACAGCAATCTCAACCAGTATCACAAATATTATCATCGCCCAGCAGGCCGCCATGGCCGCAACTGCCGCAGCATCGGCTGCTGCCGCTTCTTCATCATCGAACTAACAAGTAACAAGTGACCCTGTTACCTTCAATATAAGATGAAAAAGACCCTCCCGAGTTCAAGTTCACTCGGAAGGGTCTTAAAACATTCAAACCTACACCAAAATAATGTTCATCATTCGCTAGGATATAATCCCCGTATCCCGGAATTCTTCCACGAAACTATCCAGCCAATCCGAGCCATAGTCCAGCGCACCCATATCACTCTCAATAAATGCAACATCTAGTCCCATCACCCAAAATCGGCGAGCAACAATAAAGAGATCAACCGCCTGCTCATCTTCGGCAGAGAAACTTCTGACTGAACGATATCCTGCCATTAGCGCATCCCATAATGCTACTTTTCGCTCATCAGACTGCCTTTTTCGAACTTTCACTTGAGCTAAATCATAGGCACGCCAGCCTTTGGCTGCCCACTCGAAGTCATAATGGATAAACTGATGTTTCTGTTGAAACACATTGTTATTCCCATGCATATCGCCATGGCACAGACCAAAGTCCAGGTCTTGTCTGGAAGTGGCAACGATGCGTTCTTTTAACGTTGCCGCAAACGTATGGAGAAATGCTGCTGCTTCATTGTCCTCACCGATATAGTGGATAATTCGCTCAAGGGGTTCGTCAATAAGTAACTTCAGATCCAGCTCATATCGTGGCAGCTCCATGTTCACCTGATCCATAGCCTTATGCAATTCAGCCGCAGATTGGCCAAAGGCGTAACAAGACTCCTCATCCTCCAGGTTGTTCTCCGTACCCTCAATATACCGAAACATCACAGCAACCCGCTTGCCTTCCGCAGCCTCCAACACCGTATATCCCGTATAATCTTTCTTCTCGATGTATTCTCCAATGTCGGTATATTCCGCAGAACCTAGAACGTTCTTCAGTTGAGACAATAACGAAAGCTCATACTGAACATCTTCCTCCGTAATTTCAGTACGGTAGATACGGAGAATATACATGCCACTGGACGTGCGAACCCGGTAGGTATCATTTAATCCTCTAAGCCAAAACAAACATTCTTCCCATGTTCCAATGTCATATTGATTACTCAATGCAGACTCCAGGTACCTGGGGTTAAGCACTGAACGTAAAGCAGTCGGTTGAATGGACATATGGTTGCTCCTTCGGTTTAATATGATTATTTCTCATCTGATGAACGATGTAATCCTTTCACCTATCAACCTATAACATAGTATATTTTTCGTTTATTTTCCAGAATATATATTTTGATAAACAAATACTCTTTAGACTCCTATAGTTCCATCTCGCATCAGCAGGATTATATAAGGTTATTTGCATTGGCCCGCTTTCCAGATTTCAGCAGGTTATTACACGCTGGGTCGGTGCCAACACTCGACAATGCAGCACATTCACGAAAGGCAAAATGTTTGCACCCCCTGCATTTCTGAACATCCAGATGCACTAATGCATAATTGATGGCTTCACCTGTGTGCTCAAACATATGATCCGGACCAATCCGTTCAATCAAACCTGTTCTCTTCAACATCTCCAACGGTTGCGCCTGAATGCCTGAAAGTAAAATCCTGCCCCCGGATCTCTCCATATGTTTGACAACACGGGCCAGATTGGATTCACCTGTCGTATCCATAAAAGGCACCTTGCCCATCCGCAACAGCAGAGTGCCTGGTCGCCGATGAATCGAATCCATGACCGACTTCTCGAACATATCCGCTGCACCGAAAAAAAGTGGCCCTTCAATTGTATACAGGCTTATTTGCGGACAGTCATGTCCTTCCCGAACCATGTGGGCCATGACTTTCTCATGTTTATGATCGGGATCGGGTAGTACTTTGGCAACCTTCAACATCTCACTCATCCGTTTAACAAATAAAAGGACAGCAAGAATCAACCCAACCTCTACAGCCGTTGTTAAACTTGTAAATACGGTCAGCAAAAAGGTAATCAGCAGAACGAGTGAATCGCTCGTTTTGGTTTTCATGACATGGACGAAGGATCTTCGTTCACTCATATTCCAGGCAACCACCATGAGAACGGGAGCCATACTGGCAAGAGGAATGTGGGATGCATATGGCGCAAAGAGAACAAGTACCAGCAAAACCACCACACCGTGAATCACGCCAGACCATGGCGATACTGCGCCGGATTTGATATTGGTTGCTGTACGTGCAATCGCTCCTGTTGCAGGAATACCACCAAATAACGGAGTCACCATATTAGCAATCCCCTGCCCAATCAACTCTCGATTGCTGTTATGCCGACTTCCAGTCATGCCATCAGCAACAACTGCGGATAACAGCGATTCAATTCCACCAAGCATGGCGATGACAAAAGCGGGTTGCAGCAAGTTCACGATACGCTCCCAAGTGATCTCAGGCACATGAAACTGAGGCAAAGCGTTAGGTATCGCGCCAAAGGACGAACCAATTGTAGCCACTTGCCCTTCAAAAAAGAACGCCGCGACTACCGTCGAAAGAACCAGCCCCACCAGTGATGCAGGCACCTTTGGTGCAAACTTGGGCACAAGCAGAAGAACAGCCAGACAGATTCCAGCTGTAAGCACACTGTATATATTAATCGTCGAGATATGCATCCCGATTTCTTTCATATTGGACCAGAAATCCTCGTGTTTCTCGATGCCTCGAAGTCCCAGAAAGTTCGTAATTTGTCCGCTAAAAATAATGACGGCGATCCCTGCCGTAAAACCGATAGTCACCGGCCTTGGAATAAACTTAATTAACGCCCCAAGCTTGAATACGCCCATAAGTACAAGCATCAATCCGGCCATCATTCCGGCGATCAGCAGATTCTCATATCCATACTGCATCACAATGGCAAAGAGGATCGGAATGAATGCCCCCGTTGGCCCGCCAATCTGGAACTTGGACCCACCCAGCAAGGAAATGAGAATCCCTGCGATTACTGTGGTATACAATCCATACTCCGGTTTGACCCCGGAAGCGATGGCAAAGGCCATACCGAGTGGAATTGCAATGATACCTACAATCAGTCCTGATAACAGATCCTTGCGAAAAGCGGCAGCATTGTACCCTGCATATCTCCCCATCCATCTCATGTACAAAAACCTTCTTTTCTTTATATATTTGAATATTTGAATATATTTAAAAGACTACTCCCCTGCATACGTCCTGTCAATCGGATTACGCACAACCCCAGCAGGAACCTAACACAAAAAAACAAGAACCTCCGGCGATTACACCCCGTTGCTCTTGTTTATTGTGTCAGGACTCTTTACGAATATCTTCCAACATGGAAATGGCATCAACCAGATGATTGTCAAAAATCTGTTTGGTGACTGCCAGCAGGTCCTTTATCAGCGGATCACGCAGCGAATATGTGACGGTTGTCCCTTCTTTTATTCCGTGGACAACGTTTTTGCTGCGCAATACAGCCAGTTGCTGTGAAACAGCAGAGCCTTCCGATCCCAGAATGCTTTGCAGTTCATTCACATTCTTGGCTCCTTCACTCAGCAGCTCCAGAATCTGAATCCGCATGGGGTGTGCCAACGCTTTGAAAAAATCCGCTTTAAACTGTTGTATGCTCTGATTCATACGCTATGCCCCTTCAATCGAACTTTTGAAGATGCAAATATCATAACATAGAACGGGTACCATGCTTTACTCTAACCGTAAACGGTTTGATGGAAAAGTTAAGATTGACCTTGAAGTACACTTCAACCTTTATACTTTACTTACAGTCTCCACAGATCGTATATCTGAACTCCATCAGGAAGGGTGATTCCTCAATGAACATGTATATCCATAATCACAAACGCTCGCTCACGAGCTTTCTATTCGAGAAATATATCGGAACGTTGGATACCAAGAAATTTTTTTCAACACGCGAGCTTACCCGCAAACACCTGGATCATATGGGCTTGGAAAACATTAAACCTTATACCTTGGGTAAAACAAAACTGTCATCTTCCATCAAAGAGCGCTCCCTTGAAGACATGCAGGTGTTCACCTTAAACGATCAGCATTCCCGTGAACAGAGGGTCATTCTCTACATTCATGGCGGGGCGCATACACACCAGCCGCTGTCTTTACACTGGAAATTCATGGACCGCATGGCTCAGGCTCTGAATGCCAAAGTTGTTGCTCCCATCTATCCAAAGGTTCCTCATTTTAATTATCAGCACACGTATCCGAAACTGCTCAATCTATACCGGGATCTGCTTGCCTCTGTGGACGACCCGGCACAACTGACCATTATGGGCGATTCGGCAGGCGGGAACATATCCCTTGCCTTGGCCCATTATCTGAAGATGCATGATCTCCCGCAGCCCAAAGATATCATCTTGTTATCACCTTGTGTGGATATGGTGCTGGACAATCCGGTCATATTTGATTACGAGACCCGCGACCCTATGCTCGCTGTCGAAGGGTATGATGTCATCCGGCGGATCTGGGCAGCTGACAAACCGTTAAACGATCCGTTAATCAGTCCAATCTACGGAGATTTCGCCGGTCTGGGCAAAATCAGCATCTTTATCGGGACTCACGAGGGTTTGTTTCCTGATAATATGAAGCTCGACAAGCTGCTTACGGACCAAAGAATCGATCATCATACGTACGTTTACCCCAAAATGAACCATGTCTTTGTCCTCTATCCGATTCCGGAAGCCAGGGATGCTCAGCGTAAAATAGTTAACATCATAAAAAGCTCAGCACATGAAACTCAACAATAGACTGTAACGCCTCCCCATAGCCATTTGGCAAAAAGAACGGAAAAAAGCTCAATCCCTGGACTACCGCCACCGGATTGAGCTTTCTGGCTGTTATTCTGTCATCTAAATATTATTCATATGAACCATATTCAAACCAGTCAAAGTCCGCTACCTGATCGGAAGAAGTACCGTTGCTGCTGCTAAACATTCCGATACAACAGCCAACAAAGCCGCCGGCTACTTCGGTGCTCAAACTGCTTGTATCCACCTGTTCTGCCACCAGATGATACTGACTTCCATCCGTGCTGTAATAGAAGTTGAGTTGCTGACCTGTCGCAGCCAGTTTGATATACACTCGCGATACTTCATCCTCCAGCGCGATTTGCGCAATATGGCTATCCTGACCATCTATAACGGTCACCACACGCAGCACCTGCTGATTCTCGGCCAGAGCACGCTCAATCCGTACGTGATACTGATCGTTCTGAATGACGACAAGACCAGCCGTTTCATTGGCATTCCCGGGCACAAATTCCATCGCTGTAGCTGCGACATAATCCATATGCCTTTGACGCAGACATACAAAGCTGGAATTTTCTTTTTCCTTCAATGTTTGCGGTTTCAGTTTCAGCCGCAAGTATCCTTTTCGTTCGGTTAATGAATACAGGTCTTCCTGTGGATTACGCAGAAACATCCATTGCAAGCCCAGTTTATCACTGTCAAAATGGTCAAAACGCAGTTGCGGCTCTACCGGAACAGGCTTCAAATCCAACGTGCCCTGCTCCTCCAGGATTCCGCGGCCCTCATTGACAACAGGCCATCCGTCCTCCCAAACGACAGAAGCAAGGAACGTCTCCCGCCCCAGGTTGCTATAGCTCCCTCCATATGGACGCGAAGCAAGCATGACCATGAACCATTGACCGTTCGCAGCCTGCACCAAGTCGGCATGTCCTACATTAACAACAGGGTAACGTTTACCCAAATGGCGATGCGTAATGATTGGATTATTCGGATTCCCGACGTATCCTTCGGTCAAACTTTTGCTACGAGCAATGGTCACGGCATGGTTTGGCCCTGTGCCTCCCTCTGCAATCAATAAATAGTAATATTCATCAATCTTATACAGATGCGGGCCTTCCGGCCAGATGACATCCACCATCGCCCCGCGCCACAGAACGTAACTATCTCCCACCAGCTTCATACTGCCCAGATCAAGCTCTCTCAGCCAAACTTCCCAATTGCCATTATAACGAACTCCCTCAGAGCAAGGGCGTGTACCAAGATAATACGCTTTGCCGTCATCGAAGAAAATCGTAGGGTCTATGCCTTCTGCGCCTTCAATAAAATAAGGATCAGACCATGGCCCAGCCGGGTCGGTAGCGGTTACAACAAAATTGCCGCCATGTGATACATTGGTTGTAATCATATAGAAGGTGCCTTCATGATACCGAAGCGTTGGAGCGAATATCCCCTGTGAATGGCCTGCTCCCTGAAGATTTAATTGTGAAGGGCGGTCCAGCACATTGCCAATCTGTTTCCAATTCACTAGATCACGGCTCTGAAAGATCGGAACGCCAGGAAAATAGGCAAATGTTGATGTCACCAGATAAAAATCTTCACCCACCCGGCATACGGATGGATCTGGATAAAACCCGGGCATAATCGGATTGTTATACGTGCATTTTTCGCCTTGATTTGCATTCTTCATTCTTTTACCCCTCCAATGGTTAGTCCAGTCACAAAGTATTTTTGCAAGAACGGATACAGTAAAACAATCGGCATTGCCGTCACAACCGTGATTGCTGCCCGAATGGATACAGGCGTCACCATGTTGGTTACATTTTTGAATGAATCCACGTTGACGGTCCCCCCCTGTGAGGTCGCAGAGGATAACAATTTCATCAGCTCATACTGCAAGGTGGTCAAATTCCGATTTCCCGCCGTGTACAACATGGAGTCAAACCAGGAGTTCCACTGACCTACAGCAATAAACAGTGCAACCGTAGCCAGAACCGGTTTGGATAGGGGAAGCACGATACGCATGAAAATCCGAAAATCTCCGGCTCCATCCATCTTCGCGGATTCAATCAATCCCTCCGACAGTCCCTGAATGTAGGTACGAATGACGATCATGTTGAACACCCCGATCAAGCCGGGAATAATGTATACCCAGAAGCTGTTCAGCAGCCCCACTTGTTTGATCAGCATGTATCCCGGAATTAAACCACCGCTGAAATACATCGTCATGACAAACAGCGTTGTGACCAATTTGTTAAACATATACTCCTTGCGGCTCAGTACATAGGCCAGCATGGCTGTACAGAACAGCTGTACAACCGTTCCCACCACGGTTCTGGCGACCGAAACAAATGCGGCTTGTGTCAGATTCGGGTTTTGGAATACGGAAACGTAATTTTGCAGCGTCCATTCCCTCGGCCAGAGATAGATACCCCCGCGGATCGTATCCAGCCCGTTATTGAAAGATACGGCAATGGTGTTTAAAAAAGGATATAACGTAACAACCATGACAAGCAACATAAATATTCCATTGGTGATAGAAAAAATAGAGTCTCCCAAGCTTCGGTTTCTACTAAATCGTTTCACAGCTCTGCCCCCTTATCATATCAATCGCTCTTCACCAAGAGACTTGGCAATCCCGTTGGCGATAAATATGAGCACCAGACTGACCACACTTTTGAAAATGCCTGCTGCGGTGGCAAGTGAGTAGTTGCCGAGATTAATCCCGTATTTCAAAACAAAAATGTCGATCGTCTCGGATACATCCTGCACAAGTCCGTTCCCCAGCAAGTATTGAATCTCAAAACCCGCGTTCAGTACGTTACCAACGTTGATGATAAGCAGGATAATAATCGTTGGTTTGATGCTTGGAAGCGTGACATTGAACATTTTACGAAACCGTCCGGCTCCGTCGATGGAAGCTGCCTCGTACAAGCTCGGATTAATCGACGCCATGGCCGCCAGATAAATAATCGTGCCCCAGCCAATTTCCTTCCACATGCTGGACAGACCTACAATCCCCCAGAAGTACTTTGGTTCGGCAAAAAAATTGATCGGTGCATCAATCAGGCCCAATTTCGTCAACAGCACATTCACTATTCCTGTTTCCGTTGATAATACATTCGCAACAATACCTGTTACGATGATCCACGACAGGAAATGTGGAAGGTAGGATACCGTCTGTACCACGCGTTTGAACAATACCATTCGCAGTTCATTCAATAAGAGCGCCAGACCAATTGAGCCGACAAATCCCAGAAACAGACTGATCAGGCTCATCGCCAACGTATTGCGAATGACACGTAAAAATGTAGGGTCCGTGAATAACGTTCGAAAATGATCCATCCCCACCCAATCCTGCTCCATAAAACCAATGCCCGGTCTATAATTCTGAAACGCCATCAACCAGCCCCATAATGGTCCATACGCAAAAATAGCGATAAACGCAATAAACGGAAATGACATCCACATTAGTTGTCGCTGACTTTTCATTCTGGACAGGTTGTACCCGATCCAGCTTGTTCCCGCTGGGATATGGCTGGTTTTTAACGAAGGCTGCAACTCCTTTTTGGCCATGTTTTTTCTCTCCTTGCTTACGAGTTTATCTATATCACCCAGTCTGAGTGAATCGATTCCATTCCTATCCAATCTCCCAATCTAGCGTGTAAGAAAGGCTACGGGGTTCCCCATAGCCTTTCTGTGTGACAGGCCTTTATCCCCACAGTTCCATGCGTCTGCGGACTTCTTCCGTCAGCGCGTCTTCATACGCTTTAATATCTGCGCTTTCCTTGAGCGTAGCTTGATACTCTTCCCAAGCCTTATCAAATTCTGCTGGAGAAGTCATAATCACTTTTGGCAGCCATTTGCGTTTTACATCGTCCATTTTCTGTCTGGCGATGGTCTCCGGTTTATTTGGTTCAAAATTATAGGTATAGATTGGGAACCACGGTTCATTTTCCTCCGCAGGCTCAAGGAAGTCGGTAAACTTCGTATATCCATAAGCCTTCAGCACTTTTTTGTCGATGTCATTCAATGTGGCAAGGTACTCCTCCGGCTGCTCCTTAGGGTCAAGGGCATTCTTCCCGTCAGCGGTCATGCCTTCATGATGCGGGAAATAGACCAACGGGCTTCCCGTGTTTGCCAGCACCCAGTCCGGATCTTTGGAATTCGCACGTTGCTCTTCATTCCTGGAGAACACACCTTTGTCATCGACTTGGTAATCCACGCCTTCCTGTCCCCAGGTTCTCAATACCTCCATCTCAGGGTCCAGCAAATCATTAATATATTGAAGTGCTCCCTCGATATCCTCGCAACTCTTTGTAATGGCCAGGCCACCATTTACGTTAAGGATTGGATTGTTCTGATAACGCCCTTTAACATCCTCGGAGAGTGTAATGGACAACGGTACATAGGTTTTGTCATACAATTTTTGCTTCACGAGTGATGCCTCGGCGTCAAGGAACTGCCATCCTTGATCCACCATGCCCAGCACACGTCCGGTTGAAATTTTGGAAATATATTGATCATAGTTTGCTGTAAAGGTTTCGTTATCGACGAGGCCTTGATGATATACCTCATTAATTTTCTTGAAATATGCCTTCGCTTCCGGAATGGTATTATAGTTTTTGGCCGTCAGCGTTTCTTTATCAACGATGGCTGCGCCTTCGTTAGGATAACCAGCCATGAAGAGCGGAGGGTTCTCCAGTGCGAAATAACGCCAGTCATAGGAGATAATTTCAAATCCAATGGTTGGCTGACCATCAACGGTCGGGTGAGCTGCTTTATACCGTTCAATCAAGTCGAAGTATTGGTCAAGCGTTTTGATTGTCGGATAATTATCCCACTCCAGTACGGCCTTCTGAATCCAGAATGCTTCTCCGTCATGGGATACTTTCATCGACTTTTCTTGTATATTGCCGAATTGAGGAATGAAGTAGATATGTCCATCCGTCGTATTTTTCATCTTCTTCCAGTCTTCGCCCAGGTAATTTTTGATGTTTGGATATTTATCGATGTAATCCTCAAGAGGTACTAACGCTCCTGCTGCTACCAGTTGCTGAGTACCATCACTCCCATCGATAAAATCGGGATATTCGCCGCCTGCAATGAGTACACCAATCCGCTCTTTGGCTGTTTGGCCCGTAAGCCAGTCCATCGTGACTCTGACACCTGTTTTCTCCTCAATAGCCTTTAACACCCGATTATCGTCAGGCGCAATTTTTCCCGGTACGGCAAAAAATGCGGAAAATTGTTTCAATTCCCTTCCATCTGCTGTCTTTTCCCCTTTCGAGGACGATCCCGGTGTACATCCAGTGAGTGCGATGACCAGTATTAAAGCGAGCAGAGCACTATACTTGATTCTTTTTCTAACATCCTTTTTCATCATGACCCCTCCATCGATTATATTGACAGAAGCTTTTTGGAAAGCGCTTTCCAAAGGCTGACTTAAAATTATCATGCTTCCATGCCCCTCTCAACGGGATAAACTATAGATGGAATCCCACTAATTCCAGCATCTGCGAAAAAAAATATCCCGCCGCTCCGTCAAGGAGTGCAGGATGTTAATCAAGAGAGTACGCAGCATGGGCACTTTTACGATATTGTGCAGGAGTCTCCCCCATGAGTTTCTCGAACCGGCTAATAAAGTAATCGGAATCCCGATATCCCACCATTGTTGCGATTTCGTATACTCTTTGATCTGTTCTGCGCAACAGCCGGGCGGCTTCCTCAATACGCAATTGATTCAAATAATCACTGAAGCTGATCGAGAAATGCTTTTTGAAAATCTGACCCAGATATGCACTATTCATGTAAAACTGCTCCCCGAGCAATTTCAGGCTGATATTTTCTCTGTAATGCTCGTGAATGAAGGCCTCAATTTTGGCTAATACGCCCATCGCATTTGACTTTTGCTGTTCCTTCAGTTTCTCTGCGCATATGAGCGAGAATTCGCATAAATGTTCAATGTTTTCCTCCATGGATAACATCGCGTAGTTCACCTTCAGAAAAGTCGATTCCATCAGCCCGGAATCTAGAGTGACCGTATCGTTATTCACAAGATCCAGCAATGTGTATGCCAAATAATGCAAGTGGATGCGGACAATACCAGGCTCGATTCGCTCATCCAGAAAAAATTGAAAAATTGCCTTTGCATGACTGTATAACTCATCCGTCTGCTGTTCCTCAATAGACTTGACTAGCCCATCAAACAGTTGTTTTTCGAACTGTCCCGGCCGATTAACAAATAGGGTCGTATCCATAAGTTCGAAGTAATAAATGGGCCTGCAAGTGGTGAAGAAACGTAAGCTTTTCATTATGCCGCAGGATTGATAAGACTCGTGCAGCGCCTCCAACTCATGTACTTCCTTCCCGACATAACAAGCAATAGCCGCCTCTTGACCATGGCTCAGATCGGCATGTAATCGGGTCAAATATTGCTCCAAGGTCACTGCCTCACAGTTCACCATCAGGTCCGTAACAATGAGCAAAACCGCATTTTTATCACCTGTGAACGGCTTCAAAATTTGTCCCGGCAAGGGCTTGCCCACCCACGCTTCAACCCGAGCGCACCAATCCGTTCCTTGATCTGGACCAGCTTCCGCCTCAATCAGGATGCAACGCAGTATGCCGGCATCTTGATAGTGGGGCTGCAGACTCGTAACAGCATCCTCCTCAGCCACCCCAAGCAAGATTGACTGCATATGCTGGGCCATAATAATCCGATCTTTTTTTTGCTGATATCGCTTCTCTTCCGTCCGCGCATTAAATGCGACCCTGAACTCCTCAAGCACCTGAACCAGTTCGGTCTTCACAATAGGCTTGAGAATGTAGTCATCCACCTGATATTTAATAGCCTGCTTGGCATATCCGAACTCATAGAATCCACTTAGAAGAATCAGCTTGATGTCACCGCCATATTGCTCGTACAAGGTTTTGGCAAGCTGCAATCCGTCCATTTCCGGCATCTTAATGTCGGAAATCACCAGATCGGGCTGCATAGCGCGTATGCACTCCAATGCCTGCATGCCATTGGAAGCCTGACCGCAAATCTGAAACCCGTAAGACTCCCAATCAATTAACAATAGAAGTCCTTGGCGAATAAATGGCTCATCGTCCACAATCAGCACGTTGATCATATCCTCGCTCCTTATTCTTGAGATGCCTGCATAAGAGGAATTTGAATGCCAATCGTTGTTCCCTTCCCCTTTTCACTGAATATGTGCACCTGAACGAAATCATCAAAATACATCCGCAGCCGAATATATGCATTCATCATACCAATGCTGCTAAGCTCGCTCATCCGATCCATACTCGGGTCTTGCATCATTTTGCGGAGCGAGGCCAGCTTGTCCTGATCCATACCGACTCCGGTATCTCGAATGGAAATGTACAGTTCATTATTTCGAATTTCGAATAATACCTCCACAACCCCATCATTCGACGTCCCCTCAATGCCATGGATGCAAGCATTCTCCACAAAGGTGAGAACGGTTAGCTTGGGTATCATCATGGCAACAATGGATTCGTCTGTGATCCGGATTGCAAATTGCAGCTTTTCACCAAAGCGATACTGCTGGATACTCAGATAACTCTCCACAAAATTGATTTCCTCTGCAATTGTAATCAGATCATCGCCCCAATTGATCGTCTGACGTAACAGCAGTGCCAGTTTATGAATGACATCAGAGGTTTCAAGCTCGTCCTTGATCAAACTCCTCATACGGATCGTTTCAAGCGTGTTGAACATGAAATGGGGATTCACCTGACTCTGAAGGGCCTTCAGCTCCGCCTGCTTTTTGGAGAGCTCAAGGGCTTGCCGCTCCACCTGACCCTTAAACACAATCTCAATCAAGTTCTTGATCTTGATGACCATCATGTTATAACTATGGATCAGGCTGCCGATCTCGTCTTTGCCCACAGGTCCCGAGATCACCTCGAACTTCTCATGCTTCACTTGATCCAGGTGCTTCGCTATCCGATCCACTCTGATGACCAGTGATCTGGATATCAACCAGATTAGCAGTGTCGGCACCAACAGATTAAGAATGATTAGTAAAGTCAAATTAAGCTTGGAATTAACAATCTCCGACAGAACGTCCAATTTCTCCGTGCTGACGACAATCTGCCAATCCTCGGATACAACGGGAATCGATTGCATGGATTGAACAGGGTCAATTGGACTGTTCGCAATCAGATTAAATGGCTTGCGCGTCTGATTCATTTTTGAATCGTTCGAGAAAATGACCCTGCCATCCGAAACGACATACACCTTCCCATTTGCTCCCTCATTTTTAAGCGATTTGTTGATGAAAGCGTAGTCCAGATCAACCTTTAACACCTTTTCAACCTGCTGCTCCCCAAAGTAATCCAGCTTACGAATAATGCTAACTTTGCGTCCTCCCTGACTTTGCGACATCTCCGCCTGCTGTTTGTCAAAATACGAATAGATCATGATATGGTCGCTCGTGTTCATCAGCGCTTGATACCAATCACTTTTCTTCACCTCATCATCCAGCTTAATGAAGTTTCCTCCATTGACGAAGGTATCATTGCCAACATAAAACGTAATTTGATTCACCTGCTGGTAACTGTAATAGTACCGGACCAGATTGTTGTTGCTAAGCATATCATAGTAAGCAGAGTAATAGTCTTCCTGATCGCGATACTTGAACTCCATGAACCGGTTCAGCGTTCCATCGGTATAGAGAAAATTGGACACATACAAGCTATTGTCTATACTGTTCCGCAGGTTGAACTTGATCCTTTGCTGCATTTCATTGAATCGGCTATGCTCCTTCTCTTCAATGTTACCTTTGATGCTTTGGTAAAACACCGTATTTGTGACCAGGACCGGGACCAGCACACAAAAAATGAACAATATGTACAACTTGGTTTTGAGACTCCAATCATCCAGAAACTGAATACGCTTACAGTATATCTTTCGGCTCATGTTATGTCTTTGTCTCCTCTAACCATGTCATATATCAACATTATTATAACGAGTACAGGATCGGTTGGATACTGCAACCCAGGATTTCCGGGAAGCCTTTAATCAATCTCCCGTTCAACTGGCCCAACAAGACAGACACTAACACCCCACATATTTTCGTATGAACCCGATCTGATCTTAAGTCGAAACGGGTATCTCTTTATAATTTCAAGAGCATTTCGTACTGGCCCACATGATATGCAAAACCTGATTTGACCAGGAGGAAATCTTGCATCGGTTTCAGATGAGACTCCACATTGAGGACACTGATTCTAGGCGATTCTGTGCGTTGGACCATCTCTGTCAGGATGCTGCTTGCAATACCTTTGCCCCGGTAATTTTGGTTCACTGCAAGCTGTGGAACATCACCTGTTTTTTGATCTATAATGCCATAGCCAACAATGCTGTGATCCTGACGTGCAACGACATAGATAAAAGCCTCCGGTACAGCGTAGATGGAATCAATTGAATTTTGCCATGAGGGCTCCACATCCCAAAATTCCTTAAACGGCTCCAAATCGATTCTCTCCACACATTCCACCGTGCAGGTCGTTTGCGGTATGAATTGATCTTTTTGCAACTGGAAACATGAAAATTCCCTTTGAATTTTGAAGTTTTGTTTACTGTACAGCTGAACTGCAGATTCGTTGGATTGGATGACCTCGAGCAAATATTGCTCTACATTTTTTTCTTTTAACAGCTTTTGAATATTCAAGAGCAGCTCGCTTGTAATGCCCTGCCGTCTGCAATCTTTTACAACGCCTGTCCCCAGGTCATATGCAGTTGCCTTTCCATTCCAGCTTCGAAGTCCATTGATAACAAATCCGACCATTCTCTCATCTTTAAAGGCTCCCATAGATATTTCGGGGTGATACCCCCTTCGTTGGAGCATTTGTTGAAACTTCCAAAAAGGCAAATCCATTTTAACCTGGTAGTCGGAGAACGCATCCACAAACGCCTCGTGAAGTGTTGCCATGCTTATTTTGTCCAACATTTTATAACTGTACATTAGGGCATTCTCTCCTTTAAAAAGATGAAAACAATAATATATTAGGGCTCATGATCCCTATCCTTATTTAAATATTCTACCAAATAGTGTTAACACCATACAGTAAAATCCGTATGATAAAATCTGCTTCCTTCGGTGTTTTCAGACACGCCCTAATAACTAAAATAGACCGCTTCCTGGTTAAGGAATACGGTCTATTGAATCATTATTCTATGGGGATACCGATTTTGTTAAACCAATTTTGGTGATCACCGTATCATACGGGTCCAATTCCACGGTCTGTTTTCCATGCTCTGTATTGATTGTCGTGTTTTGAGCTTGATCACTATTATTGATCACAACCAATATGTTGCTCTCAGGGTAGTAGGCGCACTCGGTATACAAGTTATCCGTAATGTACTTTGTTTCATGGAATTCATTGCCCGCAAATCGAATCAAATTCAGAAGTAGTCTTGTATTTTCCCAGCTGAATTCGAAGGAAGGCAGGTAGATCCCTTTTCCTTTTCCAAAAGCATGTGTGGACAGTGTGATCTGACCATCCGTTTCACTCACTACAGCTGCTGATCCATCCGTAAGATAAATGTTATTTTTCGGAAGTATGCTGGCCCCCTCAGGCACCAAACCATACTCATCATTAACCTCATACGACCATTTTCCATGAACAACTCTGGCGCCTGTATCCTCATCCACCCCAAGCACATGAGCCATTCTAAAATAGCTGTCGTACCCGTCCATTGCCGAAGGCTGGTTAATGCCAATAAAGGTACCACCCTCATACACCCATTGGGTCAATAAGTCCACAGACTTGTGGTCACTCCAATGCTCTCCACCGCTCCATGCTGAACCTGCAGAGCCGGCATTGATGACGACATCTATATCCTTCAATGCGCCCTGACGAATATCATCAAAATCAATAAACTGCACGTCAACAGGCAACCCGGCTAATGCCTCATTCACATGAATCAGATCATGCATATGCGTTTCATGAAAATGACCGGACAAGGTCCACGATCTTAACTTGCCCCAGCTATGCAGCACGGCTACCTTTGTCTTGATCTGATAAGGCTTTCCAGCCTGATGCAGCTCTTTCATTTCCCTGAATTCATGGGCAATCTTCTCGATATAATCCACAAAGTCCGGGTAAGGCTCAACCAGATGCAAATATCCACCCAGTCCAATCCGGTCAATCGACTCACGCAGCAGCGCACGCCGGATATTAATCCAATATTTCTTGGCATCCAGGGTAGGGTCTCCTCCCTCTTTGAAGGTAGGAAGCCCGCCTAAGCCAACTGGGAACAAGTAGGGATGCAAGCGAATCTCATGGGTACCAGCCTTAACGCCTGAGCACATTCTTGCCTCGTAACCGGAGAACACACATTTGATCATGCCGTCGAATCCAAATTCCTCAAAGCGATCATTGTACGGCTCCATGCCCACCCAGCTGTCATCATAGAAGACATACGCCAGCTTGTTATGTTTGTGGACAATATCAATCAACTTTTTACCGAATTCAATGACAAAATCATTGATAAATGCCATCCAGTCCAGTTTGCGCTGATCCGCAGGCATATGAGTGACCTGATATTTACCGCCATTTACAAAGTCCTCGGCGGAGAGTGAATACCCAAATTTTTGAGCAAACAGATCCAGCGCTCTCGAACTCACCGTGAAATCGTATGAACCCCAATCTGAGAACAGATGGCGATTCCGCTCATCACTGCCCCAGATCCAGGCGAAGTTATAAAATAGGGACGTAAAACGTACAACCGTTGTTTCCGGGTGGTCTTGGCACCACTTTTCCATCCAATCCAGCAAATAGGTTTGGGTGTCTGTATAGATCGGGTCAATCTGCATCAGATGCTCTTTGTCCCAATTATTCGTCGTGTGATTGTACATAGAGATCTCTTCCCATATCCGATAAACCATGAAACTCACCGTGTATTTATGCCAAGGAGCAACGCCAGTAATGACAACATTGCCAGATTCCCTTTCATAATTCCACTGTCCTCTAGGTACCTCTTCCCCAGTCGTTCTATCATAAACTTGCCAATATTTAAACGCTTCTTTGGAATCATTCACCCTGAATTGTTCAGCAAAGAAGTCCTCCATCAGATAGATAGATACATAATCTTGCACAGCAACCTTCGGATTCGTAATGAGAAAACATTGCTGCAACTTATCCAGATTACGGGATGCCCACTCATTATGATCCCGAATAATGCAAATGGTTGAATAGATGCCGTATCCGGCATTGATAATCTCATCAGACAACTTTGTACCGTCACTGTCACGGATCACATCGGCACCCCAGCGATCGGCAAGTTCCAGCGTCAGTGCTTCATAACCGGATTCTCCCGGTAGTGTAAAGGAGCCTTTGGTTAATTTGGACAATTGGGTTCCCTCCCTATCTCAACATATCGGACAGAAAAGCGAGTGCCAGGCCCTGACCCCAGCCCTGAATCCAGTCTTTTGGAATATTGCGATAGCCATCCCGATCCTTCATCACCGCCGTACCGCCAGATACACCAAGCACGCGTCCATCTTCGCTAATGTTGTTAAGGATGCCTTCCAGTGCTTTTTGCACATATTTGGTATGCAGTGGATTACCATTATTGATCATGGCTGCTGCAATACCAGCGGAAGCTGATACCTCTTCATACGATTCTTCGTCATCCAAAACCGTACGCCACAAGCCGTTATCGGTCTGCACCAGTTTGAGAGCCGCCAATTGATCGCGAAGGGCACATTCTACATCCATACACTGCGGGTACAAATACCAGTCGTTCAATTGCGGTTTCACTTGAGACATCGTATAGGCTCCCCAAGCGTTTGCTCTTCCCCAGTAAAATCCGGACATGTGGTCCTTGTTGATATTGTTATAACCGTGATACCACAGACTGCTGCTCGGATCTTGCAGGTATTTGATATGCCAGTAATACTGATTCAGCGCATCCTGAATCATGGCTTCGTCTTTTAATTTGCTACCTACGCGTAGCAGGAAAAATGCCGCCATAAACAAGGTATCCGCCCAAGCCTGTTCCGGAAAATCATTGGAAACCGATACCGTATGCTGAAGCACATTGCCTCCAAAGCGAAGCGCATGATTCTGGAGATAATCAACCTTGCTGAGGACAATGTCCCAATATTTCTGATCCCCGGTTTCTTCATATAAAGTGATGAGCACATGGCCCATGGCACATGTATTAACCGTCCAACTTGGCAGACCCAGCTCGATATATTCGTCTGCCCATTTCACCAGCCTGTCCAAAATCTCTTGGTTGCCTGTCGTTTGATAGGCTCTGGATACACCATAATAAGCCACCCCGCCTGGCCAATCCCATGTCAGATCCATATCCAGTGTTTTCTTGGTAACGTTCTCGATTATGTGTAGAATCTGTTCCCTGTCATATTTCACTTGAAGCATTGTTATTCCCCTCTCCCTGCGCACACGCCCCCAAGTGCGCCCTGAGAGGTGTCCGTCCATTTTTGTAAACGCTTTACTTATTCCATTGTACGCAGTAAAATAGTCTCAATCTAAGCATATTCATAACAAAACTGCGCAATTTCAATCATTTATACATAGGAGTCCTCGAAAATGCCCAAACCGAAGAAACCTGTCATTGAATATCGTCACTACAGCCTGCCCATTGATTTTCCTGTCCTGTTACTCAGTGGAGACCGCTGGAGAATATCCGATATCAAGAGTGAGCATCTTCATTTCCATAACCACATGGAGATTGGCATCTGTTATTCAGATGGAGGCATCATGGAGATTAAGGGAGAATCTGTGCCTTTTCGTGCAGGCGACATCACGTTCATTCCCCGATACCTTCCGCATACCACATACAGTTCGCCTAATAACGCCAGCCTGTGGGCTTATATCTTTTTTTCACCGGAAGAACTCTTCCGCCATTCGCTCAAAACAGCACAAACTCACATTGAACCGAATCTATGGGCGATTCAGGGAACCAATTGCATTCTGAATAAGGAACAGCATCCCAAAATTCATATGCTCGCAACTTCAATCGTTGAAGAAATGAAGCAGCAGTCCCCCTACTATCGGGAGAGCGCGTACGGCTTGTTGATGTCTCTATATATCGAACTGCTTCGAATTCATGCGAGCAGCGAACGCTTGTCATCTCAGGATCAGGAACGGGAACGAGACCTCCAAGGGGACTTGGTCATCTCACCTGCGCTGGAGTTTATCACCAAAAACTATATGATGCCTGTGACCATCGATTACCTCGCTGAACTGTGTCATCTGAGTACAACGCATTTTCGCCGCAAGTTCCATGAAATTATGGGAACCACACCGCTTGATTTTCTGAACAGTACCCGGATTGAAGAGGCATGCAAACGATTAAAAAGCACCGAGGCCTCCATTCTGTCTATCTCTGAGCAGGTCGGCTTCCGATCCATCTCCAGCTTTAACCGCTGCTTCGCCAAACTGATGGGCGAATCGCCTAAAGCCTGGCGCAAAGGCGCTCATACAGAAGCACAGTCTGCAAAAGCGTCGATATTGGAATTTACAGGGTGGGTATGAATTCACGTAGAACATCAATAAAAAGAAAATTATGAGTGGGCTTTCGCGTGGTCCAGACAGCTGGAGCTGGATTTCATCATGACGATGGAAACTGCGGCCCACTATTACGCGAAGGCAGGCGAGCCGTTACGGGCGCTATATTATTTTGAACGTATCCTCCAGATTGATTCGATTCGGGAAGATATTCATCGCCAGATCATCCTGTCGTATCTGGTGCTGGAGGAATTGCTCAAAGAGGAGCTTGGTTCCAGTCCGGCAGCGGATATCAAACAACTGTTGCGGCAGTCATGAAACAGCAAAAAAGCCCATGCCTTGGCATATTGAACTGCTCCTATCGTAGTCTTCTACGGTCTACTATGACAGGGAGCAGTTCATTGTTACTTTAGGCTTGGGCTTTTTGCAATATAGATGGACGTTCATTCGTCCTGGTCGGATGATTATTTTACATCATCATTGTCTAGATCATTTATAAGTTTTTCTGTATTAAGGGTAAAGCCTTCAATCACGACATCTTCGTCCACTTCAATCATGATGCAACGTCTGCCTTGATAATTCACCTGTTTCACATATCTCAGGTCTTGCGGGCTAACCGAAATCGTAGCAACCTTGGTCTCGATCTTAATGGACTTGGACGTAAACTTCGGCATAACACTTGTCGCCTTCATCTCATAGTTCTTGTTATCAACGATCGTTTCGAAGGCACGTTCTACTTTCTCCGTTGTCAGATCCTCTATACCGCTTGCGGTCAGTACACGTTCCAGATCTTTATAATCCAGCTTTGGAGGTTCTTCCTCATGGGACTCTTCGTTAATTTCGATAACTCGGTTGATCTCCTCGTATACATGTGCAATGGTGGCTGAATCGAGCTGTTCACCGGCCACTTCCTTCACGATATCTTCGAAGATCGCCCGTTCTTCCAGTGCGGTTACGGATCTTTCTCCATTCAGTACATTTTCAACAAAATGCGGATCCGGGAAATTGGATTTCCCTGTACAATACAGTACACGATTCACATCGGAGTAGTTGTCCGTTACGCTAGGGTACAAGAATCCTTGCTCTGGCGTGCTTAATTTGATAATCGGATCTACAATGATGTTGTATTTGAATTCTCTCTCCACGTAATCAAACAAGAGCGTTTTCCGCTGTTTCTCCGTGGAATTCACGCTGCACAGAATGAACGGATGAGCGAACACCTCATTCTTCTCACTCTCTTCCGTAGCTTCGTTTCTAGCCTTGGTCGGCAGATAATATTGTCCACGCACAAACGTAGCTACCATATCCCGCTCAAACTTCGTATCCACCAACATTCGATCCACGAGCAGCAGCATCAGATCCTGCCATTCATCCGGATCACCTGTGACCAGAGCCTGGTGAAGCAGTACCTGTGCCGGGTCCTCCGCCGCTTCCTGGAACTTCAATTCAAACAACTTCTGATCCAAATCACCTGTCAGCAATTTTTTAAAATTGCCCATGTACAGCTCTTGCTTCTCTCTGTCCACCAGTTCGAACGGGTGACGCTCCCAGTGATAGACCTCATTGGTTTCCTTCGTAATATACACGTTGAGAATATCGTAAATATTCAGTAGATCGTGATCGAGTTTAAACTGCTTGCGTATATGCGCGACTTCTTTTTTATTCATGATTCGTTAGACAACTCCCATAATAAATAATTTTATCTGTATGCAGCTCTATATCCTAAAAATCAGTGCTCCCTTGGAAGTTTTCATCTGAGCAGTAGGTCACAAATGGGCTCAGCTATGGAGTAGCTGGATCAAGCCGTTCTTGCTCTCCATTTCTGCACTCTCAGTGAGAAATTATATCATATAATGATGACGATTAATGAGAAACAATCTATGGTATTTCCCTCTTTATCACGATCCATTTTTGAATATGGAAAATAGCTCACCGTATGGGAGCACGAATGAGATTTAAAAAGAAAACAGAAAGACGCAACAGGAATGACTCCCGTGCGTCTTTTTTCGTTGTTTAACGATTCTTAAATAATTAATTACTGCTCGGCAATATATCCGCATTCAACAGGGGTGCTCTGCTGGAAGAAACTTTCCTTGTTTCCCGCAGAAACAGTAATCCCATGAACAAGGACACTCCGCCAATAATAATCAGCAATGCCCCCAACTCCTGACTGTAGGCTGTCAGCGCCCCGTCCCTAAACGCCATTCCACGAATCAGACGGTTAAGCCAGTTCATGGGTAATGCCCATGCGAACATTTGGAACGGTTCTGGGAACGCCAGTGGCGTTAGTTGAATTCCCGTAGCCAGAAAGGACGGATATAATACCAAGCTGGTCCGCAGATTGACTTTGGATAAGTCTTTGGCAGTGTATCCAATCAGCATACCCATGAGTGACAAAGCAAAAGCATAAACAACTAACGGAATGATAAAAAGATAAGGCTCTGCTTCAAACCGCATTCCCCCCACCTGCTTTAACAATCCATAAGATAGAAGCAGCGAAAGGGAACTCAACACAGCGTAAGGTACACTCCGAACCCATAGTTGAAAAGGTGACTTTCCGTTTGCAAACAGTTTCCCTTCCTGACGAAGCCGGGGTACAATTGAGCCCGCTGCACTTGTTGTAATCATCAATACTACGATATTCACAAATCCAAGCACCATAAAACCGACATAACTGGAGGTTGGATTAAACAGCATCCGCTGCTGAAGGGATAACGGTGACACGATTCCTTTAGCTGTCTCGGCATCCATCCCTTTTTGGACCAGACGTGTCATGGAAAGGGTCATATTTTCCGTCTGGATGATCTCCTGAATCGCAGTGCGAATACCGGTTAACCCCGAGGGCATCGTGTTATCCATCAAGATACCGATATTTGTCGATTTCCCTTGTTGTTGACGCAATCCTAACTGATTGGGAAGCATAATGACCGCTACAGCCTGCTCGTTGGCAAGCAATGTTTCAGGACTCATTCGGCTCGCATATACGCTTTTGACACTCATGTATTGTGACGCATTTATTTTGGAGATCAATTGCCGTGAATATTCGCTATGATCCTCATCAATGACCACAACTGGTGATTTATTAAGTTGATTCTGCGAGAACATTAATCCGAAAAATAAGGCTGCAATCATTGGCCCAATAAAAATTAGCTGTATATACTTACTGCCCGCGACGTACTTCCATTCGTCAATCAGTGATTTCATCAAGTTTCACCTCTGCCGTCATCCCCGGAAGCAAATCGGTATTCGAATCCATCGATATTCGGACCAGAAACATACTTAAATCGGCTTGCCCTTTTTCCCGTGACATTCGCAAGGTTGCGAACAGAGGAGCAGATGAGATAGAATTAACAGTTCCTTTCACCTGCATTGGCTGATCCAAATACGGAAAATGAACATCAATACTTTGATTCACTTCAAGCTGTTGAATTTCACTTTCCTGTATGTAAAGGTCGGTGTAATACGTATTCTTTTGTACAACTGCCAGCGGGACTCCTGCTTGAACTTGATCCCCCTTCTCTACATTAACTCGGTCAACCAATCCGTCATACGGTGCGAGTACCTCCTTATCTCCCTCCCCGGCTGATTTCACTTTGAAAAGCACCTCTCCCTCTCTCACGGAGTCACCTGCAGACGCGCCCGCCTCTGCAATCGCCCCAGGACTATTCTGATAAAACAATGTCGTTTGCTCTGCCTCAAGTATGCCTTGTTTCCGGCTCTCGGCCTGACTTACAGCATCCTTCCCTTTAACAGCCAAAAGTGAACCTCCAACAATGAGCACCATCGCAATTCCAATATACAAACCCGCTTTTATCTTCATTCTTTTATCTCTCCCATTCCCAATACTCGTGTATACAAGTTGAACTAAAAATATTTACACTGGACACTCCGATGACAGAACAACCTTCCGATCGCTGTTATCCCCAGATTTTTTGATTCCTTTTATAAAGGGTAAATCCAGTGATAAAGGCGAACGCTCCGCTTCTTCAGGTTCTTTCTGTCCTCTCCGTTTCGTGTAAATGTTTAGTTCAATTTATATAGTTAAATTTGCTGTGCACTTTTACTTTTCATCATCATTTTGGTGACTGCGTTCTCGGCTGCCTCCATGATCACTTCTCCCAAAGTCGGATGAGGATGAATCGTCATGGCCAGATCTTCCACGGTTGCCCCCATCTCGACCGCAAGTGCAAGCTCCGATATCAGTGTGGATGCCTCCACGCCGACGATTTGCGCGCCAATGACAATTCCTGAAGTCGGGTCAGCCACTATTTTCACAAAACCTTCGGTTTCCCTTAACGCCAATGCTCTTCCGTTGATTCCAAAAGAAGATTTTCCAATAATCACCGGAACGGCCTGTGCTTTGGCTTCCGTCTCACTTACCCCAACACTGGATAGCTCCGGTTCCGAAAAGACAACAAGCGGAATCACCTTGTAATCCACTTTGGAGGTAAGACCCGCAATGGCCTCTGCAGCTACTTTGGCTTCATAGGAAGCCTTATGAGCGAGCGCCGGACCGGCTGTAATATCTCCAATGGCATAAATGTGCGGGATAACCGTTCTGCACTGTTCATCCGTCTCAACCAGTCCCTTGTTTGTTACGGGCAAGCCTATGCGTTCCAGTCCTAACTGGCCGTCTGTATTGGGTTTCCTGCCGATTGTGACCATTACATATTCCGCTGTAACCTGATGCTGCTCCTGATTTTTTGAATAATGAAGTGTAATGGAATTCGCCTTGTGCTCCACCTTTTCGGCAATCGCTCCGGTTACGATCTGGATGCCGTCCGCCTTTAATTGTTTGACTACAGGGGCAGCAAGTTCCGCCTCGAATCCAGGCAATACTTGTGCGCCTCCCTCCAGAATCGTTACCTTGGTTCCGAATTTGGCATACATCTGTCCAAGCTCCACCCCAATATACCCTCCGCCGATCACAATCAGACTACTCGGAACCTCCTGTAGAGACAGTGCTTCAGTGGAAGATAAGATGCGACCTCCAACTGGAAATGCTGGCAGCTCAATTGGACGAGACCCCGTTGCCAGTATGAGGTTTTTATAAGAAATGCTTTGCTCCTGCCCAGCTTGCTGGATCATGGCTGTGTGCTCATCCACCAGACTGGCCTCTCCTTCCAGAATGTTCACACCCGCAGTCTTTAACAAATAGTGGACACCACCTGCCTGTTTATTCACAACCCCCTGTTTAAAATGCTGAACAGTCTTAAATGTCGCTGCCGCGTCAGCTTGATTGAACTGTCTAAACCAATCATAGCGATGCGATTCCGCAATTAAGGCTTTGGATGGTATGCAACCCACATGTGTACAGACCCCGCCGAGCTGTTTACGTTCAACAATTGCCGTTTTCATCCCCAACTGCGAAGAACGAAGCGCCGCCACATATCCACCTGGACCTGATCCAATAACTAACGTATCCACAGATTCAAGCTTGCTCATATTCTGATACCTCCCGATTTAAAGTCGATTTAAAATATGATGACCATAATATATTATAACCATCATATTTTAAGACCGTCAACAATCGTATTGGCCCTTTTGAAAATGAACAGATATCCAGTTACCAAATTGACAGGCTTTATTATGATGACTATAATATTTTAAAAAGCATAATGATGAAACTATGGAGTGAATGATCATGCCCTATCCCAAAGGACATAAAATAAAAGTACGAGGTAAGATTGTTGAGAGTGCGGCTCGAGCTTTTCGCACCAATGGTATCCAAGAGGTGAGTGTCCCGTTTATTATGAAGGGAGCTGGATTAACCCATGGAGGCTTCTATTCACACTTTGACAACAAGGAACAATTGGTTGCCGAAGCCTGTGAATATGCCATTAGTGATACCATTACACTTCTACAGAACGTGGCTGATCAGGAAGAGCAGAATTCCAAAATTAATAAAGTAATCGATTATTATTTGAGTCCGTATCACCGCGACCAAACGGAAATGAGCTGTATTTTCCCCGCCCTTTCCAGCGAAATATCCCGTTCGTCCGAAGAAGTTCGGCAGGTGTTCACCCATGAATTGGAGCGGATGATCACTTTTATCTCCAATCTGGCTGAGATCGATGTGTCCAGAGGTCGTGCACTGTTCAGTACAATGGTTGGCTCGCTTGTACTTGCACGCTCTGTTAGTGATCCTGAGCTTAGCGACAGCTTTCTCTCAGCGGGCAGGCAGCAGGCCAAAGAAATGGTTAAAAGGAACGATATGTAGCCTTGATGTTGCTATATGCTTATTATCTAGCTGTCAACAAAAAACACGCCTATAAATGGCGTGTTTTCTCTTATCTGTTTACAACTTAATAAATTCCATACTAGCCACCGTAACGCTCTTATCGCATATAAAGTACGAGGTCATTAACATTCCAAAACTTTTATAAAAACGAATTATTGTTCATCTATTAGCTCCAAGAAAAATATGGTATACTCACAGAGCAATGGAAAGGCTTATATGGGCGGTCGGCTAATCTCCCGGAAGGGAGGTGATGCCTTGTGACAGTATTTGAAGCGATTATGCTAATGCTTACCTTCGGTTCGCTGATTGTAGCGCTGCTGTCCAATAACACAAGTAGACCGCCCACCCTTGCAAAGGTTGCGGTCTACTTGATCGTGTATCCTCTTGTTAAGCCAACCGCCCTTAAAAGCGGCTATTGCGTCAGAGAGTCGTGTTACCGCACGGCTCTCTTTGCATTATAAGCTGTTTCTGTCCTCATTATAACATGGAGATTGTGGATTTCAATCCCACGATAACCATATGTTCCGTATGTTGAAACTGATGATACAGCAAAAATTTCAGCATCTTACATATTTACGCTTGAACCCCGTCCGCCCTTTATCCACTGCCTTTTGGATATTCTCAGAAGCATTCAGCAGCTTGCTCTTTGGCATGTCCTTGTTCACTTCGACAGTTCCCACAGCCTTGGCTATCTCCACCGCCTGATCGTGCAACGGTTGATAGGATGTTGCAACGGTATACAGGAAGTTGTTCATCGAATATTTCGTTCGTTCCGGAGATTCGTGAATCGTCTTTTTGACCTGTTCTAGCATCTCCATCAGTTTATTCTCCGAAAATTCAGCATCCTTTCGACTGCCGAGCAACCAACAGTAACAGCTCCATCCTGCTGACATTTTCAATTCATCTCCGCTGGCGATCCACTTATCCGAAACTTCTTGAGCAATATCCGTCTCCGCCAGCGTAACGGCAACGATGAAGTCAGAGATCATGTAAAAATACGCAGCATCAATCCAACGATCAAAATCGGCTTCCGTCATCGCTTGAGGATCGGCAATCACACCCGCAAAGTACATCGCATCATAATTCCCCGTTGCATATAGTTGCTCCGCCAAAGGTTGATCCTTTTTGATCCGCTTCGCCATTGGTTTCATCGCCCCGGTTGCCACGCCAAATAGCGGCTCATGCGCACCATTGGACAAGTAGATTTTTTTCGTTCGTTCTTTACCCAGCACTTCCAGCTCTTGCATCACTTCATCTAAATTCATTGCGCGACACTTCCCATCCTATCAATTATATATCTGATCCAATCAAACAGACACTTATGTTTAACGAAAAACCGGACAGGAACATCGCTCATTATCCTATTCGAACCATTCTGCCGCCCTACATAATCATTCTGGAGAGATTGTTACCTTTCTCATAGACTACCACTGGAGTATTTTCCCTAAAAGAACAGAATACTATTCAAATTTCCCTATGGCTCTGACAACCTGTTCGAGCATTATCACCGACCATAACATCTATACCATTGTTTCGCACAGATCCCTGAAAAGATAGATATAACTTCTTCGCAGACAGACATTTTTCCTTTCTTATGCTTCTACCGGCAACTTCTGATACCTGCCGAGAGCCTGATTGAAAGAGCTAATTCCACCAGCACAAGCAGAGCAACATATGTCCATGTCCAAGCAACGTTAAGCTATGGCGGGATACGTCGCTCATCGTTTATGTTCAGTTTAGTATTGTTAACCAAACCGAGATGAGGAAGGATGCGAGAGCATGAGCAACAATCAAGTGTTAGGCTTTGCCCCTGCCCTGGGCTGGAATTCGTGGAATACCTTTACGTGGGATATTAACGAACAATTAATTCGGGATGTCGCTGATGTGTTTGTATCGGAAGGTTATCTGGCTGCTGGCTACGAGTACATTGTCATTGATGATTGCTGGAGCCTGAAGGAACGTGATGCGAGCGGCAATCTGGTGGCTGACCCGGATAAATTCCCGAGTGGAATGAGAGCGCTTTCCGATTATATCCATAGCAAAGGACTAAAGTTCGGAATGTATTCATGCGTGGGTACACATACATGTGCCGGGTATCCAGGCAGCTTCGAGCATGAATTCCAGGATGCTGCCCTTTTTGCCGAATGGGGCGTTGATTATTTGAAGTATGATTACTGTTTCAAGCCGCGCCATATCTCAGGAGAGCTGCTGTACAAACGGATGAGCCTTGCGCTCAAAAACTGCGGACGCGATATCCTGTTCTCCGCCTGCAACTGGGGAGCCGACGACGTATACGATTGGATTCGGGAATCGGGCGCTCATATGTACCGCTCCACCGGCGATATCCGCGACAATTGGGATTCAGTGAAGGAACTTGCCCTGTCACAACTGGGAAAACAAAGCTACACCGGCTCCTTCTGCCATAACGACATGGATATGCTGATTGTAGGTATGTACGGTGGAAGCAACAATGATTATATTGGCAGCATCGGCGGATGCAACGACATCGAATATAAAACCCACTTCTCTCTCTGGTCCATCATGGGTTCCCCATTAATGATCGGATGTGACGTGCGTAAGGCTAACCAGATTACAAAGGATATTCTCCTGAATCCTGACCTGATCGCTATCAATCAGGATGTAGAAGCTCGCGGAGCTTACCGCATTAAACCAGAACCACAATGGTTTCACACAGACGATGTATTTATGCTGGTGAAGGTACTCACAGATGGTGATCTGGCTATTGGCTTCTTCAACCTGAGCGACAGCCAGCGGGAATTGTCTTTGCAATTTTGGGATATGGGTCTGCCTTACGCTGCCGGTTATGCTCTGTCCCTGTATGACTGCTGGGAACATAAAGAGCTTGGTGTGTTCCGTGAACGCTTCGCTCCCGTTGTCGCAGCACATGATTGTTTAATTGTGCGTGCCAAACTGGTGAAATAGATGACTCAACATCGCCTGTGCACCTCCTGTCAGGTTCCGCTCTCTTCAGACGATGTGGGCATCTACCTCAAATTGATCTCGCGCCCTGCCCAGCAATTTCTGTGCATCGATTGTATAGGAGTGAAGCTTAACTGTGGACGTGAGCCTATTGAGAAGCTGATCCGTTATTTCCGAGAGTCTGGGAACTGCGCCCTGTTCCGTTAACGTTATGCCTTTGTCGGGTGCAGCATCATGAACGATGTTGGCGTGTGTGAAGTTGCTTTCTTGAATACTTTGGAAAAATATAACGGGTCATTGTAGCCGACAGAATAGGCTACCGATTGAATCGGTAGATCCGACGTCTTCAGCAGTTCACAGGCGCGTCCGATTCGGCAGGATGTAATGTACTCCAAAACAGACTTGCCGGTTGCTGCCTTAAACAGACGAAACAAATAACTGCGCTCCAGATTAACTGCCTTTACAATCTCGGTGACGGTCAATGTCGGCTTCCAGTAGTTCTGCTCGATGTACTTTCTCGCCAGCCAAACATAATCCTTGGCGTCTACCTGCGGCTCCTTCGGATAATGTTCCATATAGTAGGAGAGCAGCAGACGCAAACGCGCATCCGCCCGTAGTAATTCATAGGATGATGCACCCGCGTTCCAGGCAAGGTGGAAAAAAGGCTGCAGTGTCTCCGGCGACACCGTCACCACGGGTTGTATCTCTGAGAGCTGTGTCAGCCCCAGCATCCGCCCGGCATCCTCACCGCTAAACTCCACCCAGACGTACTCCCATGGATCTTGCGGGTCTGGATAATAGTAAATTTCCTTTTGCGGAAATATGATAAAGCTTTCCCCCGTAACGAGCCGAAAAACGTGGCCGCCCGTCTCCAGCGTCCCTTGGCCGCGGATAACATAGTGCAGCGCATAAACGTCACGTACGCCTGGCCCCCATTGGTGAGCGTTGGCTGGTTTGTGACCACCGCTGATAAAATACAAATTACTGGCTCTACTGCTCTCATGCCAAATCGGATTCAACCTTGATTCCCCCTTTCTAATGCCACGTTGATCAGATGTTCGGTAATGCTTACACGCTAAATCCAGAGAGGAGAATGTTGTATGCTTAGAATGGTTACGGTAGAACATGGACAAGTGCAAGGACTGCCCGCGGCGGACCCGCGGATTACCAGCTTCAAGGGAATTCCTTTTGCCGCACCTCCTGTAGGTGAGAAGCGCTGGCGAGCTCCGCAGCCGCAGTCGAACTGGGAAGGTGTACTGCAAGCATTTGATTTTGCCCCCATCTCCATGCAAGCCCCAACAGTCATAGATGATAACAATATCTATACCCGCGAATGGGCCGTTGATCCCGACCTGCCCATGGACGAGGATTGTCTGTATCTGAATGTCTGGACACCAGCCAAGCGCACGGACGAGAAGCTGCCTGTTTTTGTCTGGTATTTTGGCGGGGGCCTACAAGTCGGCCATACGGCCGAAATGGAATTTGATGGTGAGCGAATCGCTCGTAGAGGTATTGTCGTTGTGACGATTAATTATCGGCTTAATGCCTTTGGCTTCCTGTGCCATCCTGAGATTAGTGCCGAATCCCCCCATGCACCCGCCAACTTTGGTCATCTCGATCAGCAAGCAGGTACCCAGTGGGTCAAACGCAACATTGCCGCCTTTGGCGGTGATCCAGACCAGATCACCATCGGCGGACAGTCGGCAGGCGGAGGAAGTGTACTCAGCCAGATGACCTCTCCGCAAAATAAAGGCTTGTTCCAGCGAGCCGTCATCATGAGCGGTATAGCTACCGAGTTGTACCCGAAGGTCCGCGTGCCTTCTGTCCGTTCCACACTAAGGGATGCAGAGCAAGCAGGGGTTGAGTTTTTCGGCTTCCTGGGCGTATCTTCCCTGACTGAGGCGAGACAACTGGAAGCTGAATATCTCCGTGACAAAGCACTCGAATACAAAAGCTTCTGGGGAACCGTCATCGACGAACAATTCTGCGCAGGCGATCCGTTTACTCGTTTTGTTCAGCAGGAGCGCGAGGCGATACCCGTAATGCTGGGGCATACGTCTTCTGAATTTTGGACCCGTCCCGCCGCAGCCAATCTGGAAGAACTGAAGCAGATGGCTGTGGAGTTGTTTGGCGAAGATGCTCCTGCCTTTTTACAGCTATGTGAGGCTGATACCGAACAAATCGAACATGCTTTGCAACAAGCATCGGTCCGCATGATCCAACATGCCATTCTGCTCGCCATCCGCGCGAACAGCGGTCATCCGTCTGAAACGCCTCTCTACTATTATAACTTCGACGCCGAGATTCCGGGCTGGGATCAGCCAGGCACTTTTCACTCCGTCGATCTGTGGTTTTTCTTCGAAACACTTGCCAAATGCTGGCGGCCTTTCACAGGCAAGCATTATGATTTGGCTCGCCAAATGTGTAATTATTTATCCAACTTTATTGCTACAGGTGACCCAAACGGCTCGGACTCCACCGGAAAGCCGATGCCTCATTGGATTCCTTGTACTACGGAACAGCCGTATCTCATGGAATTCGGCGATCAGGCTCAATTACAGCAGGCTGAGCCCGGACCGATGCTCGCGTTTTTAATTGAACAATATTTCAAGAAACAGAATGCACCTGTTGTTTAAAACATGAGGCTTGCCCTCTCGCGATATATGTAAGATCCATGCTGTTGCATGGCTCTTTTTGTATAGTGTGAATGGTAAAGCGAAGTTCATTCGCCTATACCTATTTAACGCATCATTTCAAGAGATCCATTATATATGAGTCTGTGTTGGTTTGTTGAAGATGACAGGTAGCTTAATCTGTAGCGAAAAGGTATCTTCTTCCTCCGACACCGTCAACGTCCCGTTGTGCTGCTGGATCATTTTCTGACAACTAACGAGCCCGATTTCATTGCTATCTTTCTTTTTGCCAACATGTTTAATCTTATTCTCCACCCCAAGAATGACCCATTGTTGCTTCAAAGAAATCTGGATATGAACGGGATGCACTGGATCGGCGTATTTTCGAATATTTGAAAATATGTTATCCATTACGCGACGCATGGCGACCAGATTGATTTCCAGCAAAAACTCCTCATGATGAGCATCTGTCTGAACCTGCACATCTATATCGTCCAAAACCACTAATTGCTCATCTATAAGTTGATCGATAAGCGCTCTGCCCTCATACATCTCAAATTCTACTTCCTCTTCTTCAGCGGCAGAGGATACCGTAAAATATTCGAATAGTTTGTCTGACAGCACTTTGATCTGATAGGCCTTCTCCCGGCTATTATGAATATACTGCAACAGATCCTCATGTGTCTTATATTTGTTGAGCTCTATGATATCCATATATCCTAATAGAATCGTGAGTGGCGTTCGCAAATCATGGGAAATCGCCGTGATCAATTCACGGTTGGCCATCCTGACCCTCTCCTCGCTGTCCAGCCGCTCCACAAATGATTTCCTCATCTCATCAATACTCTGGGCCAGAGATGACAGTTCATCCTTTCCCGATATCGTGATCGAATAATCTAAATTTCCACCTTCGAGTATTTTGATCTCTTGTTCAAGCACGCCAATATAAGATGTTTTCTTATTAATCATCAGTAGAAAGGAAACAATGAACACAATGGCCGCTATGAAAACACCAATAATCAGAATGAGGTTGTAATATTGATACTCATAAAAGCTAACCAAGTAAATCTGGGCATCCTGATCTGCAAAATGGATGGTGGTGATGGGTATTTTCGATGGCACGAATTGAGTTAACAACTCTTCATTAATGGCAGGATCAATCTCCGTGTTGGAGGAAAATATCAATTTGTCTTTTGCAAAAATATACAGATTTAAGTAGCGCTCATGTCTTATCCAAGCAGACAATTCCTCATGATCACGGGTTGACACGTTCTGGTTATTCACAAATGCTTCGAATCGATCCAGCGCATCTTGCTGCCTGTTCTCTACAAAAGTGGATTTGCTTAAATAACTATCCAATACAGTCTCGCCAACAACTTGTAAAATAACAAGTGCACTTATGGAAATGACCAAAGAAATGATAACCGCCAGAACCAGTTTAATCTTCAGCTTTTTTCCGATTAATAATCTATTCAATTTTGTACCCCTTCCCCCAAACGGTCTTCACATATTTAGGGTTCTGCGGGTCATCCTCCAGTTTGCCTCTCAAGTTACGAATATGAACCATGACCGTGTTATTACACGTATAAAAGTAGGGTTGCCCCCAAACACTCTCATATATATTTTCTGCCGAGAATACCTTTCGTCGCTTCTTAGCCAACAGCAGCAAGATCTGGTATTCAATTTCAGTTAGAGCAATCTCCTTCTCTCCAACAAACACGGCTTTTGAATCCTGATGGACGGTAAGATCCTTAACGATAATTTGGTCCTGTTCTTCGGTCTTCTCCTTGCCCCGATATACATAATACCTCCGCAGCAGAGCCTTCACCCTCGAAACAAGTTCTGTATAGGAAAAGGGTTTGGACAAAAAGTCATCACTGCCTGAGGAAAAGGCCAATTGTTTGTCAGAATCCTGCGTTTTCGCCGTGAGAAACAGGATCGGTGCGCTTGTTTTTTCACGAATCTCCAGACACGCCTTCAGCCCCGATTTATTGGGCATCATCATATCCAAAATAATGAGATCCGTCTCTTCGTTCACTTTATCAATCGCATCTTGACCATCTATTGCTTCAAACACTTCATAATTCTCACTCTCTAACAAAATCCTTACAATTTCACGAATTTCACTGTTATCATCAGCAATTAGAATTTTCTTGCTCATCTGATCCCTCCGTCTAATTTCAGTATAATATGCGCTATTAGCGACTACCAGCAAATACAATCGACTTAAGAATTCTTCAGAAGTTATGTAGGTATCTCTTAATAATTTCGTCTTATACTGTAAATATGTAGAAGTTATTACACAAAGGGGTCGTCAGGAATGCCACAAACTTCGAAAAAAGTAATGATTAACATATTGTTGGGTCTGTTCATCATGTTGTCCATTGGTCTACTGGTGTATTATTCTCCTGCCCTTATTAAAATCATGTCTTCCATGGACAACTTCAGAGCGTATATTCATTCAACAGGCCATTGGGGTCCGGTCATGTTTATTTTATTCCAGATTCTTCAGATCGTGGTTGCACCTATTCCAGGAGAAGTGGTACAGGTTGCAGGCGGTTATATCTATGGGGTTACAATTGGGTCCTTGTATACTACAATAGGCTTGATTATAGGCTCAGCGATCGCCTTTTATTTCACCCGTTATATCGGTCGCGCCTATATTTCACGACTAATGCAAAAGAAAAATAATAAGTGGATGTCGTTAATTCATGATGAGAAGAAGTTCTCCGCATTTTTATTCATCTTTTTTGTAATTCCCGGCTTACCCAAAGACATGCTTGTATTTGTCGCCGCACTTACATCGATTAGTTCGTTTAGGTTCTTCACGATCCTTATCGTTGGTCGTCTGCCGTGGATCATCGCATCTACCGTTATAGGGTCCACGATTCATATGCAACAATACACAATCGCCATTATTATTTCTGTTATCGCTGTAATCGGGTTTGTACTCGGTTATATCTATAGGGAGAAATTGGTGGGATTGTTCTCCCGGTCAGACAGTACCAAAGCCAAACCCAAGGCTATACCCAGTTATAGTACGAATAGGGAGTCTCGTAAAATAAAAAGAGATACAACATGAACATAGCCAATCTATTGATATGAAAACCGGAGGTATATCTTATGCAAACAATTGAAACCAATCGATTAATCCTGCGAAATTTCACCGTAACGGACGCAGCCGGACTGTTGGAATACACAACAAATCCCAGAGTGAATTGTTTTATGGATCAAAGAATTTCAACATTGGAAGATGCGGCGGCAGAGGTCACAAAAAGAAGCAGTGACGATTCCCACATCGCGGTCTGCCTGAAAGACAGTAACGAGTTGATCGGTGAGCTGTTTGGTATGAGGGAAGATCGAGATTCCGATACGGATAAGGATTCGAATTCAGATACGTATAGTATTGGTTGGAATTTTAATGGCAGATTTGAAGGGAAAGGATACGCAAGTGAGAGCGCCAGTGCTTTCATCGAAAATCTCTTTATGGAACAGGGAATAAGAAGACTGTACGCCTATGTCGAGGATGATAACTTCCGTTCCCAGAAACTGTGTGAGAAGCTGGGCATGCGCCGGGAAGGTCTTTTTTTGGAGTTCATTTCATTTGTCAAAAATGAGGACGGCACACCGAGATACGAGAATACGTATCAATATGCTTTGTTGAAAAAGGAATGGCTGGCACAGCGTGAATTACAGAAATAAAGAATGACATGCCTCATCATTAGTTTAAAAAAGTTATAGAAATGAGAACGTACCTATACGTACGTTTCACAACAAATACGGCGGCTTCTCCCTGGATAGATTCCAGAGGGAAAGTCGCCGTTCTATTATCGCACAGAACACTATTGATCGAGCAATGTGTTTATAAGGTCACAATATATTCAGCTTAAATCCTAGACGGTGCTGCCCCAATATTGCTTTGCAATCTTCTGCCCTTGATCAATCTTCGCCCATTGCTGAGCTTCGCTTAATTCGTTTCCGCCATCACAGGATGCAAAGCCGCATTGGTGAGACAGCAGCAGCCGATCCTTATCGATGATTTTGGAAGCTTCGTCCAGCAAACGGACAACGCGCGCTTCATCATCGAGTGTACTCGTTTTGGATGACAACAGACCCAGTACAATTTCCGTTTCAGGTCTGTCCTTGAACACTTCCAGAGCTTCAATTGAACCCGCACGATCATCATCCCACTCCAGGAAGAAACGATCATACTTCAATTGCTTCAGAAAAAGATTTGCAATTTTGGCATACGATCCACCACCCATGTTGCGGGAATCATAATTGCCGCGGCAGTTATGTGTCCACATTTTCAAGCCAAGGCTATGACCAAAGTCAATCACGGTATTATTAATATCAATGAATTCGGTAGCGAGACCCTTTACTTCATCTTGATTAATATTTTCCCCTGTAAACGGAGAGTTCGGGTTGTCGTCTGCAAACAGCTCCCACAAGCAATCATCGAATTGCAGAATTTTACCGCCCACTGCAGCGAATTCCTCCACAAATTCCTTATACGCGATCACAAGACCCTCTTTGAGCTCCTGTATGTTTTGATATACAGCATCCGTACCGCCAATGTTATCTGACCAGGAAAGCTCACCGAAGATATGGGAAGGCGATGGTACACAAAGTTTCGTTTGTTGCTCGCCAGCTGTGTCTTGCAGTTGTTGGAACAGTTGAATGAAATGATGGTTCTTTCCACTCAATTTATCAGTGATGCGCAGTCCAATATCTTTGCGTGTTTCATATTTCGAAGTTCCATCCACATCTCTGAAAAAATAGCCGTGATCCGCGATGTAACGCTTCACTCCGCCAAATCCCCATACAAAGTCCAGATGCCACATCGATTTGGAAAATTCGCCATCGGTAACCACGGACAAGTTATGTTCGATTTCCTTTGCGACAACTTGTTTGATTGCCTCTGTCTCACACTTCTCATATCCTTCGTAGTTTTCATAGAACGGATATTGGATATCATCATTATGTTCAATTTGTGTTTTATATTTCAGCAGCTCATCCGGCCGCAATAAACTTCCTACGATCTGGAACTTATCAGTCATGTAAAAAACCCCCTCGTTGTATACAATGATCATATCACGCTGAGAGCAGTTAGAAGGGATACTTAAAAACCATAACTGGTTATAGTTAAAAGCTATATCAAATGTTATTCAATTTCACACCGTACGACGACGCAGTTCATAAAAATATTGTACCGCTGGATGCTTTAATTTGACCTGCTCCGACATGTTCAGAATTCGTTTTTTGCCAACTCGTCTGTCCATTAAAGCCAGAATATTAAACAAGATATCCTTGCTCTCCAGATTATCCTCTATAGAAGTTGATAAATACGTCGTAGCTGCAACGGTAAAATTGGATTTACTAAGTGCGGTCTGAGCCAGCAAAAGCTCTTTGGCATGTACGGAGATTTTTCTGCTTCTTGCCATGACTTGAAGACGTTCCTCGGGAATGGGTCCTTTGGAATCTTTTCGAATAGCTTCAATCTCTTCATCGCTCACGGGAATCATGATCTCCGGGTCGCTCTTGATCTCCTGCTCTGTCTGATACCATCGTATTGGGGTTGTTGTATCACTCATGTTGAGTACATTCTTTTTATCTACAGTAATATAACAATTGCCTGATTTATCAGGTGAATAGCGATAGCTGGTAGCACGGTACTCCACCCTTCCAACTAACGCGGGACTAAGAAAACTCTCCAGTTGTTGCTTCAATTTGCTCCAGGACATATATCCTCCTATTATCAAAAGCCTACCGCATGAATTGCGGCGATCATTTTAAATATTTTTTTCATCCAATCTCCAATATCAACATTCACCTCAAATTATATCACAGCCAAACAAATTGATGATGGAAGAAACCCAGTTATTGGTTTTAAAAAACCCTATGTGATAAAATTGCAGAAAATTATCTACTTACTATTAAATCGTCATAGCCTACCATTGGAACATACGTTGTTATTCACAAAGGAGAGGAAGAGTGTAATGGCTACGAAGAAGGCAACCTTACCTGCTCATATGGAAAAACTCGTTAAAGATAATGATATCGCTACCGTAAAAGAGGTTTTCGAGCAATGCGAATGGGATGCCCGCGGGGGCTACAGCAAAGGTACGGCCCTCAGCTTTCGTCAAATATCGGATGAAGTGGTCCGCTGGCTGGTAGCGCAAGGGGCAGATATTAATGCACGCGACAAATATCAACGCACGCCTTTACATGCCCATGCCTCACACTGGTCAGGAAATGTACCCCTGTTCCTTGAATTAGGTGCAGATCTGGACGCTGTGGATTACCAAAATGAAACACCGTTACATGCAGCAGTCAGTGGGTATAGAACCAAAGTGGTTCAAGAGTTGGTAAACCAAGGCGCTACGATTAACGTAGAAAATAAACAGGGAAATACGCCATTAGCTAAGGGGTTAGCCAATTGCAGGAATAGCGATATAGTCAGTATGTCGAAGATTTCAGCGATTCTGCTGGATGCTGGTGCAGCAGTCACCCCCGATATGAAAGAATCGGTGAAGCGGATCGGTAAGGATTTTGAATTCGTCCGTGAGAAGTTCAATAAGGACAAGGTCGATGAAGTTTCAGACGCGCTGATCAAACTGTACCAGTTATTTGATGTTGAGCCGGTAGCGAATCGGATCATGCACGATGGGACTACCCCCATTCAGGTAAAGGCAACCACCTGGACCAAACAGCACCAAGAGCTGTGGGAATATCTCATTCCGGCTCAGGGCCACGCTCAAACGGTGCAGGGAGAGGTCATCCGCATCACAGGGCGTGTGTCCCATGAAGTATTGGATAATGGCGGAGGAAACTGGGATGCGGAGTATCGCAAGATGCTGGATGCACTGATTCGTCACCTGGGCTCTGGTACGCCACTCGCCCCGGCACTGCTCCAAGAGGCAGCAGACTTGGTCAGCAGGCTTCGCAATGGATACGATTTTGATGCGCCTGCCAGATTATCCGAGTTGGCTGTGTTATGGGTGCTTGCCAATCCTCAGCCGGTGGCTATGGAGAAGCCTGCGTATACGCGTTAAACAACAAAGCAAAAAAAGAAGCGGAAGAGTTACCGCTTCTTTTTTGCTGTTAAATCTAACTGAATCATACTCCATATCCATGATTACAACGATTCGTTTTCTTCGTCTTACTCTACTCCGCCTGTTCATTACTTTCAAACTCATCGAGCAATTCACGTACTTTAGAAGTCGTTTTGGCGTTCATCAAGCTGTTTCTCAGCTCACTAGCACCGCGGAAGCCACGAACATAGATTTTGAAAAAACGGGCCAGCGGGCTGAACGAACGCGGTTCAAGCTCGGAATATTGATCATGGAGATCCAGATGTAGCCGTAGCAGATCAAGCAATTCCTCACTGCTGTGTTCCTTCGGCTCCTTCTCAAAAGCAAATGGATTCTGGAAGATACCGCGTCCAATCATAATACCATCCACACCATATTGCTCAGCGAGTCTCAGGCCTGTTTCACGGTCAGGAATATCCCCATTAATCGTCAGCAGTGTATTAGGAGCTATCTCATCACGAAGTTTCTTAATCTCCGGAATCAGTTCCCAGTGAGCGTCTACTTTGCTCATTTCTTCTCTCGTACGCAAGTGAATGGACAGATTCACAATGTCCTGTTGCAAAATATGGGTCAACCAGTCGCGCCATTCGTCGACCTCAGTAAATCCAAGACGCGTTTTTACACTGACCGGCAGCCCCCCGGCTTTCGCCGCCTGAATAATCTCCGCCGCAAGGGCTGGCCGGCAGATCAAGCCGCTTCCTTTTCCATTCTCCGCAACATTCGCTACAGGACAGCCCATATTAATATCGATGCCTTTAAAGCCTTCTTTCGCCATACCAATGCTCATCTCACGAAAGAATTCCGGTTTATCTCCCCAGATATGAGCCACAATCGGCTGTTCATCCGCTGTAAACGTCAACCGTCCACGCACACTATGGTGCCCCTCCGGGTGACAATAACTCTCTGTGTTCGCAAACTCCGTAAAAAACACATCCGGTCTGCCCGCTTCACTTACGACATGCCGAAACACAACATCCGTCACATCTTCCATCGGTGCCAGTATAAAAAATGGTCGTGGCAATTCACGCCAAAAGTTTTCCTTTGTCATCTCAAAAGCTCCTCTATACATTCCAGGACAGTCTTTGTCCTCATTAATAGTTAAAATAGTAAAACTCGTAACTCATGCATCTGCTTGCTATCATTTACATGATCATTCGTTTTTTTGTTGCAATTCACATTATGGTGTCCTAGCTTCTTCACTTATACCATGCAACTGTAACTTCGTTCAAACAGCAGTATCTGTTATTACTTCCATTTGATCTTCAGATTATTGAACGTTCGATGATCTCAAAATTGCCTTTTCCCGATTTTATCACGTCTTTATTAGATTTTCAGCCCGATTGCACTTGCCGAACTGGAAAAGCTCCTCTAAAATGAAGCTCGACAGGCTTTTAACCTGCAAATCGAGATTTTAAGGAGGCCTGAATTATATATGGAAATTTCACTGGATATGATTAAAGATAAAGTCGAATGCTTGCAGGCTTATGACTTCCGTGAACTGGAACGAGCGATCGAAGAACGAATCGGAATGAACAAAGCATTAATGCTGCGCGTGAAGCAAGTTCAACATCAAGTAACGTTTGACCCTTTTCGCAACAAGATGTTATATAGTGCAATCGTGCATTTTAACGTAGATTAATGGACCAAGATTTTCAATAGTGAAAAACAGTTCACTGACGCAATTGCATTTAAGCATATCCGATAAAGCATGCAAAAAAGAAGACGCGAATTCGCTCGCGTCTCTTTCCATATCTAACTCCATTTTCTCTTATTACAAATCTTGCTTAACCAACACCGCCAGATTTGTTTAAACGTGTTGTTAAAAGAGGATTTTTGTCACCTGCAATCATATTTTACATAGTTAAATCCAGAATCGTATCACTATACAAACAGTCATTTTTGAGGATTAAGGGGGTAATACCATGCAAGAATTAATATTTATGAAGAATTATAAAAACAATGAAGTACTGCGCAAGAGTTTTTTCGAGCTTGCTGTCAACACGTTTGAGATCAATTTTGAAGATTGGTATCGACAAGGATACTGGGGCGAGCGTTACATCCCTTATTCATATGTCGATGGAGACCAGGTTATTGCCAACGTTTCTGTTAACATCCTTGAGCTCATCATTCACGGCGAGAAGAAAAAAGCGATTCAAATCGGCACGGTGATGACACATCCTGATTATCGGGGGAAAGGACTCTCTACACGTTTAATGAACAAAGTTTTAGAGGAATACAAGAACAAGTACGATTACATGTACCTTTTTGCCAATGAATCGGTGCTTGATTTTTACCCCAAGTTTGGGTTCAAGCCTGTGGAAGAACATCTTTTTTCAATGGATTATACGGCAAAAAAATCACCTGAGCCTGCGAACGTTCAGAAACTTGATTTTACTAACGCGGAGGATCTACGTCTTATTCAAAAATTTGCATCGGAAAGATTACCTGTTTCTCGCCATTTCGCAACCCATCATGCTCAAGGAATACTCATGTTTTATTGCCTGAATGTCTTTAGTGATGATATTTATTACTTGGAAAACGAAAACGTCATTGTTATTTATCAGAAAGAAGACAATCATATTGAGCTCTTCGACGTTATTAGCTTAAAAGAAATGAATATGAAAGATATCTTGGATAAGATTGCAGATGAAGATACGGAGAAAATAACCTTTCATTTCACTCCAGATGATCACGGTCTTGATCTAAAAAGTTCGATCACCAATGAAGGTTTATTTGTAAGAACCCATGGTGAACATCTCTACCCTCTGCACGTTAAACATCCGATTACATCTATTGCTTGATGATTTATTTAATAAGACCTACCACCTGACCATATTAAAAAAAGATCAAAAAGGAGCAGGATTTCCCTGCTCCTTCGTTATGTGAAACTTCTTTCTCTCATCAAACGTAAATTCACAAGGTATAATGAAATCAGATGACCGTTCAGCATAATCTTATGACCATCATAATGAAGGAGGGGACATTCGTGGCGTTTATCCCGCTAAACTGCCCCAATTGCAACGGAAGAATTGAATACAAGAAGGATGAGGTTTTAAAGTGTCCCTATTGTGAAACAGAGCTTTTATTGAAGCAAAATCATGTCTATTACGTAGACCAGACTATTAATCATTACCATGGAACGCCCCCTAAAGCACCGCTGAAGCAGACTGCCTCCGTAAAGGTAATGCTGATACTGATGTTAGTCCTAACTGGCGCGATCGGTACATATTTTTATTATAGCAACAGCTCCACCTATCCAAAAACAGAAGCCAATCTGCCTGTACGAAAGATGCCTGAAAGCGAGGTTTTGCTCTCCTTTTTGCGAGATATCTTTGATAAAGGGTCTGCCTTGCCAACAGAGGAGGAATTGGCTCGTATTCGCTATTTAACCGTAGAGCATTCGGAGAATGATCAGTGGAAGTTTACATATAGCCTCTCCGATCCCTTCAGCGATGAACAGGCCGAGAAGATCACTTATATTACTCAGGACAAGAAACTGAATAGCCAGCGGATTGATCAGCGTGATTTTGAAGCTTTTAAGGGACTGACGGCATTGGACCTGACGAATACCTATGAAATATCCCAGACGGACCAAACCACTTTGGCCCATATGCCCGGATTAAAAAGTTATGGTGGCGCTTTTAACGAATCCTTTAGTACATTTTCGGGCTACTTTGGCGACAAGTCTAAAATTACGGAGCTTACCACTCAGCTTCGCAGCAATCAGGAATTGGCTATGTTGCTGGAATTCCCCAATCTGAACTCTTTATCCATTACCTATGTGGATGAGTCCGTAACAGATTTTCACTTGTTAAACCAATTGCCAATCAAGTCCCTGTCGCTCACCTTTGTCGATGAACTCGGATGGTTGTCGTCCATGACCGGGTTATCATCCTTGTCTATACAGTACAGTGAAACCACAGACCTGCAGCCGCTGTATGCCTTGACCCAGCTTCAGGAGCTTCAGTTGTCCTATTTAACGAATGTAAAGTCCATCGACTTTGTGCAAAATATGCCTGCTCTACAAACGCTAGATATTGAAAATGTAAACATCTCGAGCCTGGAGCGCTTGACCGGCAAAAACTCCATTACTACACTACGCCTGGCTTCTCTAAGTCAACTTGGTTCGGTAAAGACTATCAATAGCCTGTCCTCTTTGCGGGAATTAACGTTGTCCGGCTACTACGAGAATGCAGAAGCGCTGACACTGCCTAAAGTAGAGCGAGTGGAAATTCCAAGCTCCTTTCTCCCCGGGCTAAAGGCCCCGGCTACAACCAGTCTGACGCTCCGTGGCGGAAGCGGAGAGTTAAATTTGACGGCGTTGGGGAAATTTCCGAAGCTGAAGGAGCTTTCCCTCTGGGAGATCAGTGAAATAACCCATCTTGTCGCCCTGGACGGCTTGTCCCGCCTAGAGACCTTAAACATTTACGACTCGTCACTGTTCAAGGAAAGCGACGCCTTATTTCGTTTGAAGCAGATCAAATCTCTGATGTGCTCCGAGTGCAGACTCAATTTTGAACAAAAGGCCGCGGAGAACAGCGTACTTGAACATTTGATCTTAGACCAGCCATATTTCAGCATGAACAATACCTCTGTTACTGAAATTGATCAAATGATGCCTTACTTTGCCAAAATGTCCGCTCTGCGTTCCTTCACCATGCAGGATAGCAATTTGGATTCTTTAGAATTCATGAGCAACTGGCAGGCCATAGAAGAGCTTCATATCGAGAACAATGCTATTTCCAATATCGAGGCCCTAAGTCAGCTGCCTAATCTGCAAAAGGTATATCTATCCGGAAATTCCGTACAAAACAAATCCGTGCTTGGCACGGGTGTGCACGTATATTAGACTACTATAATTAATGGATGATATTGAAACAAAGACAAAAAAGGGGTTCGAGAATCATGTATCAATTCTCGAACCCCTTATGTCTATGTTTAGCTTCTAACCAACATCGCTACACTCCAGAACGCTGCGGATTGACCGCGCCAAAAATATGATACGGTGTTATCCCCTTTGCAAATAGACTATCGATCAGCTTGACCAATTCTTCTGACGATAGATCTTTGTCTCTGTGTATCCAAAGACGAAACATAGATATTAATGTTGATATGTAAAACTCGATGATATATGGTGCCAAGACATCATCTGTTGGAAAATCCACAATCAATCGCTCAAAGGGAATTTCTCTTTTCAAGCGTTCCACAAAATGAACAGAACCATAGTCGCCCAAGAGGGCTTTCAGAACTGAAATGTCCTCTGCATTTTCCAAGCATTGAAGTGCATCCTGGAACGTATGTGTAGAAAACTCTCTACCTGCCATCTCCTCGTTAATGGATTTCAAAACACGCTCTTCAACGCAGTCCAACAACTCATAGATATCTGTAAAGTATTGATAAAATGTACTCCGATTATATCCTGATTGGTTAGCAATCTCTTGAATGGATATTTTTCCGATTGGTTTTTGGCTATATAAATCGCAGAATACATTTATGAATGTCTGCCTTGTTTTATCCGTAATTTCAGGTTGCTTTTTCATTATTTGCCTCCGTTTGCTGTTCGATCAATTATCCGACAGATATTAATAATCTGATGGTTGATGACCGTATAGTGAATCAATACAATAACATTATACAACACGTTGTTGGATCATCAACAAGGGATGAATATGGATTATTAGGAGGCTAAGATGAGAATTTTATTTTTCGGTAGAGGTGTAATATCGACCCAATACGCGTGGGCTTTAGAGAAGGCAGGGCATACCGTTGAGTTTTACGTTAGAAAAGGGAGAAAAGAAAGCTTCGGAAGTCATATAGCGCTTGAAATGTGGGATGCACGAAGAGGGAAACAGTTAATCCAGGAAAGCTGGAAAGTCAAGCTGCATGAGGAGATAAGCCCAAATTACGATCTCATTATTGCGAGTGTCAACACGGAGCAACTTCCCGAAGCAGCACAATTACTATCGACTACCGCTGGTAACACCCCGATCCTAATATTCAATAATATTTGGCAAGATTTAAAATCATCGATCTTGCCCTTGTCTATGAACAATGTTGTCTTTGGGTTCCCAGGAGCAGGAGGCGGCATTGAGGACAATAAGCTTAGGGGCGGCTTTTTAAAAATGATATTTTTGGAAAAACCACGGGTAGGCACGGAACAGATAAACAACAAGGTCAAAGAACTATTTGAAAGCGCACATTTTAAAATCAATTGGATCAAGGATATGCAAAGCTGGTTATGGAATCACTATGCCATGAATGCGGCGATGGAGACCGAGGTGTTAAAACGGGGAAGCTTCCCAGCACTCTTGAATCATAGTGACTCATTCGCAAATGTAGGCAAGAGTATGCGGGAAATGAAGCCTGTTCTTAAAGCAAGAGGCGCAAAGATGGACGGGATTACTCTACTGTTGACCAAGATCCCACCGGCACTTATCGGCACGCTGTTTAACAAGGTTATTTTTGCAAAGGGCAACTTACCACGACTTTTCATTGAATACAATAATAGTAAGTCCAGTTTTGCAGTACTTGAAGTTGTGAGAGAAGCCAAAAAGTTAGGTATACCTTTGCCACGTCTTACCTTGGCATTAGAAAACACTGAACAACACACAGCTATTAAAAACGGATAAACTGGAAAACTTGATATTATTCAGACCAACATCAACTCTAGTAATGGTTATAACAACTATAGCCCGAGCTTTAGAAGCTTCGGGCAAAGCAGCTATTTATTAAAACAGGTAAATGTAGCTTCAAAACACTACACCCTAACCAACATCGCTACACTCTCCACATGGACCGTATGTGGGAACATGTCCACCGGCGTTACCTCAACCGTCCGATAACCGCCATCTTCCAGTACTCTTAAATCGCGTGCCAGCGTACTCGGATTACAACTCACATACACCACGCGCTCCGGCTTCATCTCCAGGATTGTTTCCAGCAAGCGTGGATCGCAGCCCTTACGCGGCGGATCGACAACGATCACGTCTGCTTCGATACCTTGTTCTTTCCAGCGTGGAATAACGTCCTCGGATGCGCCAACTTCGAACTTCACATTACGCATCTCGTTCAAGAGCGCATTGCTCCGCGCATCCTCGATCGCTTCAGGCACGATCTCTACCCCATACACCTGATCCGCATGTTGCGCGAGGAAAAGAGAGATCGTTCCGATGCCGCAATAGGCATCAATTACCGTCTCTTTGCCGCTCAGTCCTGCGTACTCTACCGTTTTCCCATACAGTACTTCCGTCTGCACCGGATTCACCTGATAAAACGAACGAGCCGAGATCGCAAACTGCACATCACCGATATAATCATAAATTACATCACGGCCCCACAGTACGCGGGTCTCATCGCCAAAGATGACGTTGGTCTGTTTTTTGTTCACATTCTGGCAGATACTCGCTACATGCGGAATCGCTTCACGGATACTGCCAATCCATTCGTCTTTGTACGGAATGTCTCGACCATTCGTAACCAGAACAAGCATCATCTCACCTGTACGGAACGCCTTCTTCACGACCACGTGACGCAACAAGCCGCGTCCTGTCTCTTCGTTATAGGCACTAATTCCAAAATGACTGCCGATCTCCTTCACCTTCGCAACCACTTCATCATTATGTTCGTGCTGAATGAGACAAGTCTCCATATCGATGATCCGATGGCTTCCTTTAGCGTAAAAACCACCTACCAGACCACCCTCGGTCACACCAATCGGCACCTGTGCCTTATTCCGATAGCGCCATGGCTCGTCCATACCCATCGTAGGCAGCACACGAATGCCCTGCTCTGTATCCTCTTCGTTCATGACACCTTCGAGAAGGAAACGAATACGATTACTTCCAATCATTTGTGCTTCATTCGCCTCATCAACTGAAGCGTCATTCTGCACGCGCTGTTCGGCGCCCTCTTTATCATCCAGCGCGTTGGATGCCAACGTCTCTGCATCCTCCACTATCACGTTCAGCTTGCCAATCCGCTGCAAATTATCGACTACCAACTGGCGTTTCCACGCAAGCTGTCCGGCATAGCTCATATGCTGGATCTGGCAGCCGCCGCACTGATCGTAGATCGGGCATGGCGCGGACACACGATCCGGGCTTGCTTTCACGATCTCCAGCAATTTGGCGTAGCCATACTGCTTCTTGGTTTTCATCACGCGCACACGCACGGTTTCACCTGGAAGCGCACCCTGCACAAAGAGCGTGTATCCATTCGCACGACCTACACCCTCACCGTCATGATTCATGCCAATGATGTCGATGACCGTCTCTTCATTTTTACTAACGGGCAGTCCTTCGATTGGTGCAGATTCCCGCGCTCTCCCTTTTGGACGAACGGCAGAAAGAGATGCGCCTTGTGGCCGCACCTCTTTTCCCTGCTGACGTGTAGATGGACGAGATGATTGACTTGGCTGACGGGACGCTGAAGCGTTCCCTTGCCCCTGAGAGGCAGCCGAATTCCGGCGGTTTTTTCCACGACCGCTGCGGTTCGTATTAGACAACGTACATTCACTTCTTTCTTTTTAGTATTTAACGATACAACATCAGATGATGACGCAAATTCGTAAATGTAGCTGGCAGCGTGCCGCCCAACTCTCCATCGAGGTTAAGTTGCACATATCCCGGGGACGTAACTTCCATATGACTCGTCTGGAAATGGACCACTTTCTTGTCGTTAAGATGCTCCCCACGCAGCGCAAGCGTTACGAGGCGGATCATGTCGGCCAGATTACACTTGCGGACACCGATCACATCGAACAGACCATCATCAATGGTTGCACCCGGAGCCAACTTCTCGAAGCCCCCGACCGAATTGGTATTGGCGATGAGGAATAACATGAATTCATCATGGATCTCTTCCTGACCGTCGGCGCGAATAATCAGCTCCTGTGGAGACAGGCTCGCCATTTTCTCAATACCCTTCATATAATAGGCCAGTTGCCCAATCATCGTTTTCAGACGACTCGGTACTTCATAGGTCAGTTCAGTTAATGAGCCACCACCAGCGATGTTGATAAAATATTTATCATTCGCTTTGCCCAGATCGAGCGGGCGAAGCTGCTGGTTAATGACCAGATCCACGTAATCTTCCCACTGTCTCGGAATGCCGAGTGCACGTGCAAAATCATTCGTTGTTCCCAAAGGAAACACACCCAGCGGAGGACGGTTCTCCCGCTCAGCCATACCGTTAATCACTTCGTACAACGTGCCATCGCCACCAGCAGCAATAATCATGTCATATCCGCGCTCAATCGCCAGTTCAGCTTCCCGGGTTGCGTCACCTTCACCCGTTGTTGCGTGACATGAAGCTTCAATACCACCTTGATCCAAACGCTGCAAAATATCAGCCAGACGTTTCTTCATTTCTTCCCGGCCTGAGGTCGGATTATATATTAAACGAGCTTTTTTCATCTCATACGCCACCTATTCCACATTATCCATGAGTCTAAACGACCTCATATTCTTACGTTGCATCAGTCCACAAAAGGGCATATTTTTTACACAATAATGAACTTGCGTTCATTCTGCTCTAATCTTTCGTCTTACCTATATCTATGCATCAGGAATTCCGTCTCATTCCAAAGCCTTTAACTCCTATCATATCATCAAATGTAAAGATGTCCTAGTCTGTAATGTATAAGTATATTTTAACATATCCGTACCCACTCATCTGCCTATTACCCAATAAACCTCACGCACCACTCCTGAATCTTCCCCACTACCTTTTATGTAAAATAGTCTCATTAATCAACCATTCTGCCCGCTTGGACAGGAATTAGTCTTCGATTTCGATGATCTTTATATGATTATGACATAGATATGCTACAAATTTACAAATCTTAAGATAAAAAGATAAATAATATAAATCTTTTTCCAATATAGTTTTAGTGCACCCTCTACTTAGCACCACATCATACCCTTGAAGGAGAAGTGTAAATGAAAAAAATCGTATTAATGCTCATGGTTTCGCTTATGGCCTGTATTCCTTGGGTTACCACTGTTGAAGCGGCAGAAATTAATCATGATCAGGTTGTCGGATTTCAGGAAGTCTCACCAGTCACCGTGACACAACAAGCAGCCAAGCGTTTTCAGCCTTTTCTAAAAGTCTATCATGGTTGTGTCCCTTTTCCCGCAGTGGATCAACAGGGCAATACCAGCGCTGGCTTGAATACGTCCGGGTCATCGAACGGGAACTGTAGCTCAAATACAGGGCAGATCTACTCCCGCTCCGCATGGCACAATGGGGTGTGGGCTATCATGTATTCGTGGTATTTCCCCAAAGATTCCCCTTCCTCTGGACTCGGCCATCGTCATGATTGGGAAGGAATCGTCGTGTGGGTTGATAATCCGGCAGCTGCCAATTCCAAAATCCTCTCTATCGCATATTCCGGTCACGGCCAGTTTACCAAAGTTACACCGAGCAATAACAATACACAAGGTAACCATCCGTTGATTTCCTATAATAGTACCTGGCCGCTGAACCATGAGCTTGGGGTCACCAACGCTGTGGGTGGAACTCAGCCTTTGATCGGATGGGACGATCTGACTTCTGCGGCACGAAATGCACTCAACACGACGGACTTCGGTAGCGCCAACGTGCCTTTCAACGATAACTATTTCACCAACAATTTAAACAAAGCCTGGTTCAGATAAGATAAAAAAGAAAATCCCCTTCAAGTGAACAGCTCACTTGAGGGGGATTTCGTTATGAAGCTATCGTAGTATTCCGGATACCTGTATCACTTCTTCAGCCAACCTCAAAATCCGATTTTTCTGCCTGCACGCAGCTGTTTATACCAGAAATAGATGGTGCAGCCTACACAATAACCCAGCAGTGCCGCGCTTGCAGCCGCGAGAAGCATGACGGAGAATACATAACCTGCAGCTACCCAGCTGAGCGAGAACGAGATGAGTGCCAGAGACAGGAAGAGCACGGCCAGAATATTGTTGAATCGCTGCAGCTCCACCGCCTGCGTCTCTGTACCTTTACCAGTCAACACAGCTTTCCCAATTTGCACAAACAGATTAAGTTTGCCACTGGAAGCCAGACCAACCACCTGAATGCTCCACAGCGCTCCCAGAACTACAATTGGATTGAACACAAACGAGAGTAAAACAAACAATACAATACCGACCTGATTTGCTTTCACATAACGCATGGGCACTTCCCGCATCTGTATATCTTCTTATCCCCATTTTATTAGTTGGTTTTATTGTAGTCCGTATTGGGTTAATGAGCAACACTTCATTTAAGGATAGTAAAATCTCTTTTCAGCACGTCCCAATGGGGAGTCGAGATTCCTGTTGTCTTTTTCCAATCGTCAAATGCATTATTTAACGCCTCAATCTCTCCAAAAGAACCCGCGACCAGCTTATGAACCGGAAGCATGCTATAGATCTTCAACAGAAGGTACAACATCCGTTGATGCTTGCGGATCATTTTAGCCTGAATCTCCGGTATAATCGTTATGCCCATAGCCTCAAGTACGCTAAAGCCCTCATCCATCGCCCCAATCATATGTTGGATTTGCTTTCTGTTCCCGTCCAACTTGATCAACTCACGCTCCTCATTAAAGCTCACCGCATTAAGCATCAGAATGGGCACAATATGGCTTTTCAGCCAGGCATCAATATCACTCAGAACATTCAACTTGTATTTCACATGTTGGAAAGCTTGATCCAGCAAAGGTTTAAAGCCTATCTCTCCATCCAGACTGCCGATTACCATTTGTCCGCTACCTCCACCGATCGATAACATTCGGTCCTTTTCCCTCTTCCCTCCACTCACATGGAATCCAAACGCGACCCGTTTTGCTACCCTGCTGTTTTCCTCCAAAAAGTTTTGCATGCTTCGTGCATCTGCGTTGTTACCCACAATCACAATATTACTGCTCTGATTCTCTGCCAGGATAGGTAACACTGAAGGAAAATCGTTATATTTCATGACAACAAAAATCAGATCATATTGGTCATCCACTTCCAACGTTCTGGCTACCCGAACCGGATCAACTGTCGTTTTGAATTGAAAAACATGCCGGATGACGATTCCATCCTTCTCCAGCTCCTCTGCCCGCTTCCCTCTAGCCAGAATGGTGACTTCATTGCCGCCGTGCACCAGAACGTGTGCCAGTTGACTGCCCAAAACCCCCGCCCCATACACTAATATCTTCATTGGTTATCCCTCAATTTCATAGTTTATAAATAATCGTTGTTTTATCAACATGTGTTGATAAAATAAGAGTAACAAAGCACCTACTGTGCTTCAATCGTTAAAATATCCGTTTTTGTTGAATAATCAACGAATGATTCCTTATTGTTGAAAACCATCATAGGAGGGGCCATGGACAGACGAGTACTCAAGACACGAAAGGCGATAATTGAAGCTTTTGTGGGGTTACTGGAGGAACAGAATTTTGAACAAATTACGATAAACGATATTGCTGATCGGGCTAATGTAAACCGAGGAACCATCTATTTGCATTACGCTGACAAGTTCGATCTGTTGGATCAATGCATTGAGACCTATTTGCAGCAATTGTTGGATACCTGTATGATCGAAAGCTCTACTACAACACCCGTTACGACGAAGGATGCGTTGCTCCGAACCTTCCGTTATCTGGAACAGCATGCCTCTACCTATACCACACTTCTAACCAAAAAAGGTATTCCGGCATTCCGTAGTAAGTTGATGACATTGTTGGTCCAGGGGGTGGAGGAACAGATGGATGCCTGCGGTATCCAGGAAGGTATGAAAAAAGAGATCACCATACAGTTTCTTGCTTCCGCTGCAGTCGGTCTTCTGGAGTGGTGGATTATGAATTCCATGCCTTATCCGGCTGAGGAGATCGTTGACCAATTAATAAGTTTACTGGAGCTACATCTGCAATTGCACGCACCCATTAATGGATAAACTAATCCTCGCTCAAGTGATCTACAACAAACAAAAACCACGTCCTTCGACGTGGTTTGATTGTTTATGAAGCTATGGAGTTCAAATCAATTGATGCGACATTACTGCGAGCGAAGTGATTACACACCTATGCCAAAGCGATCACTTCAAGAAGAAGCTTTAACCTCAATACATCTCTCCAGCAAAATCTGGATCTGACGCTCCAGCCACTGCCCAAGCAATGGATGTGGCAACAGCGTCTCACCACTGTACACATAGCTCAGTTCCTGCAGCCGACCCGGAATAACGTTCCTCGTGAAATAACCGGCACTCAAAAACAGCGGCGCCACAATGACTCGGTTCCCCCGCTCTTCGCTCCAGTACTTCACTTTGTCGTACACACTCTCCGGATTCAGCAATGCATAATCCGTATGGGCTACACCACTAACTTCCTGCACACGCTCTGCAAGGGAAGAAATTCCGGCTTCCCAACGCTCGCGAAAACCATCATGAATACTACCATGGCCTACCAGCAGAATCGTTTCTTCCTCCGGTTGCTGCGACAGTAATCGGACTTTGTCCCACACCATCACGGCAATATCCGGATCGCTATTCATTGGATAACCGAAGTGAACCCGAGCCTTTACATCGAACGGTTCCAGATCCGTTTCGCGATCAGGTGTTTCCTTTGCACCAATGGCATATTCAATTTCATCCACATGTGTACTCCCGGACGAAACAAATAGAGGTACGACCAGAATATCGGTTACGCCTTGTGCTTCCAGTCGGTCGATACCGTCCTGGATCAGGCGTCCTTCCACAAGTTCAAGAAAACCGGCTTCAACCGGTAATGGAACAGGCAGATTCAACCGGGAGATCGCGTCATCGACGGATTCCACCCAGGTCTGCTCCTGTGAACCGTGACTGATGATGAGTACACCCGGCTTCTTCATGTTAGCGTCCCAGGCGTTCCAGCGTCATTTTATAACCATCATTGCCGTAATTCAGGCAGCGTTTCACACGTGAAATTGTAGCTGTACTCGCACCTGTTTCTGCTTCAATCTGGTTATACGTATTGCCTTTACCCAACATACGAGCCACTTCCAGCCGCTGGGACATGGATTGGATCTCGTTAACTGTGCAGAGGTCATCAAAGAAAACATAACACTCTTCAATATCTTTTAGCGTCAAAATAGCCTCGAATAGTTGTTCAATGCTTTTATCATTTAGCTTTTTCAGCTGCATTTCATCATCATCCCCTAGCGGTTACTGTGTACCTACATTGTACTCACCCTGAGTTGGTATTTCAAGCGTTACCGATTTCACGCACTACAGAATAAAAATACATGTTACCGCTTACAAAAGGTACCATTGTCCTCCCCTCGCGTACAGCGGGCGAAATTACCGCGCTATTTCCCAGTTTTCACCTGTATATATCCGATTACTTATGTAGGATTTCAATCCTCCTAAATGTTACAATTTTGTGTCTAAACTGCATTTTACTCTTCGTGAACCTGCCATCATACATGCGCCCAAATCCGCAAATATCCCGTTTTCCGGGATACCCGCCTACGCCGTCTCTCCGCGAATGACATACAGTATAACAAAAGGGAGTTCCACAAGGGTCTATGATGTACATCTGTCATACAACTCATGGAACGCAATTCCGAAATCCAATAGAAGGAACGTGATCGTTCATGCCACAGCATTATTATCACCGCCAGCCAGCACCAAGGCAGCGTCCGTCTTCTCATGCTCATCGGCAGGCACATACTTCTGCCTATATCCCTCCCGGTGTGGTTCCGCGGTCTTTAAATGAAACCCAGATTCAACCGATGTACCCTGGAGTAGAGCCCCATTACCCGGGCTTCGGTGAAGTCGAAGCTTCTGCAGTTGTACCCTATGGGCAAGGTGTGGCTGGCGGGAACTTTTATGGAGGTGCAGCTCAGGTTGTTCCCCCAGCTCCGGTAACGGCGCCTGCTACTGGCAGTTCCGGCTTTTCGTTAGCCAACATCGGTGAGTTAAAAGGAATGATCGACCGCTTCGGCGGCATTGATGGAATCATGAGTGGAATAGGCAAAATGCAGAAGGTTGTTGGTGGGATCCAGCAGATGGCTCCGATGATGAAACTTGTTATGGGCATTCTGCCTTTTGGAAAAGGAAAATCGAATAACAGCGCAGCTGATGCAGACTATGAAGAATATACGCCACCCCGGAAACGTAAAAACAAACGTCGGAACAAAACAACGAATGCTACACGTCGCCGCAATACAACTCCAGTCCGCCGCAAATCCAATTCCAACAAGCGCCGTCCCAAAAGTCGCAAAGGTTAAAAAATTCAGGCACCCCCATACAGAAGGTGGGTGCCTTAACACCGTTCATCCGTATACAAATAAATTTCAGGAACTCACGTTCTTATTTCTGTAATTTGAGGTATACTGGATAGTAACTAAAGGAGGCGGACCATGGAACTTATCAAAGACAAATACACTCCCGCATTAATCGATCGGACCGGCGAACAGTTGCGTCAATTCTACCCGAAGCTGGATACACAGCAATTTCATGAATTGGTTTTCGCTGAAGGCTGGGAACAGTTGGAATTCAAAGCGCGCATTCGCAGAATCACACTGGCTTTGACCCAGGTACTGCCGGACAATTATGAGGAAGCATTACATATTATCGAACAAGCCGCTCCTACGATGAGAGGCGTTGAATATCTGTTTGTACCGGATTTTATCGAAGTAAACGGACTTGACCCGGAAGATTACGAGTTATCCATGAAGTATCTGACCCTCTTCACACCTTATTCCAGCTCGGAGTTCGCGGTACGCCCGTTTATTGAACATTATCCAATCCAAACGATGAAACATATGATGGCGTGGGCAGAGAGCAACAACGAGCATATCCGCAGACTTGCCAGTGAGGGCAGCCGGCCACGTTTGCCTTGGGGTGCGAAACTCCAGAACTTTATCACTGATCCAACGCCTGTACTTCCGATTCTCCATGCATTGAAACAGGACGAGTCCCTCTATGTTCGCAAGAGTGTCGCCAATCATCTGAATGACATCTCCAAGGACCACCCTGAACTGGTTATGGATCTGGCCACAACCTGGTACGGACAACATGTACACACAGACTGGATTGTCCGGCATGCCAGCAGGTCATTACTGAAGAAAGGACATAGCAAAGCACTAAGTCTTTTTGGTTATAACGAGCAGGATTCGATTCACATTGAGCAGCTTCAGCTTGTCCAGGATACGATTAGCATTGGCGAGGATCTTCATTTTTCGTTTGATGTCGTTAATGAGAGCGGCGAGTCACAGATGCTGCGAATTGAATATGAGATGGGTTATATGAAGGCAAACGGCAAACAGGCCCCCAAACGGTTCAAATGCTCCGATAAAATGTACCCGACAGGCAGAACCAAGGTAGCCACCAAACAATCTTTCAAAGTCATCACAACGAGAAAATATTATGCCGGTCTGCATACGCTTACCATTGTTGTGAATGGCAAAGAAGCAGCTACAACTTCTTTTATCCTTGAAGTGGAGTAACAGGAAATCGTCGTAAGTTATACACAGCTCGTTTCAGCAAAAACTTATTCACATGTGGATAGAATACTTTCAATACCTCTAGTACTTCTAATAGAAGAATCAGAAAGGCCACCTGGCAATCATCTTCAGACAGGTTATTCCATTCCTGCCTGAGATCCTTGTCCAGTGGCCCTTTTCATATGTAAACAACGTTGCTTCAGCTACGCAATCTTCTTCTGATGATCTGCTCGCAATACCGTGCGCTTATCACCGAAAGATGGAACTGCATACGGAGCAGTAAGGCGTACGATTCTCACTTAAACCAGCCCCGTTTTACAAACCAGGCCACCATGCTCCCGCCAAGCACAAACATTAACAGCAGCACCGCACCATAACCAAACTTCCATTGCAGCTCAGGCATATAGGCAAAGTTCATGCCATAAATACCCGCGATCAGTGTGAGCGGCATAAATACAGTCGTAATCACCGTGAGTGTCTTCATGATCTGATTCATCCGGTTGGAGTTCAGGGAAATATAACTGTCGCGCAGGTCAGCGGTCATCTCCCGATCGGCTTCAATCATGTCCGTCAGTTTCAATAAATGGTCATAGATATCGGTAAAATAAGCCGTATGTTCACCTGTTCGCTGCACATGCTGGGAGTTCACCACCCGATAGAGCAGATCCCGCATCGGTACTACGGTTCTTCTAAGCTTCAGCAATCGAGTCCGCAGATCAAACACCTGGTTCATCAAGTCTTCCACCGATTCTTGTCCACCCCGGTTCTCCAGTTCAGCCAGTTCATCCTCAATCGCAAATAAGGACGGAAAATAATGATCGACCAGCTTGTCCATCACCGTATAGGCTGCTGCCACCGGACCTCGCGCCCAGATGGTTCGTTCATGTGCATGGTGCAACAAGCGTTCCCACGCTTCATCCACTTCCTCCAATACGCCATGATGAAAAGACACCAAGAAGTTTGATCCGAGAAACAAGTCAACCTCCTCGGCTTCCAGTGTGGACGGGTTCAGTGCATGCAGTACAAGAAACTGCAGATTATCATAATAATCGAGCTTGGGCCGTTGCAATACATGCAGACAGTCCTCTATGGCTAATGGATGAAAATGAAAATATGTATCCAGCAAACGGCTTTCCTCTTCCGTTGGCTGGTTAAAATCCGCCCATACCCAGGCGTAATCGTTCAGATCCAGCTGTGTAAGTGGTACGTTAACGGAGACTTGATGTTCTCGTGTAATGGCGAGTGTACGAATCATAAATCAGATCACATCCTTGTCCTGTATCTTTACGTTATTGTACACAGGTACCTTCAAACTCGACAACAAAAAAAGCCAACCCTGTTGGCTTCTCTCATTTCCCTATCCACAGTTCCCTGTATCCACAGGAATATCTTCTTTTTGGTTTATCATTCCACGGATGGCTATCCACATATCCAGCCTGTCCACACGTTCATGCACAGGCGTCTCTTGATTTTGGTTGTATATTTATCCACATATCCCAATATTCACACAGTTATGAACAGATTGTCTGGTAACTCCGAATTCGTTCGGGATAACTTCTCTTTTTAGAAAATAATCCAGTACAACAATCCTGCCAGTGCAGCAGTAATCGGAATCGTAATGAACCACGTAATAATAATACGTCCAGCAAGTCCCCATTTCACCGCAGAGAAACGTTTCGCGGAGCCCACACCCAGAATAGCTGATGTGATCGCGTGCGTTGTACTCACTGGAAGGTGAAGCAACGTTGCTGTGAAAATAACGGATGCAGCTGACAGATCGGCGGCAAATCCGTTGATCGGTTCAATTTTAAAGATTTTGGTACCCATCGTTTTGATGATTTTCCAACCACCAATGGATGTACCCAGAGCCATCGCAGTTGCTGCTGAGATTTTAACCCACAGCGGAACATCCAGATTATCCTGCACACCTGCTGCAACCAAAGCAAACGTAATAATCCCCATCGCTTTCTGTGCATCATTCGTACCATGCGTGAATGCTTGCAGTGCTGCCGTGAAAATCTGTACCGTACGGAAACCTTTGTTCACGTTATGCGGACTGCGTTTGGCGAAAATATATTTGAGAATCGTCATGACCACATAACCGATGGCAAATGCGATCAGAGGTGATAATAACAAACCTCCGACGATATCAATGAATCCGCTCCATTTCACTTTATCAGATCCTGCGCCAACGAGTACGGCACCTGCAAGGGCTCCAATAAGTGCATGTGAGGATGAGGACGGAATACCGAACCACCATGTAACCAGGTTCCAGATAATCGCTGATATCAAGGTGACTATGACGACCTCTATCCCGTTATCCAGCGTGGTGGGGTCGGTCACACTCCCCCCAATCGTCTTCGCAACGCCTGTAAACATCATCGCACCGACAAAGTTCATCACCGCTGCCAAAAGGATCGCGCGACGTGGCGTTAGTGCCCGTGTTGATACCGAAGTGGCAATGGCATTGGCCGTGTCGTGAAAACCATTGATGAAGTCAAACGCCAGTGCAAGGAAGACGACTATACCTAATACCCAAATCGTTGTTTCCATTATTCTCTGGCTCCTTAAGAATTACGCATAATGATGGATTCGAGCACGTTCGCCACGTCTTCACAAGCATCCGTTGTTGTCTCAAGACGCTCGTAAATTTCCTTACGTTTGATCAGTTCAATCGGATCAGACACGGTAGCGAAGAGATGTTTGATACACATGCGCAGCACTTCGTCGCCCTGGTTTTCCAGATCATTCAAACGAATGGTGTATTCACGGATGGCCAGCAATTTTTTCTGTGACAGCAGATGGATTGCCTTCTGAATTTCGTAAGCCGATTGGCGCAAAATTTCAGAGAACTGAACGATAAATTCGTCCGGATCCGTCAGTTGGTACATATAGAAACGGGAAGCCGTTGCTTCGAGTCCGTCCAATACGTCATCTAGTGTTGTTGTCAGCTCCATGATATCATCGCGTTCGATCGGCGTGATAAATGTTTTGTTGAGTTCTGTAATGATCGTATGCACGTAATCATCACATTTCGACTCGTACTTCTTCATTTCATTAGCGAAAAGAGTCACATCCTGAAGGTTGGAAACATGCTGGGAGAAATAATCTGCCGCTTGAACAACCGTATCTGCCATGTTCTCCAGTGTCTCAAAAAATATATCCTTCTTCTTCTTAAGCTTCATAGCTCTATCCCCTTTACGAGAAAAATTGCTGATAACCGATGAAACATGAAATGACAACCTTTGATATCTTATCATATTTGTTTCATGGTTTGTACAAAAGGTGTGATCATTTTTTATATTCTTATCACATTAATCTGAAATGAATCTTAATTATTTGGAATAATGGTAAATTCAAGTCAAGATTTTACACTGCGTTTACAATTCGACATCAAAATTCAGAATCGACACGATTCTACTTTTCACGCTAAGGACAAATATAATGCCTTTTCGACGACAAAATGGATACATGTTTCATTGTTTTCTTTCATTACATCCTTTATTGCTGCACAGCCAGTTTCACGTGACTGGAAAATTCCGGTTGATTGGGAACAATGCTGATAAAGGTGTTACCCGGCACAAGAGCAACTTCATTACCACCCTGAACAAATCGTATAATATCCCCCTGCTTCTTCACCCACTGCCCACGAATCATCTTGCCCTTCTGAAACAACATGGCTTCCCCGCCCTGTTCCAAATTAACGGACAACCGACCTACACTATCGAGCACCTTGTGATCTGCACCTGCCACAATGATATTCGCTGCGCCAAGCTGAGTACCATTATCCAGATCCTGATCTGCCTTGCCATTCACCATTCTCATATATCGTCCGCTAACTTCATCATAATCATACGTCACCCGGTAACTATCCAATAAATAATGGATATCAAATTGTTTCACTGCCTCTCCTGCAGATGTCGCGCCTTCTTCGTTATAGATGTATACGGGAGACTTGAAGTCATGGCTATAACCCTTGATATCTGCCCCTTCCCTCAGCTTGTCCGCTGAAGTATACAGATTATGTGGGGCTTTACGATCCGAGGAACGCCAGAAGTAAGGTCCACCATTCGAGATTTCATCCATATGCTGTTTCTGCTGCCTTTGCAAAATAGAATACGCCTCCGGACTGCCTCCGGCATGAACAAGTACTCCATCATAACTCTCACCGAGCTCAATCAGATATGGGCGTATACTGCGAACAGGTCCAACCGTCTCAGCACCACCTTCACTCTGGAAGATGGCTATGAAACGGGTAATGCCTCCCTCAGCGAGGACTTCAAGAATGATATCGGCTGAACTCAGACCCGATTGGGGCCGAGCCGCTGGTGCATTATTAATCATTACGGCGAGTGGTCGACGCGTAATCGCTTCATCTACAGGCAGACCTGTCAGAGGTGCTGTATAGAGAGACGTGTTGGTTTCCTCCACGTTCTGTTCTTCTTGCACAGGTGCGGGAGCAGGTTCTGGTTGAATTGGCATTTGAGTCGCCTCCTGGTTTTGGCAGGCAACAAGACTCAATGAGAGAATAAACAGGGATGCAGCCGATGCTGCTTTGTTCCATTTAAAAAGCTTCAATATAGGACCTCCTGAACGATATGGCCTGGTTCTAAGTTGTGATATATGTCTCATGTGGGCAACCATTTCACGTATTTCTTTCCATTTAATCACACCCCACCCGATTTGTCTGCGCCCAGAAGGCCTTGATACAGCGTGTAATCCACATTTGAAACAGCGATTTGCGAGAAAAATATGTCCTAAATGTGAACTTCTCAAACCTTACTTAAAATTTAAACTAGATTGTGATTTTAATCACAAACAAGATGGCTCTTGGACTATACAATAAAGACATCAAAGGTGATCACTTAGAAAAAGAAAAACAACACACACTAAATTCCATGAAGGAGTGGTTCATATGTTCAGCACAAACCAATGGCTTAGAGAAAACAAAGTAGCAATGTGGATTTTGACAGTACTTCGGGTGTATATCGGTTATGATTGGATGACTCACGGATGGAGCAAATTGACTGGCGGATTCGAAGCTGGCGGGTTCCTTGCAGGGGCATTGGAAAAAACAACGGGTGATCATCCAGCAGTTCAAGCATGGTGGGGAACGTTCCTTGAGAAATTCGCAGTACCAAACGCAGGACTGTTCGACTTCGTTATCCCATTGGGTGAATTCCTTGTAGGTTTGGGTCTCATCCTTGGTTGCTTCACTACACTGGCAGCATTGATGGCTATGGTCATGAACTTCGCGTTCCTCTTCTCGGGAACAGTAAGCACGAATGCTCAACTGGTTGTAATGGAAATCTTCATTGTCGTTGCTGGTGCAAATGCAGGTAAAATCGGTCTGGATCACTGGGTACTGCCTTACCTTCGCGGATTGTTCACTCGTAACAACAAAGGCAATCAGCCTAAAGACACACCAACGATTAGCCCAACTCAAAAAACAGCTTAAGCAATCATTCATAGATTCTCAGCCCTGCTCCCAATCCCCCTGGAGAGGAGGGCTTTTTGCTTTCCAAAATTAGCCCGGATGCCCCCGCCTGACTTGCCCTGTCACAGAAAATCGTATTATGATGAATATAAAGTTGAACATCAAAGGAGTACACGATATGCCGACCCAGCGACGTCTTGAGACCGATGCGGACTTCCAGGAAGCCATGAATATGAAGTATAAGGTTCGAGTTTTCAAAGATAATCACCAGATTGACTCCGGTGGCATCATTATCCGTTTTGACAGCAACACCGTAGTGGTACAATCCAGTGTCAGTGAGCTCGCTTATCATTCGCGTACAGACTGTGAATTGTTCGAAATCCGCAAATAAAGACCTATTACATGAATAAGTCCTCGTATTGAAAGAAGGTTCCTTTAGCCCATCAAGGGTGTACAGGAACCTTCTTTTGTTTATATATTGTAATTGTATGCATTAATACACGTTATGTTATCCGTACGAAACTGGCTTCAAGCACCATAATCAGGCTGTTGTTTGTTCCAAGTTACACGCCGTCTCCAAACTGCCAGCAGTTCAAACTGAGTGTTCCATAAGGGTAAGACTGGAATAGACGCTTCGCTGATCGGGACATATCCGCTGTACCCATGGCGTAGAACAAAGGTGCAAGGTGTTCTGTACCATACGACGGAACTGCCGTGCGTGCATGAGGGGCTTTTTTCTCATATTGAAACAATTCTCTTGTGTTCCACTGCTGCAACCGCTCCCCGATCCAGTTATCAAATTCCACCGCCCACTCTTGCGGTTCATCCGTATTGCCCAGCAATCGCAAATTGTGAACCGTTCCACCACTGCCAATGATCAGCACATCATCATGACGCAGCTGTTCCAGCATTCGGCCAATATCATACTGTTCCTGCGGCGTACGCAGCGAGTCTACAGATACAGCGATCACAGGGAAATTAGCCTCAGGATACATATGGAGCAATGGTACCCATACGCCATGATCCAGCCCTCGGCCACGAATCGGCTGATGTGCCAGATTGCTGCGGGTGAACAAAGCACATATCTCGTTCGCTAAATCTGGCTGCCCAGATGCAGGGTATTCCATCGTATACATCGTAGAAGGAAATCCGTAAAAATCATGCAAGGTCTGATGTGTATCATCCATCGTCACGGACGGTTCAGGACAATCCCAATGTGCCGTAAATACAACAATGGCTTTCGGAGCCGGCAGCCTGTCTCCAAGCTGGTTCAAGAAGTGAGTGTAGTCATTGCTCTCCACCGCCAGAGCGGGAGAACCATGCGCAATGAAAAGTGCGGGTAATGTCATTGCTGCCAACCTCCAGACACGGATAGAATGCTTACTCCTCTATTTTACCCCTAAGAAGGCGCTTTTCCAAGCTGACATTCCCAAACAGTTGTAATCCTGTCACTTATATCATCCAGTGCTGCCAATCCTGCTCGATCTTCTGACGTTCACCCAGCCACTCTCTGGTACGCGTAATTAGCTGTTCCCGCTCTTTACCTGAAGAGAAGGTGTGATCGCCCTGGAAGATGATCTCCTTGTCACAGCGGCCCTCTTGGCGCATCCAGAATACCTTTTGATACAGGAATGCGTAGTCTACAGGAATAATCTCATCTGACGTGCCATGCACAACGAGAACATCACCGCTAAACTTAACTGCTTCCTGGAATGGCTGTTGTTCAGCAAGAGACTCGAAGAACGTCGGTGTGAATTTGTATCCCAGATAATCAGCCGCACCCAGTTTCACGCCTTCATCGTATACTTCCCGTCCCGTAATCTTCACGATATCATTGAATGGATAACCCACGGAGGACCACATCACCAGGTTTTTGACACGTTTGTCACGTACAGCAGTTAGCAATGCAACGGCACCACCCAGACTATGACCAATCAGCGTAACACGCGTAGGATCTACATCACTGCAATTCACCGCGTAATCCAGCACCGAACGAGTCTGCAGCACCATGGACTCCAGTCCCTCCACTCCATACTCCCCGCTGCTCTCTCCGCAACCGATATAATCGAAACGCAGGACCAGATAACCGTCTTCAGCCAGCTCCCGTGCAGTCTTTACAAACAAACGATCCACGCCGATCCGGCTACCAACGAAGCCGTGGCAGATGACCGCCAGAGGGACTCGCTGCTGACTCTTCTCCTCCTTGATATCTTTCACAACCGGATAATGAATCGTGGCTGTTAATTCTTCCTGTCCATGACGGATACTGATCTGACGTTCCATACCGATTTCCCCTTTCCACGCTTAACCTGTTGAGCTTTATTTATTAAATATATATAATCCGATAAGTTTAGTTTGTATTAAGATGTTATTCATATATTATCATCCCGTAACCTTCAAGTCAACGTATGTAAGAACCCTTTCTACGTCGACTGTTATTCTACATTTTATCGGTTGATGACCGCAAAAAAATGAGCCACGCTGATGACAGCTGGCCCGGATATCATTTGGAATTCTAACCAAGTGTTGCAGGATCGTTATTCGTAGCTTCTACGGAACATCTCGTGGGTCTCCACCCGTCCATTCCATTCATGTTCATGACCCGAATCACTATTGTCCCAGAAACTTTTTCCCTTCAAATTGCCATCTGTCAGTTCTTCTGCATACTCCGTATCCTCCAGATTTTCCTCAAAGGATACAACCTCGTCCACGACTCCACGGGAGTTGCTGTTCAGTAGCAGCTTCCGCGTCAATTCTGTTTGTTTATCCATAACAAGCACACTCCAATCTTGGATTTCTGTTGGAAATGCTACTATTGTGATGGAATCGGCTGCTCTTTATGCATCCTTCACACAATCGTTAGATCTGGGAGGTCTGAGGGTATTTTTTTACATGAACAGGGGAAAATAAACGAACAAACATAGGCAGCATATGCCTCGGAATCCTTCTGCCGAAAGGAATGAATTCATGGAACATCTACTGGAATGGATTCAACATCACGGTAAACTGGTGCTGTTATGCACCTGTGTTATACTGGCCTGTGTATGGATATGGGTCCACCATGAGCAGCTTTTTTATAAGGAATGACTTTGCGAAACGTGAGCCCTTCCCGTATACTAAAATACCGTCAGGGTCTTCAGACAATTGGAAGATCAGAACGTGTGTAGACAGGGGGAGCAATCATTGGGGATTTCCTATAAGAAGCTTAAAGAAATACAGAACCGGCAAATAACTGAGATGAGTCGAATGACTCCTGAACATGTTAAACTGTATGACGAGATCAGCACAATTGCGCGTCATGCGCCAGTGGACGAGAGAACACAGGAAGAGTGGATACTCTCCGCTGGAAAAGCGATCGTACAGGCTCAACGGGATAACAAACCCGCTCGCGAGTTATACGGACCTGATCTGGAACAAGACATCCATGCACAGCTCGGGATAACAAATACAGCACCGGAGAAGACGGCTGCCGTTGAGCTGGGTAAATCCAGCCCAACCCGCGGTAATAGTCCAACAGCTTCATCGAAAAAGAAAGCTAACGCTGTAGAACCACAGCCAACCGAGAATCCAGAGCCTGTGAAACGGACACCAAAGTGGTATGCCATGATCGCTTGGGCGGCTTTGTCTTTTGTCATGTTGATTCAAGGATGTGTGGGATTGTCCGTGGGTTGGACTGGCGGAGATACGGAGCCGTTTCAACACATCAGTCTGTTCTCTCTGATCGTTGCGGCAGTTGGCGGGATCGCATTGGTGGAGATGCTTCGCCGCCTTGCTGAACGACCGGACGATGAAGGAGCCGACAGAAATAAGATACCTAAGGTCAATATTCGGGGGATCGTCATCTACATCGTGGTCGTGGTACTCGTGCTGTTTGTCGGGTATCCACTGCGTGATAAACTTCCGGTATTTGCACTGGCTCCGTGGGTGAGTGCCGTGATCGGAGTTGTTGGACTTGCAACGGTAAGGCCTTTATTTGGACAAAAGAAAACAGCATAACACGTATATAAGCGATTAAGGGGCTTCACGAATTCGTGAGGTCTTTTTCCATTTGGAGCTGGTTCCGATGTTTGATTCCTTTGCCCGGTGTCTCTCCAAACTCCCGCTTGAACATCCGGATAAAATAGTTCACTTCCATCCCTACGGTCTCTGCCGCCTCTCGTACACTTGCTCTTGGATGCTTGTCCAGCCATTCTGAAGCCTTCTGCAAACGTAATCGCTGCATATATTGATGCCCTGTCACGCCATAATGCTGGTGAAATAGTCGGTTGAGATGCTGCACCGAATAACCCACTGCGTCAGCAACATGCTTCAATAACAGGTCATCCTGGTAGTGCGTATGCATCAATGCTACTGCTCGGACAAGTGCATCCTTGCTCGGATCGGACTCTCGATTGGAACGTGTTACAGTGCCGCCCTGTGCCATCGATGATTCATCACCGCCAATACCTGCAACAGATGGAATTTTCGATTGTGCTATATCCAAAATAAGCTGGTAGATCAGGGTTGATGTGTTCCACATCTCCATTGCTCCTTGATCCAGCGCATGCCAGAGATTGGTCATGCGTGACCAGATGATTTCAAAACCGGAGATATGGTACGGCTCGTTCTGAATCAAACCCGCGCATTGTAGTACCGATCCAGCCGATGCACCGCCAATACCGATATAACCCAGTTCTCCTTTGGATTTGGAATGAGGCACATACTCATGCGCAACTTCGGGTTCCACGATGAATAACTGCCCTGCTCCCATCGTCCATATCCCTTTTCCCGTTACCTTTAACTGCCCTTCACCACCATGTGACAAAAACAACTGATACACCGGAAATCCATCCGGTCTATGCAGAACTTTCTCTTCCTGCGTGCCCACACAATACAGGTACAGCGGCAACCGGGAATCCGGCAGGCCCGTCAAACGAAATGCAAGCATTCCATCATTCCTTTCGGCTCATAGGCTTCTAGCTTATTCCTTCTATTATCCATCCGTTTGTCCTGTTCCAGCAATGGTCTAAGGAACCTTTTTGGCGACAAGATTTTTCAAAATGGAAATATAAAACTCCCCTTCTCGTTTAGAAAGGGAGTTAACATGTTACTTTACTGAATAATAGATTGTTCTTCACTGAGTGGTCGTTCCGGTCACGGATCGTTCCTTCGATCGCTGTTGTCTCCAAATTTTCGTCATTAATTTCTAAAAGGTAGAAATTCGGAGACAAAGGCGAACGCTAACGCTTCTTTAGAATCGATTCCGTGCCCTTCACTAATTCTGTCACTCTTATCAAGATGATGTATGATTCATGCATTAAACTTTGTTTTATGGGGTATTTCCAGCAGATGCTTGCGCACCAGTACCACCGGAAGCACTTGCTCCGCTATCCGGATTAGAGGATGTACCTGCATTGTCGTTTCCCTGATCAGCACCAGAAGAAACTGGCGGAATGGTCAAAGTCCCTTCAGAAGTGACTGATGTATTTAACGTTGTGTCAGCCACTGCGACTACCAATACCCGGTATTTCCCTGCTCCAAAATCTACATTATCTGAATCCTTAGCTGTAATGCCCACTGTTGCTGTCCCTGGAGCAGTACCCGTACTTACTGTAGCTAGAACTGTACCAGAAGTACCTGTACCGCCCCCTTCTTTAACAATGTACACATCGTAACGAGCAATGCCTGCCTCATTAGTTGGCTTAGTGAAACTTAAGTTGATTGTATTCTCCGTTACACTTGCATTTACACCCGTTACCTTCTCAACAGGTGTGGGTGCCTGATTTTTTGCGTTAATTGTAAAAGCAGGGGACGATGCCAAATTGGATTCCCGTTTACTATCTGATGATTCCGATAGTATAAACACCTTGTATGAAACTCCTGCTTTGATATCACCGCCATTGCTATCCTTCAATGAAAGTGGCAAGTCTGTCGGAGTAGTAGTAACAACTGTTGCATAATTTGAATTTGCAGTTGTTTTGGCTGCATTCAGATCAAATGCCGTTGCAGCAGGCACAACCATTAGCACATACCGTTTAATGCCTGTCTCGTTACCAGGCTTCGTAAATTTAACTGTTATATCAGTTACGTTGCCTGCAGCTTGCGATGCATCTTTCACAGTTGCCTCTACCTTGCTCACTGCCTCTACAGTGGCATTCGAAGTCAGTGTAATTGTTCCGGAGGCAGACGATAATGCATTCGCCAGAGAAGCATTGTTATTCACAGCCATCACATATACTTGGTAGGCCACATCATTACGAATCGGTTCGTTATCCACTGTTTTTGAAATACTTGTTAAAGTAACACTCTGATTAGCTCCCGTTTTATTGACGGTTCTGTAATACGCGCTGTTCAATGCATTCGCTGTGTTCAAATTAAACGCGCTGCCCGCCTTCACTACGAACACCCGATAATGATTCACATTCGTCTCATCTGCGGATTTATTAAAACTCACACGCAGATCACTACCATTTCCAGCATCCCCAATATCAGATGGCATCACACTGCTCGGAGCGGTTACAGCCGCGTTTGCCGACAGTGTAATTTGGGAAGAGTAACCAGACAAAGCATTCTGACTGGAGTTTCCGTTGTTATTCACCGACAGCACGAATACCCGATAAGCAACGTTATTGGTAATGGTATAACCATTCGTATCTACCGCATAGTTTGGAAGCGTAACGGACAGGTTACCACCCGTTTTGTTCACCTGTGTATAGTTGTTCGACGCATTAGCTGCGCTTAGTGTGAAGCTGCCCACATTAGCGGAACGAACTACATATACTCGGTAGGCAGAGATTCTGGATTCATCCGCAGCTTTGTTGAAAGAAACCCGCAGATCACGCCCATCACCGTAGTCACTAATATCCGCAACAGCCAGGTTGCTAATAATTCCCGCGTTACCGTTCGTTGTTAGTCTCAGCACAGTGGAGGAAGTTGACAGCGCATTGGTGTATCCATTTTGCTGATTGCCCACCGCCATCACAAAGATGCGATAATCTTGCAGATTCGTCACGTTATAACCGCTTGTGTCCTTCATGGATGAAGGCAAAGTCGTTGTAATGTTGTTGCCTGTTTTGTTCACCGTATAGTACAGACTGGAGGACAGATTGCTTGCCGTTGTCAGATTAAAGCTGCTGGCAACCGAGTTACGCACCACAAAGACGCGATAATTCGCCACCTTGGACTCATCCGATGAACGGTTGAAAGTCACCTGAATATCACGACCATCTCCATAATCCGAGTTATCCTTCACCTGTGTAATTACCGGAGACGTTGCTGTGTTCACCGACAGCGTAAGTGAAGATGATGCTGCGGACAGCTTGCTGTCTGTTGTTGTATTTGTGCTTACCGAAAGGATGTAGACCACATACGCTGTGTTACTTTTGATCAATTCGCCGGACGTATCCCGTGTCGAAGAAGTCAGCTTGCTTTTGACCGCAGCCGTGTTGCCTTTGTATATGATCGTGGAGTTCGAACTGGACACTTTGTTCGCTGCAGCCAGATTGAATGCAGAAGAATCCTTCGCTTTAACAACAAATGCACGATAATACGTAATGTTCGATGTTGTGCTCGGCTGCGTGAAGTTAATCTCCAGATCGCGGCCATCGCCATAGTCACTAATATCTGCGGCACGCAGGCTTGTAACCGCCTGTACTGTGGATTTCACATTATTGAGCTTCAATGCTTGGGAAGACCAGTTCAATGCATTTTTATAATTATTGCTGCTGTTACCAACAGTCAGTACATACAGACGATACGTTTCATTGCTGTTAAGCAAATCCCCGTTCACGTCACGTGTCTGCGCGTTAAGTGTCAGTTTCGGGTTGTTGCCATTCGGTGTAACCGATGTATAGTTCGCAGAAGGTACGGCAGTGGCTGAGGACTCCGTGAAGCTATTCACATCGCGAGTTTTCACCAGCATAATCCGGTAAGCAGATACCGCCTTCTCTGAAGTTGGACGTGTGAAGCTCACGGTCAAGTCACGACCATCTCCGTTACTTCCGGATACCGAACCGTAGATGTTCCATGCAGCATATTGTGTCTCATCCACTGGTGGCGTTGCCGTTGTCTTGATATCTACACGTTGATTGCGCGAGTTCCAGAATACTTTCTCTCCAAAAGCTTCACTGACAAAGCGAATTGGAACCATTGTGTTGCCCTTAATCGTGTTTGCAGGTACATCCAGCGATATCGCTTCCCCGTTGATGTATGCCGTTTTGGAACCAAGTTTCAAAGTAACTTCCTGATCGTCGCGAGTTGCAACAATCGTTTTGGTTCTGTTCGTGTATGATACCTTCGCGTCCAATCCTTCAAAAATGGACCGAAGCGGAACGAGCACGCGTCCACCTTTCATCACAGGTGCCTGAGCAGATGATAACTCTGCATCATTAATATATATACTGATCCTCGCAGCTGCATCCATAACCGACGTTGGAAGTGCGGACATCAGCATGGCCGATACAGCCAGCGCTGACATTACCTTCTTCACTTGTTTTCCTCCCGCTTTCCTCATATCCATATCCCCATTCTCGCAATTAGTTAACATCGAAATAGATTCGCTGTTCATTTCATTATTCCTGTATTTTCCTATGCACAACTAAGACGTTCTGATAAGCTCAAAGGTTTCCAGTTGTACAAAAAATATTTTCGCAGAAATCTCCCTCTATCTTCCACCCTCCAAAAGTTAAAAATAACAGAAGAATTTGTCACCATTCCGCAACCACATTCTGCACCAATTGGGTTAATGTATAGTGACTAGTGAACAACACCTATCATTTTCTCAACTACGGGAGGTTCATATCTATGACATCATTGTTCCAATCTGCCAATCGTAAAGGCATGCGCACCTTCATTACAGTTACGGCCATCCTCATGTTGCTCCAAACAGCTGTCGGTCCATTATCCGGAGTTGCTGCTGCCGCATCTTCCAGTACAGATACCAAAGTCACAACTGCCAGTTCAACAACGATATATAAAACATTTCAGTCCATGCTCTACAAAAAGAACGGCTTGCCTGCCGCGGATACTTATCTCGAATCTCATATCAATCAAGTCACCACTCATCATGCAACCCTGATGGTCTTACAACTGGAGAATGCCCGCAATAAGGCGCTAACAGCCATGACGGACCGCTTACTTGTACCTAATGTTCAGGACAAGATGATCAAGGCCTACAAGTGGAATGACAGCTTCACCCAGCTCATATCGCGCACCAAAGACACCCATCTGCGTGCACTACTTCAACAGGCACGGGATAGCGGTTATCGCCTGGTTATGTTGGAAGGTTCCCTCTATCCGATCATGAATTATATGGCTTTTCAGAAATATACTTCGTACGTGAAACCAGACATCAAACAATACATTAATATCATGGCAGTTGAAACCAGTAACCTTGCCGCGGACGATGGTGCACTCGTCATTGGCTATCAGGAGATACTCAATCGCGCTATGAATCAGGAACGATTCCTGAACGAATATCCCAAGTCCAATCGGGTACAACAGGTGAAGAACCTGATGAATAACTATACCTTGTATACGTTTTATGGCCTGAATAATACGCCTTTATTTGACTATGAAACGAACAAAATGACTGCCAATGCCCAGAAAGGTTACAAAGCTGTCTTACAACGTAACTCATCCGAAGACAGTGCCTTCCTGACCAAACTCGAAAAGTTCATGGACATCGTAAACGAAGCCAAATTCGAGAAAACCGCTGCTGTCGAGAAATGGCTGGAACAGAATGTGCCGGTCAGCGACTATGCGAATTATTGAGTTAATCCGCTCCCATGGTTAATATCCGGTTCAAGTTCATGCTAAGTTCCATCCAACATATCACCATACCAAAAACCGCCACAGGATTCGCCCCTATGGCGGTTTCTTCTTTGTTTCTATAGTCAAAACTGACTCAACCCGTCAGCTCCCTGCACTATTGAATCGGTTTGACCATATGATTATACTCATGTCCAGCGATGACAATCACATCGTCTTTGACATATCCCTGCCGTTCGTACAGCATTAGCGCACGGCCATTGTCCCGTTCTACAATCAGGGATACCTGCGAGTGACCCAGATCTCTGCCCTGCTGCTCAAAAGCAGCCATCAGTGCCCGGCCGAAGCCCTGCCCCTGATAAGCTTCACTTACCGAGAGAGTATCCAGATAATACTCCCCCGGACGGGTTTCTTTAACCAAAGCATACTTCTCATCCCGGCTTCGTCCAGTTCGATTCAGAATCGGCTGGTCCAGACGATCTGCTTCACCGCCATCATAGGCTACCAGAATCCCCGCAATCAGCCCATCCTGCTCCATCACTGTCACATGACGGTAGCTAATCCGATTGTTTTCCTGCACATAAAACGCCTGCAAAATCTGCATCGCCTTCTCATGATCCGCCTCACCCGCTAGCGAGTAAGCTATATCCCCTATCGCCTGATACAGTAACGGAATGACCTGATCTGCATCTTCTATGCGCGCAGGTCTGATCAGAGGAGATGTTTCTTGGTGGTCTGATTGCATACTGGAATGATTCATCAGATTAACATGTTGAACAGATTTAGATTTTTGTTCAGTTCGGTATAGGCGATACCTTTCCGGTTCATGCGTTCAATGAGTGGTTGGTAATCTTCCTTGTACATCAGCTCGATGCCCACCAAGGCAGGGCCATTTTCCTTATCATGCTTTTTCGTATATTCAAACCGAGTGATATCATCATTTTTCCCTAGAACTTCCTCCAGGAATTCACGTAAAGCTCCTGCACGCTGCGGGAAATTAACCATGAAATAATACTTCAGACCTTCATAGATCAGGGAACGTTCCTTGATCTCCTGCATCCGGTCGATATCGTTGTTCCCGCCGCTAATCACGCAGACCACCGTCTTGCCCACAATTTGCTCACGATACTGCTCCAGCGCCGCAACAGCCAAGGAACCGGCAGGCTCGACAACAATCGCATTTTCATTATATAACTCCAGAATAGTTGTGCAGGCTTTGCCTTCTGGCACTTTCACAATGTCATCAAGTATATTATTGCAGATATCAAAGGTGAGATCGCCCACACGTTTCACCGCTGCGCCATCCACGAATTTATCTATATCATCCAACGTCACAACCTGTTTGCGGAACATCGCCTCACTCATGGAAGCTGCCCCAAGTGGCTCAACTCCAATGATGCGTGTCTCCGGACTTACGGTCTTCATGTAGGTTCCCACGCCGGCTGCCAACCCTCCGCCACCAATCGTCACGAATACATAGTCGGCATTCTCATCGAGACTTTCCATGATTTCCATCGCTACCGTACCATTACCTGCAATGATCTTGGGTTGATCAAACGGATGGATGAACGTCATGCCCTGTTCGTCACATGCACGCATTGCTTCTGCATATGCATCGTCATACGTATCTCCGATCAGCACCACTTCAACGTTGCTGCCTCCAAAACGACGCACCTGCTTCACCTTCTGATTCGGCGTTGTACTCGGCATGAAGATTTTGCCGTTAATCCCGAGGGCATTACAGCTAAAAGCGACACCCTGAGCATGGTTGCCTGCACTTGCACAGACAATACCCTTCTCCATCTCGGCTGGTGTCAGACTGCGAATCATATTATAGGCGCCTCGGATTTTGAACGAACGCACCACTTGAAGGTCTTCCCTTTTCAGATACACATTACAGTTATATTTGGCCGACAATACAGCATCCCGCTGTAACGGCGTTCTTACAATGACCTCACGCAACACATGATGTGCGCGTACGATATCTTCCATGCCAACACTGGCACGGCCGGGACTTGTGGTTCCCGTTGGTTCTTGTTCAACTGGTTTCATGTTGTCTCCACACTCCGCTTTTATGATCTATATAAGTTGAACTAAAGTTTATTTACACTGACACTACGATGACAGAATAACCCTCCAATCGCTGTTATCCCCAGATTTTTTCGATTCCCTTTTCTCAAGGGAAAAATCCGGTGATAAAGGCGAACGCTTCGCTTTTTCAGGTTCTTTCTGTCCTCTCCGTTATCGTGTAAATCATTAATTCAACTTATCTAGCAATGTCGCGCACTGCTTTTCTTTGTATTGTATCACTTTTGTTCTGTTCTTGCGCCTGAGCTCTCATCATTTATCATTCGCACAATTTCATCAATAATGACCTGAGGATCTGTATACATAACCATATGTCCCGATTGATCGGCTCCAATCCATCTCGCATTGGATAGCTTGCTCACCGTCTGGCGATGCGCAGTGATAAGGGCAGGTCTGATTTTCCCCTCTGCCTTGCCCGGTTTCGTACCCGAGATCACGCTAACTTCCAAATCACCCAGAGCCGGAGGATGTTCCAGTAGCGCTGTCATGTCATCCAGAAATGTTTTACCTTCCGCAAGCATCGTGCTGGCTGCCCGTACAGTGAAATCCTCCTTGAGGTGATCCGCTGCCACATCGTCAGGCTGAACACTTCCAGCTTTGCTGCCAAGCATCTTATATAAGCCAGTCCGCGCCATGATTGGAATGAGGAAACCATTGATGGCAAAGCTCTTTTTAGTAAGCTTGGAAAAATACATTTCGCAATGTTCGTCTGATGGATCAACCAGAATAATACCACGTAATCGAGATAGATGTGCAGCTGCCGCAGCCCGTACAATCGGACCTCCCCAGCTATGTCCAACCAGAATGAATGGGCCCGAACCAAGAGCCGTCAGCAGATCCCCAAGATCCCCTGCAATGCGTTCAAGGCTGCGGGGAGCCGAGTCGACATCACTTCGTCCTGCGCCTGCCCTATCATACACAACAGCACGTGCATGCTCAGCAATGGCTGGTGCAACCAGTCCCCAGTTTGACCTGGAGGCGCCCATACCGGACTCAAATACAACCGTCAGCTCTCCTGTTCCCCTGGACATATAATGTAGTTTGCGACCATCGCGGGTCTGAACAAACGCACTTGAACCAAATGTATGTGAGCTAGGGTTAGGATTCATATTTCCCTCCTGATTACATGCATAGTCATCTATCACCGAATCTAATTGAAAATGATTATCAATTACTTCATTATAGAATAATCCATGCTTTACGACAACCATGTTGCTTCAGCAAGATACAGGCGTTCTGTCGCATCTATCACGTTTCAAGGATCATTCCCCGCCACTATGCGGCTGGCCATCATATATAAAAATATACAAAAACAGCCCGATTTCAATTTCCATCAGGGCTGTTTTTAACTGCTTTAGCTTCACGATACCTAGGATTAAACATACCGCTCATTCAATAAGGAAACACCCAATTTACGCCTGTGTCTTAAACCAAGCTGCCGCGGCTTCAGCCTCGGTACGAGTCAACTGATGACCCTGACGCTCCCAATGCATGTTTACATCGGCACCTGCACCGCTGAGCAGCGAAGCCAATTCATCCGTCTCACGTCTTGGTACAATCGGATCGTTCTCGCCCGCACCAATGAACACAGGCAGACCTTTCAGATCCGGCAGTTCCAGTCCGCGCAGCGGTACCATTGGGTGATGCAGAATTGCACCTTTGAATACATCTGCTTGATGGAAGATCAAGCTTGCCGCAATGTTGGCACCGTTAGAGTAACCCAGTGCATACACGTTGGACCGATCGAAACCGTATTCCACCGCAGCTGCATCTACAAAAGATCCCAGCTCTGCCGTACGAGCAATCAGATCCTCTTCGTCAAAAATGCCTTCGGCCAGACGGCGGAAGAAACGGGGCATCCCGTTCTCCGATACATTACCCCGCACCCCAAGTATGCCAGCTCCTGGTGCGATCATCTCCGCCAGACCGATCAGATCATTCTCGGTTCCGCCTGTGCCATGAAGCAACAGGATTGTTGGCTCATCCGGCTGAGCACCTGCTTTATAGATATGTTTCATTGTATTGGTTGTGGTCATGATTTGGACTCCCCTTTCCATTCACGTACTTCAATTCGTGGTAACAATTGTTCAATCTGTTCGCGCTGTGGTTCATACCATTCAGGCAACATCAGTTTCTCACCCATGCTCTCTGCTGGTTCATCCCGTGCAAATCCCGGAGGATCCGTAGCCAGTTCGAACAGTATACCACCCGGCTCCCGGAAATACACAGCGTTGAAGTATTGACGGTCAATGACTGGCGTTGGATGATATCCGGATTGTTCAAGATCCTGCTGAATTTGTTCATGTTCCACGTAATCTTTGGCACGCCATGCAATATGGTGAACCGTTCCGGCTCCACCAATCCCGCGTTGGATACCTGTGGACTGAATATCGATGATCTGACCAATATCGCCGCTTGCCTGAAGACGAAGGAGTCCGTTCTCTTCACCGACTTGCTCCAGACCCAGTTTGCTCACCAAGACGTCCATGGTTTTCTCAGGAACGTGGCTGAACAATACGGCTCCGCCAAATCCTTTGATAGCATGCTCCGGTGTCACACCGTTGAAACTCCAGTTGCTTGGCTGACCGCCTTCACGCTCAACCAGTTCAAGCAGCAGACCGCCTTTATCGAAGAAACGAATGTACTGCTCACCGAATCTGGTTTTATTTTCATATGGAATATCGAAGGAAGCAAGACGTTCTTTCCAGAAAGGCAGGCTTCCTACAGGAACCGCATATACGGTAACTCCAGTCTGACCGGAACCAATGACACCTCTTCTTGAATTTTGCTGTGGGAAAAAGGTAATGATTGTGCCCGGTGCACCCTGCTCGTTCCCGTAATACAAGTGATACACGTCTGGTGCATCAAAGTTAATTGTTTTTTTCACCAGTCTGAGCGCCAATACACCTGCGTAAAAATCTACGTTTTTCTGTGCATCGTCTACAAAAGCTGTAATGTGATGAATTCCTGTAGTTCTGAACATAATCTCCACTCCCTTGGTTTTAGTTGTATCATAGGTTGTTTTTGCTTCTTTTATTTATTGCTTTTCGTTATTTATCTTTAAATTAAGATTCTTTAAATTTATATTAATCCATTGAACCACAATATGCAAGCTTTTATTTTAAAATTAAGATTTAATACAAAAAACAGGCCCCGATCACATCGGGAACCTGCTTTTATAGTTAGAAGAATTACGTTACTTCGCTAATACTGTATTACATTTGTATCACTGCTTCTTAAACCAGTTTCATTCTTTTTGGTGGATTCACCAAATCTTTATGCTCGTATTCATCCTTGATATCTCCGACAATCTCTTCAAGGATATCCTCCATCGTAACCATACCTACCGTAGCACCTGCCTCGTTTTTCACGGTTGCAATGTGTACACGGCTTTGCTGCATCTGGATCAGCACATCCTTGATTGGAGAACGCTCGGAGAAACTCGGCGTATTGTGAACAAATGTCTCCATATTGAAATCTCTGCCCGCAGCCACACTCGTCAGCATTTCTTTGGTATTAATAAAGCCAACAAAATGAGCCTGATCCCCATTTGCAATAACAGGGTATCGCGTGTATTCATGTCGATTTAGCGTCTCAATGATCTGATCAAGCGGCATTTCTTTATTCAAGGTAACGATTTTATCTCGTGGAATCATAATTTCCTGAAGCAAACGCTCATCAAAAGCAAAAATGTTTTTGAGATAGTCCAGCTCTGTCTGGTTGATCTCGCCACTCTCGTAACTCTGTGCCATAATCAGCTTCAGCTCTTCTTCGGAGTGAACGGTATCATGCCCGGCAGGTTTTACACCAAAGATACCAAGCAACAGACGAGCAGCTCCATTCAGCGCATAGATAAACGGATTCATAATTTTACCGAACCAGTACAGTGGTGGTGCCAACAACAGCGTCATTCTCTCTGCAAACTGAATCGCCAGCGTTTTCGGTGCCAATTCACCAATAACCACGTGCAGGAACGTAATGATCGCCAGAGCGATACCGTAGGAAAGCACGGTAGACAACGCCGCCGGCACTTCCATGCGCTCAAAGAGCGGATGCAGCATTTTCTCAACGGTAGGTTCACCCAAGGCTCCCAATACCAGCGCCGTGATGGTAATCCCCAATTGACATGCCGACAGATAATAATCCAGGTTGTGCGCCACTTTTTTGGCCAGTACTGCCTTTTTGTTCCCTTCCGAGATCAATTGATCGATTCGGGACATCCGTACTTTAAGAATTGCAAATTCGGCTCCAACGAAAAAGGCTGTCAGACCTATAAATACGGCTACTAAAAATAAATTCAAGGCTATTATTCCGTCCAATGATTTCCCTCAGGTTGAGGGATTCACCTCCAAGTAAAATTTATATTAAGGTTGCACGAGTGATGTTCCGATGACGGCTCGTTCTTCCGATCGCCATTGCCTCCAAATTTTCCTGATTGTTGTTTTCAAAGGTTTAAAATTGGTTTGCAAACGCGAACGCTACGCTTCTTCAGAATCGATTCCGTCCCCTACACTGTTACGTTGCCAAAACGCTTTAAATTCTGAGGGCAGTAGCCAAATAGGCCGTCAAACCCTAGATTACAGTCATGATCGAACCAACATCACGCTAGGTCGCTAGTAGCTTCCTCAATCTGCGCACCGCTCACTCGTTCCAGAAGAACTTGCTTGATGTGATAATTTTCGGTGTCCACAACGGTCCAGACATAATCGCCGTGTTCTACCGTGTCTCCTTTTTCCACCCCTACACCCTTCTGGTATTGAATCCATCCGGCCACGGTGTCCATCTCTTCATTTCCTTCAAAGCTAAGTCCGAACTGCCGCTCCAGTTCATCCAAAAGTACCCGGCCATTAATGAGATATTGATTCTCTCCGGTCTCCTGAATATCGGCCACCTCATCATCATCGAATTCATCGCGTATCTCACCGACAAGCTCCTCCAGAATATCCTCCATCGTAATGATACCCGAGGTACCGCCGTATTCATCCACAACCACGGCCATGTGTACACGTTCCTGCTGCATTTTAATCATTGCATCCTGAATACTTGTAACTTCGGAGACGAATGGGATCTCACGAACGAACTCCCGTAGTTGATACGATCTTGCGGCAACCATGTCAGGCAAAATCTTTTTCACATTCACAACGCCGATAATGCGGTCCTTGTCCCCATCCTCGATTACAGGGTAACGTGAATAGTTATGTTCATCCAATATAGGAATAATATCGTCATAGGTCATATCCTGATCTAATGTCACCAGTTCCGTACGCGGTACCATGATGTCTTTGGCATCACGTTCGTCGAACACAAATACATTTTCCAGATATGAAAGCTTGGTCTTGTTGTTCTCGTCCCCTTCATAACTCTGGTTCATGATGATTTTGATCTCGTCCTCCGAGTAGGCTTGATCATGTTTGGCAGGCTTCACACCGAATCCCCGCAGAAGAACACGGGAGGCTCCATTAAGCGCCCAGATGAATGGGTACATGACTTTACCAAACCAGTATAGCGATGGGGAGAGCATCAACGTCAGTTTTTCCGAAAACTGAATCGCCAGCGTTTTGGGTGCCATCTCACCAACAACCACATGCAAGAACGTAACGAGTATAAAGGCGATCGCATAAGAAGCAATCGACGAGATTGAAGCAGGTACATCTAAATAATTGAATACCGGATATAACAATCTCTCAACCGTCGGTTTTCCGAGTGCACCCAATCCCAGTGCGGTGACCGTAATACCAAGCTGACAGGCTGACAGATAATAATCCAGGTCCGAGACAACTTTTTTGGCGAGTACTGCCTTTTTATTGCCTTCCGCGACCAGTTGATCCACTCTTGATGTACGAATTTTGACTACAGCAAATTCCGATGCTACGAAAAATGCAGTCAATGCAATCAAGATAATAAGTAAAGCGATATTCAATATGGTAATTATGTCCAATGATTTCCCCGGTTCTCAGGGATTCACCTCCAGAGATAGTTACAGCGTGATCCGTTAACTACGTTAACCATTCATCCGCTGTTTTTTCGTTCATCATGGCTTATGCCTTATATGAAATCGAATAATGATCATATTTGTATATGTCGTACGGTTTGACCTTGTAAAATACAAAACAGGAATTCAAGATGAAGTCAATGACTTGCAGAAACTTCTCCATTCAAATCGGGTTACCCCTCATGCTGTCAATTGTTCCTCGCTTAACTCCACCTAGATTCGCCATTTGGACAATTTACAATATCGCCTACCCAATAGATATCCACCTCCCCTCATACGCATTCCTGTTTCCGAAAAGTATACCATGATTCCAGCACAACCATCCAGTTGCACGTTATGGTTTGGCACAAGCTTACAGTATAATGTTCACAAATTAGTCTTTATGTATGTTACGAACTTTATATAATATGTTTGGTATTACCTTATAAGGTGATATTCTTCACATAATTAGTATAGTCCAATTTATAAAAATACTACCCTTTGCTTTAGGGCATTAAACATGCCTGATTTAATCCTGTATTGTATCTTTCCCATGTTCTTTCCCGGTATGGACAAGTCCGGCCGTTTGCACAAGATATATCTATATACGTAGCAAAGAGCCCGCAGGATGCAACAACCTTACGGCGCACATCTTTACGGGCTCTTAATATTCATTCTACACTAGTGCTTTGGCAGCAATATCCGTTCGCTGATGTTTGCCATCAAAAAGGATATGCTCAGCCTGTTCATAGGCTTTGTTTCTAGCTTCCGCAATATCCGCACCAAGGCCAACTACGCCCAGGATCCGTCCACCATGGGTGACCCAGTCTCCTGCTTCACTACGCGCTGTACCTGCGTGGAATACCACGGCATCTTGCACTTGATCCAGTCCTTCAATGACTACACCTTTGGCATAAGGACCCGGATAACCTCCTGAAGCAAGCACCACACATACTGCGGCTTCATCACTCCATTCAATCTCAATATCATCCAGCTTGCCATGAACGGTTGCCCAGAAGATATCAAACAAGTCACTCTTCAGACGTGGCAAAACAACCTGTGTTTCGGGATCACCAAAACGCGCGTTGAACTCAATCGTTTTGGGTTTACCATCTGGTGAAATCATCAGCCCGGCAAACAATACACCCTGGAATGGGCGTCCCTCGGACACCATCGCTTTGGCAGTTGGTTTGATGATTGTCTCTACGGCTTCTTCAATAATGGATGCAGGAATGTGTGGCAAAGGTGAATATGTACCCATACCGCCTGTGTTTGGCCCCTGATCATTATCGAATACAGGTTTGTGATCCTGTGCTGCGGCCATTGGACGAACCGTCTCCCCATCGACAAAAGCCAGAATGGACATTTCCTGCCCTGCGAGGAATTCCTCGATGATGACTTTGGCTCCCGCTTCACCAAATACCTTCTCCACCATGATGCTACGCAGAGCCTGATCAGCCTCATCATGGGAATAAGCTACTGTCACACCTTTGCCCGCTGCCAAACCATCTGCCTTGATGACAACCGGAATTGCTTGCTCATTCAGGTATGCTTGAGCCTGTTCGTAGTTGTCGAATTTTTCATAGGCTGCGGTTGGAATGTTGTATTTGTGCAGCAGATCCTTCATGAACGTTTTACTTCCCTCGATCTCTGCTGCATTGCGACGAGGTCCAAATACCGGAATACCTGTCGAATCAAATGCATCCACAATCCCATCCGCAAGCGGATCATCCGGACCAATAACCACCAATCCTACTTTAAGCTCAACAGCAAGAGCCGTTAGTTTATCAAATTCATTTACCGTAATGGCATGACACTCAGCGAGCTGAGCAATACCTGCATTTCCCGGTGCACAGTGAATCTTGTCTACCTTTGGACTCTTTGCCAGCGCCCAGATGATGGCATGCTCCCGGCCACCGCCGCCTACTACCAGAATATCCATTCGTTCTGTTCCCCCTCCGTGCATAACTGGATTTGTTACGCTAATGTCTGTTAAAAAACCTAAAAAAGAGGGGGTGTACCATAAGTCATAAGTATGACTGGCGACACCCCTTATTAAACCTTTTTCGCTCTAGTGTTTGAAGTGACGAACGCCTGTGAAGACCATGGCAATTCCGTATTCATTCGCTACTTTGATGGATTCTTCATCTTTGATCGAACCACCCGGTTGAATCACTGCTGTAATTCCGGCTTTTGCTGCCAGTTCCAGCGTATCACCCATTGGGAAGAACGCATCGGATGCCAGAATAGCACCTTTTGCTTGCTCGCCCGCTTGCTCAATCGCAATTTTGGCTGCACCCACACGATTCATCTGTCCAGCGCCCACACCCACCGTCATGTCATTCGCAGCAAGTACAATCGCGTTGGATTTCACATGTTTAACTACTTTCCAGCCAAACAACAGCTGTTTCAGTTCTTCTTCCGATGGTGCACGATCCGTTACCACGTTCAGCTCGCTCGCTTCAATGGAATGCACATCCGACTGTTGCACGATCATGCCGCCGTCGATGGACGTAACCACGAATTGGCTTTCCCGTTTACGAGCAGCATTCAACTCACCCGTTTTGAGCAAACGAATGTTTTTCTTCTTCGTCAGGATATCGAGAGCTTCTTGCGTAAAGTCAGGGGCAAGTACGATTTCCAGGAAAATCTCGCTTAATTTGCCTGCTGTATCGCTATCGATAATGCGGTTCGCTGCCACAATGCCACCAAAGATCGACGTTGGATCTGCAGCATATGCTTTGCTGTAAGCTTCATAGATACTTACGCCAATGCCCACGCCGCATGGGTTCATATGTTTAACCGCAACAACGGCCGGTTCTTCAAACTCTTTGACGATCTGCAAAGCTGCGTTCGCATCGTTGATGTTATTGTAAGACAACTCTTTGCCATGCAATTGCTCGGCTGTTGTCAACGTATCTTGAGCAGCCAGCGGTTTGCGGTAGAATGCCGCCTGCTGGTGTGGATTTTCGCCGTAACGCAAATCCTGGAGTTTTTCGTAAGTAACCGTCAGACGCTCTGGCAACGGATCGCCATTTACGTTGGACAGGTAGTCGGAGATGAGTGCATCGTAAGCCGCCGTATGACGGAACACTTTTGCCGCAAGCCGTTTGCGAGTTTCGAGAGTTGTGTCTCCATCGTTGCGCACTTCCTCCAGCACTTGGCTGTAATCAGATGCGTCTACAACGACACTGACAAAGGCATGGTTTTTGGCTGCCGAGCGAAGCATCGTTGGACCACCAATATCGATGTTCTCGATGGCATCTTCGTAAGCTACGTCCGGTTTCGCAATAGTCTCTTGGAATGGATACAGGTTCACGACAACCAGATCGATATAGCCGAGACCGAGTTCTTCCATCTGGCGTGTATGCTCTTCGTTATCACGCACAGCCAGTAATCCACTATGAACTGCCGGATGTAATGTTTTGACACGTCCGTCCATGATTTCCGGAAATCCTGTCACATCCGAAATTCCGATGACGGGTACGCCTTCCTTCGACAACAGGCTGCTTGTACCTCCTGTCGAAATAATCTCCACACCCATTTGCGACAGCTCGCGGCAAAAGTCCACGATGCCCGTTTTATCCGATACGCTAACCAGCGCTCTTTTGATACTCACAATATGCTCCTCCTTTAATGTCCCATGGCTTCGCGTTTCCTGACGAAACACAGCCGATTTATTTCCCGAGAAATATCACAAAATGCGTACCAATATTCGACTTCTGTTATACAGTTGATAAATAGATTTTCACACTAAAACACTACGAGTCCAGAATAATCTTTCGATCGCTGTTATTCCTAGATTTTTTTGAACAATTTCTCAATGGTAAAAATCCAGTAATAAAGGCGAGCGCTTCGCTTCTACAGCTTATTTCTGTCCTCTCCGTTAATGTGTGAAAAAGTTTAAAACTATATTAAACCGGTTTGTTAACAGTGACGTGACGTCCGTCTAATTGAACCAGACCTTGGGCGAACCAAGATACCACTTCAGGGTAAAGTTGCTGTTCGGCTTCATGAATGGAACGGCTAATTGACTCAGCAGTATCCTCTGGCAAAATGGGAACGGGATGCTGGGCAATAATCGGTCCGGTATCCATGCCTCCGTCCACAAAGTGCACCGTCACGCCTGTAACTTTCACGCCATATTCGAGTGCCTGTCCAATCGCGTCCTTACCTGCAAATGCCGGTAGCAAGGACGGATGTATGTTAATCAACCGCCCTGCGTAACGATCCACCACAACGGAAGTCAGCAATCTCATATATCCGGCAAGAACGACCAGGTCGATCTTTTTGGATTCAAGCACTTCCACGATCTCTGCCTCATAGGCTTCACGGGAAGCATAATTTTTTGGAGTAAACAGATGACATTCCACGCCTGCGTCCTGTGCCCGCTGCACAACGCGTGCAGCCGGTTTATCACATACGAGCAGATCTACGGATGCATTCACCCCACCGTTCCGTACTGCATCGACCAATGACTGAAAGTTAGTCCCTTCACCCGAGGCAAATACAGCTATGCGGTAGTTCCCCATTAAACATCCGCTCCCGTGAAGGTTACTCGCGCATCTCCTTCAGTAACTCGGCCAATGATGTACGCTTCTTCACCAGATGTTTTCAATTGTTGCAGCGCTTCTGTTGCATCTGCTTCATTAACGACCAGTACAAGCCCAACACCCATGTTAAATGTGGTGAACATGTCACGGTTTGAGACAGCACCCTTTTCCTGCAACAGGTTGAAGATCGGCAGGATCGGCCAAGAACCGTAGTCAATATCCACATTCACGTTGCTTGGCAACATACGTGGGATATTCTCGATGAAGCCACCACCTGTAATGTGTGCCATGCCTTTTACTTTTACTTTTTCCAGCAGGGACAACAGGGGTTTAACATAGATCTTTGTAGGTTCCAGCAGGGAATCACCCAGCTTACCGCCCAGTTCCGCTACTTCATCATGCAGATCAAGTCCCGCATCTTCCAACAAAAGTCTGCGTACCAGCGAGAATCCGTTACTGTGCACACCGCTAGAGGCAAGTCCAATCACTGTGTCGCCAGGGGCGATGGTTGTACCGTTGATGATCTTTGCTTTGTCCACGATACCCACCGTGAATCCGGCAATATCGTATTCACCTTCACTGTACATGCCTGGCATCTCCGCCGTCTCTCCACCGATCAGCGCACAACCCGATTGATGACAGCCTTCAGCGATTCCCGCAACAATAGCTTCGATCTTCTCCGGAATGACTTTGTCACACGCCAGATAGTCAAGGAAGAAAAGTGGTTCTGCACCCTGTACCACAATGTCGTTCACACACATCGCTACCGCGTCGATTCCGATGGTATCGTGACGGTCCATGGCAAATGCAATTTTCAGCTTGGTGCCTACGCCATCCGTACCGGATACAAGCACCGGCTCATCGTATTTATCTTTGTTCAAACCGAAAAGTGCACCGAATCCACCCAGATCCGTCATCACTTCCGGACGGAAGGTACGCTTCACGTGTTTTTTCATCCGTTCAACCGCTTCATTACCTGCCGCGATATCAACGCCGGCCTTTTTATATGCTTCGGACACAACCATCACACCCTTCGTATCTTATAAAAATTGCACTAGAGTATTAACACTTACCACTTCGATGACAGAACAACCTTCCGATCGCTGTTATCTCCAGATATTATCGTGTTAATGTTAAGTCCAACCCACCTATCCTTGCTCCATCTCTAACAGATGGTTTTGTACCAATTCAAACCCGGCTACGCCGAGCGTATTAAACTGACTATACTCTTCTATCGGGAGGTTACGAATGTACTCATCACCGCAGTATAAATGTCCAGCACACTGAAACACTTTCAGCTCTTCCTTTTCGGGAGTCAAAGGCGTGTTACCCACAATCTTCCACGATCCATTTCGGATATAGGCCGGAGAAGTGAATATGACGTTGCTTCTACGGTTCCCAAAGGAATAGAAGAGAAAATCGCCATCTCCCATACTTTCGGTTTCGTCACGCTGAATGCTCATCACGCCGAACGAAAATGCCTTTTTGAGACGGCCTTTAAGCGCGCATACTACCTGGCATACTGCAAATCGGCCATCCTTCATCGGAATCAGAAATACATCGCCTTCGTTATACCTCTTTCTCATACGCAAGGATTAACAGCTACAGCCGAATTTTTCCTCGCCGCCGAAGTCGAGGCGGGTTGGGTAATCATGATCAAAACATGCGAGACATAGTCCGCCTTTAGGATCATCCTGATTATCTCCCTGAATCGATGCAATCAGTCCATCGGGACTGAGGAACTCCAGGGAGTCCGCATTAATTTCACGGCAAATTTCTTCCACCGACAACTGTGAAGCAATTAATTCGCGGCTGTCAGGCGTATCAATACCGTAGAAACACGGGTTTTTGAAAGGTGGAGATGTAATACGCACATGAACCTCGGTAGCTCCTGCATCACGCAACATGTTCACGATCCGACGGGAGGTTGTTCCCCGTACAATGGAGTCGTCAATCATGACCACACGTTTGCCTTCCACGACGCGACGCACAGCGCTCAGCTTCATCTTCACGCCCTGCTCCCGCAATTCCTGGCTCGGCTGGATAAACGTACGTCCGGTGTATTTGTTCTTGATCATACCCATCTCGTACGGAATACCCGTTTGCTCCGCATAACCAATGGCCGCCGAGATGCTGGAATCTGGTACCCCCGTAACCAAGTCCGCATCCACAAACGACTCAATCGCCATACGGCTTCCCATCCGTTTACGAGCAGCATGCTGGTTCGTACCATTCATATCACTATCCGGACGGGCAAAATAAATATATTCCATCGCGCATAATGCCTTGCGGTGTTTGTGATGATCAAAGCGATCCTCGTGCAGACCATCTGCATCCAGCACAAGCAGTTCACCCGGTTCAATGTCACGGATTAACTCTGCGCCGATTGTTTCCAGTGCACACGTCTCGGATGCAAACAGATACGCATCTCCCAGCTTACCCATCGTCAGCGGACGAAGTCCGTGCGGATCGGAAGCCACGAGCAGCTTGTCATTGGTCATGATCAGAAATGCATAACCGCCCACAATGCGCTGAAATGCCTCTTTTGCCGCTTCGACAAGCCCTTTGGAGGATCGTGCAATCAGATGCGCAATAACCTCGGTATCACTCGTTGTTTGGAAAATGGACCCGCTCTGCTCCAGCTCACGCCGAATCGTTGGTGCATTCACAATATTTCCGTTGGTTGCTACTGCCAAATCGCCATCACGGTATTTGAATACCAATGGCTGTGCGTTCGTCAGTTTACTGTCACCACTTGTTGAATAACGGACATGTCCAATGGAAATATCCCCGGTCAACGTCTGCATCAGGTCTTTGGTGAATACTTCCTTCACCAGACCCATGCCACGGTGATAGTTAAACTGGCTACCATCACTCACACACATGCCTGCACTTTCTTCGCCCCGATGTTGCAGCGCATGCAGTCCATAATAGGAGAGCGAAGCCGCGTCAGGGTGTCTGAACACCCCGAACACGCCGCATTCTTCCTTCAATTTGTCGAGTCCTTCCTTGCCGGACCCTTCATTATAATAATCGCCTGTCCACAATGGTCCTGTCGTCAGTTCATGAGACATGGAATCGCATCCTCCCAGACCTGAGCCAAACCTCCTACAGGTTCGCTCACGGCTGATGTTCCGTTCAATTCAATCGTCAGGTTACTTCCTTCTACACGTCCAATCACAGCTACAGGTACACCGCGCTCACGTACAAATGCTTCAAGTTTACCCGCTTGCTCTGGCGTAGCCGACAACAAGATACGGGATTGGCTCTCACTGAACAGGGCGTGATCTGCACGCAATGCAGTCTCCACATTCACCTGTGCTCCTACGTTACCGCTGATACAAGACTCTGCGAGTGCAACAGCCAAGCCACCTTCAGACAAGTCATGTGCAGAGCGAACGAGACCGGATTGAATAGCTTCCAGGACCGTGCTGAGCAACGCTTTTTCCGTTTGCAAGTTCAGTTCTGGTGGACGACCTTCCGTCTGACCATGAACCGCGTATTGCAGTTCGCTGCCACCCAGTTCAGCTTTTGTTTCACCGAGGAGGATGATAACATCACCTTCGGATTTGAATGCTTGTGTCGTGATATGATCCGTATCATGAACGAGACCTACCATACCGACAACTGGCGTTGGATAGATGGAGCCTTTGGCGTTTTCGTTATACAGACTTACGTTACCACCGATAACCGGCGTATCCAGCACACGGCAAGCTTCTGCCATACCGTCTACCGCTTTCTCCATTTGCCAGAAAATATCCGGCTTCTCCGGGTTACCAAAGTTCAGGTTGTCCGTGATCGCCAGCGGCTCTGCACCGGAACATACAATGTTACGCGCTGCTTCACTTACGGCAATCCGTCCACCAACTTCAGGATCAAGATACACATAACGTCCATTACAGTCCGTTGTCATCGCGAGACCTTTGCGTGTACCACGAATCGTAACTACGGCTGCATCCGAACCTGGACGAACGGCAGTGCTTGTACGCACCATGTAGTCATATTGATCATACACCCATTTTTTACTTGCTACTGTTGGTGAAGCCAGTACTTGTTTCAACGCTCCACCGAGATCCGACACTTCGTCGTAACGAAGCGTGTCGATGGAAGCACTTTGCTCGTAGTAGGCAGGTACAGAAGAAGGTTTGTCATACACTGGGCATTCGTCCACCAAAGCCGTTACCGGCATATCTCCGACCACTTCGCCGTGGTGGATCAATTTCAGACGACCATCATCCGTTACTTTACCAACTTTTGCACAGATTACGCCCCAACGTTCAAAAATTTCCATCGCCTGTGCCTCATCCTTCGGCTCAACGACAAACAACATGCGTTCTTGGGACTCAGACAACATCATCTCGTAAGGCGTCATGCCTTCTTCACGCTGTGGTACCTGATCCAGATATAATTCCAGACCGTTACCCGCTTTACTTGCCATCTCTGCACTCGAACATGTCAGACCTGCAGCGCCCATATCCTGAATTCCGAGCACGATGCCCGAGTCGATCAATTCCAGACAAGATTCCATCACCAGTTTCTCCATAAACGGGTCACCGACCTGAACCGCTGTCCGTTGGGACTCGGATTCTTCCGTCAGTTCAACCGATGCAAAGGTTGCTCCATGAATACCATCCCGGCCTGTTGGCGGCCCAACATAATACACAGGGTTACCTACACCTTTAGCTACGCCGCGCTGAATCTTGTCATGATCAATCAGACCCACACACATGGCGTTAACCAGCGGATTGCCTTCATAGCTCTCATCAAACATCACTTCGCCACCAACGGTAGGAATACCGATACAGTTACCGTATCCAGCAATACCCGCTACCACATGTTCGAACAAATATTTAACGCGATCACTCTCCAACTTGCCAAAACGAAGGGAGTTCAGCAAGGCAACCGGTCTTGCGCCCATGGAGAAAATATCACGGATAATGCCGCCCACACCTGTTGCCGCACCTTGATAAGGCTCAACCGCGGAAGGATGGTTATGGCTTTCAATTTTGAATACAACGGCCTGGTTATCACCGATATCCACGATACCGGCACCTTCACCAGGTCCCATCAGGACACGTGGTCCAGTGGTTGGGAAACGGCGCAGCAATGGCTTGGAGTTTTTATAAGCACAATGCTCGGACCACATTACACTGAACACACCAATTTCCGTGTAGTTTGGCTTGCGGCCCATGAATTCACAGATCAGCTCATACTCGCTGTCAGATACGCCCATTTGTGCGTAAAGTTTATGTTCTGCGACCTGTTCTGCTGTTGGTTCCTTAGCGGATAGCTGCTGCGTCATGCCGATCCCTCCATGCTTTCAAAATAGATGTAAACATACGTTTGCCGTCTTCCGAACCAAACAGTGAATCCACTGCACGCTCTGGATGCGGCATCATGCCGACCACGTTTCCAGCCTCGTTACAGACTCCTGCAATATCACCCAGGGAACCGTTCGGGTTGGTCCCGTACGTAAATACGATCTGGTTGTTCGCTTGCAGACTCGCGAGCGTCTCCTCGTCGCAATAATAGTTGCCTTCACCGTGAGCAATCGGGATAATAATCTCTTCGCCCGGTGCGTAGTCCCGTGTAAATGGTGTATCTGCGTTTGCCACTTTCAATACCGTATCGTGACAACGGAATTTTAGGGAAGTGTTGCGGATCAATGCACCTGGAAGCAAGCCTGCTTCCGTCAGGATCTGGAATCCGTTGCAAATACCCAAAATATATTTACCTTGTTCAGCAGCTTTCGCTACCTCGTTCATTACCGGCGCAAAGCGGGAAATCGCTCCGCAACGCAAGTAGTCACCATAAGAGAAACCACCCGGAACTAAAATACAATCATAAGCCGAAAGATCTGTAGCCGTGTGCCATACATAATCAACCTCTTGTCCAATCGCATCTTCCACTGCCTTGTAACAGTCGATGTCGCAGTTGGAGCCAGGGAACACAAGAACTGCAAATTTCATGAGATTAACCCTCCAATTCGTAGCGGTAATCTTCAACAACGGTGTTGGCCAGCAGCTTTTCACACATGACTTTCAATCGTTTCTCCGCTTCCGCACGATCTGTTGTATCCAGGTTCAGTTCCATGACTTTACCGATCCGTACACTTTCCACTTCGTTGAATCCCATGGAATGCAGGGCTCCTTGAACAGCTACGCCTTGCGGGTCGAGTACGCTTTGCTTAATAGTGACATATACGGTTGCTTTGATCATGATCCTTATGTTCCTCCTCAGTAATGAACGGGATAAATGCTTTACGCTGTTAAAAAAGTTACTTTTGGTGCTTGCTCCGGGGCGGATTGTTCTTTCCGGTCGCTTGTTGTCCCCAGGTTTTTTGGATTGTTTTGGCCCGCTCTGCGGTCAAAACCCGGGGACAAAGGCGAACGCTATCGCTCCTTTAAGAACAATTCCGCCCCTCCGCTAGTCCATGCGACGTTTTTTAAAGGCCTAAACCTTTTACGTTGCACGGTGTTTAATGGTCTAGCCTGACCATTCCTTCAAAACAGTGAATGGTGAATGGTCTTTAAGTTACTTTAGTAATTAGTGAATTTAATTCTCTTAATTTTTCAGGCTTCCCCTACCTGTGGGAAGCCACCGCTCTTAATTGCCTCACCCACCAGTTTGAACACTGGCGGAGGGAAAAATTTGAGCTAGAGAAACGAAGTGCTCGCCTTTGCAACCGGAATGTTTCCTTTTGAAAAAAGGATTCCAATCAAAACATTCCGGGGGCAACAGCGATCGAAAGCCAAACTTTCTCGTAGCCCGCTCAAACGTTAGTCTAATCACACGTTAAACTTTATTATTTCGTTAAACGGGTATAAATATCGACGTATCTTGCGGTTGTTGCTTCAACTACCTCTTGTGGGAGTGGATCAGGTTTACTGTTCTTGTCCCAATCGGTTCCGGCGAGATAGGTGCGCACTGGCTCTTTATCCATGCTGTCGATCTCGATGTCCAGCTCATAGTTCTCTTTGGCCCAGAAGCGTGAAGCATCTGGAGTGAAGATTTCGTCAATCAGGATGACCTTGCCATCCACGATGCCGAACTCGAATTTGCAGTCTGCGAGAATAATGCCACGTTGATCACAGTAATCACGGGCGAATTCATACAAGCGTAAGCTTTTTTCCTGAAGCTCCATTGCAAGTCCGTCTCCCACCAGTTCTTTCATGCGATCCATTGGGATGTCCTCGTCGTGCCCTACATCATTTTTGGCTGCCGGGGTGAAAATGGGAAGTTCGAGCTTGGCGTTTTTGCGCAGTCCATCAGGCAGTTTAATGCCATTCACTTCACCGCTTGTCTCATATTGTCTCCATCCACCACCAGTGATGTATCCACGTACAACACACTCAATATCAATGCGTTCTGCTTTACGGGTTACCATGATGCGGTCTTTGAGCAATTCAGGGTCTGTGATGAGATCACCAAGTTGATTCACATCGGTATGGACGACGTGGTTCTCCATCATGCTACCTGTCAGTTCAAACCAGAAACTGCTGAGTTTATTCAGCACATTTCCTTTCTCAGGAACCGCCGGGTCCAGCACGTAATCAAATGCCGAGATTCGGTCGGTAACCACGATTAGAAAATGTTCACCCAGATCGTACAATTCACGTACTTTTCCTTTATATAACAGAGGTGCTTTAACGAGATCTGCCGCAGTGGACAGTGCCATGGGCTCACCTTCTTTCAGGAGATGTAAAGTATACGTCCAATTCCCCTAATCACGCGGGGCCACTCCGAATGCAGAACAACCTTCCGATCGCTGTTATCCCCTAATTTTTCTGATCCTCTTTCTCAAGGGGAAAATCCTGTGATAAAGGCGAGCGCTTTGCTTCTTCAGGTTTTTCTGCCTTATCCGTTCCAGCGTGAACACATAATCAACCTATACTTTTAGGGAGTAAAACTTGTTCTACATTTGATAAAGGCGCAGCGTATGCTTCCGAAGTAGCTTTCTTTTAGAAGCGTTCCCTGCTGAACCATCATTCTGCGCTATAGCCTTATGGGAGTTATATATTAATCGTTCAAGCCGAGCTTTTTGAAGATGGTGTCAACGTGCTTCAGGTGCCATGACGGGTTGAACGCATCTGCGATTTCTTCTTCGTTCAGTACTTCCTTGATTTCCGGTGTGGATCTCACGATATCCTGGAACTGGCGTTGTTCTTCCCATGCTTGCATCGCACGTGGTTGAACGGTATCGTATGCTTGCTCGCGGCTGAAGCCTTTGTCGATCAGCTTTGTCATGATGCGACCGGAGAATGGTACCCCGTAGGTGCGCTCCATGTTGCGTTTCATGTTTTCAGGGAATACCGTCAGGTTCTTCACGATGTTACCAAAACGGTTCAGCATGTAGTTCAGCAGCATCGTTGCATCCGGCAGAATGATACGTTCTACGGAAGAATGTGAGATGTCGCGTTCATGCCAGAGCGTTACGTTCTCGTATGCGGATACCATGTGTCCACGAATGACGCGGGACAGACCAGAGATGTTTTCACTACCAATTGGGTTACGCTTGTGCGGCATTGCTGAAGATCCTTTTTGACCTTTTGCAAAAGCTTCTTCCACTTCACGGAACTCACTCTTCTGCAGTGCACGTACCTCTGTAGCAAACTTGTCCAGGGACGTTGCGATCAACGCCAGTGTAGCCATATACTCCGCGTGACGGTCACGTTGCAATGTTTGAGTCGAGATCGGCGCAGGTTTCGTGCCCAGCTTCTCACAGACAAACTCTTCGACAAACGGATCGATGTTCGCGTATGTTCCTACTGCGCCAGAGATTTTGCCATACTGTACATTGTCTGCCGCATGACGGAAACGCTCCAGGTTCCGTTTCATCTCTTCATGCCACAATGCCATTTTCAGTCCAAATGTCGTTGGCTCCGCATGCACACCGTGCGTACGTCCCATCATTGGTGTGTGCTGATAAGCCAATGCTTTTTCACGAAGAATTTCAATGAAATTCACGATATCCTTTTCCAGAATCTCATTCGCTTGACGCAATACATAACCTAGAGCCGTATCTACGACATCCGTGGAAGTCAGTCCGTAGTGCACCCATTTCCGCTCCGCACCCAGACTTTCAGATACCGTACGTGTAAATGCGATAACGTCATGACGTGTTTCTTTTTCAATCTCATAGATGCGATCGATGTCAAAAGATGCGTTCTGACGAAGCAATGCTGCTTCTTCCTTAGGGATAACACCCAGTTCGGCCCACGCCTCACATGCACAAATTTCAACTTCCAGCCACGATTGGAATTTGTTCTCTTCGGTCCAGATGGCTCTCATTTCGGGTCTGCTATAACGTTCAATCATGAATTTGTATTCCTCCAGAGATTAGTTTGTTCAATCCATTGCAATCCTTCTTCAACATCCTGACAGAGCAGATTCACATGCCCCATCTTTCTTCCTGTTTTTGCTTCGGTTTTACCATATATGTGAAGCTTGGGAATCACACCGAGCTCTATCGCTTCTACATCAGGTTGCCCTGTTCTGGCGATAATGCCTTCCAGATGTTCTCCAAGCACATTGACCATAACAACCGGACTCAATAACGAAGTGTCCCCGAGTGGTAATCCGCAGATCGCACGGATATGTTGTTCGAACTGAGAAGTCGCACAAGCTTCCATCGTATAGTGACCAGAATTATGCGGTCTTGGTGCCAGCTCATTGACGTACAGTCTTCCATCCGCCGCTACAAACAGTTCCACAGCCAGCAGTCCAACAGCCTTCATCGATTCTGCCACCGCTGCTGCCAGCTTTTGCGCTTCAATCTGGATATCTGCGGCAACTCTAGCCGGTACAATTGAAGCATGCAAAATGTTGTTCACATGAATGTTCTCCGCTGGCGGGAACGTTTTGATCTCCCCATTTGTACTACGCGCTACAACGACCGATATCTCGCATTCAAACTTGATGAATTGTTCCAGCACCAGTTCCGCACCTGTAGCTGCAAGTTCTTCATATGCGGCAACAGCCTCACTCGCTTTCCGAATTACACGCTGGCCTTTGCCATCGTAGCCTCCAGTCACTGTCTTCAGTACACATGGCACTCCAAGTTCGCTAACAGCAGCAAGCATCGTATCCGCACTTGTGATCTCACGATAAGGCGCGACTCTTACTCCAGCGGCTTCGATCGCACGTTTTTCACGCAACCGATGTTGTGTGGTGTACAGTAACGCACTTCCTTGCGGAACGTAAGACTCACGTTCAAGCAGCCCAGCAACTTCTGCATCTACATTTTCGAACTCATACGTAATGACATCGCATTGCCGAGCCAGTTCAAGTGCAGCTTTGGCATCGTCATAACCAGCTTCAATCTGACGAGCAACTTGACCACAAGGTGCATCCGCAGCCGGATCAAGAGTAACGAATCGATACCCCATTGCCGTTCCTGCGAGCGTCATCATCCGTCCGAGCTGTCCGCCCCCTAGAATGCCGATGGTTGTTTTCCCTGGCAGCAGGACATTTTTCAGCTCTCCTGTTATACCGGATTGGTTCCCTGTACTACTCATAGTTCTTCACTGCTTTCGAGTACTTCTTGTTTGATGCGCTCTCGGCGAGCTTCAGAGCGACGTTGGACATCGGGGTCAAAAGCACCGATCATTTGAGCTGCCAGCAATCCTGCATTGGTTGCCCCTGCCTTGCCAATCGCCACAGTTGCGACGGGAATACCACCAGGCATCTGAACAATGGACAACAAGGAATCGAGACCGTTCAATGCTTTGGATTGAACCGGTACGCCAATGACTGGAAGCATCGTTTTGGCGGCAACCATACCGGGTAGATGTGCTGCCCCGCCTGCCCCTGCAATGATCACCTTGAATCCTCGATCAATTGCTTGCTCTGCGTATTCAAACATCAGATCCGGTGTACGATGGGCGGAGACCACCTTTTTCTCATACCCAATCTCCAGCTCGTCCAGCACCTCGCACGCATGTTTCATCGTTTCCCAATCCGACTTGCTGCCCATAATTACAGCGACTTGCAGTGACATGAATACATCCAACTCCCGTCTGAGCTTTTTTGATTACATCTGACTATTAAGGGACTCTTATTACGTGTGAAATGAAAAAATCCGCTACCCGCGAAAACATCACATTTTCCCCGGACACCGGACTCCAAGAAATACGTACCCCTCATTTGGGCATGCCAAAAGGGGGCTTGCTGTCCGCATCTAGTTGCATGCGACTCTCAGCCGTATCTCCTCGTAGTCCGGAAATTTACGGTTCCCGGGTAGATACTTCCGGGCCCTATTCCCGGCGTTATACGAGCAAATATCTATCAAACTATCTTCGTTCATTTTGGTAATCTCTTATTACACATTTCGTTCCTACTCGACCTTATTCTTACCTGATCGACACATCTAACATTCTAACAATCCCCTACAGCTAATGTCAACTTAAAGACGAACATTTAACATATTGACAAATATAATGTTCGGGAATTGCTTCATTAAATTCGGTTAGCCATCCATTTCATCCCATAAAAGAAAGCCGGCTCCTCTTCAATCTCTCGAAGACAACCGGCTTCCTGCTCTTCAGTGCGTACACACTTCATCCATTATTTTACGATCAGTACTGGAACCTGCGCATGCTGAACCACATTGTGACTGACACTACCCAGGACAAATTCCCGAATTCCACCGAGTCCGCGGCTACCAATAATAATGATATCAGAATCATTTTCTTTGGCAAAATCAAGCAATACTTCCGCAGCCGCTCCTTGAATCAGATCCACATTGGCCGTTACACCCGCAGCCTGAATTCGCTCTTTTGCTTCATCTGTTGTCTGTACCGCCAGATTGTAGTAGTCATTATTAAGTGAAGGTGGCAATGGAGCCAACCCCTCACCGATGAATACACGCGGGAAATCAAAAGCATGAATGACATCCAGTACTGCATTTGGGGACACTTTAGCTAGCTCAATCGCACGATCAAGTGCTTTATTTGAAGCTTTGGAACCATCATAAGCCACTAATATTTTGGAAAATAACATGTGAATCCCGTCCCTTCCTTTATATGTAGAGCACGCGAAGCAAGCTTCGGTCTGACATGTAATAAACTAACAGTTAAATAACAGAACTATGTAACTCCTTAAACGTTCTAGAGCCACAATGAACCATTTATAAGAATGAATTTACATATAAGACCACAGTATGAACGGTTACGCATGTGTTCATTGAATAAAGTAACCGTAGATTACCGCATTCAAGAATAACAACAATGGAATACCAATGGTGAAGCTGGGATGTTTAGTCTTATGCCTTTTCCGATACATTGCGATCCAGACTCCCAAAGCACCGCCTATAAAGGCTAATAAGAATAACGTCCGTTCGGGTGTACGGTCACGACGCTGTTGTGCACGCCTCTTATCATCCGACATCACCAGATAACCAACTATATTAATAAATAAAAACCACAATATAAGTCCGGTTTGCATATAATTCTAGCGATCCCCCTGTCCCGGGACATCTCCCTGTCTCCATTATAGTCCTCATCAGAGACATGTTCAACGCACCGGGTAGGGAACCACAATTTTGTGTAATAACGCTAACCTCGCTCTGACCTAGGACTCCTGTTTTGGAATACCGTTCAGGCTTGGTGCTCTTTTGGCTGCTTTGTCCGGGCGCACAGCGATACTCTCTTCCCGAATACTGTCTTTGTTTTGCTGGTTATGGATCTTCTCTGGTTTGTTATGCGGCATGTAGGTATCACCTCCTTGGCTTACGTTGCCTGAAAACAGAGGATCTTATACCGCATCACATGTATGAGTAGGGATACGCGCAGCAATCCCTCTCCATAACGTCAGTTATTCACAACTAGCATTACATGCGTGATGCGATCTGCGCTAACTCAGAGCTTGCTCTACTTTCCCTTTTTCTCCATAGCCGCCTTCAGCAGATCTCCAAGGTTAGAACCAATTGACTCCTGCTTCGCATATTGTTTCACCAGCTTTTGCTGATCGCGTTTGTTCACATGCTGTTTATCCTTATCCAACGTTTCTGTAATGCCACAAGGTAGGCATTGTACGTATAACCCCGCCTTGCCTTCCTTGATTTCCATCTTTTTGTGGCACTGCGCACAACGACGGTTGGACAATCGTTTCTCTGCTGAACGACGATATCCACAGTCCTCCGTGGGACATACCAGAAACTTGCCGCGCTTGCCCTTCTTCTCCAACAACCGTGCGTTACAGTCCGGGCAATGGCTATTGGACACATTATGTGGCTTGTACTCTGCTTTGCTGCCTTTTACCGTAGACACCAGCTCTTTCGCCATGGATCGGATACTATCCAGAAACGGTCCCGGTTTCCCTTGCCCACGAGCGATGCGTTCCAGTTCAGCTTCCCAGCGAGCAGTCAGATCCGGTGTACGAAGCTGCGGAGCAGCCAGTTCAATTAACTGTTTTCCTTTGCCAGTCGGGTGCATGCTGTTGCCTTGGCGATCTATTGTATCGGAACTGACCAGCTTCTCGATAATATCCGCACGTGTAGCTGGAGTGCCGAGTCCGTGCTTTTCCATCTGGGAAAGCAAAGCAGCTTCGGTATACCGTTTGGGCGGCATCGTCCGTCCACTTTTAATATGACAACGCTGAACCGTCACGGACTGCCCTTGCTGCACATCTGGCAAAAGCGCACGCTCATGGTCTGCTGCATCATCAGTACGGTCATCGTCATCATCGCTGTAATCGCCGCCGTATACTTCACGCCATCCACTTTCTTTCACCGTTGTACCTTTAACATGGAAGGAGTCATTCCCCACCTGAACCGTGATCGCAACCGAATCGTACTTCGCTGCCGGATAGAATAGGCTGATAAAACGACGTACGATCAGATCGTACAGTTTGCGTTCCTCTGGATTCAATTGATTCAAAAGCACCGTCTGCTCCGTTGGGATAATCGCATGGTGATCCGTAACTTTGCTGTCATCCACAATACGTTTGGTGATATTCAGATTTTTGCGCAGCAAAGGACGTGCCAAAGACGCATAAGGTCCAATGGCTACACTGTCCAGACGTTCTTTCAATGTAGCTGTCATATCGGAAGTCAGATACCGGCTGTCCGTACGTGGGTACGTCACGAGTTTGTGCTGTTCATACAGACGTTGCAGGACATTTGATGTTTGCTTTGCAGAGAAACCATATTTCCGGTTGGCGTCCCGTTGCAGTTCCGTCAGATCATATGCCAGTGGATGTGGCTCAACTTTCTCGCTTTTCTTCACTTGGGCAACCGTGCCCTTGCGCCCGTCTACCCGTTTCTTCAATTCTTGCGTTTCTTGAGGGTCGAAAATTCGTGAATCTCCTCCAGTTGCCCGCCACACAGCCTGAAAACCACCCAAATCTGCCGTTAACGTCTCATACTCCTGAGAGCGGAAACCATTAATTTCATTTTCCCTGTCCATAATCATGCCCAAGGTCGGCGTTTGGACCCGTCCAGCAGACAACTGCGCATTGAAACGAACGGTTAGTGCACGGGTCACGTTAAGTCCAATCATCCAGTCGGCCTCAGCCCGGCAACGTGCAGATTCATAGAGGCGGTCGAATTGACTGCCTGGCTTCAGCGAAGCAAATCCGTCTTTGATCGCCTTATCTGTCTGGGATGAAATCCACAGGCGTTTAAAAGGTTTTTTCCACCCCGCCATCTGCATGATCCAACGGGCCAGCAATTCTCCCTCACGGGCCGCATCCGTCGCAATGACCAGCTCGCCCACATCCTGACGCTTCATCAACTGCTGCACGACTTTATATTGATGATTGGTCTCTTTAAGCACCTTCAGTTTCGTACGCTCTGGCAGAATGGGCAGGTCCTCCAGATTCCATGTTGCATACTTCTTGTCGTAATCCTCGGGTTCAGCTAATCCAACAAGATGTCCAAGCGCCCAGGTAACGATATATTTCGGGCCTTCCATGTAACTTTTATGTTTATCACGCGCACCCATAACTCTGGCTATTTCGCGTGCTACAGATGGTTTTTCTGCGAGTACCAATGTCTTCACTTCATATCTCTTCCTCTCTGGTAGAACGTTATGTCTCTTTTATTCCTATCTTTTCATTATATCATTTCACACTAAAGGTATGCTCTGTCATCTCTACTTCCTAATCTACTAGTATCCTGTAACCTCATGTTTAATCAACATATCGATTCCATGTTATATTTCTTTACATTAAAATATGTAATAGTTTTTCTGAGTACATGTAAACAGAAGCATGAATAAGTATTAACACTGTACAGTATTGATGTATACGTTTTTTTGGATAAATATAACCCTTGTAAGATTACCTGACATGAATATACAATGTGTCAAAAGCATAGAAACAGAATCGCTGCTACACACATCAATGAGACACAGGAAGGGAGCGTGGATACATGACTTATCATGGATCTGTATTGAAAAAAAGTGGGGCTTTGTTACTGGCGGGAGCTGTTGTTGCCACAACATGGGGAGGAACGTTACCTTCGGCATCAGCTGCAACGGCAACGCCTACGAGTAAAACAACAGTAGCTGCTGTATCCAAAGGAAAAGCGCCTGCTACTCCGGCAGCATTTGTTCAGGCCATGGAAGAAGCGGCTACACTTGCAGGTGTTCCTTTTACCATGGACAAGCTCTCCGGCACAACCGTACAACGTAAAGATGCTGCGGTCGCCTTGCAACAATGGCTCAAGCTGGAATCGACTACCGAATCATTCAAGGATGTCCCGAATGAAGCCACTTTCACAGGTGCTGTTGGTGCATTGAACACTGCGGGGTTGATGAAAGGTTATACGGAATCCCTCTTCCTTCCAAACGCTGTACTTACGGAGAATGACCTCTCCATATTGAAAGATCGAATTTATAACTACATAAAACCGTTTGTCCTGGAGGAAGCAACCATTATGGATCTCCAGACTGCAATGACGCAAGGAAAACTGACATCAAAAGAGCTGGTTCAGAAATATCTGGACCGCATTGAAAAATACGATGATCAAGGGGTAAGCATAAACGCCGTATTAACCCTGAACCCGGATGCGCTCCAAATTGCCGAGCAATTGGATGAAGAACGTGCAGCCCAAGGTGCCCGCGGGCCTCTGCATGGCGTTCCGATTCTGGTCAAAGATAACTTTGATACCAATGACATGCCTACAACCGCAGGCTGTATATGTCTGAAAGATTCCGTCCCTGCTCACGATGCTGAACAAGTGAAGAAGCTCAAAGCAGCTGGCGCCATTATTTTGGGCAAAACAAACCTGCATGAATTTGCATTTGGTATCACGACATCCAGCTCATTGGGTGGACAAACACTGAACCCTTACGCCCTGGACCACTATCCAGGTGGCTCAAGCGGTGGAACAGGTGCAGCCATTGCATCAAACTTTGCTGCAGCCGGCATGGGTACAGACACTGGTGGTTCGATTCGAATCCCATCCAGCTTCAACAGCCTTGTGGGTATCCGCCCAACCATCGGACTGTCCAGCCGTGAAGGCATTATCCCATTGGCTTTGACACAGGATGTAGGTGGACCTATGGCTCGTACGGTTAGTGACGCTGCAATCATGTTGGATGCTACAGCCGGCTATGATAAAAAAGATGTCGCTACAGCTTACGCGGTTGGAAAAATCCCTTCCAGCTATACAGACTTCTTGGATGTAAACGGACTGAAAGGTGCACGCATCGGTGTGGCCACAGAACTCATCCCAAGTACCAAAGCTGAAGAAAAAGCCGTTGCTGACGTGATCAACACCGCTGTAGAAGAACTGAAGACACTAGGCGCTACCGCAGTTCCAATTTCCATCCCGAACTTGGCTGAGATCAACAAATACCCAAGTCTCAGCGGATATGAATTCAAGTTCCAACTGAATGACTATCTGGACTCATTGGGTGCAGACGCTCCATATCACAGTCTGTCCGAGATCATCGCTTCCGGAGAGTTCGACAAATCTCAGGAGCAATCCATGAAGACTCGGGATGCACGCCAAACGTTGGAGACTACCGAATACAAGGACATCGTCCTGAAACGCACCCAAGTTACACGTGAGTCCCTGCTGAAAGTTATGGCAGACAACAACCTGGATGCCATCATCTATCCTACGTCCACACAAGCCGCTGGTGTTATTGGCGAAGGACAAAACTCTGGTGGTAACAACCGATTGAGTCCTTTCTCCGGCTTCCCGGCGATTACGGTCCCTGCTGGTTTCACAACTGATGGTTTGCCAGTAGGCATGGAATTCCTTGGTCGTGCCTTTGATGAAGGAACCTTGATCAAGCTGGCTTACAGCTACGAACAAGGTACACATCACCGCCAACCGCCTAAGCTTACGCCGTAAAATATTTATGGGATTAAGCAATTCCGGTTAACACAAAAAATAGATGCAATCATATCACTTTTTTGAAACGAGTTAACCCATTAAAGAGACCACCTTCTTCATGACAGCATGAAGTTTGGGTGGTCTCTTTTATGTTCTCTATTTATTTTTGTGTTGCATACCGTCGGATGTTACTCATTCCTGAACCTTGTCTGGCACGCCCCATTTCAGCACCAGACCTGCGTACGTCAGACCACCGCCAAAGCCAAAGAGAGCTACGTTCTGTCCTTCTTTCAATTTCCCTTCATCCACTGCAAGCTGTAAAGCTAGCGGAATGGAAGCAGCAGATGTGTTCCCCCGATACTCGACACTGGTTAAAGTACGTTCCAAAGGAACCGGACCACGTTCGCAAACAGCTTCAATCATTCTCATGTTGGCACTATGCGGGACAAACCAGTCAATCTGGTCAGGGCTTAATTCAGCTTTCGTTATAAGTTTACCCAATTGCTCTGGAATCGTCCGTACAGCCCACTTATAGATCTCTCTCCCATTCTGAACAAGGCATCCCTCGCCCTGTAAAGGCACACCATTCATCTCCGAAGACAGACCACTCTTATAGAGATGTACACCGCCTTCTCCATGTGTACCTGATATGGCTGCCATAAAGTCACCTTCTCCAACCGCAGCTTTCTCAACCAAGAAGGCTCCCGCCCCGTCACCAAACAATACACAAGTCGTGCGGTCAGTGTAATCCGTAATTTTGGATAATGTCTCTGCTCCAATAACCAGTACTTTGCGGTACATTCCACTAGTCACCAAACTGTCAGCAAGCTGTAGCCCGTAGGTAAAACCAGCGCATGCAGCATTTAAATCCAGTACGCCCGTGTGTGGGATCTTAAGATTAGCCTGTACTCTGGATGCGGTACTTGGGAAAGCATATTCAGGTGTACTTGTAGCCACAAGGATCATATCCACATCTTCTACACTTACATCATAACGATGTATCATATCTTCTACAGCCTTCGTTGCGAGGTCAGATACAAATTGATCTTCAGATGCAATTCGCCGTTCTCTCATGCCTGTACGCTGTACAATCCATTCGTCACTTGTCTCGACTAATTTCTCCAGATCAGCATTCGTTAATATTCGATCCGGTACATACGTCCCCATTGCCGTGATAGTTGCCTTTGATTGATGATTCATACCGGTAGTCACCTCACTTGTTTTTTATCATTATAGCACTAAGTCTTAGTACTTGGTACTAATTTTATAAAATATTTATCACGTTTCTTTCGTCAGTTGTTTATTGTAAGTGATCGCTTCATTCTATTACCCAGAGCAATACAAACGATGGCATGCATTTTTGATGAAGAATTGTGGATATTCCCTGACTAACATGAAGAATGCCTTAATTATATGGTCCTTATCTGCACGCCAGAGTATGGAAACGGCGTTCCTGGGGTCTTAAAAAACGCACTAGATTGGGTTGTATCTTCTGGAGAATGGCTCAATAAACCCACCATTGCCATCGCTGCTTCCCCAAGCCCCATGGGAGGTGACAAAGCCCATGCTTCCTTATTGATCACACTAAACATGATTAATGCACAAGTTCTACAGGAGGGCTGTTTAACCATTCCTCATATTACATTGAAAATGAACAAACAAGGCGTCTCGTTTTTTATAGACAGCTCATTCAAACAGGAGGAAAATAAACAAATTGCCCTACATTACTAAAGAATAGAGATGATCTATATCCATGAAAAAAGAATTAAATATCCTTGCCATTTCCGGAAGTCTGCGCAATCGGTCCTCCAATTCGTTACTAATGCACGCCATGATTAAACTGGCTCACACTAACCTTAAGTTTGAAGTATATGACGGATTAAATGATCTGCCGCATTTTAACCCTGACCTCGATGTCGAGGAGGGTCCAGTGTCCGTACAGAACTTGAGAGCCCAACTTAAGCATTCGGATGGTGTGCATTGCAGAACTCCCTTACAATCCTTGGAGAGGCTTGCAACCAAATGAAAGTATAGACAGATGTTGTACTTAAATCGATGATAGAGAAGAAATGATCCTTTTAAAGTTATTTAACATTCTCATAAATATTGAAATAGTAAACAGCCTTGGTTATTTACCAGGGCTGTTAAGGTTTATATAAGTATTTAGGATTAAAATAAAAAAAGACACACTCGATATCATCAAGTGTGTCTTCCTATT
>NZ_JCAXEL010000019.1:0-139612 GCF_059759055.1 Paenibacillus sp. GQ49
GGATGCCAGAGTTGCAGGCGGAGCGTCCAGCATCCATTTCGTTTAACTATCTCGGTGAGATGGATGGAGGCATGATTGGGGAAGCCATGTTCCGGGAGTCCCGTTTCTCCACGGGACAAACGATTGGTGGCCATATCGCCCGAAATAACCCGATTGAACTGAACACCTTCGTATCTGGTGGGAAGTTACATCTCAACGTAACAGCAAACCAAACTGCGGTGGACATGCCGCTTGTAAGTCGATTTGCAGATACGTTTTTGGAGCAATTAACGGAAATTGTGGACCATTGCTTGTGTCAGCGTGAAACGACATATACGCCTTCCGACTATGGTGATCCAAGTCTGGCACTTGAGGAGCTGGATCTTATCAAATCCGCCTGTCCGGGCGTGATCATTGAACGGATTTATCCGTTAACCAATATGCAGCAAGGCATGCTCTTTCACGCAATGGAAGATGAGACATCAACTGCGTATTTTCAGCAAACGGTCATGGAGATTCGCGGGGAAGTGAACCCGGATTACTTGCAATCCAGTTTCAATGAGCTCATGAACAGACATGAAGCATTGAGAGCTTCATTTATGCATCATGATTTGGAGGAACCGAGACAGGTCATTATGCAAAACCTCACCATTGAATTTGAATTTCAAGACTGGACAGCTTTGGAAGCACACCATTCAGCAGCTCAGTTGGAAACTTTTACTCAGCAGGATAAGGCTCGCAGTTTCCGTTTGGATACACAGCCACTTATGCGTGCAGCTCTTTTTCGCACCACAGATCAATCCTACACCCTTGTATGGAGCCATCATCATATTTTGCTGGATGGATGGTGTCTGGGAATTATATTATCGGAGCTGTTCCAGATCTATAAGGCCAAACTTGAGAATAAGGTGCACAACCTGAAGGACCCGAAACGATATCATCATTACATTGAATGGCTCATTCGTCAGGACAAGGATGAGGCCCAAGCGTATTGGAGACACTATTTGGAAAATTATGACACACAGTCGAGTGTTCCAGGTTTGCTTCTTACAGAGCATGATGTTCCATATTTGCGAAAAGAACAGATGATATCTTTGGGTCAGGAGGTAACCCGCCAATTAAATGAAATAGGTGTTCGTTATGGTGTGACGTTGAATACCGTCATTCAATGTATCTGGGGTCTGGTGCTGGCCAGATACAATGATACGGAGGACGTCATATTTGGAACCGTAGTCTCTGGCAGAGAAGCGCCAGTTGAAGGCATAGAAGAGATGATAGGGTTGTTCATCAATACGATTCCTGTTCGGATTGGTTATCCGCATCAAAAGCATTTTGGCGACGTACTTCAGGCCGTTCAGAAACAAGCCGTTGAAAGTCAGCGATTCAATTATTTGAATCTGGCTGAGGTTCAGGCATTGAGTGATCTCAACAAGGAATTAATGGATCACGTCTTTGTATTTGAGAACTATGCCCTGGATCATGGAGCTGTTCATCAATCCAGCACTGGGGTTGGTTTTGAAATTACCGGACTGCATGCGGAGGAACAGAGCAACTACGGATTCCTGATTTCAGCAACACCTGGTGACAGCCTGACCCTTGTGATTACGTATGATGGTAATAAGTATGATTCATCCATTATCGAGCATATGGATCAACATTTTAGGAGTGTGGCAGAACAAGTTACTTCAGCTGATCATCAGCAGCTTGCTGACATTCAACTTGTAGGTGGTGCAGAGCGTGAGGTGCTCCTGAATTCTTTCAATAACTCTGATGCGGATTACCCGCGAAATATGACCATTCATGAGCTGTTCCAGCAGCAAGTTCGACGTACGCCTGATCGAATTGCTGTCCGGGATGAGCATCGTCATATGACGTACATGGAGCTGAATGAGCGTTCCAATCAACTGGCCCGTACGTTGTTATCTCTTACAGGAGGAACAGAGCAATTCATTGGAATTATGGCGGATCGGTCAGTCGATATGATCGTTGGCATCATGGCAGTGTTAAAAGCGGGAGCTGCATATATACCTGTTGATCCCACCTATCCGGATGACCGTATTAGCTATATGCTGGAGGATTCGGGCATCCACCTGTTGATGGTCTCTGAAAAAGGAATGGATCGCGGACTTCACCGGGGTTTATGCGTTGTCTTGGAGGAAGAGAACTCGTATCACCTGGATGCAGGAAATCTGGAGACATCCGTTCAATCCCATGACCTCGCCTATGTCATTTATACCTCAGGTACAACCGGGAATCCGAAGGGAACATTGATTGAACATAAAAATGTCGTGCGTTTGTTGATTAATGACCGTAATCGTTTTTATTTCAGCGAGAACGATGTATGGACGATGTTCCATTCCTTCTGTTTTGATTTCTCGGTGTGGGAGATGTATGGAGCATTGTTGTACGGGGGCACATTACTTATCGTTCCACATCTGGTCGCCCAACAGCCTGGAGAATTCCTGCAATGGTTAATCCGTGAAAAGGTAACTATTCTGAATCAGACGCCATCTTACTTCTACCGATTGATGCATGAGGAGGCAAAACGTCCGAGGAAGGAATTGAGTTTGCGAAAAGTCATTTTTGGTGGAGAAGCGTTAAGTCCGTCATTATTGGCAAAATGGTACAAGCGTTATCCGTCTACAAAGTTAATTAATATGTACGGCATTACAGAGACTACGGTTCATGTTACCTACAAGGAGATTACGTTGTCTGATATAGAAATGGGCAGAAGTAATATAGGTCAGCCCATCCCTACACTCAGGGCATATGTTCTGAACCAGTATCGTCAATTGCAGCCAGTAGGATGTGCAGGTGAGCTATATGTTGCAGGAGAAGGGCTTGCCAGAGGATACCTCAATCGATCCAGTCTTACGGAAGAACGATTTGTCGAAGATCCGTTCTATCCTGGTGAGAAAATGTATCGTTCAGGCGATTTGGCCAGATGGCGTGCAGATGGCAACATGGAGTACTTGGGCCGGATGGATCATCAGGTCAAAATTCGGGGATATCGAATTGAATTGGGTGAAATCGAACATCAATTGCTTCAGCTTTATATCGTAAAGGATGCATTCGTTGTAGCCAGGGCGGATGAAGAGCATACACAATTTATATGTGCATATATCACCCTGAATGAGGCAGCAGATGATGCGGTTACGCAACAGATCAGACAACAGTTGTCTCTTCAATTGCCGGATTATATGATGCCAGCCTACATTGTAAAGATGGATCAATTGCCACTGACCTCCAACGGGAAAGTGGATCGTAAAGCGCTACCAGCCCCGGAAGCGGGCATGTCTGCACTTGGGGGTTATGAAGCTCCGGGAAGCAGGGTGGAAGCGGAATTACTTGCACTCTGGCATCAGCTTCTAAATAATGACCGTATTGGCGTAAACCACAATTTCTTTGAAGTTGGAGGACACTCGCTGAAGGCTTCGGCTCTCGTATCTCGCGTCCACAAGGCATTCGGTGTGGCCATACCATTGAGACAAGTATTTGCAACGCCTACGGTCAGAGCCTTGTCCAAGTGGATCGATTCTGCTCGTTCCAGCAAATATGTGACCATAACCAAAGCGGAAAGCAAGGAGTACTACCCGCTCTCGTCAGCACAAAAAAGACTTTTTATTATGCATCAACTGGAAGATTCGGGCCTGGCCTACAATATGCCTTATGCTATGAAAATAACTGGCAATCTGGATGTATGCCAATTGGAAAGAGCCTTTCAGGATCTGATCAAGCGTCATGAATCATTCAGGACTTCTTTCCATATGGTTGATGGACAGCCTGTTCAACGAATTGATCAACAGGTGGAATTCAGGATCACGTCCCTCGAGCTGGGTGAACAGACTTTAGAAGCGTGGCAGGCGAGATTTGTTCGTCCATTCAATCTGACTCAGGCTCCGTTGCTGCGGGTGGAACTTGTGCAGATGGGACCTGCGGAATACAGTCTGATTATGGATATGCATCATATTATTGCGGACGGTGTATCCATGGGCGTCTTGACCAGGGAGCTAAGCGCCCTGTATGAAGGACAAACGCTTGAACCACTCCAATTGCAATACAAAGATTATGCCGAGTGGCAGGCACTATCCAGGACAACGGAAGTGATTCAGGCACAGAAGGACTACTGGATAAGGGTCTATCAAGAAGAAGTCCCGCTACTGGATATGCCAATCGATTATGCAAGACCACAACACCGTAATTATGAAGGTGAACTGTTCCCATTCGAGTTATCTGAGGGTGTGTCGCAACGGTTGTCTCAATTGGCTCATCGTGAGAGCGTAACCTTATTTATGCTTCTCCTTGCTGGCTATACAGCACTGTTACATCGATACACCGGGCAAGAAGATATCATCGTGGGGACACCGGTAGCAGGTAATTCACAGCCGGAGCTGCAAGATGTAATCGGTTTGTTCATTAATACACTGGCACTTCGGAATCGTCCGGTAGGCACGTTTACGTTCAAGGAGTATCTGAACAAGATCAAGGAGAATACACTTCAAGCCTATGAAAACCAGGATTATGCATTTGATGAGCTGGTTGAACAGCTTGCCTTGACAAGAGATATGAGCAGAAGTGCCTTGTTTGATACGATGCTGGTATTCCAGAATTATGACAGTGAGGAGCTTGCAATCGAGGGTGTGCAATTCAGTTCACTTCCTCCAAGTAACATCCGATCCAAATTTGATCTCACCTTAACCGCAATGGAAGCTGAGGGCCGGATCAAATGTGTGTTTACGTACTCTACGGAGTTGTTTAAGCCTGAAACAATAGAGCGTATGGCAGGCCACTTGACTGAATTGCTGGATAATATCAGTAATGATGCCACGTTACGGTTGCAGGATATTCAATTCATCCCATCAGAAGAGACAAAGTCCATTATGCAGCTATCCTGTGGTCAGCCTGTGCAATACAGAACAGATGCAGCCCTGATCGAACTGTTCGAGGAGCAAGTAAGGAAGTCATCCGGGCAACGGGCAGTGGTGTCAGGGGAAAACGAATTATCTTACGAAGAGTTGAATCGCAGAGCTAATCAACTGGCTCGCTCGCTGAGATCAAGAGGGGCTGCACCGAATTCGGTTATCGCAGTAAGCATGAATCCATCTGTGGACTTGATTATAAGCATGCTGGCCGTTCTTAAAACGGGAGCCATCTATTTACCGATTGATCCTGAGCAGACTGTGAACAGGACCAATGTTATTTTGAATGATAGCCAGGCTATCCTTGTGTTGACGGATCATCCGTTGTCCAAGGAGTTATCTTTCAGTGGGGATGTGTGTCAGGTTAACGACAGCAGTATCGAAAGCTTTGACTACACGGATCTATCTCTGCCGATTTCGCCTGAACAGCAGGTCTATATGATCTATACTTCAGGTTCGACAGGTACTCCGAAAGGGGTAATGGTTCGCAACCGAAATATTGTTAATTACACACAATGGTTCATCCGCGAAGCGGGAGTTTCTGCGGCAGATCGAACGATGCTGATGTCTTCCAGTGCTTTTGATCTGGGATACACAGGTGTATTTTCATCCTTGTTGCAAGGCGGTGAGCTTCACGTTCCAAGCAAGGAAGACTACACCAATCCGGCTAGAATATTACAAATAATGGCTCAACAGCGTATCACATTCATCAAACTGACCCCTTCATTATTCAATCTGCTGCTCCATGATGCTGCATTTGCAGAATGGCAGCCTGTGCTGAGGCTGGTTGTGCTTGGTGGGGAGAAGACAAATACAACGGATGTGGAAAAGTACCTTCAAGAGTTTCCAAACAGCCGGATCATGAATCATTATGGTCCAACTGAAACGACGATTGGTGTCGTTTTTCATAACATATCGTCTGTGAATGTTCGTTCCTTTATAGATCATCCGGTTATTGGCAGACCGATTGATAACACTGTGGTATACGTGCTTGATAAGCATAACCATCTGGTGCCCCGGGGTGTATTCGGTGAAATTTGTGTTTCGGGTGAAGCAGTGTCCAGCGGGTATTTCAATCAGGTTGAAATGACTTGGGAGAAGTTTGTTGAAGATCCATTCCAGCCGGGGCAGATCATGTACAAAACAGGAGATCTTGCCCGTTGGACACATGATGATGAGCTGGAACTGGCAGGTCGGAAGGATAATCAGGTGAAAGTGCGTGGTTATCGGATTGAGCTGGATGAAATCAAAAAACAAATGCTGCTTCTGGAAGGTGTACGGGAGGCCGTTATCGTACCTGGAGCAAACCAGGAACAGACTACCGTGCTCTGTGCCTATTTCACAGCAAACAGATCGATACCATTGGACGAAATTCGCGTTCATCTAGGTGTCGAATTGCCTGAATATATGATTCCTACGCATTTTATGCAATTGGATACCCTGCCGCTGACCGGCAATGGGAAATTGGATGTACGTGCACTTCCCGAACCGGATGCAAGCATGGGTGGAGAGATGGTCTATGAGCCCCCGAGAAACGAGGCAGAGAGCCTGCTCGTTTCCATCTGGGAAGAGGTGCTTGGCTTCAAGCCAATCGGCATCAACCATCACTTCTTTGCTTCCGGTGGTGATTCCATCAAAGCATTGCAAATTATATCCAGACTGTCCAGAGCTGGCAAAAAGCTGACCATGAAAGAGCTATTTGCTAATCCACAGATCAAGTTGCTGGGGCGTTATGTTAGAGAAGATTCCCATGTAGACCGGATGAAGCAGCGTGTGACGGGTCCGGTTGATCTTACACCCATCCAGAAGTCTTATTTCTTGCAGCATCAACGTACAGGAATGAACCACTTTAATCAGTCCTTGATGTTGTACCGCGAGGAGGGATTCAATCCAGAGATAGTCCGGCAGATCATGGAAGAGTTAATGATGCATCACGATGTCTTGCGGATGTCCTATCGTGAGGAACAAGGTAAGGTGATGCAGACCCATCTCGATTATGAAGCAGGTCTTTTCCAGTTGGACGTACAGGACATGAACGGTCTTGATGAGCAGGAACTGTACACCAGGGTGCAGCAGGCAGCCTCCAACATACAGGAATCCATCGAAATTTTCGAGGGACCTCTGGTGCGAGCCGTCATTTTCAGGACCGATCAGGGAGATCATCTGGTCATTGTAATCCATCATATGCTGATTGATGGGGTATCTTGGAAAATTCTGTTGGAAGACTTGGCCATAGGATACCAGCAGCTTCTGGAAGGACAAGATCTTTCTTTTTATCCGGTTACAGATTCGTACCCCTACTATGCAGCTTTCCTGAGCGACTATGCGAAGGGAGGTCGTCTCGCCAAGGAGCGTGCGTATTGGATCAAGACGGATCAAGAAGAAGCCGGCTTTCTTCCTCGGAATGAAGTTCATCTGAGCGAGTATCGATACGGAGACAATCGAATGAGCAGCGTATCGCTGGACCGAGAGATGACAACTCAACTTTTGAGAGAGACAAACCAGGCCTACTATACTGAAATTAATGACATTCTGCTGGCTGCTCTAGCTCTCTCCATCAAGGAATGTGCAGGAGCGAGCAAAGTTAAGGTAACGATGGAAGGTCACGGTCGCGAGCTTATGGGAGACGAATTGGATATCAGTCGTACGGTTGGCTGGTTTACAAGCAAATATCCGGTATGTATCGATCTCGGGAATGAGGAAGGGCTTGGTACAACGATCAAGGAGGTAAAAGAGCAGCTAAGAAGGGTTCCTGCGAAAGGAATTGGTTACGGAATATTGAAATATATGACTACTGAATTGCCAAAGTTGAAAGAGCAGACACCACTCCTGTTGTTTAATTATTTGGGACAAATGGATCAGGATATTAACAGTGGTCTGTTTCGTTCGTCCTGGTTGCCAGCGGGCAATTCGGTTGGTGATGATGTCATTCGTGCCAATCCAATGGAAGTTATTGCCTATGTGGCTGAAGGTCAATTGATGATTAACATCACCTATAACCACAAGTTGTTTGATAACTCCATCGTAGAGAACTTTGCGACATCCTACCAAAAAATGCTCCAGCTGATCATTGAACATTGTGTGCAGCAACAGCAGGCCGAAAAAACGCCATCCGATTATGGAGATCCATATGTAACACTGCAAAATTTGAAAGTGATTACGCAAAAGTTCGGCCCAGAGCGAATTGAGAAAATATATCCTTTGGCCAACATGCAGCGAGGTATGCTGTACCATGCACTTGAGAATCGCGGAGACAGGGTTTATTTTGAGCAGTTGATCATGAACATCAGAGGAAATCTTGACATTGGCCGGCTTCAGGAGAGTCTGAACCTGTTGATGCAACGTCACGAAATGCTTCGTGTGTCCATTGAGTACCAAGTTACAGAAGAGCCGCGGAATATTATTTGTCAAAACCGAGAAGCTGCTTTTGTATACCGGGATCTTCGATCTTTGCCAGAACAGGACAGAGGCACTCGTGTATTGTCAATTGCTATGGAGGACAAAAGAAAAGGCTTTGATCTTGGCAGAGATACACTGGTTCGATTCGAACTGTTGCAGACCGATGAGGAGCAATACTCGTTAATCTGGAGTAACCATCATATCTTGCTTGATGGCTGGGCAAGAGGCATTATTCTTGCAGAGTTGGTCCATCTGTATGAATGCAAACGTACTGGGAAAAACATTCAGCTCCACGAGCCTGTACCTTACAGTGAATATGTGGAATGGTTGCAGGCGTTGAACAAGGATGAAGCCATCTCGTACTGGAAGAATGTTCTGGGCGGATATGAGAACAAGGTTCAGCTTCCAGCAGGAACTTTTTATTCATTGAACGAGGGGGCCACTTCACAGGAGCATCAATTCCGCATTTCCAGACAGCTCACGAAACAAATGAATGATCTTGCTAACCGGAACCATGTTACATTTTATACGGTTATGCAGTGTGTCTGGGGAATCATGCTTGCCAAGTACAACGATACTTCGGATGTCGTATTTGGAACGGTGGTATCCGGGAGAGAAGCGCAGGTAAGCGGGATCGAAAACATGGTTGGGTTATTTATCAACACCATTCCTGCACGGATTCAATGGGATGAGGGACGCACCTTCAAACAACTGGTTGGAGATATGCAGGCCTTATCCATTGAAGGAAGTCAGCATCACCATCTGGGTCTGGCTGAAATTGCATCTTTGAGCAGTCTAAAAAGAGATTTGATCGATCATATCATGGTTTTTGAAAATTACTCGGTGGATTCAAGTCTCGTTGAACAAGGCGCGAATGATATTGGGTTTGTCATTGAGGACATCCATAGTCAGGAACAGACGAATTATGGATTCAATCTGATTGCAATACCTGGTGAAGAGCTTGTAATCAAGTTTGCTTATGATTCGGGCAAATATGATGAAGCCCTGATGAAAGTCATGGAAGACCATATGCTTACGCTGTTGAATCAAATCGTGACAGATGAAAACATGCGGGTCGATGACATTCAAATCATGACGAAACAAGAGCAGATCATCCTGTTGGATCAGTACAACGATACGGGTTCAGCCTATCCGAAGGGCAAAACGATGCATCAGTTGGTCAGTGAACAAGTCCTCAAAACCCCTGAACATGTCGCCGTAGCGTTGGGCTCAGATGTGCTGACCTACAGACATCTTGAAATAAAATCGAATCAGTTGGCAAGACATTTAAAAGCTATCGGTGTTGGTTACAATTCCATGGTGGGCATTATGGTTGAACGCTCACCCGAGATGATTGTTGGCATTCTGGCTATTATGAAGGCGGGCGGAGCGTATGTGCCCATTGACCCGGAATATCCCGCAGAACGGATTGAATTTATTCTGGAGGATAGCGGTTCATCGATCATATTGGAAAGGGAAGAAGGCCATACCGTGTCGGGCAGAACATCCGTAGCGATTGATACGGATTATAGCCATTATTCAGCAGAACCATTGGAGCAGCATGCTGGACCAGAGGATGTAGCGTATGTGATCTATACCTCAGGATCGACCGGGAAACCAAAAGGCACAATGATTCCGCACAGCGGTCTGATCAACTATATTTTCTGGGCGAAGGACGTTTATTTGCAGAATCGGGAGCTTGATTTTGCCCTGTACTCCTCGTTTGCGTTTGATTTGACGATCACTTCCATCTTTACACCGCTGGTTACTGGAAATAAAATAGTGGTATATCCAACCAGCGGAGATGAACCGGTGATCCTGAATGTATTCAGGGATCGGCAAGCAGGCGTAGTTAAATTGACACCATCACATCTGAATCTAATTAAGGATATGGACAACACTCGATCTAGTATCAAGTGCCTGATTGTAGGCGGTGAGGACCTGAAATCGGAATTGGCTCGGGAAGTATATGAGAGTTTTGGAGGCAAGGTTCAGATCTTTAATGAATACGGGCCAACGGAAACAGTTGTAGGCTGCATGATCCATCCGTATAATCCCGAGACGGACACGAGAATCTCAGTACCTATTGGGAAACCTGCTGCAAATGTGCAGTTATATGTGCTGAATAAACATCAGCAACTGCTTCCGGCTGGTTCGCCAGGGGAACTATACATTGGAGGTGACGGAGTATCCCGAGGATACTTCGGACGTCCGGAACTAACAATGCAGAAGTTTGTACCCAATCCGTTCAAAGAAGGGACTACCCTATACCGGACAGGTGATCTGGTGCAATGGTTGCCAAACGGAGACATGGAGTTCCTCGGTCGAATTGATCATCAGGTGAAAATTAGGGGATACCGTATTGAGCCGGGAGAGATTGAACATCGTTTGCTGCAACAACCGGAAGTTAAGGATGCAATTGTGACCCCGCGGCAAGACGATTCTCAGCAAAGCTATCTCTGTGCGTACATCGTACCTGTGGACCTGAGTAAAAAGATGGACATCGTTCAACTGAAACAGGGATTGGTTGACGAGCTTCCTGCATATATGATACCTGCATTCTTTGTTGTGATGGATCAGCTTCCATTGACGGTGAACGGAAAAGTGGACTTGAAGGCATTGCCTGAGCCCGAGGACAGTGTGACAGCTCTGCAATCCTACACACCACCGGAAACGGAACTGGAACGACACATGACAGATATTTGGGAGGACGTTCTTCCAGTGAAGCCGATTAGCATACATGCAAATCTGTTTGAGCTGGGTGCGAATTCGTTAAATGTGATGTCTTTTGTATCCCGATTGTACAGTCTGTTGAATTTTAGAATTCCGTTTAAGGATATTTTTGAAAAACCGACCATTGCTGATCTGGCGGCCTTTGTTGAGAAAGCCAAAGATCTGCTGGAGGACTACACCGAAGATTGCATGCAGCTAACCCGGACAAGCGAGAATAATCGGATCGTTTTCTGTTTTCCTCCCGCTGCTTCCATGGGGATTGCCTACATGACACTTGCTCAGCATCTGGACTCGTTCGGAGTGTACAGCTTTAATTTCATCACTTCAGAAGATCGGATTGCTCGTTACGCTCAAATGATGATTGATATTCAAAAGGAGGGCCCATTCACGCTGATGGGTTACTCCTCGGGTGGAGTGCTGGCCTTCGATGTAGCCAAAGAGCTTAACCGCAGAGGATATGAAGTGCGTGACCTGATTATACTGGACTCAAAATACCGAACAGAAGTGGAAGAGCATCGTCTGACTGAAGAAGAAATCAGGCAGGAGATTCAGCAAAAGTTCAACATGAGTCAATATCAGGACCTTGAGAAATTGGCGAATGACTATTTGCTGGAGCTGATTACGAAGTCTTACCTGTATGTTCATGAAGCCATAACCTTTGGTACGATTGATGGTAACATCAGTTATGTGACTTCAGGACTTTTGGATGCCAATGCTTCGATTGCTTTGTGGTCCCAATCCACCACAGGACAATTCAGACAAGTGAAAGGTTACGGCAAACATATGGAGATGATTGACAAAAATTATCCGGAGATTGTGAAACAGAATGCAACGCTCATCAACGAACTCTTGCTGACAAGCACTAAATAATATTTCAAGGTTGGCGTTTCGTGAGTCAGAAACGCCAACCTTTTTTTACACATGAGCATTTTGCATAAATCCAAAGAGTGTCTTTCAATCACCAAGATTTAGATCGAAATGCTTCTATTCGTCTAGATCTTATACCTGGGAGTGAATTGAATCGTATTATGTAAAATGCTGACATGAAAGAAGGTTGAAATCATGCAAAATATTCGTGTACTCATTGCGGATGACGATAAGGAGATTCGAGACCTGATCCGAAAATACCTGGAGCGGGAGATGTATACCGTAGATACTGCCGCAGATGGTGAACAAGCGCTGCAGCTGTTTCAACAGCACAAATATAATATGGTCATTCTTGACCTGATGATGCCTCAGATGGACGGTATGGAGGCTTGTCGAAGAATTCGCAGTATCAGTAATGTACCCATCATGATGGTGACAGCCAAAGACCACGAAACAGACAAAATTATAGGTCTTGGCATCGGTGCAGATGATTACATTACCAAACCATTTAGCATTCATGAACTGGTTGCTAGAATTAAGGCACTCATGCGTAGATTTATGGTTCTTGGGACGGAGGTTCCTGACCATAGTGAGGTCATTCGCTTCAAAGGATTGATGATGAATTTGAAAACATACACAGTTGATGTCCAGGGAAAAGAGACCGATCTGACTGGCAAAGAAACAGAATTACTCAAATTTATGATGTCCAATCCTGGTCAGGTGTTCACCAAAGCCCAATTATTCAGGAATGTATGGGATAATGGGTATTTGGATGATGACAATACCGTCATGGTACATATCCGAAAGCTGCGAATGAAGATTGAATCCGATCCTTCGAATCCACAATTTATAAAAACCGTTTGGGGCATCGGTTATAAATTTGTAGGTGAACGGGATGAATAGAGATGCCATCTTGATGTTATCCGGTCTACAGTTGATCATCGGAGCTGTGGCACTTGCCCTGGAATACTACACGAGCTTGACGCATGGTTCACGAATGTGGTTGTTTGCAGCGTTTGTTTTCACCAGCATCTGCGTACTCGTTAATCAATATCAGATTCGAAGCAAGCAGCAATCGATTGCTTCTGAACTGCATCGGGCGGTCAATGGAGAAGGAAAAAGAAGAATATTAAGCAAAGGGAATGTACTGCTGGATGAGATCGTTTTTGCAGCAAATGACCTGATGGAGCAGCTTGAAAGCGTAAATATCGAGGCCCAGCGCTCTCAGGCAGTAAGAAAGAGTCTGCTTTCCAGCATTTCTCATGATATTCGCACACCTCTAACTTCGATGATTGGTTATGTGGATGCGCTCAAGGATGACATTGCTTCGACAGAAGAAGAGAGAAGAGACTATATGGATATTTTGTCGCGAAAATCGAAGGACTTGAAAAAAATGATAGATGAGATGTTCACCATGGCCAAACTGGATGCAGACGAGATGCCCATGCAGGCTGAGCCGTTGGATCTGGCCGAATTGACCAGGGAGATTTTGATTGAATTTATACCCAGTCTCAAAAAAGCAGAGATGGATCTAAAAATTCAGATCCCGGATTACCCTTGTTTCGTTATGGCAGACAGGCTGAGTATCAATCGCCTCATCAGTAATCTGATTCAAAATTCTATCCAGTATGGACATGAAGGGGGCGTTCTGGGAATTGAGATAACATGTTATCATCTTAATTTCCAATTAACCGTATGGGATCAGGGACCAGGGATATCGGAGAAAGAGCTAAATCTGGTGTTTGAACGTATGTATCGCAGTGACCACTCACGTAGCCCTGTCTTTGGGGCAAGCGGGCTTGGTCTTTCAATTGCCCGGACATTGGCTGAGAAAAATGAGGGGTATTTGCAGGCAGAGAGCAAACCTGGCGTGAAAACATCCTTTATATTCACAATCCCCAAGTATAAGCGGCTGTCAAACTCACAGCACAATTAAGAGATAGTTAAGATTTGGATAAGCGCTATTTAAAATCTGAAACCTAGAATGAAATTATCAGTTCTTGGAAGGAAGGTGCGCTAGACGTGAGTGTAATTATCAAAACAACAAATCTCACCAAACAATACGGGACTCAAAAATCAGTTAATTCACTGAACATGACCGTTCAACAAGGTGGGATATACGGCTTTCTTGGACGCAACGGGGCAGGGAAAACGACGACAATCCGTATGCTGCTCGGTCTAATCAAACCAACGCATGGTGAGATTGAGATATTTGGAGAGAACCTATTTACCAATCAAAAAGAAATATTAAGAAGAACCGGTTCGATTGTAGAGGTACCCGGGTTTTATGAGAACCTGACTGCCCGCGAAAATTTATCCATCAACGCTCGAATTATGGGGATATACAAAAAGAATGCCATTGAGGACTCGCTCGAAATCGTAGGTCTGCAAAATGAAACCAAAAAATTGGTTGGCAAATATTCTTTGGGAATGAAACAAAGGTTAGGCATTGCCCGAGCCCTGTTGCACTATCCAGAATTGCTGATTCTTGATGAACCTACCAATGGACTTGATCCGATTGGGATCAAAGAAATTCGCAGGCTGATTAAAAATTTGGCCACGGAGAGAAATATTACCATCTTGATCTCAAGCCATATTTTATCGGAAATTGAACAACTGGTTGATTACATGGGCATTATTCATGAAGGGAACCTGCTGGAGGAAATTTCATTTGAGCAGCTTCGGAAAAGGAACCGTAAATACACCGAATTTCAAGTTTCAGATGATAATAAGGCTGCGGTCATTCTCGACGGTTTGGATCAGGCTGAATATGAAATTCATGATGAACGCAATATCCGGGTGTATTCCCATTTGGGACAACAAGGTAAGTTAAACAGAATCTTTATGGAGAATGACATCAATGTAACCAAAATTATGGTGAGTGAGGATCGTTTGGAAGATTATTTCACCAAGCTGGTTGGAGGTGGAACCATTGGTTAATTTGCTTTACACTGAACTTCTCAAGCTGAAACGCTCCAAAATGTTTCTGCTTAGTATCATCGGAGCGGCCGTTGCCCCTTTGATGGTAGCTGCTGCCATGTTTGTCCAAATGAAAACAAAGGAGCCTTATCTTGTCGCACAATTCAGTGTGCTTATGTCCAACACAAGCATATATGCTGTACTGGTCATTGGAGTTCCGTTGTATGGTGTCATTACCGCTTATCTGTATAACAGGGAATATGCGGAGGATACAATGAAGAATCTGCTGACCATTCCGGTTTCCAGAGTCGCTCTGCTAATGTCCAAATGGATTATGTTGCTGGGATGGATTATGTTGCTTACATTATCAGCGTGGGCGCTGGCGATCATTTTTGGTTCACTGGGTCAATTTGCAGGTCTTACTCCACAGTTTGTGCTTAACTCGCTCAGCAATTATGTAGTGGCAGGACTGCTGTTGTTTCTGTTGTCCACCCCGATCATTCTGATTACGCTCGTATTAAAAAGTTTTGTGCCAGCGATTATCGTAACCATTATTATTACACTGGTGAATGTGATGCTGGCTACAAGTGAACATCGAGGACTATTTCCATGGACCGCAGCACTGGATATCGCGAATGGAACACTGGAAGCCAAATATCCTCCAGAGTATTCTTATATTTCGATCGCTGCGACGTTCATCATCTGTCTTGGACTGGCCATTGGTTATTTTAAGAAAAAAGATATTCATTAGATCTTGTCTTCAAACTTATCCAAACCTTCTCCGAAACATACAAAATCCTAATCAAGTCGGTGGCATATGACTGCGAAAAACATAATGGAGAAGCCCTGATCAGTATGGATCAGGGCTTCTTTTTCAATGATCAGGTTAACCCGTAGTTACGGTTTGGCCCTTTTTGTTCTCGTTTTACGAAAGCGGATGGAAAGCATAACGTCCACTGCCTGTTCCCCAATATCACTTAATGATATATACTTACCTGATCAAATATGATATTGATTATCAATATCAATTATTGAGTGATGTATACATTGGAAAAAGTGAAACGAGGAGTGCGGGTAGATGCAAGAGGAAGAAGCGACACAAGGATCTACACCGGAGATGATTGATACGATGGCCAGTATCTGGACCTTCTTAAATCAATAGCATATAGAAAAAGATGCCATTACGAGGATATCGTATTGGCATCTTTTGATTTTTTCTCATTATTTGATAGTCAAGTGGATTACTAGGAAATTACTCGGGATTATATGGCAGGCTCATCCGATAGCTGGAAACGGGAAACGAAATACCAGATGAGCTCGCGACGTGAGGATACCTTGGTTTTGGCGAAAATGGATTTTAAATGATCCTGAACCGTGTAGACAGAAATATGCATCGCAGCAGCAATTTCTTTGGATGAATAACTGCGGAGCACATATCCGAGTAGTTCCCGCTCTCGACTGGATAATCCATGGCTTTCGGCGAGCAAGGGCAGCAAATCCTGTGGCATCGCCTGCTCCAAACGGATAGCAATCTGATCTGGTCCCGTAAGCTGTTGCATAATACTGGCATGAAGTATGAGGTAACGCCCATCCGGAAGTTGGATACAAACTTTGGAGGGTGAGTCGGTTGCAATCTGAGCACCCACGACCAGTTCTGCCCGATTCTTGCGCTGCAAGTGGGAACTCACTGCACGTACCGGACGGGGCAGAATGTCTGGCCCTACATGTTCCAGCATGCGCAATTGGGACAGCCAATATTGAGCGGAGGCGTTCAGGGATAAGAGCTGGAACGTGTCTGAGGTGATCAAAATTCCGGGTTCCTCGGGACTATCACTCGTGATCTCATCGATCAGTGTCAAGCTCGTGGACCGCAGCATCGATGCAATAGAAGCGGTCCAGGACTGAATCATCATCCGCTCCTCTTCTGTAAAGACAGCACATTCTGTCTTACGATATAGGGTCAGATATCCCCAGCAAGCGTCTCCATTGACCAATACAGCACGCAGTTCATCACCGAACCCCGCTGGCTGAAGAATGTTGATATAACGTGGGCTTTGTTCAGGCTGTGCGTTTACGGATGTGTGGAGTGTAGCTGTATGTTCACCGCTGCGAACTAATTCAGCGTATTTATGTATATCTTCTTCCATGTATTCATTGATGAATAACCGATCATGAATGGCCTCAATGCCATCTTCTGTCACAGCTCCTGTGGAGAGAAGAGTCAGAGGATCAACGGTAGTGAAACAGTATGCGTCGTAAGGTATAACCGTATGGATCTGCTTGAGAACAGCTTCCCGATAGGTACGTGAGGTCCAGGTTCCTTTTTCAAGAGAAGTGATAAGTCTGTGGTTCCGATCAATACGTGATGTCAACAAGATTACTCCTCTCTCTGTGCGCATATCCCAATGTTCTGGGATTGTAGGCTCGCCGTATCCTTCTATAATGAAATTAGACGAACAACGAGTCAAGTCTAACTTCAATTCAAGAGGAGTGCGGTGTCCATGAATCACAATCTATCACCGATGAGCTGGGAAACAGCAGATGTTCATCGTTACGAACAATCGATAGCCCTGAAAATTCCGGGTTATTCTCATATGCATGATCTAATGGAACGGCTGCTTGCAGCATCTTTTGCGAATAACAACGATATTCATATCCTTGTTGCCGGAGCGGGAGGGGGAAAAGAGATTGCTCTGCTCGGATCACGTCATGCCGGTTGGACATTGACTGGAGTAGATCCTTCGCAGCCCATGCTGCAACTTGCTGAGAAACGAGTCGCGGAAGCAGGCATCGGTTCCAGAGTGAAGTTGCAACCTGTTACGGTTGAAGAATTGCCTGAGGATATCGTATATGATGGGGCGACAAGCATGCTCATGTTACATTTCCTTCAGGGGATTGAGGCCAAGAGAACGTTTCTTACCAGCCTCGCAGCGAGACTTAAACCAGGTGCACCACTGATCATTGCGGCTGTGAATGCCGATCTTCGTTCACCTGCACATCCAATCATGATGCAAGCTTGGAAGGATCACATGTTGAGTGTGGGCGTCCTTCCTGAAGAGTGGGAGCGCTTTGCTGCTTCCCTGGGCCGTGAATCCGATCCAATATCCTCTGAAGAGATGACTCAGCTACTGACCGAATGCGGTTTCTCACATATTACACGTTACTTCGGGGCGTTCTGGGTGGAGGGGTATTATGCAATTCGAAACTAACGTGAAACCTATGAAAGATCAGATCTGGGTGGTTGGTGGTTATGGTCAAGTGGGGCAGATGATATGTACTCAACTGGGGAAATTGTTCCCGGGTAAAGTATGGGCTGCGGGTACACGCATGAACCGTGCGGAAGAGTTCAGCAGGTCTACAGGTGGTGCTGTGCTACCGCTTCAACTGGATGTAACAAAACCTGTGGAGCCTTCAATGTTACGGCCTGTGAAGCTGGTCATTATGTGTGTGGATCAGAGCGATACCCGGTTTGTTGAAGCCTGCGCACAAGCCGGAACCGATTATATTGATATTTCTGCAAAATATGATTTTCTCGCTCAGGTTGAACAGCTGCACACCAAAATGCAACGTTCCAAATCGACCGCGATCCTCAGCGTTGGATTATCACCCGGAGTGACTAATTTGCTTGTGCGCGAAGCGACCATGCATATGGATCAAATGGAGGAAGCAGACATTACCGTCATGCTGGGACTTGGTGAGAAGCACGGAAAAGCTGCCGTGGAGTGGACCGTTGATCAGATGAATGCCACCTACCAAGTGATGCAAAAGGGCAAACCTGCTGAGGTACAAAGTTTCGGAGATGGCAAAAGGATTGATTTTGGAGCAAAACTAGGGCAGCGGAAGGCTTATCGATTTAACTTTTCGGATCAGCACGTGGTTGCTCGGACGTTACGTATTCCAACCGTATCTACCAGACTCTGTCTGGACTCCCGCTGGATCACAGGATCCATGGCAATCTCCAAACGTGCAGGGTTGTTTTCGTTGCTGCGTATCCCGTCTATTCGGAATGGAACAGTTAAGGCATTTGGCCTTATTCCTGGGGGAGAGCCAATGTATGCGGTCAAGGTCGATGCCGTAGGATGGGAAAATGGTGAGCAAATCCGCGTCGAACAACTACTGGTTGGCGCAAAGGAAGCAGATGCAACAGCGGCCGTGGCAGCAGCGGTGGCAGAACGCGTATATAGAACAGAGTCAGAGTTACCTCATGGTGTGTTTCATATTGAACAGTGTCTCTCTTTGCAGAACATTCAGGATGCACTTCATACGCCACTAGAGGTGACGACCAAGATCACCTAGTTTCATGCTCTTTTGCTGGGAACCTCCGATCTGCTATGATGGAACAATAATCATGGCATGAATGGAGGGAGATCATGAACTGCGTTGCTGTATTACCTTATTACAAAGTACAGAGAGAAGTGACGGGTCTCGCCCAAGAGATTGAGATGAATGCCCGCTCCATGATTCTGTATTCAGATAAAATTGTGACCAAATACCGCGAGTTCAACATCACGGAAGTGTTTGATATGTCATTTCGCCGTATGGGTGATGAAGGTGGATTTTTCTATCTGCACACAAGCACAGGAGTATATCCCTATATGGTCGAAATCGATCCTAAACCGTTTATACAAAGTTTCAGAAAGATGACGATCCAAAAATTAAAATGACTTGACCTTGCCGTTACGTAAAGGCTTACCCTCGGATAGGGAATGAACGACAACCAATCCAGAGGAGCCGTGAACGTCATGAGTATATTGATTCAGCAAGCTACGATTCTAACGATGAAAGATGCCGATGCCCTCTTTATGGGGGATATTCGTGTTGAGGGAGATCGCATTGTACAGATTGCGAACCACATTCCTCCTCAACCTGAAGATGAGATTATCGATGGACGCAATAAGGTTGCCATGCCAGGACTGATTAATGCCCACCAACATACACCGATGAGTCTGCTCCGGGGATTCTCGGATGATCTGACGCTGATGGACTGGCTCGAACGCAAAATGCTGCCTGCCGAAGCACGGATGAACCCGGAAGACATCTATTGGGGTGCCAAGTTATCCATCGCCGAGATGATCCGTTCGGGTACCACTGCGTTTGCGGATATGTACATTCATATGAATGAGATTGCAGAAGCGGTTAAGCAAACGGGGATGCGGGCATCGCTTACACGTGGAATGGTATTCATGGAGGATGATGGGGGACGCAGATTGCAGGAGGCGATCGACCTTGTAGAGCGCTGGTCTGGAGCGGCCGATGGGCGGATAACAACCATGTATGGACCCCACTCACCCTACACTTGTCCCATGGAGCCGCTACGTGAAGTCATTGCTCTGGCTGTCACGAAGGATATTCCGCTACATATTCATCTGGCTGAGACGAAGGAAGAAGTTGTGAAGATTCGTGAGCGCTATGGCATGACACCGACAGAGTATCTGGAAGAGGCGGGGATGTTCGAACAGGCACATGTGTTGCTTGCGCATGGTGTGCACCTCAATCGAAGGGACATCGGCAGATTGAAGGGCATGCGCGGCGGTGTAGCACACAATCCAGTCAGTAATCTGAAGCTGGGGTGTGGAATTGCTCCAATTACCGAGATGTTGGCTCAGGGAATTAACGTGGGAATCGGAACGGATGGAGCGGGAAGTGCTACAACCGTGGATATGTTCGAGGAGATCAAAGCCGCGACCTGGCTGCAAAAGCTGGACTATGGCGATCCCACCCGCTTGCCAGCCAGGGATGTACTAAGCATGGCTACACGCGGAAGTGCTAGTCTGCTTGGTCTACAGGATGAAGTAGGTATGCTTGAGGTGGGGTACAAAGCTGATTTGATCCTGATCGATCTGGCGAAACCACATCTTCAACCGGTACATGAGGTGGAATCCTTATTGGCTTACAGCGTAAATGGGGCGGACGTGGACACCACGATTGTGAATGGTCAGATCCTCATGAGAGGCAGGAAGCTGCTCACGATCAATGAGGAAGAACTATACCGTGAGGTGAAGGTTAGAGCCAAAAGGATTGTTGAGGGAATTTAATTTTAGGTGAATTTGATCCGAACTGGAAAAAGATTTGTGTTTAAAAACGCTATGGAGGCTCAATCCATGGCGTTTTTTTGTCGAATTACAATTGGAAATAGTTCCATGGTCCTGTTCAGAATCGGTTCAGAATGACTCGTTATACTGAGCATGTAGTTGTTCAAATTTGAAATGTATACGAGGAGGAACATGAATTGAAGGGGAAACAAAACAAAAAACGGCTTAAGCCGATATTGAAAAAAAGCATGTTGACTGCACTCGGGCTGAGCATTGCATTGCCTATAGGTGGAACGCTTCCTCAAGCTAACGCAGGAGAAATTGGCCCAGAGATTAACATTTCACGGCCTGTGCTCAACGACGGCATCCATTGGTTAAATTATTCATCGGAACAAAACGATCCTTCTTTTGTGTCCGGTGTACCCATCAAGGTAACGAACAATAGAGTTAGAATTGATTTGAGTACCCATTTACGATCTGATGAGTTTAGTATGCTCACAGCCAACTCAAGTGATAACAGTTTAGCTAGGGTGTATGTAGAAACGATAGAAAATGAAAATACATTGGTTGTTATTCCTTACAAGAGCGGCAAGATCAATATTGAATTGAAAGCTCAATATACTGTATCTGATGTACCGGAAACGGTTACGGATAACTTTGAACTTAACATTAGTAAAAAAGGGGATGTAAATGCAGACGGAAAAGTGAATTCTGCGGATGCAGCAGAACTTTTGACTTATCTTCGTAATATGGTCAGTCGCCGCGGTTATTCTTATGTGGAGATGAACCGAATGGACGTGGATCGTAATGCGGAACCCACTTTGGGGGATATGAATGCGTTGTTAAACGGATATGCCAACAAAACACTTGGCGCGAAAAACAATGATTATGTGTTGACCTTTCAACAAGTGGACGATGCGCCGTATGTGCTGAATGGTCAATTGAAGAATTACATGGAGAACACAATTGCCACAGATTATTATTTAATGGATGTTGATGGTGATGATATTGATTACATTAATACTCCTTCTTATCAGTGGTACCGCGCAACAGACCCTTCAGGAGAAGATATGGTTCCAATAGAAGGGGAGACACGAGAACAGCATACCGTTACATCTGAAGACGAAGGTTATTATCTTGTGCTCGAAGTGACTACTCATTCCACTTCGGATACGAATACGGAGCCTAGACGAGTATACATTGTTGGAAAAGAAAAAATACAACGCCCTGATTAATTCATATTTTTGTAATTTAAATAACGAATAACAATATTTTTTCTATCATTACCATACATTCTACCAATTGATACAGACATGGAGGCTAATACATGTTTCAACCGAAAAAGAAACGTCCAAGAATCAGAAGAACAATGTCAGGTCTCATCGCACTGACGCTACTCTCGTCTCTCGTATTCCCGAGTATTGCTGGGGCAGAGCCGGCAGAACCATCACAGGTGCAATTTGCAAATGTTAGTGTACAGGCGGGGCAGACGGTTCATGTCCCTGTTACATTAAAGCAGTCCTATTCTCAGGTTAGCGCTTATAATATGCAGATTGATTATGATACATCTGCCCTGGAAGTTGTCCGGATCACGACTAAATCTGTCAGCACTATCAGCACATCCCCAGAAGAAACCGGTACAGGAGACTTCCAGTACGTAATTAATAACGAAGAAGGCTGGGTACGGATCATCTGGGTTGATTTCAATGCAGGAGAACGTCTGATTTTAGACGAACAGCAATTATTTGATATTGAGGTCAAAGCCAAAAGTAATGCGACTCCTGGAACAAAACAGCTCACAGTGGTGCAAAGCGATTCAGAACATTGGCTTTTTACAAATGTAGAACACAATAGTGGTGCTCAGTTGTCCGGTGGAACAATCACAATTACAGCAGCGAACTCAGGTGGCGACAATTCTGGCTCGACACCTACACCGAATCCTGGTAACTCTTCGGGTGGAGGAGGAGGAAGTGTATCACCAACTACACCCGTGGTTACTCCAGTACCATCCACTCCAGCGGAAACCAAAGGTGTAGACATCTATGTGAACGGACAGAAACAGGAACAATCTGCAACGGCTACCACTTCAACGGTAAACAATCAGGTCACAACCACGGTTCATGTGGATAATGCCAAAGTCATCAATCAGATTGGCAGTGGACTAAGAACGCTTCTGCTGCCGATTACAGGTACTGGCAAGGGCGCGGTCGTTGGTGAACTGAACGGCAAACTGGTCAAAACGATGGAAGGAAGTAATGCCGAAGTTGTCATTCAGACTGACAGTGGTACGTACACCCTCCCAGCTAATCAGATTCAGGTAGATCAGGTTCTGAACCAATTCGGAAGCACGGTTCCATTGGAGGATGTCACAATCCAAATCGCTATTGTGCCTAGTGCCACATCCAAGCAAACAGCAATTCAGGCTGCAGCGGACAAGCTGGAGAACACAACGGTGATTGCAGCTCCGGTTGATTTTGAAGTAAAAGCGATCTGGAATGGACAGCAAGTTAATGTGGATCGTTTTAACTCCTATGTAGAGCGCTCCATTACTTTGCCAGAGGGTGTCGATGGTTCAAAGATCACGACAGGAGTTGTACTTCAGCCAGATGGCAGCCTTCTGCATGTGCCGACCAAGGTTATCAAAGGTAACTTGCAAGATTCTGCTATTATTAACAGCTTGACGAACAGTACTTACGCCCTGATCTATCATCCGGCAACATTCAGCGATGTAACGAATCACTGGAGTCGTGATGACGTACAGGATCTGGCATCCCGTCTGATCGTACAAGGTACTGCTGAGAACGTGTTTGCGCCAGACCGGAGTATTACGCGGGCAGAGTTTACGGCTGTTCTGTTAAGAGGTTTGGGACTGCACGCACCGCGCAGTACAGAAGCGGCATCATTCACGGATGTGAAGAATGGTAGCTGGTATGAGGATGAGGTTCAGACGGCTGTGTCCTACGGCCTGATCTCAGGTTATGCTGACGACAGCTTCCGTCCGAACAGTGAAATTTCTCGTGCTGAAGCGTTGACCATTGTGTCACGTGCGATGAAACTGGTCGGTCTGGCACAGGCCAATGCTTCAGAGACAACAAGTCTGCTGAGCACATACAGCGATAGCGCTAAAGTACAGGCATGGGCAGCAGAGCCGGTTGCATCGGCGATTAAACAAGAGCTGGTACAAGGTGCTGATGGCAAGCTGATGACAGATGCAGACATTAGTCGTGCACAATCTGCGGCAATTGTGAAAAGGCTGCTGGCAAAAGCGGGATTAATCTAATCAAATTTCTGGACACCTACACTTACTTGAAATGATTTATTTCAAGCAAGCTGTAGGTGTTTTTTTTGCATATCGTTTTTCTCGAACCTCTTATAGGTGCAATAGTCCAGTTCATTATCAGTTCATACTGATTTGTTACGATATGAACATCAAATAGATAGATATCGTGCATGATCAGGAGAGGAAGAGATCCATATGAAAATACTGGAAGTTAAAAATGTGAAGAAATCATACACCTTATATGGAAAAGAAAGAGTCCCGGTACTCCACGGTTTGAACCTGAGTTTTGAGACAGGGGAATTTGTCTCCATCCTTGGCGAATCTGGCTGCGGTAAGTCAACGCTGATGAATATCATTGGTGGCATGGACTCCGATTATGAAGGGGATGTCGTTGTTCGTGGAAAGAACTTAAGTGCCATGACAGAGAAGGAAATGGATGATTATCGAAAGAATAATATCGGCTTTGTCTTTCAAAATTTCAATCTGATCCCGCATCTGTCTGTCCTCGAAAATGTGACGATTGCGATGCAAATGACGGATACCAATGAGAAGGAGCGGAACCAACGTGCCGTAGATATATTGACAGAGGTGGGACTGAAAGATCATCTGAACAAACGTCCCAACCAGTTATCCGGCGGTCAGAAGCAACGGGTTTCCATCGCACGGGCGTTATCCAACAATCCGGATATTATTCTTGCAGATGAACCGACGGGTGCTCTGGATAGGGAAAACGGAGATCAAATCCTCGCTCTGCTCGACAGTATAGCCAAAAAGGGAATGCTGGTGATTGCCGTAACTCACTCGCAGAAAGTCGCTCACTCCGGTACACGTATTGTGAAGGTTGAAGAGGGGCGTATTAGTGATGATATTCACCTGAAAGATCCTTCTACGGCTGTTTACGAGAGTGGTCAGGATTCTTCCCGCAGTTTGGGTCTGCTTGCTTCATTCAACATGGCACTCAAAAATATGAAACTCAACGCCAAGCGTAATGTCCTGGTAGCTTTGGGTGGATCTATAGGTATATTAAGTGTACTCCTGATGCTCTCCTTGGGGAATGGAATAACCACGTATATGAATGACGAAATCAATTCAAGTATGGACCCTTTGCTCGTGGATATAACAAAGCCAAGTGAAGAAGCCAAAGACATGCAAGGCCCCGAAGCCTTGATGGCGACAGGTGAACCGTTTACCAAAGAGGATATCGAGACAATTCGCAATTTCCCTAATGTAGATCATGTAGAGACAATTACGACCATTACAGGCCAATCGACTATGGTGAATGAAAAACAAAGTGTTGGACTCACGCAGTTAACAACGTTAACGGATGCTTTTGATCCAGCATTGATAACAACGGGTGTTCTGCCGGCAGAAAATGAAATGTTAGTACCCCTTGATACAGCAAATAAATTAAGCGGAAATGACCAAGCTGAATCCATGATCGGCAAGTCTGTGTTTCTATATATCAACGAGATGGATAGCAATAATAAACCGGTAACTTTGGAGAAAGAAGTAACGATCTCAGGGATCTATGAAGCAGCAGATCAACGATCTCCAATGCAACAATCCCCTGGATACATCTCATCAGGGACGCTGGAGCAGATGTATACGGACAAAGGAATAACAATCGGACCGATTCAGGTTAACGCCTATGCAACCGATATGAAATATGTAAATGATATCAATGAAGCTGCTGTAGATGCTGGCTTCGCAGGCTCTCAGATGGCCAAAGTTATGGAGAATATCACGACATATGTAAGTATGGCTTCTATTGTACTCGCGGGTATTGCAGGCATTTCGTTGATCGTATCTGGTATTATGATATTGGTTGTACTCTATATTAGTGTCGTGGAACGGACAAAAGAGATCGGAATTCTTCGGGCGATTGGAGCAAGAAAGAAAGATATCAAGCGAATATTCTTCTCCGAATCTGCTTTATTAGGCGTATTTAGTGGTATTATTGCGGTGGTCTTTGCAGTGATCATCAGTTATGTATTAAATATTCTACTGGACAATGCGTTTGGAGCCAAACTCATTAATCTCTCGGGATATTATATCTTGTTTGGTATCGTGGTAAGTACAGGAATTAGTATCGTGGCCGGTTTGATGCCATCATCAAAAGCGGCGAAGCTGGACCCGATGGAATCCCTACGATACGAATAAAACCAATTGCGGAAAGGATAATGGTTACATGAACACAATTCTGGTGGTGGACGATGATTCCCATATCCGCAAATTAATCCGAATTTATCTTGAAAAGAATCAATTCTCCGTGCTGGAAGCACCAGACGGTCAAGAAGCGTTAGATATCCTCTCGCATACGAAAGTTGATCTGGCGATTGTGGATGTGATGATGCCGCGAATAGACGGCATTGAACTGACGGAAGATATTCGGTCTTATCTGGATATTCCGATCCTGATGGTGACTGCCAAGGGAGAATCCAAGGACAAAGTCAGAGGATTTAACGCCGGGTCAGACGATTACCTGGTTAAACCCTTTGATCCTGTGGAGTTAATCTTACGTGTAAAATCGTTACTGAAACGATATAACAAAAGTTCATCAAACATGATTCAGATCAGCGGTGTAACGATTGATTTGGGCAATCTGATGGTCATTGCGGACGGACAAACTATCGAATTGAAAAAGAAGGAATGTGAATTGTTATTTTCTCTGGCGAGTTCGCCAGGGAAAATATTCACACGTACACAGCTTATAGATGACATATGGGGCATCGATTACGAAGGAGATGAGCGTACGGTTGATGTACATATCAAACGGTTAAGGGAACGCCTTGAACCTGTACCTGAGCTAGTGATCTCAACGATAAGAGGACTCGGTTATCGGCTGGAGCGGGCATGAAAATGTTTAGGAAAAGCCTGCGACTTCGTATCGTAGCTACGTTTATCGGGATTGTTCTGGTGAGTTTAATTCTCTCCTTTATGATAAATAACGGGTCCCAGGAAAAGACACCGAATCGTTTTATGGTTACTTTTGCTCAAGATCTCGCTACACTGATTAACCTGATCGATGATCCGGAAAAAGTGAAATCAAGCTTGGATATTTTTGCTCGCTACGGCTTAAATATCACTCCTGTGAATGAACAAAGTGAAGTATTATCTTCCTTGCCAGAGGACAAAGTTCATTCGTTATTTGAGGAAGGTACAACCGATGCAATGTTTATATCCAGTAAAGATGGAATCGCGACCATAGGTGTTCCCGGAACAAACGAGGGGATTGGCACATTTCTGATTCAAAGCGATTTCTCCTCTCTTTTTCATACACTGCGAAACACGCTCTTAACCTCACTGTTAACGGTTCTGGTGATTGGTAGTTTATTAATCCTGTTCATGTCCGGTTACATTGTGAAACCAATTAAGAGATTAACGGTTGCAGCGAAGGAGATGTCCTCAGGAGACCTGTCGGTCCGTCTGAAACATAATAATCAGGATGAGTTTGGCGAACTGATGGAGAGTTTTAATCATATGGCCAGTGAGTTGCAAAAAATCGATTCGGTTCGTGATGACTTTGTCAGCAACGTCTCTCATGAAATGCAGTCTCCGCTCACTTCGATCAGGGGATTTACCAGAGCACTACAAGATGGTGTTATTCCTCTAGAAGAGCAGAAAGAGCATTTGGATATTATCTATGAGGAAACGCTGCGCTTATCGAGGCTCAGTGATAATCTGCTTCGGCTAGCCTCGCTGGATTCGGAGCATCATCCGGTTCATTTCACCACATTCCAGGTAGATGAACAATTAAGAAGGGCGATCTTACTGGCGGAGCCGCAGTGGTCACAGAAGGACATACAGATCGAACTGGACTTGTTGCCCTGCGAGATCACAGTGGACAAAGATTTGTTTGATCAGGTCTGGCAGAATTTAATAAACAATGCGATCAAATACACCGGTCCACAAGGTACCATTCATGTCGAAATTGAGACGCCATCTTCATTTGTGAAGGTATTGATTAGAGATTCTGGACAAGGAATACCTGAGGAAGCTCTCCCGTATATCTTTGATCGATTCTACATGGTGGACAAAGCGCGGAGCAGCTCACTTCGAGGGAATGGATTAGGGTTGTCCATTGTCATTAAAATCTTGAAATTGCATCAATGTACAATTGATGTAGAGAGCGAAGTAGGAAAAGGTACACAGTTTATTGTCACGATCCCCAGATCGACCATTACACCTTAAGGCAAGCCAGAACAGAGAGAGCAATATGGAAACAATCGGTCCCTGTGCGTTCAGGATTCAGATTGCTGCCAGATTGCTTTTTTTGATATCTGTATTCGCGACAAAATTTCACATATAGTTTTGTTTAGCAGTGGATCATTTGATAAAATAGAAGAGACGTTATGTGAATCTATGAACTTAATTAATTTAATCATACAGAGAATGGAGCCATCCAATGAAATATCGCAATATGGAAGATTGTATTAACGATCTGGAGCAGCATGGTCATTTGATTCGGGTCAAAGAAGAGGTTGATCCTCATCTGGAGATGGCAGCGATCCACATGAAAGTGCACGAGGCTAAAGGCCCTGCGTTGTTATTCGAAAATGTAAAAGGCTCAAAGTTCCAGGCTATGTCGAATCTGTTCGGTACGGTGGAACGAAGCAAATTCATGTTCCGCGGTACGCTGGAAGGCGTACAACGGGTCATGGCTGTTCGTGACGATCCCATGAAGGCGCTTAAGACGCCATTTCAGCATGTGCGCACAGGTCTTGCTGCGTGGCAGGCGCTGCCAAAACAGAAATCTATAAGCCTGCCGGTGTCCGCGCAAGAGATTCAAATCTCGGATCTGCCGCTCATCAAACACTGGCCTATGGACGGTGGGGCATTTGTGACGTTGCCGCAGGTGTATTCCGAAGATCCAGATAAGCCAGGTATCATGAATTCAAACTTGGGGATGTACCGGGTTCAACTGGATGGCAATGATTTTGAAATGAACAAGGAAATTGGATTACATTATCAGATTCATCGCGGAATTGGTATACATCAAGCCAAAGCGGTGAAAAAAGGAGAACCACTGAAAGTGAGTATTTTCATTGGGGGTCCACCTGCACATACACTTTCAGCGGTTATGCCTTTGCCTGAAGGACTTAGTGAGATGACATTTGCCGGTTTGCTCGCTGGACGTCGCTTTCGGTACAGTTACAAGGACGGATATTGCATCAGTAATGATGCAGATTTTGTCATCACGGGTGATATCTACCCAGGTGAGACAAAACCCGAAGGGCCGTTCGGTGATCATCTGGGTTACTACAGTCTGACGCATGAATTCCCGCTAATGCGTGTGCATAAAGTCTATGCCAAACCGAATGCCATCTGGCCGTTTACGGTTGTTGGTCGACCACCGCAAGAGGATACGGCTTTTGGTGATTTGATTCATGAGATTACAGGAGACGCGATCAAACAGGAAATTCCGGGTGTCAAAGAAGTGCATGCGGTCGATGCGGCAGGGGTCCATCCATTGTTGTTCGCAATCGGAAGTGAACGTTACACGCCGTATCAGGCTGTGAAGCAGCCGACAGAGTTGCTCACGATTGCTAATCGCATTTTGGGTACGGGTCAGCTCAGTCTGGCGAAGTACCTGTTTATTACTGCTGAGGATCAGCAACCTCTGGATACCCACAAGGAAGTTGAATTCCTGACCTATATCTTGGAGCGTATGGATATGCAGCGGGATATTCATTTCCATACCCATACAACGATTGATACACTGGATTACTCGGGTACAGGACTGAACAGCGGTAGCAAGGTCGTTTTTGCAGCGTATGGCGACAAGGTTCGAGAGTTGTGCACGGAAGTTCCGGAGTCTTTGAAAAACATTCGCGGTTATGAGAATCCGCAGCTCATCATGCCGGGTATCGTTTCGATCCAGACATCGGCCTTTACGAGTTATGCGGATACAGCACAGGAGATGCAAGCATTCACGTCTCTATTGAAAGAACAGGGAGGTCTGGACTCGTGTCCAATGATCATTCTATGTGACGACAGTTCATTCCTGAGTGCTAACCTCAGCAACTTCTTATGGGCCACCTTTACTCGCAGCAACCCTTCACATGACATGTACGGGGTTAATAGCGGATATGACCACAAGCATTGGGGCTGTGATCAGGTGATTATTGATGCGCGTACCAAACCTCATCAGGCACCGCCGCTGATTCCCGATGCTTCGGTGGAGAAGAGCATTGAACGTTTATTTGTTAAAGGGGCAAGTCTGGCTTCGATCAAAATCTAATGTGAGATGTCTTGAAGAAGTTCAAACGGAGCGTTTGAACTTCTTTGGCATACTCTGATACGGGGACGGACACAAAAGTGTGTAAAAGTTTAAAACCGGGACTAATCTGGATATTGGAGTGAGGATAAAGTCTTATACGTTCGTATTTACCTTTTCGATTAAGGTCGTTTGAACTATGTATGAAATGAAGAATTATAACGATATAAAGAGTATAGGTATTTTTGTGGCCCCGTTCCGTTGGGTGCTGTTACTATAATGAATTGTTCAGGGGGAATACCGATTTGAGAATCCATATTATGAACCTGCAAGACGGAGACCGTCTAACTGCGGATACATTCAGCGATGCAGGATTACACGTTCTCGGGAAGGGAACTGTGATCAAAGGTGAGGATATCTCCTTGCTTATGCAGCACCGTGTAGATTATGTAGATATTGAATCACGCGAAGAGGAAATCACTGAAGCAGAATTTTTTGCAGCAGCCGCAAAGCATGCTTCGGGGATAACTACGAAGGAAGAACCGCCTGAAGAAGAGCTGAAGTCCCAATTTATTCAGACTGTACATAATTATCAAAATGCTTTTCTCGAAGCTCTGACCGTTGGCAAGTTCAACGCCACCATGGTGGATGATGCACTGCAACCGATGGTTGAGGGACTGGATGAGCAGAAAGATGTCGTTCATCTCCTGATGATGCTGGAGCGGGATGACGTCAATAACTATACACATTCAATCCAGGTAGGATTGTTGTCATTCTACCTTGCGAATTGGCTTGGATATTCTCAGAAGGAGAGTTATCAGATTAGTCGCGGTGGTTATCTGCATGACATTGGAAAGTGCAAAGTATCCCACCGGATTCGGAACAAAACAGAACCGTTGACGGCGGATGAGCAGCTTGAAATGCGGCGTCACACTATATATGGCCATGAAATTATCAAAAATTCGATGACGGATGAAGCGACAGCACTGGTTGCTTTGCAGCATCACGAGCGGGAAGATGGGTCGGGTTATCCGATGCAACTTGAGAAAAGTGAAATTCATCCATATACACAGATTGTATCTGTAGCGGATATCTATATAGGCATGAGATCCGGGAATCACGGAGGAAGCAATCCAAATCTGATCAACAACCTTAGAGATATCTATGGAATGGGATTTGGTAAATTGAATGAAAAACCGGTTCAGGCATTGATGCAACATTTGCTTCCTAATTTCATCGGGAAACAGGTACTGCTCAGCAATGGAGAAAAAGGTGTGATTGTCATGAACAATACGTCCGATATTTTCAAACCACTCATCAAAGTGGAGTCTGAAGAATATCGCGATCTCTCCAAAGAGCGTACGCTTGCCATTGATGAATTGCTTATTTAATCTAAATATGATCTGTATTCCTTACTTATATTGAGGACGGGCCTCCTGTACGAAGACAGGGGACCCGTTTTTTGTTATATCATCCTAGATGTGTTGTTCGACTAAGGAAGCAAGCGTATACTTTGCAAAGACCTTATTTTTCCTGCTAAGGAGTGATCGCCATGATTGAAGTGACAACCGAGATTACAATACATGCCTCGATTGAACGGTGTTTTGACTATGCCCGGGATATTGATATGCATACTCAGACCGTATGGCAACATACGAGAGAGCGAGCAGTCGCAGGAGTAACCACAGGAAGAATTGGAGCAGGGGATACAGTTACATTTCAGGCTACTCATTTTGGTGTCAGACAGAAGCTGAAGTCCCGGATCGTGCAGTTTGAACGACCTTTCCTCTTTGTGGATCAGATGGAGAAAGGGGCTTTCAAGAGCATGCGACATGAACATCATTTCAGCGTAATTGGGGATCAGATGACTTGCATGAGAGACACACTTCGATTCGAAGCTCCACTTGGATTACTGGGATGGGCAACGGAGCGACTTGTGCTGAAGAGATACATGCAGGCATTTTTGGAGGATCGTAATCGTAAGCTCAAAGATATGCTTGAGCAGTAGCCAGAATTGAGGGATAAAGGAGAGAAGACATTTGATGGATAATGAATATTTTGTAGGTTGGGGCACACTTGCCTTGATTAATGCCGGACTGGCCCAGGGAAAAAACAGAAGTGGTCGGAACTGGTTTCTGATTTCCCTGTTATTTGGTCCGTTGGCAACTCTTTTTATTGTGGTGTGGGATAAACTGGACTAATTCAACGATCGAGATTCCGATGCATATAACGATCGATCATCCAGAACACAAGGGCTGCTGCACTAACGCCAGCACCTAACCAGCAAACGGCTGTCCAGCCCGCCCATGCATACACTTGGGTAGAAACGATGGAGCCGGTTGCACTGCCGATGGAATAAAAGATCATATAAGCTGCCGTCAGGCGGCTCTGCGCTTCGGGGCGAACTTCGTAGATCAGGCTCTGGTTGGTAACATGTATGGCCTGCACGGCGAGATCGAGCAGGATAACGCCCAGGATCAGAAACCAGAGAGAATGATGGATATAACCGATGGGTAGCCAGGACAAGAGCAGAATGACAAGGGAAACACCGGTTGTTTTCTGCCCAAGTCCCCGGTCGGCAAGTTTACCTGCACGGGCAGCAGCCAATGCTCCCGCCGCTCCTGCGAGACCGAATGCACCTATGACTGTATGAGACAGGGACAGTGGAGGGCTACTTAGTGGCAGTACCATAGAAGTCCATAAGATGCTGAAGGCTGTAAAAATCAGCATGGCCAGCACACCTCGTACTCGTAACACACGCAACTCACGGTACAGTTGCAAGACGGAACCGAGTAATTGGATATAGCTTTGTTTCACTTGTGGGGATTGTTGCCTTGGGAGAACAAAAAATAAGGCGACAATTCCGAGTAATGTAAGGCTGGCGGAGAAGAGATATACCGATCTCCACCCGAGCCAATCGTTCAGCGTACCTGCAACCGTTCGTGCAAGTAAAATGCCAATGACGATTCCGCTGGTTACCTGCCCGACAATGCGACCACGTTCGGAAGGGGCTGCCAAGTGTGCAGCAAAGGCAACGAGCGTTTGTGTAATGACTGCTAATAAACCAACGACAGCCATGCCCGTGAATAAAAGTGAGCTGGATTGTGAGGTTCCTACCACAACCAGTGCAAGTACGGATAAGAGCATTTGGATGATGATCAACTTGCGTCGGTTTAAGAGGTCCCCAAGCGGAACGAGAAGGAACAGCCCCAAGGCATAACATATTTGAGTCACTGTGATGACAATCCCTATGGATGATGGAGAGAGGCTGAATTCTTGAGCGATGGAGTCCAGCAAAGGCTGAGCATAATAGATATTGGCGACCGCAAGTCCGCTGCACACGGCAAAAAGAAGAGCAACTAACCGTGACATGGCAGGACGATCCTTATTGGGTAATTGTGCATCTGGAGATGAAGTTTGCATAAATGGATGTCACCTTTCTATTTTGTACTGATTGGTATGTTATGTTTCGGGATAACCATACTTTATTTGCGTGAATTCTGTCAACAGAGAAATGGGTGAGATTTAAACTGAAGGTTATTTACCCAGAGAATATGACGACAAAATAATTATCCGATCGCTTCTATTCCAGATTTTTCGATTCATTTATAGCTAAAAACTCCTTTCCGGTTATTAGGTTTTGACTTTGTAATAAGAGTGAGGTTAAAATATATAAACATACTGATCGATACATAAAGAGGTGAATTGTATGGTTAGACAACGGGAATTTGATACGGATAAAGCACTTGATGCAGCGATGCATACGTTTTGGGACAAAGGGTTCGAAGCGGCATCTTTAAATGACTTGACGACCGCAATGGGCATACAACGTCCCAGTCTGTATGCGGCTTTTGGCGATAAAAAGGAATTATTTGAAACAGCACTTCGCAGGTATACCACTCAGCACGCGGCTCAAGTCAGAGCCAGACTTCAACAGGGCTCCTCCGTGCGGGAAGCCTTTCGTGGATTGTTTGAACATATTGGAGCAGAGGGGAGTGTGACCGAGCCTAGTCATGGCTGTTTTTGCATTAATACGATGGTTGAGCTGGCTCCACATGATCCCAAATTCGCTGTCCTTACACGGGAGCATCAGATGTACCTGGGTGTTCTTTTCAAAGAAACGATAGAACGAGGGCAACAGAGCGGGGAGTTGTCCACTGACATGAACGCGAGTGCGGTCGCACAGTCTCTGGTTGTATCCATGATTGGACTGACTGTTCTGATGAAATCAGGACCGGACCGCTTATTTGTAGAGCAGAGCATCCAGGTTACGTTGTCTTTGTTACATTAATAGGGAATTATTCTGTTTAAAGTGATGCGGAGTTGCTACAATATATTTAAGAAGTGAGCAGATATAGGAGGAGATCAGGAATGAATACAAAGTTGCGCTGTGCCGTTTTGGATGACTATCAGAACGTTGCGCTGACGTCGGCGGACTGGGGTCCGTTGATGGATCAGGTGGAGATTCAGACATTCAACAACTATATGGGCTCGGAAGAAAAAGTCATACAAGAATTGCAGGATTTTGATATTGTGGTGCTGATGCGGGAGCGTACACCGTTTCCAGAAAAGGTCATTTCGCAGCTCCCTAAGCTAAAACTTCTGATTACAAGTGGTATGCGCAACGCGTCGATAGATCTCAAGGCTGCAGAGAAGAACAGGATCATTGTGTGTGGAACCGAGGGAAGCTCTAATCCGCCGACGGAGCTTACATGGGCACTGATTCTGGGGCTCTCCAGACAACTGGTTACGGAAAATAATGCACTTCGCTCCAATCGAAACTGGCAGAGCACAGTAGGGTTGGATTTGCATGGGAGAACACTTGGATTGATCGGTTTGGGCAAGATAGGTACTCGCATGGCTGAGATCGCACAAGCATTTGGTATGAACGTGATGGCCTGGAGCGAGAATCTAACACAAGAGAAAGCCGAAAAACATGGTGTCATCTGGTCCGAGACCAAGGAGCAATTGCTTGCACAGAGCGACATCGTATCCATTCATCTGGTATTAAGTGATCGTACGCGGAATCTGATCGGACAAGCCGAATTTCAACTAATGAAGTCGAGTGCGCTATTCATCAATACGTCACGAGCGGGCATTGTCGATCAGGAAGCTATGGTGGAGGCATTGCAGCGTGGTGTGATTGCTGGTGCAGGTCTGGATGTATATGAGCAGGAACCGCTGCCAGTTAACCATGTGATGCGAACATTGCCCAACGTTCTGGCCACACCGCATCTGGGTTATGTGACTCGTGGCAATTATGAAATCTATTATAATCATACCGTAGAGAATATAGCGATGTTCCTGAAGGGAACACCAATCAGGCAACTGCTTTCTTAGAATGAACGTATGCGGAGTATGACTCTGCTATAGTTATATCGAATCAACGATAAATAAGGTGATGCCAGGAAAAAGTTAGACCTGAGCAACACCTTTTTAGTATATCTGTGTAGAAAACAAATGAAGGGACGGATGTAAAATACATCCTATCCTGGTGACCCATCCCTCTCACCAAGCTTAACTGTGCGGTCCTCGCTGGGAGGAATGAATCATGGTGACGCTTGATTCACGAACGATTAAGCGCGGTTCAAATTGGATGTGTTCGTAATCGGTCGTATTCATCTCCCGAATTCGTTTTAACAACAGCTCAGTAGCAAGTCTGGCGACTTCTTCGCCCATAATGGACACGGAACTAATCTGAGGAGACGTGACGGTCGTCCATTGATTGTTATCCACACCCACAACAGCCACATCTTCAGGTACACGAACCCCTAACTCCTTGAACCGATTAACCAATCCGATGGCAACCATATCATTAATGGCATAGACCGCATCTGGCATATGCGTAAGTCCATAGAAATAATCTGCAGCATTGGCGCCTGTATTTAATGAAAAGTCCTCACCAAAGTAGACGAGAGAAATGTCCACATGGCCTACAGCTTGCTCATACGCACGAAAGCGTTCTTCAATAATGTCCTTCGGTGCTCCCGCATAAGCGATTCGAGTCCGGCCGATCTTGAACAGATGTTCCATCACCAGTTTGCCTTCAGGTTGAGAGAGAGAGACGATATCTGCCTTTATGCCCGGTTCCAGTTTTTTGCCGTAATTAATCATGGAGATAGGGAGCGGCGCTTTATCAATCAGTCCGGGTAACGTTTTGGGGTACGCCAGAGGCATGAAGATCAGTCCGTCCACATGCAATTTTTTGACATTACGAATGGTTTCAAGCTCCGTTCTGGCATTGCCTGCCGTATTGATCTGCACGACATGGTACCCATGCTGCTTCGCCGTTTGCTCTACAGACCAGGAGATTTCCGGAATGATGGCGTTACGTATGTCGGGTACAACAAGAGCGATCTGGTGCGTTTGCCGGATTTTCAGACTCTGTGCCGAGGTGTTGGGTACAAACCCCAGTTCTTCAATGGCCTGCATCACTTTATCCCGTGTTTTACTGCTGATGCCTTCTGAATTGTTGATGGCCCGGGATACGGTAGCGATGCCCACGCCGGCACGCTCTGCAACGTCCTTGATCGTAAGTTTCTGTTCTTTCTTCAATGTACAGTTACCTCACTTTATCGGAAACGATTCCGAATTATTAGGAATATGTAAGAACTTCACGATAGGTATATAACTTGATTATAACATTTGAACAATGAAGTATCCCATGAAAGGACCAGATTTATAGCGAGGCCTGATTAAATTTCAATAGGACTACAATAATATTTTCCATAATATATGTTAATGACAAGGATTACATCGTTTGTAATACTGCTAAAATCACTTGAATTATAGTATAAGCATTCTTAAAGTGAACTCGATATGATCACGAAATAGACATATTAGTAGAGAAATATGTTTGACAGTGTATCTAAAATGTGACATATTTAATTTACGGAAACGTTTCCGATTATATCAAAACTTATGATCTGGGAGATGAAATGAATGAAAGCATTACGTTGGCATGGAGTCAAAGATTTACGTCTCGAAAATATTAATGAACCTCACCCTGAAGAAGGGAAGGTCAAAATAAAAGTGGAATGGTGCGGTATCTGCGGCAGTGATTTGCACGAGTACACAGCAGGTCCAATCTTCATTCCGGCTCAAGCACCGCATCCGCTAACAGGGGAACAAGCGCCTATAGTTATGGGGCATGAATTCTCAGGACAGGTGGTTGAAGTAGGGGAAGGTGTTACACGTTTCAGGGCGGGCGATCGTGTTGTGGTAGAACCCATCTATGCATGTGGACACTGCGAAGCTTGTAAACAGGGCAGATACAATCTGTGCGATCAGATGGGTTTCCTCGGACTCGCTGGAGGCGGAGGAGGATTCTCCGAGTATGTAACTGCTGCAGAAAACATGGTACATGCCATTCCGGATTCAATCTCGTATGAGCAAGGTGCGTTGGTTGAACCTTCAGCTGTAGCACTTCACGCTGTGCGCCAAAGCAAACTGAAAGTGGGAGATACGGCAGCCGTGTTTGGCGCAGGCCCAATCGGACTACTGGTCATTGAAGCGCTTAAAGCTTCGGGAGCGTCAGATATTTATGTGGTGGAGTTATCGGATGAACGGAAAGCAAAAGCCGAAGAGCTCGGTGCCATTGTGATTGATCCAATGCAGTTTAATGTCGTGGAAGAGATCCATCAACGTACACAAGGTGGCGTTAACGTAGCCTATGAAGTAACCGGTGTTCCACGTGTTCTGCAACAAGCCATCGATTCGACACGTATTGGTGGAGAGTTGATGATCGTCAGTATTTTTGAACAGGAAGCACCGATTCACCCCAACTCAATTGTCATGAAAGAACGTACAGTTAATGGCATTATTGGTTATCGCGATGTGTTCCCGGCGGTGATCAGTCTGATGGATAAAGGTTTCTTCCCGGCTGACAAGCTGGTGACCAAACGAATTTCGTTGGATGAAGTGGTAGAGCATGGATTTGAAGCACTGTTGAAAGAGAAAAATCAGGTTAAGATTTTGGTAAAAGCTGAATAGAAATCACAGATAGTAAGAAAAAGTAGACAGCACATCAACAGATGTGATTGTCTACTTTTTTTGTATAAATAGGGCGGAATTTGTTGCATGTGCGGGTAGTTTTACATAGTATAAAAAGATACAAATTGTATCATCTTGGTGTGAAGGTAATCATGAAAAAAAATGAAGGAGGAAGCGGACATGCAGAGACATACAAAATGGACAGCCGTAATTTTGACCATTGTCGCAGGAATGAGCTGGATGCTTATGGGGAACTCCAAGCCGAAAAACACCACCTCAACGAGTCAACCCCCTGCGACGGAACGTGGGCTTGCCAAGGTGTCGAATGCACCGATCAGTTCAGCGGATGTAACATCGAAGATCGAACTGCTAGGCAGACCTTTTACCAAAACACCATATGCTAATAACGTTTGGGACATGCAACTGTACAACGGCAAAATATATTTGGGCCACGGAAATAGCAGCAATCTGGGCGTAGCTCCTAATTCAGGCCCTATTCCAGTTATTTATTATGATACAGCGAATGCAAAATTCAAGACCCAGTCGGTGACTAACAGCAACCTGGGCATCTTGCCATCAACGAAGATGTATGTGGATGAGGAACAGATTGATATCTACAGAGTACTAAACGACAAGTTATATATTCCTGGCAATGATTCTGATAGTGAAAAGTGGGAACTGGGTAACTTCTATCGTCTGGATGGAGAGGTGTGGACCAAATATCGCAATCTGCCGCTGGGTGTACACGTATACGATCTGGCATCGTATCAGGGTAAGATGTTTGCCGCGCTGGGTACGGAGTCCAAACCAACCATACTAATCTCTCATAATGAAGGTGAAACCTGGCAGAAATATGCGACCATTAATACGTTTGGTTTCCGGGCTTATACCATGTTCCATCTTAATGGCAAGTTATATGCATCTGGCATGATGTATCCTGCCAATAAAATATGGAATGACAAAACCAATATCCTGGAGATTAACGAAAAGCTTGAGAAACGCGATGTTGTCATCTATGGTAGCAAAATGCTGCCAGGACTAACCTATCAAACGGGCACGATTCCTTATAATAAAATTGGCAAAAATGTTAACTTTAATAACAAGTTGCTCTATATAGCGGGAGGCGTGTTTAATGATGGGCAGCTGCTGCCCAAATCTTTGAATGTCATGACCGACATCAATCAGGCAAGGCGAGTTAATCTCCCAGATGCCAAGGCGCTCCCAACCGATGTGCTGTTGCGTGATGGCAAGGTGTATGTGCTTACGTACACTCGCCAAAGTGCCAAACTGTATATCAATCGGGTCTACCAATCCACGGATCTGACCACATGGAATGAGATTTTACGTTTTAACCAGGACACCTATGCCAAGTCTTTCGAAGAGAACGAGGGTGATTTCTACTTTGGTCTGGGTACCGATCCGGATGTGTTATCGACTTCATCAGGGAAATTGCTTCGAGTGAATCGAAGTGATATCCCCGTGAATGCTAATTAAACTGGAAGGAAGATTATGGATTATATACTATGCTACATCCACATTATTGGTGACCGGTAAGTTTGAACGCCCAACTTCGAAAATTTGAAAATAAAATTAAGAAACTATAAAATGGATAGAGAAATAATCCTTAACCAGTCAACTGGATTACACGTGTTACAATATACAAAAGCATGTCGCATTTCATGTGGATGCGGAGTTCCACACTTCCAATCGTAAAGGAGCAATGTACTATGAACGTACCTTCAGCATTATTCAAACCATTCGTCTCGGACAAGCTAACATTGTCTAATCGAATCGTTATGGCACCCATGACTCGCGGATTCTCACCAGAGGGCGTACCTGGACCGGAAGTTGCTGAATACTATCGTCGCAGAGCAGCAGGTGGAGTGGGGCTCATCATAACAGAAGGTACAGGCATTAATCATCCATCTTCGGTTAGTGGAGTGAGTATTCCATTATTCCATGGTGAAGATTCTTTGCAAGGATGGGCTAATGTAGTGAAAGCAGTACATGAAGCGGGTGGCAAAATCATGCCACAATTGTGGCATGTGGGTACAGCACGTCGTTCCGGCGACTTGCCTAATGCAGAAGCTGAGCCTGTAAGTCCGTCAGGGGTTAGCATGGCAGGTGAACCATCACGTGAACCTTTAACGGAAGAGGAGATTCAAGGGCTTGTACAGGCATATGCCCAAGCGGCAGCGGATGCACAGCGAATCGGGTTTGACGGAATTGAACTGCACGGAGCCCATGGTTACCTGATTGACCAATTCTTCTGGGAGCAGACGAATCGACGAACCGACAATTATGGTGGTGATTTAGCTCGGCGAACCGAATTTGCGGTTGAAGTGATTAAAGCTTGTCGTGCGGCGGTTGGTCCTGATTTCCCAATTGTGCTTCGGTTCTCCCAATGGAAGATGGGGAATTATGAGGCACGTCTGGTGGAGACGCCAGAACAATTGGAGCAATTCCTGGCCCCACTCAGTGCTGCTGGCGTGGATATATTCCATTGCTCTACACGGCGGTTCTGGTTGCCTGAATTCGAAGGATCTGAGCTGAATCTCGCGGGTTGGACGCAAAAAATAACCGGTAAACCAGCTATTTCAGTTGGATCGGTAGGTCTTGAAGCTGAATTTGTAGACAGAGCAACCGAGAACCATGGAACAGGGGATGCCCATTTGGATCTATTAAATGAGAAGTTGGAGAACAATGAATTTGACTTGATCGCCTTGGGTCGTGTTCTGCTTAGTGATCCCGAATGGCCTGCCAAAGTTCGTGAAGGTCGCATATCCGAAATCATTCCATTTACAACGGAAGTGTTGCAAACACTCCATTAATAGAAGCCTAAGAACGTTTGGTGAAAGGTGAACTAACGCTGAACGGCAACGATTCACAACGAAAAGTAAAACAAAAACGAACAAATAGGCCGCCTTTGGGCGGCTTTTTGATCTTCCTATAATAATAATTTCAACTTATGAAAAATTCACAATAGAAAATCGTTTTCTGCACCGTTACTCCTTTTTATTCTCCACATACATCGCACACGCGCCTAGTCACAACACCATTAAGTTCCACATCTAAGGTTCCAGTGCAACCACTTTTTTTACCGCTTAAGTGTCTGAACAACGATTCAATCCTCAGAAGCGCTCATTTTGAAAATCATTCACCTTGTGATAAGGTTAGGCCTGAACCTTTAGATTACCAAGATGACATTACATAAGGAGGATGAATATCCTTGTACAACTATAGGTACACCTCGAACAATAAATGGAGAAAACCACTGCATATGATGTGTCTTCTGCTGGGGATCGTTCTGCTTTTATCTGCATGTGGCCAAGCGCAGAAACCTTCCTCCGCAACGGACTCGAATACCGGATCGAACGCTGGCTCCAACTCAGGGCAATCTACTTCATCGCCGGAGCAGAATACCGCTCCACCGCAGGAAGAAGTACCAGAGGAACCGCAAGAAGAAGTCGATCCGGTGCAGGAGCAGCTCAGTTCATTAACGTTAGAAGAGAAGATTGGACAGATGATACTGGCCGGTGTTCAGGGGACAACGTTGGATGATCAAGCCAAACAGATGATTACTAATCAAAAGGTAGGGGGCATTATTTTCTATGCCAACAATGTATCGACACTTGAGGGAACAGCCAAGTTTGTGCAATCCATCAAGGAAGCGAATCAGTCCAACCCGATACCGATCTTCATGAGTGTGGATCAGGAGGGCGGCAAAGTGAGTCGTATGCCAGAGACGGTGGAATCCATTCCTTCCAGTAGAAAAGTAGGCGAGACGAAAGACAGCGCGCTTGCTGAAACGATGGGCGAATTGTTGGCGAGACAGGTTCAGCTTGCAGGTTTTAATGTGGACTTTGCTCCTGTGCTGGATGTGAACAGTAACCCGAAGAACCCAGTGATTGGAGATCGTTCATTCGGCAACTCGGCAGAACTGGTGTCAAGTATGGGGATTGCAGAGATGAAGGGACTACGTAGTGAAGGCATTGTTCCGGTAGTGAAACATTTTCCGGGTCATGGTGATACGTCCGTGGACTCTCATCTTGATCTTCCTGTCGTGAATAAAACGGAAAAACAACTGGCCGAGCTTGAATGGATTCCATTCCAGGCCGCAGTGAAAGAGCAAGTGGAGGCGGTCATGGTTGCACACATTTTGTTCCCGAAGCTGGATCCGGATCATCCGGCATCCTTATCCGATGTCATAATTGGTGAACATTTGCGCGGGAAGTTCAAGTATGATGGTGTGGTCATCACAGATGATCTGAGTATGGGTGCAATCGCGAAGAACTTCAAGTTGGACCAGGCAGCCCTGGCAACGGTTAAAGCAGGAAGTGACATTCTGTTGGTCGCTCACAGTTATGAGAGTGCCAAGACGATTTTTGATACGCTAATGAGTGCAGTGAAGTCAGGCAAGATCACCGAGTCCCGAATTGATGAAAGTGTATATCGTATCCTGGCATTGAAGCAACAATACAAGTTATCCGATGATCAGAAAGCTTCAGGAGACCTGAAGCAATTGAATGCAGATATTGTGGATTGGCGTAAGCAAGTCGATGCTAGATAATAAATCCTGTGTTATGATTTTGCCAGAGGTGAGATCCAATAATGTATACCATTATGATAATAGAGGACGATCCCAAGATTGCGGGGTTATTGAAATCTCATATTGAACGCTACGGGGACCGTGCCGTTCTGGTCGAGGATTTTGAGATGATTGTACAACAGTTTGAGCAGGTACAGCCACATGTGGTACTTCTGGATATCAACTTGCCCAGTTACGATGGTTTCTATTGGTGCCGCCAGATTCGTACACTGTCCACATGCCCCATTTTGTTTATCTCCGCGCGGAGTGGGAAGATGGATCAGGTCATGGCACTGGAGAACGGGGCGGATGATTATATCACGAAGCCATTTGAGCATGAGATTGTTATAGCAAAAATTCGAAGTCAGCTACGCCGGGTATATGGGGACTATGCTACACGTGATGAAGAGCGCAAGGTGGAACTGGACGGCTTGGTCGTGTACTTGGAAAGACTGGAGATTCAGCTTGGTGATCGCAAAGTGCAGCTGACGAAGAAGGAAACGATTCTGCTGGAAACGTTACTGCGCCGCAGTCCCAAGCTGGTGAGCAGAGAGACTATCTTGGAGAAGCTGTGGGATGACTCTTTTGTGGATGACAATACTCTCAGCGTTAACGTTACTCGGGTGCGTAAACGATTAGCTGAGCTTGGTATTACGGATGCACTGGAAACGGTCAGAGGTTCTGGTTACCGATTGAACAATACCTGGATGGCCTCTTCACCATCATGAGATTGTTTATACGAGAACATCTCGCTTTAACGTGCTGGGTTGTTGCCATCTTGTTCACCGTTGTTGCTGTATTCTGGTATGACGGCTATAACGATTGGATCACGGCTGGTTATGCCGTAGCGTTGGGATTATTTTTATACATCGGATATTTGGTGTATCGTTATTATTCACATCGCTCCTTTTATACCCGGATGTCACGATCGATGGATTCGCTGAAGGAATTTGTACCATTGAACGAAACAAGTCCTTTATCACTGGCGCTGGAAAAGCTGCTGGATTCACAATACGGACAGTACCATGCTCATCTCCATCGGCTGGAACAACGGCAGCAAGAATATCTGACATTCATGAACCAGTGGGTCCATCAGATGAAGACACCGTTATCCGTCATTGAGTTGACCGTGGAAGGCCAGGAAGATGACGATCCTCGGTTCATAAGCATTCGGGAGGAAGCGGACCAGATGAGGCGAGGTTTGGAGACTGTGCTGTATGTAGCGCGGTTGGATACCTTCGAGCAGGATTTCAGTGTGGAACCTGTGATACTGAAGACCGCTGGGGAAGAAGCGATCCATGAACTCAAGCGATTCTTTATTCGCAATCACGTCTATCCAGAGATGCATATAGATCCTTCGCTGGTTGTACAATCTGATGCCAAGTGGATTCGTTTTGTCTTGGTACAGTTACTGTCCAATGCAATCAAATACTCTGCGGGCAGCGGACAAAAGATTCATCTGCGTGCGTATGAAGCAGAACGCTCTATCATGCTGGAAGTCGAGGATCAAGGCAGCGGTATTCCGAAGTCTGATCTAAACCGGGTATTCCAGCCTTTCTTCACCGGGGAGAACGGGCGGCATTTCAAAGAGTCCACTGGCATGGGGCTGTATATTGCCAAAGAAGTGTTAACACGGATGAATCATCGGATCGATCTTGAATCCGTGTACGGTGAAGGAACGACCGTCCGAATTACATTCAACTCCTGAGAGGCAGGTTGAAGATAAGATTGGACGTGAGGTCTGTATTTTTGTTGAAGAAGTTTGAGTGGAGTATATATTACAGTGTAAGTATAAGTGTAGACGTCTATTGCCTGATCGGGGCGAAGGCGTCTTTTTGATTTTCATGATGCAACCTTACAACATTGTCATGTTGATGAAAGGTTAAACCATAGGAGAATGGCCAAAACTTCGATAGACTATAGTCATAAGAGTACAGGAAAGGCCACGTACAATACACATGCACACAGCATGAAAGTAACTTAATTTTGAATTCATACATCACTAAGGAGTTGTAACCATGGAGATTTGTTCTGTGAAACAGATCAGTAAAATCTACAAAGGCATCGTATCTTATGAAGCGTTATCAGGTATTGACCTCAGTATTCAGGAAGGTGAGTTTGTTGGCATCATGGGACCATCGGGTAGTGGCAAAACAACGCTGCTGAACATGATCTCAACCATTGATCACCCAACATCAGGCGAACTGCGGATTGCAGGGAAGAATCCGTTTGAATTGAATCAGGACGAACTCGCGCTGTTCCGGCGAAAAGAGCTTGGATTTGTTTTTCAATCGTTCAATCTGTTAAATACACTGACAGTGAAGGAAAACATTGTGCTGCCACTGACTCTTGACGGTGTTTCGCTAGCAGAGATGAACACTCGTGTTGAACAGCTGGCAAGCAAGCTGGGGATCGAGGGTATTCTGAACAAACGGACATATGAGATATCAGGAGGACAGGCACAGCGTACGGCCATTGCCAGAGCGCTTATCCATTCCCCGAAGCTGATTCTGGCCGATGAGCCAACAGGCAACCTGGATTCGAAGGCGGCAAGAGATGTGATGGAGATTCTCGAAACGCGCAATCAGGAGGATCAGGCTACGATGCTGCTGGTCACTCATGATGCAGTAGCCGCAAGTTATTGCAGTCGGGTTGTCTTTATCAAGGATGGCAAACTGTATAATGAAATTCACTACGGCGATAATCGTGCAGCTTTTTACCAGAAGATTATTAATGTATTATCCCTAATGGGAGGGTCAGGACATGAATTTTCGCCAGTTCGCCATTAATAACGTTGTTCGCAACAAACGAATTTATCTGGCTCATTTTCTGAGCAGTACATTTTCCGTCATGATCTTTTTTACTTACGCATTGCTCCTGTTCCATCCCGATTTGAAAGCGGGGTTAAAGGGGTCGAGTGGAACGGTAACGTTGCTTGCGAATCAAGGATTTATGATTGCAGAGATCATTATATTCATCTTTTCATTCCTGTTCCTGCTCTATTCCGTTGGTTCATTCCTGAAGACACGCAAGAAGGAATTTGGTATTTTCCTGATCATTGGCATGACACGTAAACAGATGAACAGGCTCCTGTTTATGGAGAACATGTGTATCGGATTAGCTTCGATCATTACCGGGATTGGACTCGGAATTATTTTCGGCAAATTGATCCTGCTGATCTGTGGCTCTATGCTGGCTGTTGAGAACAGCCTTCGATTCTATTTTCCACTCAAAGGCATTGCCCTGACGGCTGGTGCATTTCTGCTGCTGTTTGTTGTGATCGCGATGTCCTCATCCTTGCTCATTCGCAAAGGAACTCTCATTGACCTTGTGAAATCAGAGGAAAAACCGAAACCGGAACCCAAAGCATCACGTCTGCTCGCCTTGTTATCCGTATTGTTGATTGGCGGGGGTTATGCAGGAGTATTCACTTTTGTATGGATACGCTTCTCGTTTCCGTTATTACTCGCAAGTGTCGTGGTTGTTATTGCAGGTACGTACTTTTTGTTCACACAGCTCAGTGTATATATCATTCGGGCACTGAAAAGAAATCCAAGGTTGTTTTTCCGTAAAACCAATTTGCTCTTCCTATCTGAACTTACCTATCGAATGAAGGATAACGCCATCATGTTTTTCATGGTAAGTATCATTTCAGCTTCTTCATTTACGGGAATTGGCACCATGCTTGCTATTGCTGACCCGGGGTTGTCGTCCATGTCGAATCCGTACGCATTCAGTTATATGAATATATGGGATACTCCCAACTCCGAGCGACATATTCGGCAGATTGAAGAAACGTTGATTGATCATCAAGTTCCCTATGTGAAGGGCAGTTATGCTCATATACCTGAAAATAATAATGGAAGGATTATCAAACTGAGTGATTATAACCGTCTGGCGAAGGCACTTGGGTACGAAGAACGTACGTTGAAACAGGTCGATGAGTCATTTATGACACCTAGCAATTTGGCGGTTCGTAAGAAGTACCGTGATCAGGCTGAACAAGGATTCTCAGGGACGGAGGTCGATCTGGAGATTGATAATCGGTCGGAACAGATTCGGCTAGTGACACCTGGTACCGATATTGTGATTCCTTTTCAAAATGAAATTAATCTCTACGTTGTAACCAACGAATTGTTTGAGAAGTTGAGACCGGCGTATAACGAGGAAGTTGGCATGCCTGAAGGTTTCTATTCGAGTCGAACGATACAATTTATCGTGAAAGATTGGATGGGTACACGCAGCTTTGCTCCTGAATTGATCAAATCCATTCAAGATGATCATTCCGACAGAGGTTATTACGAGGTCAGCGCGCTTGTGGTGGATTGGCTTAATTCCAAGCAGACCAATGGCATCATTCTAATTTTGAGCGGCCTTATCGGCATTGTTTTCTTCACCTTTGCAGCAAGTTTCACGTATTTCAGACTTTACGCAGATCTAGAACGGGATGAAGCGCAGTATCGCATGATTGGCAAAATAGGACTGAGTCGTCCCGAACTCCGTAAGATCGTAACAAGGCAGCTATTACTTATGTTTTTCCTGCCGATTCTGGTGGCGGTCATCCACAGTTCGGTTGCCTTTGTAGCGTTGCAACAACTGGTTGATTTCTCGGTCTTCGGATACAGCCTGCGTATTTTCTTGGTGTTTGCTTCCATGCAGATTTTGTATTTTGCACTCGTGCGCTGGCGGTATCTGCGTCACATGTATTCCAAATTAGTTTAGAACCTTTCTTAATGCCTTGGCCTGAGAGCCAAGGCTCTATTTCTATTTATTTAGATTATCTTTAGAAATGATTTAGGTTGAATTAAGAGACGTAGTATATAGTAATAATGTAGAGATAGGCATAGAGTATAGGAAATGAGAGGAATAACATGAGATACACCGTATTAATTGCAGATGACGAACCAGAGATTGTTGAACTGCTTCAACTATATCTGGAGAAGGACTATACCATTAAAACTGCGGTGAATGGAGCCGAGGCATTACAAACCATACGTTCAACACAGATCGATCTGGTCATACTGGACATCATGATGCCTGTAATGGATGGATTGCAGTTGATCAAACAGATTAGAGCCACGCATCACATGCCTGTACTGTTTCTATCCGCTAAAAGTCAGGATCACGATAAAATCCTTGGGCTTGGACTTGGGGCAGATGATTATATAGCGAAGCCATTCAACCCGCTTGAGATTGTCGCCAGAGTAGAGGCGTTGCTTAGAAGAGTCAATCATTTTGATGCAGCGGAGATCCCCGCAGCGAAAGAACAGAATCTGGTATTAGGTGATCTGACGCTGGATCGATCCCAATGTATCCTTTTTCGTTCAGGAACACCTGTAACATTGACCTCTACAGAGTATAAAATTATGGAATTGTTGCTCTATCAACCTGGCCGAGTGTTCACCCGTAAAAAAATATACGAAGCCGTTTGGGGCGACTATTATGCGCACGAGGACAGCACGATTATGGTACATATCAGCAACATACGGGAGAAGATCGAGCGTGACTCCAGACAACCGGAATATCTCAAAACGATAAGGGGACTGGGATACAAAATTGAAGCGCCCATGGAAAGCTAGAGAAAAGCGACTGTTGCAGACATCCCTGACACTGGATTTCTTGCTGTTCAACTTCTTTTTGCTGTTACTGGTATTGATTGTGTACCTTATGGTTTCACTTGATGTCGTGGATTTTCGCATTTCGGATCAGATGGTTGATCCGGATCTGAATGTTGAAGCCCACGTATATGTGGAAGAGCTGGAGAACGAATTTTACTCCGGTGGAGGTTCGGTGGCGAAAGGCAAAGACACAGAGATTCAACGTCTCAAGGACAGCGGCGGCTGGATTGAAATTCTGGATGCGAATCGCAATGTCATTCGTCATGTGGGAGACAAGCAAGATGCTTACACGCAATACAGTGAAGCCGATCTGTATGATGGACTGGAAAATCGGAGTGACCAGGAATACTATTATTCGATCACTCCTCTCTCGACAGAAGGAGCGGCAGCGTATGTATTGCTCAAAATCCCGCGTGATCTGGTTAGCGTGCGAATTAACGATAATCAGTTGATTACCAATCTGAAACATCCATTATCCTTTTACATTATGATTGGCATCGGTTTGGTTTTATTGTTGATCTTTGTCTATAGCTATTGGGTCGCACGGAGAATCAAAAAACCACTCAGTATCCTCTCCTCGGGTCTTACGCAGATGATACAAGGAAATTATAGTACACGGATGTCGATATCAGCCGAGAGGGAATTTGTCCAGATAGGTGAGACCTTTAACTACATGGCGGACGTCATTGAGAACACCTCTGCGGAGAAACGTTACGCCGAAGAGAGCAAACAGCGACTGATTGTAGACTTATCACATGATCTGAAGACACCGATAACATCTATACAGGGATATGCGCAGGCATTGGTGGAAGGACGTGGAGAGGACAAGGACAGGCAGCAAAGATATCTGGGATACATCTATAACAAGTCTGTTCAAGTTGCACGCATGATACAGAATATGCTGGAGCTGCTCAAGGTGGATTCGCCCGATTTTCGCATGCATATTCAGAGAAGAGAGATTGGAGAATTCCTGCGCGAGATTATGGCAGATACCTATGGGGAGATTGAACAGAAACAGTTTGTCCTTCATGTACTTGTTCCTGATGAGGTGATCTACGCGAGGTATGATCCGGAGCTGTTATCCAGAGTCATTCAGAATCTGATTACCAATGCTCTGTCTTATAATCCAATCGGGACCGAACTGCGCGTCGAACTCATTCCGCTTCATACCCATGTGGTGATAGAGGTGGCAGATAACGGAGTGGGCATACCTCAAGAACTATGGTCAACGATCTTTGACCCGTTTGTACGAGGGGATGAGGCACGGACAGCGACCGGAGGCACCGGACTTGGTTTGTCCATCGCACGACGTAATACGGAGAAAATGGGCGGAAGGCTGATCCTTTCCCGGCGTGGGCGAGAAACCACCGTGTTTAGCATTGAGATTCCAAATTAAATAAGAGAAGAAATGTCCATGTGGGGGGAAATATTTTGTTCAAAGTAAATACGTTTGTCCGGTTCAGTATTGCACTGGCGCTGATATTGGTTAATATCTATTTATTATCACGTGTAAGCTTCATCTTTCAGCCGCTCGTCACCATGATCACGGTCATTACCGTGCCGATGATGTTGTCGGTGTTCTTTTATTATCTGCTAAGGCCGCTTGTGAATTATATGGAGAAAAAGAAAATAAATCGCACGCTAAGTATTTTGCTAATCTATCTGGTTATTGCTATTCTGGGAGTGTTCTTCATCATTGGTTTATGGCCATCGTTACGTGAGCAACTGATCAATCTGGTTGATAACGCACCAAGTCTAATTAATTCATTAAGTGAACAGCTGAGAGAGCTGGAGCAAAATGGAGCCATTCAGGCCTTGTTCCCTGAGGGCTCGACACCTTTCTCCCAGATCACGGAGTATATCAACAAAGGATTTAACTTTGTAACCAACTATGTAAGTGGATTTTTCTCACTTGTTTCCAGTTTTGCGATCATCTTGTTTACACTACCGATCCTTTTGTTCTATATGCTGTTACAAGGCGAGAAATTTGGTCGTAAATTGGCACATATCGCTCCAAAACGTTTCCAAAATGACAGCCGTGATGTTGTAATTGAGATTGATCAGGCGTTGAGTGGTTTTATTGTGGGAAGAGTTTTGGTGAATCTGGCGCTGGGTGTACTGATGTATATCGGTTTCTTGATTATTGGACTGCCGTACGCATTACTGCTCACGGTAATTGCGGTCATCATGAATTTTGTTCCGTTTATCGGAGCGATTGTGTCGTCCGTGCCTATTGTGATCATGGGTCTCGTGGTATCACCATCGGTTGCCATCTGGTCCCTGATTATTATTCTTGTCGCTCAGCAGATTCAGGACAACCTGGTTGCACCGTACGTATTCGGCAAAAAGCTGGACATTCACCCGCTTACGACCATCATTCTGGTGTTGGGTGCAGGCGACTTGGGTGGAATTATTGCTATCCTGATTATTATCCCGGTTTATATGATCGTTAAAATTCTTTTGGTTCGAATCTATAACATGTTCTTCAAGGACAAATGGCAGAATGCTTAGAATTTAAATTATTCGAAGGAGTGGAGCACATGTCTGAAATTATCGAAAAACAATACAATGAACCTGAATATATCGCACCTCAATCTGTTCAAATGGGTACCATTCATATCTCGAATGATGTGTTGTCCAAGATCGTGGGGATGGCCGCTCAATCAACGGCTGGTGTATCCTCCATGTCCGTTGGACTGACTGAAGGGATTGCCAAGAGTATCAGCGGCAAGAGTCTGCAAAAAGGGATTGACGTACACGTCAAAGACGATCAGGCAACCATCCAGCTGCGCATCAACATTCAATATGGCAACAAGATGCACGAGGTTTGCCGTGAACTTCAACATAATGTTCAACAGGCTGTAGAACAATTAGCCGGCGTTATGGTAGATGAAATCAAAGTGCAAGTTGTTGGCATATCCATGCCGGAGACGGTATAAACCAATGAAAAGAATGTAAGGAATCACGTCTGTAAGGATAAACGATTGGCAAAAACAGCACCTTCCCAATTAACAACTTAATTGGGAGGGTGCTGTTTTATGTTTGCGGTAGTAGGTAGGCGCTTCGCCCATCACTTTTTTGAACATTTTGGAGAAGAGCAATTGATCGGTGTAGCCCACAGAACGAGCAATATCGCCAATGGTCAGACCTGGATCAAGCGTCAGTTCGGCTGCCCTGCGCATCCGGTAATGGACCAGATAAGATTGGATGTTGCTTCCCATCTGATCCTTGAAGAGAGAGCATAGGTAACTGCGCTGCAAACCGACATGGGCCGCGATGGATTGAACGGTAATGGCATTGGCATAGTTCATTTCAATGAAGTCCATTACCTGCGTTACGTACGTTTCCTTCGAATAATCCGGCATGGGTTGAAGATGCTCTGAATTAGCCTGATCAATCAAAATAGAGAAGAATTGATACAGCAAACCAGTCATGCTAATCTCCCAGCCTTTGTGGGTATTGCGGGAATTGATCATTCGGTGCAGGCAGGATCGCATCTCGTCATCCTCATTGCCCAGCTCAAAAATCGGGTGATGCTCTGACAGACAAGCCTGCTGTAAAAAGGATGGACTGTTGCTGCCTTGAAAAGCAACCCAGCTGTATTCCCAGGGGTCATCCTGATCTGCTTGGTAATGAACAACAGAATGCGGAACGATTAGAAAACCTTGACCTTTGTACAGGTTGTACGTTTTGCCTCCCACTTCGAAGGTGCCTTTGCCATTCAAGATATAATGAATTTTGTAATAGTCTCTCATGGCAGGGCCAAAGTGGTGACCCGGTGTACAAGCTTCCGTGCCATAATGAAGGAGCTGCAACTCCTGAAAATGATTGTTCTTGAACATATACGTAATCAAGGGTATTCACTCCTGTACGATTTCGTCTCATCTTGCATTTTAACATACTAAATAGCTAAAAAGATTAATTATTTAACATTAGTATATATAGATAACAATCATTATTCCATATGTTCAAAGTGAAATGCCATATCGTTTATCCAGGAAAATGTCTAAGATGAAAAGGAATTCAACAAACCTTACAGGAAAGTGAGAATAACGATGCCCTATACTGCGAGTGAACAACGATATGATGAGATGAAATATGTACGTTCCGGCAAATCCGGAATCAGATTGCCGCAAATTGCGCTGGGTTTATGGCAGAACTTTGGTGGCAACCGCACATTGGATATTCAGGAAGAGATGATTTTGCGTGCCTTTGACCTCGGAATTAACCATTTCGATCTGGCGAATAACTATGGTCCACCTCCAGGATCAGCGGAAGAGAACTTTGGCGTGATTTACAAAAAACATCTGCGTCCTTACCGGGATGAACTGCTCATCTCCTCGAAGGCAGGTTACCATATGTGGAATGGACCTTACGGCGAGTGGGGCTCCCGCAAAAACCTGATTGCCAGTCTCGATCAAAGTCTTGGTCGGATGGGACTGGATTATGTAGACATTTTCTATCATCACCGTCCAGATCCGGACACGCCATTGGAAGAAACGATGACGGCGCTGGATCATATCGTACGGCAAGGTAAAGCTCTGTATGTGGGCTTGTCCAATTATAATGCAGAACAGACGCAAGAAGCGGTAACCATTCTGCGTCGTCTGGGTACGCCATGTCTGGTTCATCAGCCAAACTACTCGATGTTGAATCGCTGGATTGAAGACGGGCTACAAGACGTACTGGATGAGCAAGGCGTAGGTTCCATTGCATTCTGTCCACTCGGCCGCGGTCAGTTAACGAATAAATATGTCGACAAAATTAAGGAAGAACGAGCCAATCCAACAGGCAATTTGAAAAAAGAAGCTTACACAGACGAACGGATTGCCAAGTTCGATGCACTTCAGGCGGTTGCTGAACGAAGAGGTCAGACAATCTCTCAACTGGCTCTGAACTGGATTTTGCGTGGTAACCGTGTAACCTCTGCACTGATTGGTGCAAGCCGTGTGTCCCAGATTGAAGAAAACGTGGCTGCGCTCAGCGCACCGGATCTGACAACGGAAGAGTTGAATGAGATCGAAAGCATTTTGGACGGAATGGGTAATTATCCGTGGTAAAATACACAGTATAGCAGTGTGAAAATTATAGTTAGGTAAAACTAATGTAATATAAATGAAGAATGAAATGGCGCCTTCCTGATATCCAGGGTAGGTGCCATTTTTTTATATGTCATTTTCTTTATAGGATAAGATCTATTATAATAGTTCATTAATTGACCTGTGTTTATTTTTTCAGATTGAACCTAGTTCATAGCACCTGGTCCTAGGATTTAGGGTATAATATATAGAAGCTTTACATTTGAACTACGAAGGAGAGGCTCCATTTGAACTTTGAACAGTGGATTTCGCCTGAAAGCTATAACCTGACATCCGAGATGGAGAATCATCCATCAGAGCGGATTGCACTTAGATGGCTCAGCGATCAACGAGAGGTGGAAGAGATCACGTATGGTGATTTGTTCAAGCAGGCGAATCGTCTTGCTGGAGGTCTGCGTGAACTTGGATTAGAGAAGGGTGATCGGGTGTTGGTCATGGTACCACGCCGTATTATTGCCTACGTCATTTATATTGCTTGTCTGAAATTGGGAATTGCCGTTATTCCTTCCTCCGAGATGTTACGGGCAAAAGATCTGGAATATCGTCTGCGTCACTCTGAGGCGCGGGCTGTTATTGTATGGTCCGAGACGACCTCGGAAGTGGAAAAGATGGACGCGGATCTGCCGTCACTGGCACATCGCATCGTGGCATCACCGAATGGAGAAGTTAGCGTACCTGCTGAAGCTTGGGTGAATGTGCACCAGTTAATGCAGAATCAACCCGAAGAGATGGTTGCGGTGGAGACTCATCGTGATGATACGGCTATTCTTGCTTATACATCGGGTACAACTGGTAATCCCAAAGGAGTTGTACATAGCCACGGTTGGGGATATGCCCATCTGCGGATCGCTTCTTCATTATGGCTGGATATTCAACCTTCAGATACCGTATGGGCAACGGCTGCACCTGGCTGGCAAAAATGGATCTGGAGCCCGTTCCTGTCGGTACTCGGAAGAGGCGCGACTGGACTGGTCTACAATGGATCATTCCAGCCCAAGCGTTACTTGGAACTGATGCAGGAACATCAAATTAATGTCCTTTGCTGTACACCAACGGAATATCGGTTGATGGCCAAAGCCGATGATCTTGGACATTATGACCTGTCTCATCTGCGAAGTGCTGTTTCAGCGGGTGAACCGCTCAATCAGGAAGTCATTGAAATCTTCCAGCGTCACTTCGACCTGACTATTCGAGACGGATATGGACAGACCGAGAGCACGTTGTTAATCGGCAGTCTCAAAGATGCGCCTGTACGTATTGGCTCGATGGGTCAGTCGATTACACCTGGATTGATTGAAATTATTGATGAAGAGGGACAACCTGTGCCTGCGGGTGAAATGGGAGATATCGCGGTACACAAAGAGATGCCAGCTTTGTTCCGGTCCTATTATCAGGATGAGGGACGGAAGGAAGCGAGTCAGCGTGGCGATTATTTTGTAACAGGGGACCGTGCACGCAAAGACGAAGAAGGATACTTCTGGTTTGAAGGTCGCAGTGACGATATCATCATCAGTTCGGGTTACACGATTGGACCATTTGAAGTGGAAGAAGCACTTATGAAACACGCCAGCGTGAAGGAATGTGCGGTGGTTGCAAGTCCGGATGAGATCCGCGGCAATATTGTTAAAGCTTTTGTTGTGTTGAGAGACGATTCACTGGCTTCACCGGAACTGATGCGTGAATTGCAACACCACGTCAAAGAAATTACAGCACCTTATAAATATCCACGCAAGATCGAATTTGTTACGGATCTGCCAAAGACCAACTCTGGTAAAATCCGCCGGATCGAACTGCGCGAACAAGAAAAACGTAATGGTTAAATGAGATTAGGTAACGAATGATGGAAATTAATAGTATAAGTAGTGAAAGAGAAGGAATCGATTCTGCAGAAGCGATAGCGTTCGTATTTGTCTCCTAATTTTAACCTTTGAAAAATACGATGAAGAAAATTTGGAGACAACGACGATCTAAAGAACGATCCTTCGCTGTAACGGCCACTCAACAGAATCCAAGTCATTTGCAATCCATGTCATAATATATGAAGCAGGAGTGAACACAACTATGAGTCAATTTGAACAAACCTTTGAAAAGTCATTGGAACAATACGCAGAGCTGGTTGTTAAAGTCGGCGTGAATATCCAAAAAGGACAGGATCTGCTGGTTACTGCTCCCATTGAAACGCTTGAATTCACACGTCTCATTGTGCAAAAAGCCTATGCGGCTGGTGCAAACTATGTACAAGTGGACTTCGATGACGACAACATTACCCGCAGTCGTTTTGAACATGGTTCCAATGACAGCTTTGACTACTATCCAGCCTGGAAAGCGGATATGATGGAGAAGTTTGCGGAAGCAGGCGGCGCTACCTTGACGATCAAAGTTCCAGATCCTGAACTGTATAACGGAATTGACTCCGACAGCGTTTCCCGTGCTACCAAGGCAGCTGCACACGCACGTCGCGGATATGCCAAATACACACGCAACCATGAAATTAGCTGGTGTCTGATCAAGGCCCCAACCAAAGCTTGGGCGAACAAAGTATTTGCCGACATCCCGGAAGAAGACCGAATCAACGTGATGTGGGAAACGATCTTCAAAATGAACCGTGTAGATGGCGGAGACGCCGTACAAAATTGGAGAGAACATCTGGATACCCTGAATACCATGAGTGATCTCCTGAACAAAAAGAACTATAAGAGCCTGCATTACCGTGCGCCAGGTACAGACTTGAAAATTGAATTGGTCCACAACCACATCTGGGGTGGCGGTGGTAGCGAAAATAAACAAGGTGTATACACGGTCGCCAATATGCCGACTGAAGAAGTATTCACCATGCCTAAGCGTAGCGGAGTGAATGGTTATGTTAGTAGCACCATGCCTTTGAACCTGAACGGACAACTGGTAGACCAGATGAGAATCACATTCAAGGATGGACAGGTTGTAGCGTTTACGGCAGCATCTGGTGAAGAACATTTGAAGAACCTGTTTGCCACTGATGAAGGTGCACGTTATCTGGGTGAGGTCGCACTCGTACCACATGACTCTCCGATTTCCAACCTGAATCGTATTTTCTACAATACGGGTATCGATGAGAATGCATCCTGCCATTTGGCTGTGGGAAGTGCATATCCATTTAACATGAAAGACGGCACAACAATGTCGAACGAAGAGTTGCTGAAGCATGAGTGCAATGTGAGCTTGACTCACGTTGATTTCATGATCGGTTCCGCAGAACTGGATATCGATGGTGAGTTACAGGATGGTACAATCGAGCCGGTATTCCGTAAAGGCAACTGGGCATTTTAATTTCTAATCTAGTTATATAAATTGAACTAAAGATTATTTACACTGACACTACGATGACAGAATAACCTTCCAATCGCTGTTATCCCCAGAATTTTTTTGATTCCATTTTCCGAAGGGGAAAATCCGGGGATAGCGTATGCTTCCGATGCAGCTTTCTTTCAGAAAGCTTTTAGGCGAACGCTTCGCTTTTTCAGGTTTTTTCTATCCTCTCCGTTATCGTGTAAATGATTAATTCAACTTAAATAGTAGCAGTATTACTGAACGAAAAAAGTGACTTCAACTTGAAGTCACTTTTTTCGTTTCCTCATAACATGGATTACACGGGTCTTACAGGCACACATATCTCGCAATAATGCTGATTAAGCAGGTCCCAACGATATCGTTCTATAACCGGCTTATTGTCCATCCGATAACCACTTGTTTGTAAATGAGGGATGATCACATTCCATGCCTGCTGTATAGCTTCTGCCGTATGTCTCACCTTACAGATGAGATAATCTCCGCCTGATAACTCGCCAATCTCAACAAACTCATCTTCCAGACGTTCAGATTCAGTAATAAAAATACAGGCATCATATCTACATTTTTCGGGCGGTGTGGTAGTTGGGTCATCTTGTGGAATACCGAATAAAATTGCTGCTTCATTAAGCAGTTGTTTTTTGTCTGCCCATTGTTTCAGCGTATTCATCGCTTGAGCATTGGCAGGCCCGTACGGACCGACTTGTCGAACATAGGCGATACGATATGACGGGAGGTTTTCGATAACCATTTCCATGAAAATCTTCCTCTCTGTACGATTTCTCTTACATGTTGGATGCTAACATGGTATAAAAGAATTTGCTTAGGTAATTGTTGAATCCCGGCGACGAAACTCATAGAATAATGGTAATATGTTGGAAGACTGTTCCAATAGAGCAAAACGAGAGGGGGAGGTGTCATACATGGATATTACTTATGCCTTCACGGATGAACGTTTCAGGCAAGTTGTGTTGGATCGTTTTTGTGATCAGCGGGATTTCATTCAGGAGAGTGACGTTTGTGAGGTTGAGATATTAGAACTTTCCAATCACAATATTAGCAATCTTAATGGAATCGAGTATTTCAGGGGTCTTCAAGAGTTGGATTGTGCCTATAATCAATTGACCGGTCTGGATCTTACTCAGAATCACAAGCTGAGGACGTTACGTTGCAGAGAGAATCAGCTTCTTACACTGGACCTCAGTTCCAATTCGGAATTGCAAGTGCTGGACTGCAGCTTTAATCGACTTCGAAAATTAGATCTTTCTCATAATTCCAGACTTGTAATGGTGGAGTGTCATTGGAATATGTTGTCGGAGATGGCTACGGAGCCCCTTGAGCAGTTGGAGGAACTTAGTTGCAGTTACAACGCTCTTTTCTCACTTGAATTTGAACACAATAAGCAACTGCGGCGACTGGATTGCGCCAACAATTCCATGTTGGAACTTGATGTAACAGGTTGTCCAAACTTGATTGAACTTCGTTGTAACCACAACCATATCAAACAGTTGGATTTTCGTTCAAATATGGTTTTAGAGAGTGTCCGTTGTTTTAACAACCATATTAGCAAGCTGGATATTCGTCATAACGTACAACTAAAAGAGTTGTACTGTTCCGAGAACAAATTGACCGAGTTGGATTATAGCGCTAATCCCAAGCTGGAAAGACTGCAGTATGCAGATAATCTAATGTTTGAATCCAATCATGAAGTTCCGGGTATGGGGTTGTTTCAATATGACGCATCGATGTCCAACTATCAGATGAGCTTACTTATTCAGGATAAAGAACTGGTAGTCACTGCACAGGTTTCAACCAAGACAGAGATGGAAGCCTTATCCCCATATATGGAAGAGACGTGGAAACGGTGGGACATGCTTGGTGAACAGGCGCTTAGAACCATTGCCGAGGCTCATCCAGACGAAGATATCAATGAATTGATTTTGGCTGATGCAGAATTTCAGGGAGATCAATATTTCCGATTGGGTTATGATGCGGGGGATACACCTGCTGGTCGACTGTACATATATGCGGAGTTTGACGATGAATTTCACATGTTGGATACGTTGATTTATGAAACGTATTAAAGCCACGAGATCGTGGCTTTTTTGCTGTGTTGAACTAAAGATTATTTACACTGACACTACGATGACAGAACAACCTTCCAATCGCTGTTATCCCCAGATTTTAATTCCATTCCTTTTCTAAAGGGGAAAATCCGGGGATAAAGGCGCACGCTTCGCTTTTTCAGGTTTTTTCTGTCCTCTCCGTTATAGTGTAAATGTTAGTTCAACTTATATAATTTGTTATATTATATGTTATTCAGCGTGCATTTTGTTGAAGCTAACATATTCGTTAATCGGTTTACGGTAACCGCGTGGGCGCTGTTTGGCTTCCGACTTTTTACCGATGGTGATCAGCATAACGGGTACGTAATGGTTAGGGATTTCCAGACTCCGTTGCAGTTCTTCCGAGTCAAAGCCAATCATTGGACAAGTGTCCCAACCGCGATCCTGAGCGATCAACATCAATTGCATGGCAGACAGGCTGGCATTGCGAATCGCATCCTCACGTTGGAAGAATCTGCCGCGAGATTCGTAAAATTCGGTGACACTTTGGGATTCCTGCTCGTATTGGAATGGAGTGAGTGCGCCCAGGTTCAGCAAACCTTCGTTAATCGTGCGGATATGATGATGCGCGTTGACGTCGCCCAATACCACGATGACCGCAGAAGCTGTTTTTACCTTATATTGCTGGGAAGCTTCATAGACTTTCTCTTTCTGTTCCTCGTCTTTAATCACAAGATAGTGCGTGTGTTGCAGGTTAAAGGCAGATGGTGAAAATTTGTTCAGGGCAAACATTTCTTGCAGTTCCGAATCCGAAATTTCAATTCCTTCTTCAAAAATAACGGCCGATCTACGGTTTTTGACTACATTCTCCAACTCACTCATGGTAGTTTCCCTCGCTTATGTATGATTTATAAACTGACTATAACACACTTAGTTACTTTATGTAAGTATTATTTTAGAATAAGACAAGGATTGTCTGCCATACGCTAAAATAAAACACTAGAGGTGATTCATGAAAGCATTGATCGCAAGGTATATGGGAGGACATGACCCTCATGAATTTCGGGTATATGTGATCCAATCTTCGACGTTAAAACGTTTTGTAGTCGTGGAGATTATTCTAGGCCCTATCGTGTACAATGTCGCACTTTATTTGTGCCATAATGCAATACTTGCTGGAGTAGGCTCTTGGGCTGGAACAGAAGGTCTGAAGAGACTGCCACTGGTCTTTAGAAAAATCGTTGGGACATAACGAAGTGTGTAAATGAAAGATTGAAGCAGAAGAGGGCCAGTTGCGGCCCCATCTTCTCCTTCAGTCATGTTACCTATAGTCACGCTTCTTTTATCTAATCAAATAACTGTCTAGGTTTTGGGCTCAAACCTGCCTTATTTGGCACGTTCCAAATACTGCTCCAGCGTAAGTTTCTGGTTGGTAATCTCACCAGCAATATATACCCCTACATAACGTACATGCCATGGCTCATAGGAGTAACCAGTCAATTTCTCCTGATCTTTGCCATAACGGATGATGAAGCCGTACTTGTGGGCATTGGCTTTCAGCCATTTGCCTTCTTTGGTATTGCCAAAGCTTTGCTGAAGATCATAACCGGCCGAAGCGCTTGATATATCCATGGCTAGACCCGTTTGATGTTCGCTTTGTCCTGGCCGAGCACTTGTTTTATTGGCAACAGCTTCACCTTTGATGCTGGCATTACGGTCAAAGATCGATTTCTGGGTCGCATAAGAGCGATAGCCAGACACCGCTTTAATATCAATGCCGTCTTTTTTGGCAGCTGCAAATAATTTTTCAATTGCGGTTGCAGCTACTTTACGCATTTGTTTCTTCGGACTGGAACCTGAGAAGCTAAAAGGAATATTAGGTACAACCAAATCTTGAGGTGCATAAGTTGAAGGCAGATTTCTCTTTTTATTGACAAGTACAACCGTACTGGACACATTGGTCACAGTTGCCACATTTTTAATCGTTTTGATCGTACGACCAGGTGCATTATCATGCAGGAATTGAGTGAAGCTGGAGCTTGCCGCAGACGCGACGGGATTCAGGCTTGAAGTGATGGGAAACGTAGTAAATGCAGAACCTGCTACAACAGAGCCTATGAGAATTGTAGATATGATGGATTTACGAGTAAAATGTTTCATGATGTGTGTTCCTCCTCGGAATATATGAATCTATATACCGAGTATACTAGAGGATTATATCCATAGGTTCTCCAATTGTTTCCGAGTTGTAAACAAAGTTTGCTATATAAGTTGAACCAAAGATATTTACACTGGACACTACGATGACAGAACAACCTTCCGATCGCTGTTATCCCCAGATTTTTTTGATTCAATTTTATAATGGTGAAAATCTTGTGATAGCGTATGCTTCCGATGCAGCTTTCTTTCAGAAAGCTTTTAGGCGAACACTTCGTTTCTTCAGGTTCTTTCTGTCCTCTCCGTTTCGTGTAAATGTTTAGTCCATCTTTTATAGAGTCTTTTTTGCAACTCTGATAGAGGCATATAAGGAAAAGAACGTTAAAAAAACCGTTGCATTAGATGCAACGGCTTTTGATGTGAAGAGAGATAATGCTAGATTACTTTAAGTATGCTGGAGACTGTGTTACAACATGCAGGCGTCGGATCCACCGGAGCTTCCCACGGTTACTGCACGGGTGTCACGAACGCGAACGTTAGCGCTGAGCACACCAGAATCACTGCTTAATTTGAAAGAAGGATAATTTTCTTCCGTATCCAGCTTCATGTGTTGTTCTAGGTTCAGCTGCTGCTTCGGATCAACATAGAACGGAACCAGATTGGTTTCAATCTGCGCATCGAGAGCCGCAAGTTCATCAACAATGATAATAGCGATAACTCCGTTACATCCGCAACCTTCCAAGTCATAGATCACTTTGAAATATCCGGGTTGGTCATTCAAGCTTTCCGTCAATCGTTTTGCAGCCAAATCTGTAATTTGAATATACATATAGGTACACTCCTTTATATGTGGTCATGGTTGTAAGTGGTAAAAGAATTCATTCAGCTTCTATTCACATTATACCACTTTGGCAAAAATCAAAGCATTTATTTTCTTGACTGATCAGTCTGGAAAAGGTATTCTTTATTTAATGAATAGGGAGGTGAGGTCTGAGATTGGGAAGAGCCAAGGAGTTTGACACGGAGATCGTTCTAAGAAAAGCAACGTCTGTATTTGGAGCGTACGGTTATGAAGGTACATCTTTGAGCTTACTGCTGAGTGAACTTGGCATTGCGCGGCAAAGCCTGTATGACACCTACGGAACTAAACATGATTTATTTGTCTCTGCTCTTAAATTCTATATTCAGCAGAAGACAGAGGCGGGGATCAGAATATTAGACGAATGTACAAGTGTGAGGCAAGGCGTGACGGAGTTGTTCAACGAAGCGGTTAACGTGTTGACAGACGACGAACGTCGTAATGAATGTTTCATCATTAATAGCGCGGTTGAACAGGCACCACAAAATCACGAAATTGCAGCCTTTATTCAAACCACTAACCAGCAAATGGAAGATGTTTTTCATAGTGCACTGTTACGAGGCCAGAGGAGTGGCGAATTGAGACACGCTGAGGAAGAATTGCCCGGGCTTGCCCGTTTTCTGAATTATTCCCGACTCTCATTGACCTTTACGGCGAAAAGTGGTGCAAGTGCAGAAGCGCTGCGAGATTTTGTACAGATGACCCTAAGGGCAATGGATTAGCGTTTTACATGATTTGAGTAAGAATTCTTTACGTTTTTTTGAAAATGAACGCTTAGGGCGTTTATTTTTTGACTATTATAGACCGATTGGTCTGGAAAAAGAACACCAAACAAACTGAAGGAGGAAATAAGGATGACACAATCTCAGCAGTTGGAAGCGGGCAATAGTATACCGCATCGGATCATGCATGGATTCACTAATTTGCTACTGGAAGGAAAACTAGAACAGTGGTTGGAGCTATATACATCTGAAGCTATCTTCGAATTCCCATATGCACCAGCAGGATATCCTCAGAAACTGGAAGGCAAAGCCGCAATTACGAATCATCTTCATAATCTGCTGGGGATGATTGAAATCCAGCAGTTTTCTGAACCGGTGATCTTGGCTGATTCCACGAAACAACAGTTTGTGGCTGAATTTACTTGTAAAGGGCGTTCATTAGTTACAGGCAAGCCATACAACCAAACATACATCTCTGTAGTGAGCCACTCTAATGGAAAAATTACACATTATAAAGACTATTGGAATCCGACGATCGTACTCGAATCGGACTTAGGAGGAAACAAGCATGATCAATGATAAACCGTTGACACTTATTACCGGAGCTAATGGAAAAACAGGAAGCCGTGTTGCGGCCATACTTCAAAAGCATCAATATCCGGTGCGTTTGGCAGGAAGAACGAAAACATCTCTTTCTGGTTCTGCCGATAATTATGTCTATTTTGATTGGTATGATTCCGAGACATATGCGCCGGCGCTGAAAAATGTGAACCAGGTGTATCTTGTTGTGCCAGTCATGGACATGACCCCAGAAGACGTCATGATTCCGTTCATCAAGGAAGCATTGTGGAACGGCGTTAAGCGATTTGTCTTGCTTGGCAGTGCTTCAATTGATGAGGATGGTCCTATTTTTGGCAAAGTACATCAATATTTAAAAGCCCAAGCTCCTGAGTGGGCTGTATTGCAGCCTTCCTATTTTATGGAGAACTTTACGGAGGGACCGCATCGGGAGACAACGAAACAACTCGGGAAAATATACAGTGCTACGGGTGACGGGAAAATTGGATTTGTTAGTGCAGATGATATCGCGGCAGTTGCGTTCCATGCTCTGACAGATATTGTTCCTCATAATACGGAGCATATCATTACAGGGCCGGAGACGTTGTCCTATGGACAGGTTGCAGACGTCTTGAGCCGTGTACTGGGTCAGTCCATTCAGCATGAATCTTTGTCAGATGATGAATTGAGGAACAGCATGATTCGCGCAGGAATGTCAGAAGAATACGCTGCTGCCCTCGCAGGACTGGATGTGCTTATCCGGGAGGAGGGGAGAGAAGATCAAACGACAGATACGGTGAAAAAATTAACGGGGAATAACCCGATTTCATTCGAGCAATTTATTCAGAATCATATGGAAGTATGGAAATAATGGAAGAAACATTTTCATATTATGAGAAGACGGTGCCTAGTGCCCGTCTTTTTGCATGTCTACCAGCATGTTGACATCGTTGATTCAAATATGGATCTCTCCCTAAGCAGGGACACTACGGAAAACAGTGATTATACGAACACACTTTTGGGGAAATAGATGAAGATGAATGTTAGGGCGTGTCTCAGACACGCCCTAGATAAAGGGGCGAAGAGAGCGAATGATTCAGTTCGAAAATGTATCAAAACAATATCCTGATGGAACAACGGCTTTGCGTCAGGTTAACCTCAACATTAACAAGGGAGAACTGTTTGTCATGATTGGTCCGAGTGGATGTGGCAAAACCACCATGCTCAAAATGATCAATCGCCTGATTGAGCGAACAGATGGAACAGTACGCATTAATGAACGCCCAATCGATGAATACAACATTCACGAATTGCGCTGGAATATCGGATATGTACTGCAACAGATTGCACTATTCCCGCATATGACCATTGCCGAAAATATTGCGGTTGTTCCTGAACTGCGAAAATGGAAGTCAGATCAAATCAAGGAGCGTGTACATACGTTACTGGACATGGTTGGTTTACACGGAGATACATACAGTGAGCGTAAACCGTCCGAGTTATCCGGAGGACAACAGCAGAGAATTGGTGTGTTGCGTGCACTCGCTGCCGATCCCGAGATAGTTTTGATGGATGAACCGTTCAGTGCACTCGATCCAATGAGTCGGGAGAAATTGCAGGACGATATTTTGGATATCCAGCGTCAGATGAAAAAAACAATTGTGTTTGTCACCCATGATATTCAGGAAGCGATGAAGCTGGGGGATCGCATCTGCATTATGAAGGATGGACAGGTTTTGCAGGTAGGCACCCCGGAAGAACTGATCCGACAGCCAGCTAATGATTTCGTACGTGAATTTGTTGGAAGTCCTAACACCGATACGAGTTCACAATCTGATTTTGATCTCGAATCCATCATGTCACCACTCTCACCGGGTCAGGTGCCAAAATCAGCCAAAACTGCCGTTCCTGCATCCATTACGTTAACGGAATTAGTTGATATCATGGCTTCCCATGACCATCTGCTGGTTGAACATAACCGCCAGATTATTGGGGAGATCAGTCGAGTTGATCTGATGAAATACTGGTCTGGTCAGTTACAGGAACGAGGTGAAGGACATGAGTAGATTCACGGAGGTATTCAGTGAGCGCAAAGGTCAGTTGTTGTCTGCTCTGCTGGAACATATTCAGATCTCATTTTATCGCCTTGTTCTTTGCTGTCCTCATCGCTATTCCGCTTGGTATTTACTTGACACGCAAGCCAAAAGTCGCTGAACCGATTATTGGGGTTACGGCTGTGTTGCAGACCATACCTTCCTTGGCGCTTCTCGGATTGCTCATCCCGTTATTCGGCATAGGAACACTTCCTGCAATTATTGCATTGGTGGTGTATGCGCTGCTTCCCGTACTTCGCAACACGTACACAGGCATATCCGAAGTTGATCCTTCCATGGTGGAAGCAGCGAATGCGATGGGCATGAATAGTTGGCAACGTCTAATCAAAGTGGAACTGCCACTGGCGATGCCTGTTATTATGGCCGGAATTCGGACCGCTATGGTGCTTATTGTAGGAACGGCGACACTTGCTGCTTTGATCGGCGCAGGAGGTTTGGGTGCATTAATTTTGCTGGGCATTGATCGGAACGATACGGCATTGATCATCCTTGGAGCCATTCCGGCCGCCTTGCTGGCGATTTTGTTTGATGTACTATTACGTCAGTTCCAGCGGTTATCCTTTAAGAAAACATTGGTTACCCTTGGTTCGCTGGCAATAATCGCGATACTTGTGATTACCATTCCCTTCGTGGCACGTGGTGGACAGAAGGATCTCGTCATTTCCGGGAAATTAGGGGCGGAACCCGAAATTCTCATTAATATGTACAAATTGCTGATTGAAAAAGATACAGACCTGACGGTTGAACTAAAACCCGGGTTAGGCAAAACACCATTCCTTTTCAATGCACTCAAGTCGGGTGATATTGACATCTATCCCGAATTCACCGGGACAGCGATCTCCGAATTTATGAAGGAAACGGCTGTGAGTACGGATCGAACAGAGGTCTACGAACAAGCAAGAGACGGAATGTTAAGCCAGTTCAACATGGTGCTGCTGAACCCAATGGATTACAACAATACGTATACGTTGGCCGTTCCAAAGAGCATCGCAGATCAATACAATCTCAAGACCATTTCGGATCTCAAACCGGTTGAGCAGCAGATCAAAGCAGGATTCACACTTGAATTCTCGGATCGGGAAGACGGATACCTTGGCATTCAGAAAAAGTATGGGATTGAATTCCCAAACGTTGCAACAATGGAACCAAAGCTTCGCTATGGTGCTCTTCAGCGCGGAGATATTAATCTCGTTGATGCTTACTCCACAGACAGTGAGTTGAGACAATATGAACTCGTTGTGCTGGAGGATGACCAGGAATTGTTCCCGCCGTATCAAGGTGCGCCGATGCTTCGTCAAGAAACGGCAGATCAATATCCACAACTGGTTGAGGTGCTGAATCAGCTTGCTGGAAAAATTACGGATGACGAGATGCGTCAGATGAACTATGACGTGAATGTAGAGGGAGCGAATCCTGAACAGGTTGCAGCAGAGTACCTTAAACAGGCTGGATTGCTGTAACTTCAGGCATCCCTGCAATAGATGTACCAAAAGGATGAGGAGGAACCATGATGACACAAGAAACGTATGACTTGATTGCGATTGGCACAGGAAGCGCGGCAAGCTCTGTAATCACCCGTTGCGCTGAAGCTGGCTGGAGAGTTGCTGTAATTGATGAACGTGAGTTCGGCGGAACGTGTGCACTGCGCGGCTGTGATCCCAAAAAAGTGCTGGCTGGAGCAGCTGAGCTGATAGACTGGAATGAACGGATGCAAGGGAAAGGAATTCTGGGACAGGCGACCATCAACTGGTCTGAACTTATAGCTTTTAAACGCACCTTTACCGAGAGCATACCTAGAGCAAGTGAAGATCAATTCAAACAGGCCGGAATGGATACGTTCCATGGTAAAGCTTCATTTGTCGATGAAAATCATATTCGAGTTGGTGAAGAAGTTCTCCATGGGAAACACATCCTGATTGCTACCGGTGCAAGACCTGCGCCACTTGAGATTGAGGGCTCGGAGCATCTTATATATAGTGATGACTTTCTGGATCTGGAACAGCTGCCGGATCGTTTAGTGCTGGTAGGCGGTGGATACATTGCATTTGAGTTTGCACATATTGCGGCCAGAGCCGGGACGGAAGTCCATATCCTGCATCGGAGTGAGCAGCCCCTGAAATCGTTTGATGCAGATCTGGTAGAATCTTTGTTGCAAAAATCGAAAGAGATCGGTATTCATGTTCACTTGAACGCGGAGGTGAAGTCCATACGGCAAGAGGGGAACGCCTATGTCGTTCATGGCACACGTAATGGTGCAGATCACAAGTGGCAGTGCGGACTTGTGGTACATGGAGCAGGGCGCATTCCCAATGTGGATGGGCTGGAATTGGAGAAAGCCAACGTCAGCTACAGCAAAAAGGGGATTACGGTGAACGAGTACTTGCAAAGTGAAAGTAATCCAAGAGTGTATGCTGCTGGCGATGTAACGGATACAAAAGGGTTGCCTTTAACCCCGTTAGCAGGCCAGGAATCCCGGGCTGTATCGTTCAATTTGTTGGAGGGAAATCAACACAAACCTAATTATAAAGTGATGCCTTCCATTGTGTTTACTGTCCCTGCCCTTGGAGCTGTAGGTATGAGCACGGAACAAGCCAAGAAAGAGGGCTATGAGGTGCAGGTAAATGATATGTCGAAATGGTATACTTACAAGCGAACTCATGAAAAATTTGCCATGGCCAAAGTGGTGATCGACAAATCAACCGGGCGTATTCTGGGTGCGCATGTGCTCGGGAGCAAAACAGAAGAATTGATCAACCTTTTTGCAATGGCGATTCAGTTCAATCTGACTATCGATCAGTTAAACACCATGAATTTTGCATATCCTACTGCTGCATCGGACCTGGGTTCTTTAATTTAGAAGTGATGAAGTGAGGATGAACTCCCCTTTGGGACGGAAGGAAGGATGAAAACAACGATGTCATCGGATTTTATTGGGCTTCATGAAGGCAAATGGACGAAGGAACCCGTTGCTGCACGGATGGATGGGGATCGTTTCGTTGTGGAAGCTCGGGAAGGCAGTGACTTCTGGGAGAACACATTCTATGGGTTCTGTCATCGGGATGGACATGCCATGCTTGCTCCATGGGACGGAACGGAAGCGATTGAGGTATCGTTTGATCTAAGCTCATTCACCGAATTATATGATCAGGCGGGACTAATGTTATGGTATGGAGAAGACCAATGGATCAAGGCTGGAGTTGAGGTTAATGATGGCGTGGCACATGTTGGAGCCGTCGTGACGGATACGTATTCCGATTGGTCACTCTCTCCTGTGCCAGAGTGGGGTGGACGAATCGTAACAATCAGAGCCTCCTACAGTAATGAGGCTGTTGTCATTCGTGCACGCACAGATGAGCATCCTTGGCGTACGATTCGGGTTGCACGGTTTGCCTATCCAACGAACAAACACGCCGGTCCATTTCTGTGTTCACCAAAGCGTGCAGGGTTCGAGGTAGCCTTTACCAAGTGGAGATCCACGACACCCGATCAAGACTTGCATACAGATCCGCCGATTACAGATTAAAACAAGTTAAGATGCACTATAAACCATGAAACATGAACAGGTGTATCTGGCTTAGAAAGCAAGACAACATGAATAAGCAAGTCTTCCACTAACGGAGGACTTGCTTATTTGTGTGTTTAAACTTTGGACTGTGAAGAGTCTCCAGTTACTCATTTCATCATTCACCGGGTTCAGTGAGTTCTTTTCGCACATACAATAGAGTGCTTGCGAACTTTACTTGAGTTTAACGTTTATTTACTCGTGTCCGTATCCAGGGACTGGGGTTCGGTCTCTTTTTCAACCTCATCATCATTGGACTTATTGAACTCCAGCATACGCTCCTCGTAATCGTCCAGGAACCATAACGGGTCCATACTGTCTTCCTCACCGTTGTAATTGATCACGATTTCGTCGCCAGCTTTGATGTCTGTATACGCGTAGAAGTCAAAGGTGTGGTTATCAAAATTGATATCATAAGTAGCGTTAGGTTCATAGGAGTGGTTGATCAGACTTCCGTAGCCGAGCAGAATCGCGGTATGATTCGCCCCATATTCGAACACATAATCTTCCAAAATCGTTTTTTCGACATGCTCATGGTCTTCATTTGGGTAAGGCACAACGGGTGCCTGATGGATAAGCGTTCCTTTGGCAATATCCACGGTAGCAAATACCCCGCGGTTAAACTCACCACCATCACCCAACTTGGATTGTTTCACTTCAATCATATTGTTCACCTGATGCTCTTCGAAGAGCTCCGTTCTATATAATAGTAATTCGTTAAGGCAAAATTTTAACCCATACTTTCATATAAGGCAAATTTCAGACAAAAAGATGCAATATTTTTAATATGGCGTTGAGTTGTGCAGGATATAACGCTTATAATATACAAAGAATTAAGTCTATATAGAAAAGGTGTCATGAATGAGCATATTAAATGTAGAAAAATTAAGTCACGGTTTTGGTGACCGTGCTATCTTTAACGACGTTTCATTCCGCCTCTTGAAGGGCGAACATATTGGTCTGATCGGGGCCAATGGTGAAGGTAAATCCACCTTCATGAACATTATTACAGGAAAACTTCAGCCGGATGAAGGCAAGGTGGAGTGGTCCAAACGGATGCGTGTTGGTTATCTGGACCAGCATGCTGTATTGAACAAAGGCCAATCAATCCGTGACGTACTTCGTGGCGCGTTCCAGTATTTGTTTGACATGGAACAGGAAATGAATGATATGTATGGCAAAATGGGCGATGTTACCCCGGAGGAACTTGAACAACTACTTGAAGACGTGGGTACGATTCAGGATACGCTGACAAACCAGGATTTCTACATGATTGACGCCAAAGTGGATGAAACCGCACGTGGTCTGGGTCTGACGGATATCGGTCTGGATAAAGACGTCAATGACCTGAGTGGTGGACAGCGTACCAAAGTCCTGCTTGCCAAGTTGCTGCTGGAAAAACCAGATATTTTGCTCCTCGATGAGCCTACGAACTATCTGGATGAATTGCATATCGAATGGCTAAAACGTTATTTGCAGGAATATGAGAATGCATTTATCCTCATTTCTCACGATATTCCGTTCTTGAACAGTGTTATCAACTTGATCTATCACATGGAGAACCAGAATCTAACTCGTTATGTGGGCGATTATGATCACTTCCAGGAAGTGCATGAGATGAGAAAACAGCAGTTGGAGTCGGCGTACAAGCGCCAACAACAAGAAATTGCTGACCTCAAGGATTTTGTAGCGCGTAACAAAGCAAGTGTAGCTACACGTAATATGGCGATGTCCAGACAGAAGAAACTCGACAAGATGGATGTCATCGAGATCGCCAAGGAGAAACCGAAACCGCAGTTCAACTTCCGTGATGCAAGAACATCTGGCAAGCTCATTTTCGAAACCAAAGGTCTTGTAATTGGATACAACGAACCGTTGTCCAGACCACTGGATCTGCGTATGGAGCGCGGACAGAAGATTGCCCTTGTTGGTGCGAACGGAATCGGTAAAACAACTCTGATGCGCAGTATTCTGGGTGAAATTCAAGCTCTGGAAGGAACCGTTCAACGTGGTGAACATCTGGAGATTGGTTACTTCCAGCAAGAGATGAAGGATGCCAACTACAATACATGTATTGAAGAGATCTGGCAGGAGTTCCCTTCCTATACCCAATTCGAGGTGCGTGCTGCACTTGCAAAATGTGGTTTGACTACAAAACACATTGAGAGCAAGGTAGCTGTACTAAGTGGTGGCGAGAAGGCCAAAGTGCGTCTCTGTAAGCTTATCAATAATGAAACCAACCTGCTTGTGCTCGATGAGCCGACGAACCATCTGGACGTTGATGCCAAGGAAGAGTTGAAACGTGCGCTCAAGGCTTACAAAGGCAGTATTCTTCTAATCTCCCACGAACCGGAATTCTACCGTGATGTCGTTACGGAGACGTGGAACTGTGAGTCGTGGACAACAAAAGTATTTTAAATAGAGGTTGTTCAAAAATCACGGATTAATAATACGTGCGAGCTTGCGAACAAGCTCGAAGCGTGAGAAAAGGCGCGAATTTTGCTTGCAAAACAAGCAGAACTCGCGCCTTTTTTGCGTGGTTTTAACGAAAAATGTTTGAGCTCAATTCACAGTTGACAGCTTGAATAAGGCAATAATATAATTCAGGAAAGCGGTTACATTTATATATTAAAAACCTGTTTCACTGCATAGGGGCAAAGAAAACACGGTATTCCGTATGGGTATCATTGCACTTAGAAGGGAAGACGGGTCTTTTTTTACACTCAAATGAAACCGGTTTCATTAAAATAAGGAGGTGGACAAGAGCTCGTTACTGACCACTGGTTGCTGAGGATAAGCTGAACAACAACACCGCGCTTTCAAGAAACATGCTTTCATCTTTCACGCCAAAGGAGAGAATGAACATTGGATAAACTCAGGAAACCCATGATATTTATGTTATCAGCAACACTTGCGCTGTCTTCGGGACCGTTGATGCTGCCGAGTAAGGCGTATGCCGATCTGAGCAGTATACCCGCCACATTGTTGCAGGACGATTTTTCGGATGGGAATTTCACGGAATCACCCGCGTGGAACGTAAGCTCAGGCAACTGGGAAGTGTTTGCTGACCCGACAGATGCGTCCAACTTTACGCTTTTCCAGAGCGATACCAATGAAGGCATTATCTCTACTGGAGACTCCATGTCGGACATGACCGTGTCCATGCGCTTTTACACGGGAGCCGGTCAGGGGTATCCGGGAATATTGCCGCGGTTTCAGGATAAGAGCAACTTTTACTATTTTCAGATGCAAGTTCCTAGTAATAAACTCGTTTTCTCCAAACGGGTGAACGGATCAGACACAACTTTGAACACGGTGGACTATGCGTTTGCCCAAAATACATGGTACACACTTAAAGTGGTGTTATCAGGTACCACCATTCGCGGGTATATCGCGGAAAACGGCTCCGATCAGTTGGTATTTGATCTGGTCGATACTACATACGGGTCAGGTACCGTGGGCATTCGGAATAAGTGGCAGTCGGTACATGCAGATGACGTGATCATTGCGGAGCAACCGCCTGAGAACGATATTCAGCTCTCTATTGCTGAGCAGACGGCGTCTTCGGTTTCACTGCAATGGTCTGAAATCGCGGGAGCATCAGCCTATCGCTTGTATCGTTCCTCTTCGCCTGAAGGCAGCTATTCCCTGGTAACCAATACCGGGACTTTGGGACACACGGATGAAGGATTAAGCGGAGATACGGTGTATTATTACAGGCTCGCTTATGAATACGGAGGCCTAACCGAATCATTATGGACTGCTCCGCTGGAAGTTCGGACGACTGCATCGGCACCACAGGCTCCTGGCGAATTAAAGGCCGAAGCACTCAACGCAACGAGCGTGAAGCTATCTTGGTCCGCCGTGGACAAGTCAACTGGTTATCGCGTGATTCGAGCCAAAGCTGGCAGTGAGCAATACGAGCAAATCTATGAAGGTAAAGGGCTCACATTCACGGATAATGCACTTGAGCCGGGCAACAGCTACAACTATCGCGTAACAGCCTATAACGTAGCTGGGGAGTCAGCATTCACTGTTGCAGAAGCCACGACATACTCCATTGACTCTCCAGCAGAGTTCGCTGCCACAGCTGTGACGGACACATCAATCTCTCTGGGGTGGAATGTCCTGCCTGGATCTGATGTAACGTATACCGTGTCCCGTGCAACCAGTGCTACGGGTACGTATCAGCAGGTCTATAGCGGCAATGAAAACACATTTAACGATGGCGGTCTGATGATGGGCACAGGATATTTTTATATCATCCAGGCGACCGTGGACGGCGTAACTTCTCCAGCATCCGCACCGCTGGGTGTTGCCACAGTTCGCACAAGCATTACACCAGGGCAATTGTGGCCAGATCTGGACGGTAAGCCGATTGATGCGCATGGAGCAGGCTTTTTCTATGATGAACAGACGGAGATGTATTACTGGTATGGTGAATACCACACAGGCGGCTGGCCAGCGGTTGGTGTGCGTGTGTATTCATCCAAGGATCTGATGAACTGGACGGACCGAGGCATGGCTCTAACGACACTTCAATCCATGGATGATTTTGACAATGACCCGTTGATCTCCAAATTGTATGCGGGGCGTGAAGACCGCGTGGATATCTGGGCAGATATCCGCAAAGGACGGATTATTGAACGACCAAAGGTCATCTACAACGACAAAACAAAGAAATACGTGATGTGGGCCCACATGGACGGCGATAAGGACCCCTATAACGATAATGCGAATTACGGTAAGGCGCGGGCTGGTTATGCGATCAGCGACTCTCCAACAGGGCCTTTTGTGTATCAGAAGAGTTACCGGATGGACAGAGCTCCCGAAGGAGAGAAAGATTTCTTCCCAAGCGATAAGGGCATGGCCCGTGACATGACGTTGTTCAAGGACGGTGACGGTACCGGTTATCTGATCTACTCCAGCGAAGAAAACCTGACGCTGTATATCTCCAAACTGAATGAAGACTACAGTGACGTAACAGGGTGGCATAAGGAAGGACGAACGGATGACAAAGGCAATCCGGTACGAGATTCCACCTATCAGGCGGAATACGGCGTAGATTACGTGCGAGTGTTTCCGGGAGGGCAACGTGAAGCACCGGCGATGTTTAAGTATCAGGAGAAATATTATATTTTGACTTCCGGAGCTTCCGGTTGGGCCCCTAACGAAAACAAAGTGACGGTTGCGGACAACATCTTTGGCCCGTGGTCAACGCAGACCAATCCGTTCGTGCGTACGTTGCCAACCGATCCCGATCCAGGCAAGGCATTTGGCACACAGACCACTTCCGTCATTCCGGTCGATCCTGAAAAAGGCAAGTTCATTTACGTGGGGGATACGTGGAATGGTGGCAACTTCTCGAATGATGCTGCAAAATACGTGTTCTTGCCAATTGAGTTTGGAATAGGCTCGGATATCGCGATCAAGTGGTATAACAGCTGGACACCTGATCTGCTGAATTCGATGGGCAAGGTTGATATCGCTGATCCGTTGCCAGAATCCGTGGCGCTGGGCAAAGTACCATCCTTGCCATCAACATTGAATGTGCGCGAGGGTGGAGCACTGGTATCAACGCCAGCAGTATGGACGATTGATAACCGGGCCATGACGGCAGAAGATTTTGCCAAGCCAGGGCCGCTCACATTACAGGTAACCACACCGGAATATAACAACAAAAAGCAGGCAGTTCGCGTAAACGTCATCCCGGAAAACACACTCTATTTCGTGAATAGCGGAGGTTACGAAACGGCTGATTATAGTCTCATGGGTGCCTATATGAAAGGAACACTTGCCAACCCGGGAACGGCAGACCAGATGTACGCTCCGGTGGAGGGTCGCAATTGGGGGTATACCAGCGCAGATGCACTGTCATCTGGTTCAAATGGCGGAGATATATTCTCGACCGTACGTTATCTGAACGGTGGCAATGTCAGCAATTCACCTAAAGGCACGGACTTAACCTATAGATTTGATGTGCCAAACGGGACATATGATGTGTACGCCGGATTCAACGATCCGTGGACCAATACATCGCGCAGAGCAAATTTCATCATCAATGGCACCAATACCGGTGCAGTTACTTTTACGCCTGCTAGCGTTAGAGCCGACAAAGGCATCAGCGTGTCGGACAACAAGCTGGAGTTGACCGTGCGTAATACGGCATCGCAGGACCCGATGATTAGTTGGATTATGATCGTTAAACCTGACGCCGTACCACCTGCAAATGATAGTGCTGGCCTTCATGCTGATGCGTTGGATTCAACGAGCGCAACGCTTCGCTGGGATGCTCATCTTGGTGCAGCAAGCTACAAGCTCTACCGCTCAGATCGTGAGCAAGGAGAGTATAAGGTGGTCTACAGCGGCAATGGACGGGAGTACACGGACAGTGAACTGAACCCCGGCACGGAATATTATTACAAAGTGGAAGCTTTTGATGCGACGGGACAATCCTTGAGAGGTGTATCTTCCGCTTATCAGGTGCACACGGCTCAGCAGAGCGCTGCCGATGTAGCAACAGGGATTACGGCACTGGAACAGCCTTCTGCAGGTGCAAAAAAACTGAAGTTACCATCCGTGCCACAAGGGTTCACGGTGAAGATCGCTTCCAGTTCGGTACCGTCCGTCATTCATACCGATGGAACGATTGTCCCGCCATCTAAGGAAACAACAGTAACACTGGAGTTGGAAATTACTCGAACTTCTGACGACAGTAAAGCCCTTACTATACCGTTGACAGTGAAGGTGCCGGCATCTGTTACTTCCCCTGGAGGCACGGACCCTGGTTCGGGCGGTAATACAGGCGGCAATTCCGGTGGAAATTCAGGAAATGGTAACCCAAGTGCAGAGAATGCGGTACCACAACCTAAACCGGAGAAGGACCGTTCTGTTCTGGAGTTGCAGGGACAGTCCGACCAGAAGGGTGTAGTGCAGTCCAATGTAGATGTTTCAACGATTAAAGAGGCTTTTAAAGTTGCCCCCTCAATAGATGCGGGTCAGCGCTTGGTTGAACTTCGGCTGAAGCCGGTTTCGGGAGCAACGGCATATGAAGTATCTCTGCCTGCCTCTGCGTTAATAGATCAGGGTGAGTCACATGTGTTCAACATTGTTACAGAGCTGGGGATTTTGGAGCTCCCTGCGACACTGTTAACGCAGGATATCGTTGGTGATGGGGTTGCATCAATCCGATTGGTCAGAACGGAGTTACCAAAAACAGTCGCAGATCAGCTTGGCACGAAATATGGAGTCCAGCTTGAACTTCAACTGGATGGTCAACCATGGCCATCGGAAAGCGAGTTGATAGTTCGTCTGCCTTACCAATCATCACAAAATGCTCAGCAGGATCGGATTGTAGCATTTGCCATTGGTGCGAACGGTGTGGCAACCCCGTTGCCGCAAAGTTACTACGATCCAAAAAGCGGGCAGCTTGTATTTTCCGTAACATCACTCACAGGAAATTATGCTGTTGTGCCTGTAGAGCAGACATTTGCAGACCTTGTAGAAGTGCAGTGGGCCAAGAAAGCAATGGAGGCTTTGGCTGTCAGAGGTGTAATTGATGCAGAGTTAAGCGGTGATTCCACGCAGTTACATCCAAAACAGGAGATGACCCGCGGCCAATACATGCAATGGTTGATGACTGCGCTGGGTTTGAATGCTTCTTCCGTGAATGCGTTCTCTGATGTAAGCGAAAAGGCTCCGTACTACGAAGCAGTTACAGCTGCGCGTTCGCTAGGTATCACCAGTGGTACCGGTGACGGGCGCTTCTTGCCAGAGTCCACGATCACTCGTCAAGAGATGATGACATTGACAGTTCGGGCACTTGCAGCGGCTGAGCTGGTTGACTCCGAGAAGACTGGAACAGATAACCTTACTCGTTTCCGTGACGCTTCCGAGATTCGCTCTTATGCCCGGGATAGTGTGGCATTACTTGTAGAACTGGGCATCGCCCGCGGGTACAACGGTGAGGTGAAACCACTTGCCGAAGCGACCCGAGCCGAATCGGCTACGTTGTTATATGCGATGATGAGCAAACTGGTATGGCAGAAATGATGATACACCAGAATCGTAGCGTGTGAAAAAAAAGGCTTACTTTGCCCTGGAGCCCAGGTTGGAGTAAGCCTTCTTAATTATATGCCAGCCATTGGCGAAAAGTAATTTACTCAACGAACACGTAGCTTCATGTCGTTTTACAGTTGTTATCCGTAATGTATACGAATGTTATGTGTAATGTCTGCGAATTGTTAATTGTAATGTTTGCCGATTTGATACGCTTGCTCCAACAAGCCTTCGATATGTTCTTTGGATTCTGAAATGGTTTCATAGAGGAATTCAACTCGGGATTCCTGCATTCTTGCATAACCCGCGATCCCATTATTCAGATAATTGGAAATCATGTTGTAATAGTCGTATTTATGGAATGAAGCCTCTGTCCCTCCGGCTAGTGCAATCCACAGTGCCTTTTTGGAGTTTGCCTTGTTCAGCAGCCCCATGTTCCATACCTTGTCCAGATAAGCTTTGAGCATGGAGGGAACGTTGTACCACCAAATCGGGAAAACAAATACAATGGCATCAGCCGCAAGCACACGATCCAGCTCTTTGCGAATCACGGGGGAATGCTGTTTATCGGGATTTTGCCAGTCTCGCTCATCTTCTACACGATATAGGGGATCGAATCCGTCATGATATAGATCGAGGATATCGATTTCATGGGAATTCTCCTGCATACCTTCTATAAAACGATTCATCACGGCAAATGTTAGGGAATCCTGTCTTGGGTGAGTAACGACCAGTTTAACTTTCATGTAGGAGTAACCATCCTTTTTTCTTTTTATTTTGGTTAAACATTCTGACCAATGTTATTATAAGTTTCATGACATCTTCTTGAGAAGTACGCACCTGAGAGTGCTGTAGATACTTTGGGGTTCTTCGGTTACTTTTAATAATGGATATACATATATGTGAATTATGGGGGAGTACAAGTGGAACAAGAAATGAAAAAATATGAGAGTGGCGTGCAGGCGATGCTGGAACTGGTCGGTGGAAAATGGAGGATTCTTATTCTGCATCAGCTGATATCAGGTAAAAAACGAACAAGCGAACTTCGCAGAGCCATTCCTGGCATTACCCAGAAGGTCTTAACCCAGCAGCTGCGTGAACTGGAAAAGAATGAAATCATCCATCGGATCATTCATCCCCAGATTCCGCCCAAGGTAGAGTATGAGCTGACAGAGTACGGCTTGACACTACAGGACATCATTGACCGCATATGTCTGTGGGGAGAAAATCATTTGGACAGAGTATACGGAGATAAAAGCAGAGTGCTGGGAAATCATTTTAGTGACTATATTCCACTTTCAACTTCAACTTAAGCTGGCCGCCAAATTTAAAAATAAACCAAAACCGTCCTTGATTTGAAAAGGAGGGTTTTTGTTGTTTTTTGTCCTTTATCAGCGAAACTGATAAATGCTATAAAATCATTGAAATTGACCCTCAACACCCGGTGTGTTAGGTTTTAGAGAGAAGAAATTAAATTAATGTGATGATTTTAGTCGGAATTAAAATCGAAGCAATGCGCGAGGTGGCAAACAGTGGAACTTCAAGTGACAAACAGCCCTTTTAATCAAGAACAAGTTGAACTGCTTAATCGTCTTATTCCTACATTGACCGATGGACAACGTACTTGGTTGAGCGGATATATTGCAGCAATTCAGACAAGCGCGACAATAACAGCTCCAGCTAACCTGGTACAGGCTGCACCAACTACAGGTATTGCACCTGTCAGTGCTCCGCCAGTATCCCGGGAAGTTACCGTGCTTTTTGGTTCACAAACCGGGAATTCCAGTGGCCTATCGAAGAAGCTGGCCAAGAAACTTGAAGAGCAAGGTCTTCAGGTCACGTTGTCATCGATGGGAGATTTCAAACCGAACGGACTTAAGAAAATTGAAAATCTCCTCATCATCGTCAGTACGCATGGCGAAGGCGAACCACCGGATAATGCGATTCCGCTGCATGAATTCCTGAACAGCAAACGGGCTCCGAAGCTTGAAGGACTTCGTTACTCGGTATTGGCTCTGGGAGATACCTCCTATGAGTTCTTTTGTCAGACAGGTAAGGACTTCGATAATCGGTTGCAGGAGTTGGGTGGTACAGCTCTTGTACCGCGTGTGGATTGTGATGTTGATTTTGATGAAGCAGCTGCGGAGTGGATGAATGAAGTACTGGCATCCTTAAGCAGTACATCTACTGGTGCGAGTACGGTAACCACTGAGGCTGTTACAGCTGCGGTGAGCGGCGGGGAGTCCGAATATGATCGCACGAACCCATTCAAAGCTGAAGTGTTGGAGAATCTCAATCTGAATGGCAGAGGATCGGACCGTGAAACACGCCATATTGAGTTGTCTTTGGAAGGTTCCAACCTGGATTATGAGCCGGGAGACAGCCTCGGGGTATTCCCTGAGAATCATCCGCGCCTTGTGGATGAATTGATTGCAGCCATGGGATGGAATGCCGATGAACGCGTGACCGTGAATAAAAACGGGGATCAGGCATCTGTGCATGAAGCGTTGCTGCGTTATTTTGAAATTACAGCTGTGACGAAACCGGTCGTGGAGCAACTTGCGAAACTGAATCCTGGGAGTGGCCTGACGGCGTTACTCGCAGATGATTCCGAATTCCGCACAGTCATGAATAGCTGTGATCTGCTGGATCTGGTTCAGGATTATAATCTGAAAGGGATTCCTGCCGGAGAATTTGTAGCTGCTCTTCGCAAAATTCCGGCACGTCTGTACTCCATAGCGAGTAGTTCGAAGTCTTTCCCGGATGAAGTTCATCTAACCGTTCGCTCGGTACGTTATGAAGCGCGTGGCAGAGAACGTTACGGTGTATGCTCGGTACATCTGGCTGAACGAATCGAAGCTGGCGACACCCTGCCTGTATATATACAGCATAACCCGAATTTCAAGCTGCCTGAGAACCCGGATACGCCGATTATTATGGTTGGGCCAGGTACAGGTGTAGCGCCGTTCAGATCTTTCCTTGGTGAGCGTGAAGAAACAGGAGCAGAGGGCAAGACATGGCTGTTCTACGGAGATCAGCATTTCGCCACGGACTTCTTGTACCAGACGGAGTGGCAGCGTTGGCTCAAAGATGGTGTGCTCACGAAGATGGATGTAGCCTTCTCACGTGATACGGAACAGAAAGTGTATGTACAACATCGCATGCTGGAACACAGCAAAGAACTGTACCAGTGGCTTCAGGAAGGTGCAAGCGTATATATCTGTGGTGACGAGAAAAAAATGGCACATGATGTGCATGCTGCGCTCACCACGATTCTTGAACAAGAAGGCGGTCTATCGCCTGAGCAGGCATCGGAATATCTGACACGGTTGCAGCAGGAGAAACGTTATCAGCGGGACGTCTATTAATCACCGGCCCAGCCGGATTGCACCATCCCGCAGAGACGAGAGGAGAAAGCAGCATGGTTTATAATAACTTACTTAACCCACAGCGCACGAATAGCGATGTGGAAGATATAAAGATCAAAAGTGATTACTTGCGTGGAAGTCTGACCGAAACGTTGGCTGATCGTATCACGGGGGCTATTCCAGAGGACGACAACCGTCTGATGAAACACCACGGCAGTTATATGCAGGACGATCGCGACCTGCGTAATGAGCGTCACAAATCCAAGCTGGAGCCTGCGTACCAATTCATGTTGCGTGTACGTGCTTCCGGTGGGGTTGTAACCCCGGAGCAGTGGTTGATGATGGATCGGGTAGCGCATAAATATGCGAATGAGACGATTCGTCTGACCACACGTCAGTCTTTCCAACTGCATGGTGTACTGAAGTGGGATCTTAAGAACACCATTCGCGAAGTGAACGATTCGTTGTTAAGCACACTGGCTGCATGTGGTGACGTAAACCGTAACGTGATGTGTAACCCAAATCCGAATCAATCTGATGTGCATGCTGAAGTGTATGAGTGGGCATGTCAGGTGAGCAATCATCTGGACCCTCGCACGCGGGCTTATCATGAGCTGTGGCTGGACGGAGAGAAAGTGATTGATTCCCAGGACTCCGACGAAGAAGTTGAACCAATCTATGGCAAAGTGTATTTGCCACGGAAGTTCAAGATCGGTATTGCTGTACCACCATCCAATGATGTGGACGTCTATTCACAAGATCTTGGCTTTATTGCTATTGTGGAGAACGGCAAGCTGCAAGGCTTCAACGTTTCTGTTGGTGGCGGCATGGGGATGTCTCATGGTGACGCCAAAACCTATCCTCAGGTGTCCAAAGTCATTGGGTTCTGTACGCCGGAGCAAATGATTGATGTGGCAGAGAAAACAGTTATGATTCAGCGTGATTATGGAGATCGTGCCGTTCGTAAACATGCTCGTTTCAAATATACGCTGGATGACCGTGGTGTGGAGTGGTTTGTCGAAGAGCTGACCAGCCGTCTGGGATGGAAGCTGGATGCGGCACGTCCGTATCATTTTGAGACTAACGGAGATCGATATGGTTGGGTAAAAGGCAATAATGGCAAATGGCACTACACGCTGTTCATTCAGAATGGTCGTGTAAAAGATGTAGACGGCTATCCGCTCATGACGGGTCTACGTGAAATTGCCAAAGTGCATACGGGTGATTTCCGACTGACTGCGAACCAGAATCTGATCATCGGTAATATTAGCAGCCAGAAAAAGAAAAAGATTGAAGCGTTGATTCAGCAGTATAACCTGACTGATGGTGCACATTATTCTGCGCTACGCAGAAGTTCCATGGCTTGTGTTGCGCTTCCAACTTGCGGTCTCGCGATGGCTGAGTCCGAACGTTACTTGCCGTCCCTGATCGACAAACTGGAGCCTGTACTCGACGAAGCGGGGCTGAGAGACGAAGAGATTGTCATTCGGATGACGGGCTGCCCGAACGGATGCGCAAGACCGATGCTGGCGGAGATTTCATTTATCGGTAAAGCACCAGGTAAATACAATATGTATCTCGGTGGCAGCTTCACCGGACATCGCTTGAATAAGCTGTACAAAGAAAACATTGGTGAAACCGAGATTCTGGACACGTTAACTCCGATGGTGAACCAGTATGCCAAAGAACGTAATGAAGGGGAACATTTCGGAGACTTTGTCATTCGTGCGGGTTATGTTCCTGAAGTGTTGGATGGTCGACAATTTCACGCTTAATTGACCGGGTAAGATAACTGAAATTAGGACTGATTTAGGGCGGAAGCATTCCTTTATGGGGTGCTTCTTGTCTGTTATATATGGAGTGAATAGAGGTAACGTTAGTTGCTGCTGAGAGATTTATGAGAGGATAAACTGAGGCTAATCTTCAAATGGAGATGAATAATCACCGCAGTTATTCCCATTATTTCGTGTGTATTAACTTGTTGAAGTACGCTCAACAAGATATAATGGCATAGTAGAAAGCAGATTACATGTTGAAAGTGAGCGGAAACGATATGGGTCGTAAGTGGAATAATATCAAGGAAAAGAAAGCTTCAAAAGATGCAAACACGAGCCGGGTCTACGCTAAATTCGGAGTTGAGATCTATGTAGCTGCCAAGAAGGGCGAACCGGACCCGGAAGCGAACCGTGCACTGAAAGTCGTGCTGGAACGTGCCAAAACGTATAATGTACCCAAAGCCATCATTGATCGTGCGATGGAAAAAGCAAAAGGCAGCGGGGATGAGAACTATGAAGAGTTGCGTTATGAAGGCTTCGGACCGAATGGTGCGATGGTCATCGTTGATGCACTCACTAACAATGTGAATCGTACAGCGCCGGAAGTGCGCTCTGCGTTTAACAAAAACGCTGGCAACATGGGTGTCAGTGGTTCTGTTGCTTACATGTTTGATCCAACAGCGGTTATCGGTATAGAAGGCAAAAACTCCGAGGAAGTACTGGAACTTTTGCTTGAAGCAGATGTGGATGTACGTGATATCGTGGACGAAGACGAAGCTGTAATTGTATATGCAGAACCGGATCAATTCCACGCTGTACAAGAAGCATTCAAAGCTGCTGGTATTACCGAGTTCACAGTAGCCGAGCTGACGATGCTTGCGCAAAACCATATTGAACTTCCAGAGGATGCACAAGCTCAGTTCGAGAAACTGATCGATGCGCTTGAAGACCTTGAAGATGTTCAGCAGGTGTACCATAACGTAGAGTTCGTTTAAGCGAACGAGACGATATGTAGTGGTATGATTGCATAAAAAGAGTGTCTGACCAATCTGTGGGATTGGACGGACACTCTTTTTTTTGTTCGTTTATGAGTCAGACTGAAGTTTTCCAGGGGACTGCTCTGATTTTTCAGATTTCCCCCCACCGAACTTGAACAACACAATTCCCCCCACGATAACAAGTACACCCAGCAGCTGATTCCACGAAAAAGGAATTTGCTCCAGACCGAGCCATCCCATGGAATCAAATAGTAGCGCAAAACTCAGTTGGGATGTTAGCACGATCGAGATGGCATATGTGGGACCAAGTAGCTTCATCCCTTGCACGAGACAGAAGACCACGCCAACGCCGATGGCTCCACTGAGCCAGTACCAGGGTTGCATATGCTGGAAGCTGAATGTATTTTTGCCCTCTACCAGCAGAGAGATGAGGAACGAAGCAATGAATCCGGTGAAAAGCACCATCGTTGTTGTGGACCATGAACCGGTGCGTTCATTGACTTTGCTATTAAAAATCGTTTGCAGACTGACAAGTGCACCTGCCAGTAATGCAAGCGAAATACCTGTGATTAACATGGTTGTCGAACTCCTTATTCATAAATGTTGTGACCTGTTATTTCACGTAGACCCGCCCGGTCCTTAATCATAATCAATCCTTGATGTCGCTCGATTAATCCGTCTGCACAGAGCTTCTGGATGACCCGGTTCAGGTGTCGGTAACTGGTGCCGATCAGATTCGCGATGTCGGTCAGATTGAACGCGTCCAACTCTTCGTGAACGACGTTACCCGCTTCTTCTGTTGAGATGGAGAGCAGGTAGCTGACTAGACGAACCTCAACGGGATACATCAGGTTGAAATTGGAAAAGTTCGAGTCAATGTAGAATTTGTGTGAGATGATTTTGAGCAAAAATTTAAGTAAAGGTGCATAATCGCTGGCAAGCTCAGCGAGCCATTGATAATGAATGCGAAGCATCACCACAGGTGACACGGCCTGAACCGTATTAACAATATCGCTTTCACGGACATACTCTATGTCACCGACCACTTCAAGCGGTGTTTTGAAGCAAAGCACCAGCGTTTTGTCCTGTGCGGAGGTGGTGAAAATCTTGATTTTACCCTCAACCAGTACGTACAAATATTCGGAAGCTTCCCCTTCACGACAGATCAGTTCACACTTCTCAAAGTGGCATAACGTCATATGTGTACGCAGGGGCTCGTGAAATACAGTTTCGAGTTGATATTGCTTCAGATATTGCATTAATTGTTGCTCGTTATGGATCTCTTGCACGCTGTGATTCACCCCCGACGATATGTTTCAAACCTTCTCCAAAAACTATAGTTTCATAATAATGACACCAGTCACCATTAAGGCAATGCCCAGAAATTGCGGCAGTTTCATCTTTTGTTTCACCACGCCGAACCATCCGTTACTATCCACCAGAAAAGTCAGGAACAGCTGAGCAATGAGCAGAGCCGAGATCGTGAAGGTAACCCCAATTTGCTGAATTGCTGTCACTTCGCTGAAAATAATGACGGCGCCAAAAGCACCTCCAGCCAAGTACATAGGTTTTACTTGTTTGAGTCCTTGAAGGTTGGTGTCTCTAACAAACATTAGGATCAGCGCCGCTAAGATGAATCCTGTCAGTTGTGTGATCGTAGCGGCCTGCCATGTGCCCATGTCGGTGCTAATCCGAGTATTGGCAACCCCTTGGAGCGTGATACACGCGCCGCCCAGTAATGCAAAAATAATTCCTCTCATATGTACGCTCCTTATTCAATCACTTCGACTTCTATTATTAAATGATAAATTAACTCTGAACGCCAAGGACAAATGTCCTGAGCTTTGAAGTCACAGCATTTAGAGTACAATAAAGAACTCGGAAAATCCAGATGGGGCATGAAGAGATGCGTGGCATATGTGCTCAGTACTCATTTTTCATCATAGCTAGCTATCCAAGAAATGTAAGGAGAGTCTGCCCAGCGTACCCCGGAGCATAGAAAGTATCCAAAGCTCCGGGGTAGGATAGGCAATGAGATTAGAAGGAATCAACTTGAGATCCTCTCCGTACAAATCCAATCGTATTATCAGATCACAGTGTACACAGGCTTCTCGCCTACAAAACGAACAGACAGTTCAGGAAAACGTTCTGCCAACCTGTCTGTCAATAGCTTCATTCCCGGAGCTTCGCTCTCGGCATGTCCCATCATGATCAGTGCCTGGGACTTGCCTTGTTGCACGGCATCACGGATATATTCTGGCGTCTCCCATTCAAACCCTTCCCCAGCAATGATGAGGTCCAATTGCTCGTTCTGAATCAAGGGAATCGTCACATGTCCATTACCACGAAAACCTACCAGTACCGCTGCGCGTCTACAGACTATTTCCGCGTTGCCTGCAACGCGTACATAATCGATGCCCAGGGAACTTTTCACATGGTGAGCAATAGCTTGGGCGGTGCTTCCTTCCGGAAAAGAAAGGACGTCTGCTTCCGGTAGTCGTTGCTCTACATAAGAGGACCACCCCAATGCCCGAATCAGTCCTTCAGTAATGCCATCCGGTTGGAAGCGGTGGATGATATCATGACATCGATAGATGGAAATGCCTGCTTCGTCGATCAACTTTCTTTTGTCCGCATAAACCGAATCATTTGCAAGCCAATCCGTATGACTGTGATGGTTATAAAATGGAGATTCATGCGCAATGATCAAGTTCGCACCTTGCTGTATGGCTTGTTCAATAACATAATGTGTGGGCATAAAAGCAATGATAATGCCTTTGACCTTACGATCAAGTGAGCCCGTAATGAGCTGATCTACCGTGTTTTCCGGCAATTGAATGTTATCTGTGAGATGAAGTACAACGTCTTGAACAGTAAGATCCATAGAATACATTCCTCCAATGACAGGATATAAAGTTAGTGTACCATGTTGACATTTGAAATCTACTGCCTTCCAGATTATAGGGGCGTTTTTATTGTTTTCGGTTAATACTTAAACATACAGATTACAGTCAGTTAAGATAACAACGGAGCAATGAATTGGGCTGTACACGGATGTTGGATTCATATAGTTTTCTCAAACAAGAATAAGTATACTTACATAGAGCCTTTGCTTGTAATAAATGGAGCTGAGTGCAAGGAAAGCAGTTTCCATTTCAATATACTGAGAATCAGTTGGGGACAAGCGTTCATTTGCAACAATAGAACAGATTGTGAAAGGGGATAACTACGATGACAGCAACAACTATTATGGAACGTCTGAAGAGCGAGACAGCTCATTATCACAGACAAGTAGAACAGAACCCTTATGCAAAAGCCATTATGAATCAAACTGTGACTACAGAAGAATATAGAAAATATTTAGAGAAATTTTATGGATTCCTGAAACCGCTGGAAGATCAGGCTGTACAACAGCCTTTCTGGGGAAGTACGGGATTGGATATCGAGATTAGAGGCAAGGCTGGACTGTTGGAAAAAGATTTACGAAATCTGGGTGCCGGTGAAGAAGAGATCACTCAACTTCCGCTGTGTGAAGAACTGCCGGATATTTCAACACCTGCGCGTTTGTTCGGATATCTGTATGTAATTGAGGGGTCCACGAACGGTGGACAGATCATGACCAAACGTTTGTCGCAGTTCCTGCCCATTGAGGCCGATCGTGGTTTGGAATATTTCAATGCTTACGGCTCAGAAACAAGAACAAGATGGAGCGAGTTTACGGGTTTGCTGCAGCAGTCCATCAGTACTCCAGAAGATCATGACAACATGGTACACAGTGCATCAGAGACATTCCGACTACTGGATCAATGGATTAATACGTAGGGCGGACTTTTTTCATATTTAAAAGGTATCTATATAAGTTGAAATAATACATTTACACCTAACGGAGAGGACAGAAAAAAGCTGGAAAAGCGAAGCGTTCGCATTTATAACCGGATTTTTCCCTTTAGAAAAGGGAATCGGTAAAATCTGGGGATAACAGCGATTGGAAGGTTATTCTGTCATCGTAGTGCAATGTGAAAATCATTATTTCAACTTATATAACATCATGATGAGAAGAGGGCAGAAATGCCTTCTTTTTTGTGTCCAGGAATGTCTAAATTTCGTCACCGCAGACACAGGACAAGTGATATAATGATCCCTATGGATACACTTGTTCGTATTCTGTCTTGGAGGAGGGTGAGATAACGTTCTATGAAAGACAACTCAAGACAATTGGAATTTATGGAGATAGATCTGAGTGAAGAACCTGAAACAGCAGCAGTGCCAGTTCCTGATCGTTCAACCATTGTGCAGTCTGCACATGATACGATGCAGCATCGTGGAGGCATATTGTCCTCAGAGAAACGTTTTGTAGAGGAAGCAAAGCAGTGGGCAGAGATGGAGGGGGATGTATCCCCGTGGGTTCCCTTTATGAGTTACTGGCCAACGTATGGCGTGATGAATGAAGCCCAGCGCAAGTGGTATTTGTTTTGGAGGAAGGAAGTACGTCAGGGGAGATACCCGGATACCGATCTGTCCTATCTATTTGTTCATATCTACGAGTTAATTAACGGCATTGGCTGGCAGAATCCTCAGGATGGTTATGATCAATTGAAGCAGCTATGGGTGAACTACCGTGAACGGCTGCCCCAATTAAATATATATATGCAAGAGTGGATGGTCGATTATGTGCTGGTCCATCAGATGGAAATGTCCTTATCCGAGGTCATGGGCCTTTCGGGCGGATACCTGCCAGCAGAGATGCTGGATAGGGAGCTGCAACGCATTTTACAGGATAATGTATCGGATATATCGCTGAATATGCTGCAAAGATACTATGATTACGATATTACGCTCAGTAAATTCTACAGAGATGGCGGCAAAGAAGTGATGGAGCAGTACATCCCGCGGGCCATGGCCTTGGTTGATTCGTACCTGGAACGTACGCGACAAGTTGGACTGTTGCCTGAGTGTGATCATAACGATGAACGCACGATGGAGCGCATTCTGTTTCGCAAAGCAGTCTATGATGATTCGATCTATGGAAGATCGGTATCGTTCAGATATATGCCCATAGGTGAACAGGCTGAATTTGTGCAGATGGTTACGCGGATCTATCGATGTACTGAAAATAAACTTCGTGAACTGCTCGGATTCAGAGGCCGATTGCGAGGACAGACTCTTGAACCCGAACTTGCAAATCTGATTGAGCGATACCTGGACAAAACATATGCGATCGAGCATGCGGAGTCTGTGGAACAACCGATGATTCGGATTGACACAGAGAAATTGGCATCGTTACAGCAGGAAAGTGAGTACGTGCGATTGGCGCTTACAATTGAGGATGATCACCCTTCTGAAGTGAAGGATGAAGAGGTTAACAACGCAAATGTTACAAGTAATCCATTCGATGCGCTAGAAGTAAGGGACGAGATCACTCCAACTGAAGGTTCCATGGAGTCGGAGCTATCGGCAGAAGAGATTGCAACAGGAGCGCAAGTAGAATCTATTAGGTTGCAGTGGGACGAGTCTACTGAGGCTGATCTGGATGAAGAATGGCTGCTCTTTGCCAAGGAACTCTCCCCTCAGCAGGTGCAAACGATTCATGTTCTACTTGGCGCAAGTCCAGATACGGAGCTGATGCGTCTGGCTGAGCAATATGGAACGATGCCTACGCTTCTGCTGGATGAAATTAATGATGTGGCTATGGAAACGATCGGTGATCTTCTGATTGATGGGGACCGGATTGTTCCTGATTATATAGATGTGTTCGAACATGTGAAGAGGTGATACGCAGTGACAGAACTTAAAATACCAAAGCGGCTGACCACCGCACTTGTAAATTCATTGACAGCGGGTGTTGTCCCGCGAATTGGACTGGAGCAGATTGCTGTTGGCCGGAAACCGGAAGTGGAAGCCATCTTGCGGGATATGGACAATATCGCTGAGGGCGGCGCAGCGTTTAAACTCATTACGGGTCGTTACGGCAGCGGTAAAAGCTTTCTTTTGCAAATGATTCGTAATTATGCGATGGATAGGGATTTTGTTGTGGCAGATGCCGATCTGTCACCAGAGCGACGATTGGTGGGGACCAAGGGGCAGGGACTTGCGACATATCGCGAACTGATGACTCGTCTGTCTACACGCACACGCCCGGATGGGGGAGCGTTGGAGCCGATTTTGCAAAAATGGATCGCAGGGTTGCAACAGTCCACGATGCAGAGTCAGAACTTGCGCCCGGATGATCCCGCTTTGCCGCTTGAGGTAGAGAAACAGATTTATGCGGTGACGGGGGAGATGCAGAATCTGGTTCACGGCTTTGATTTTGCCAAAGTACTGGCGTCATACTGGAACGGGTACAAGCTGGCTGATGATGATCGCAAACAGGCGGCACTTCGCTGGCTTCGAGGAGAATTTGCAACCAAAACGGAAGCGAAAAAAGAACTGGCTGTTGGGGTTATTATTGACGATGACAACTGGTACGACTACTTCAAATTATGGTCTGAATTCACAGCGCGCATTGGTTACAAAGGATTGCTGTTGTTCATTGATGAAGCGGTGAATATGTACAAAATTACAAACAGTGTCTCCCGTCAAAGCAACTATGAGAAATTGCTGACCATGTTCAATGATACGATGCAGGGCAAGGCAGAGCACCTGGGCATATTTGTAGGCGGTACGCCACAGTTTGTGGAGGATGAACGGCGCGGATTATACAGCTATGAAGCGCTTCGCTCCAGGCTTATTGATGGCCGTTATGCAGCCAAAGCGTATGCGAATTACACAGGTCCGATCTTGAAGCTGGCGATGTTATCTCATGAAGAGATTCTGATTCTGCTCCAGAAGCTGCGGCAGATTCATGCTCTGCATTTTGGATACAGCGCAAGTTTGACGGATGAACAATTGGTTGATTTTATGCAAACGGCGGTAAACCGACTGGGTGCGGATGAATTGCTGACCACGCGTGAAGTGGTACGGGATTTTATGGATGTACTACATACTTTACACCAGAATCCTGAAGTGACTTATACTCAATTACTTGGCGAGCGGGTTGCCAAACCTCAGGAAACGGTTAAAGGGGCAGATGCTTCCGCAAATACAGATGATCTGGACGACTTTCTGGCGGAGTTTGAATTATGAGTGATAATCCGTTCTATCGGCTGGCGCCGTTTGTTCAGGAATTTATATATAAAAAAAGATGGGAATCGCTTCGTCCTGCCCAGATTGAGGCCTGCAATATCTGTTTTCATACCCCGCATCATATGCTGATTGCGGCGGGAACAGCCTCCGGCAAGACGGAGGCGGCTTTTTTCCCTGCATTAACCGAGCTGTATGAACGGCCTTCCAAGTCGGTTGGCATTTTGTACATTGGACCTCTGAAAGCCCTGATTAACGATCAATTCGAACGTCTAAAGGATCTGTTATCCGAAGGAAATATTCCGGTTTGGCATTGGCACGGTGACGTACCTCAGGCGGAGAAAACAAAACTGATGAAAAATCCGTCCGGTGTGCTCCAGATAACGCCAGAATCGCTGGAAGGTCTGCTCATGAATCGACCGAATTCAATCCCGGCGCTGTTTCATGACTTGCGATATGTCATCATCGATGAGGTGCATGCTTTTATGGGAGCAGATCGGGGCATTCAAGTACTCAGCGAGCTTGCCAGAATCGAGCGTATGGCTGGCTGTGCACCGCGAAGAGTGGGCTTGTCGGCTACACTTAGTGACTATGATGCGGCTACATGTTGGCTTGCTGCCGGAACGCAGCAGGGGGTGAATGTGGTCTCTTCCCCGGGCGGTCGCAAGCTGCGACTGCGGGTGGAACATTTCTCTTTTCCAGATGCGCAGGACGAGGAGCAGGCGGAGCAGCTTCATAACGCACGTAAAGCGTACTACGACTTCATTTATGAGAGTACACATCGTAAAAAAGCGCTGATCTTCACCAACAGCCGAACGGATGCTGAAGTCACCATTCTTGAGATGCGGCGGGTTGCGGCTCGCAGGCAAGAGCGTGATGTGTTCCATGTGCATCATGGAAGTATCTCGGCTATGCTGAGGGAAGAGACGGAAGCTGCCCTACGCACCGGGTCGGGGCCTGCGGTTGCTGCGGCAACGGTCACGCTTGAACTGGGAATTGATCTGGGCGAACTGGAACGTGTGGTTCAGCTCGGTGCACCGTATAGTGCTTCGAGCTTTGTACAGCGTCTGGGACGTTCGGGAAGACGAGAGGATATGGCATCGGAGATGCTTTTTGTATGTCCGGAGGAAGAGGATGAGGAAGCGCAATTGCCAGCACGTATGCCGTGGACGTTGATGCGTGCGATTGCTGTCATTGAGCTCTATGTAAAAACCAAGTGGGTCGAGCCGCTTGAAGCTCGCAAAATGCCCATAGGTGTGCTCTACCATCAGACGATGAGCATGTTGAAAAGTATGGGGGAGGCGGAGCCGAGAGATCTTGCAGAAGCCATCCTTTCGCTGGCTCCATTTGCGTTGATTAGACCTGATCAATATCAGGTATTCCTGAATTACCTCATCGAGACGGATCATCTGCAATGGACAGAGGATCGAACTTTGATCATCGGTCTGACGGGTGAGAAAATTGTGAATAATTATCGCTTCTACGCCGTGTTTAAAGACGATGAGGAACATAAAGTACTAAACGGCTCAGAAGAGATTGGTTCGATTACAACCGTGCCCCCACCTGGCTACTGCTTCTCACTCGCAGGCAAACTGTGGAAAGTGGAAGAGGTCGATCACAAGCACAAGGCTGTGTATGTGAAGTCTGCAAAAGGTAAAGTAGATACGTTATGGCTTGGAGCGGGAGGAGATATTCATACGTCGGTAGTACAGAAAATGCGTGAAGTGTTGTCCGACTCGACCATCTATCCCTACTTGTCACCGCAAGCCGTCAATCGACTTGAACGGGCACGCCGCCTAGCTCGTGAAAGCGGACTGTTGAAGCAGGTCGTGATTCCGGCAGGGGGAGATTCGATGTATGTTCTTCCTTGGGTGGGAAGTAAATCATTCCGTACATTGGAGCGCCTGATGAAGCATAATCTGTCGAAGAAACTTGCCTTGCGTTCAGTTGTGCCCATGGAGCCATATTATTTTGTAGTATCCGGCAAGGTCGACGAACGAACATTGTTAGCCGAGATCATGAGTGAGTGTCGAACGGCTGGAGACGCATCTGCGTTACTGGCTGAAGATGAAGCGCCTTATCTGGGCAAGTATGATGAATTTGTCGCGCCGCCTTTGATCCGTGAGGCTTTTGCCGTAGATGGGCTGGATCTGGATGGATTGAAGGAAGGTTTACAGCAAACATTGGAGTGGGACTCTTCAGGCTCCAATCGGACATGACGTTTTTTTATACGGAATAGGGTTGACACCATCTCACCTCCCATGTAATATATGAAAAGTCGTCACACACGAATTACATCAAATTGCATATATCATTTCGTATAACCTCGCAGGCCGAAAGTGTACACAGGGCGAGGGTCTCTACGGGAAGCCTATACTTCCTAACTACGATGCCAAGGAATCAATGTATTCCTTGCTCGTAGTTAGGATTTTTTGCATTTAGATGGTGTCTGTGACCTTGGCATGAACCAACATGCGGGCGTATTTTTCTTATCATCAGGAGGTTTATTCACAATGAAATATTATCTGTCCGTTCTCGCGGGAGCGATGAGCTATGGCATATTATCCACGATTGTGGTTCTGGCGTACGGCGAAGGATATAAACTTGGAGAGGTTGTGGGAGCACAGCTGATCACGGGTTTTCTTCTATCCTGGATGCTGGCGCTATACACAAAATTTAGAACAAAACGTAAGTCACAGGCAAATGGCAAAGCATCAGGAGCCGTGGCACAGGTATTCAAGCGGTTGACGTGGAAACAACGTCTGATATTGATGGCTGCTGGAACACCAACGGTAATTACAGGTCTCGTGTATTATCAGTCTTTGCGTTACATTCCGGCTTCACTTGCCATTATCCTGTTGTTCCAGTTCACTTGGATTAGCGTATTGATTCAGGCGATAAGCAAACGTCAACGTCCAGACAAAGTCACATTCCTAACGTTGATCATTCTGTTTGGTGGAACTTTGCTGGCAGCGGGTTTCCTGGAACAAGGATTGGGTGAGTTCAACGGTCTGGGTATTGCTCTTGGACTAATGGCAGCTGTAAGTTATTCCCTGTTTGTCTTGTTCAGCGGTAAAGCGGTTCCTTCAGCGCATCCAGCCTTCCGCAGTGCGTGGATGGTTACAGGCGGATTGATCCTGCTGTGCATTTTGTTCCCGCCGACATTCCTCTTTAACGGGTTGATCTGGAGCCAGTTGCTTGTATTTGGATTGCTGCTTGGATTCTTCGGGGCATTCATTCCACCAGTATTGTTCGCTATCGGCGTTCCGCATATTGGTGGTGACATGGCCGGAATCCTGGGTGCAGTGGAGCTTCCAATTGCAGTATTGTTATCCTCAATCGTGCTCCATGAGCATGTCAGCGGATTGCAATGGTTCGGAGTTATTATTGTACTCATTGGTGTAGCCCTGCCAGAGTTGTATAAATTACGCATGAGACGAAGTCGGAATACACCGATCTATTCCTGAGTTATACAAAAAGGGATATTGCGAAGCATGAACGGGAATACCCGTAGATAAGCCTGAGAAATCAGGCTTTTTCTATTGAGGTAATATAGCTCAATCGCAATAGCCCAGAGGGGTCATTTTCATTGTCATGCGAATCAGGTATGCTTAAAGAATACATCCGTCTGTTGATTGAATATTGATGGGACATCGAATGAGGAGTGTTTATATGAAAAGCTGGTTTGGAAAAACATGGCCTTGGTTAACGCTGGGTCTGACCGTTGTTGTACTGCTTGGATCATTTTTGGTTTATTTTATGGGCAAAGACGTATCCCCGGGATCGGGAAGTGCAGTAACAGCACAAGCCGAGACTTCGGAGGATTTGAAGGGATATGAAGTCATTGATGTGGACGTGAGCAACGATGGTTTTGGACCAGACGTCATCGAGGTGAAGGCTGGCGTACCGACCAAAATCAACTTTATTCTGACCCGGTCGGTGACACATGTGAAATCAGTGGGATCACAAAAGCTTGGCATGGATCTATACATGCAAAAGGGACCCAATTATTATACGGTCGACAAAGATCTGCCTAAGGGAGAATATGAGATCCATTGCGGCATGTACATGATATATGCAACGATTAAGGTCGTATAAGCAGAAGGAGCAAGGTTTCGGGTCACCGAGCTTTGCTCCTTTTTTTGGTGCGTGTTATCATGAGAAAGTGGGTAAAATCGATCAGGAGGTGGCGAAATGAAAGCGCTATTTATTGGAGGGACAGGCACCATCAGTACGGCCATTACGGAGATGCTTGCACAGCAAGGCTGTGAACTTTATTTAATTAATCGCGGCAATCATAACGATGACTTACCTAGTGAGGTCAACGTACTTCAAGCGGACATTAATGACGAGAAACGTGTAGCGGAACTGATAGCTGATCTGGAATTTGATGTTGTGGCAGACTTTATCGCTTTTGTACCGTCTCAATTGGAGCGAGATTACCGTTTGTTCAAGGATAAAACAAAGCAGTTTATTTTTATAAGTTCGGCATCGGCATATCAGACACCTTTGGCTGATTACCGGATCACGGAAGGGACACCCTTATCGAATCCATATTGGGAGTATTCACGCAACAAGATTGCCTGTGAAGACTATCTGATGAAACAATACCGCGAACGTGGATTCCCTGTGACCATCGTGCGTCCGAGCCATACGTATGGCGACAAATCGGTACCTCTCGGTGTTCATGGTGCTCAAGGCAGTTGGCAGGTTCTCAAGCGTATCCGTGAAGGCAAACCCGTTATCATCCATGGAGATGGCACCTCCTTGTGGACCATTACGCACAATACTGATTTTGCCAAAGGGTTTATCGGGCTGATGGGAAATATCCATGCCATTGGTGAATCGGTACATATCACCTCAGATGAATCCGTCACATGGAATCAGATTCATGAGATTATAGCTGACGTGTTGGGCGTTAAGCTTCATGCGGTTCATGTACCCTCTGAGTTCTTGGCAGCATGCAGTGATCAGGATCTTCGCGGCGGATTGCTGGGTGACAAAGCCAATACCGTTGTGTTTGACAACAGTAAGCTGAAGCGGCTTGTTCCGGAATTTGTAGCAACGACAAGAGCTGATCAGGGCATTCGACGTACGATTGAACACATTCTGACGCGTCCTGAGTTACAGACCGAAGATCCGGAATTTGATGGTTGGTGTGACAAGGTCGTTGGCGCATTGGACGAAGCGTTATTAAAGATCAGAGATGAGAAATGAGAAGTAAGGCGTTCATGATCAAGTGTTTACATTCATGCGCTTAATCGTTATAATCAAGAAAAAATGACACTTGTTAGGGGAGGCACCCCAACTTAGGACATCGTTCCTTTGTTGGGGTGCCTCCTTTTTTTGTGTGCCAAAAAGGAGAGTAGACGTTGAAGAAATCAGGAAAACGTGTGAAGAAACAAGCGGAACAATTAACCAAAGTGGTATTGGCATTTGCGTTATTATCACCTCAAGCTCTTTTGCTTGAATGGGGCGCAACGACGGTAATGGCTGAAACGGTTGAAACAATCGGGATTGTATCCGATACGTCCAGCATGAAGGCTGTACAGTCCTCCAAGGTGAAAGTGGAGATGAACAGTGACGGTAAATACAGAATCGTATTACTACCAAACACAAATGTATTTTACGGTGGTGATACAGGGAATGTATCTACGATTATCGACCATAATGGATCACCCGTGAATTTCAAAACATTGCCGCTTAATTATTACCGAATTAACAATAATGTGATTGAAATGTCCCGGCAAAAGGACAATGTCGAATATATTTTGCGTGTATCTATCGTTAATGCTACCTCACAAGGTGGGTATATGAAGGTTGAACTGGAAGCCATCAACCGTAGTGGATCGGCACTGAATTTGGGTGGAACATTTTATTGGGATACGATGGTGAATGGCAATGATGCTTCTCCGTTTGAAGTCATCGAGAATGGATGGCGCAATTATAGCGGCGGCGTTCAGGTCACGGCTTTTTATGCGAATACGTACAATGTTGTGAATGCAGATCGCATATACATGGGACAGTATAGCGGTCCGGACAATGCGCAGCTAACAGGGGGTTCTTCACCTTCGTCATTCACTCCAGGTCAGACCGTTACGGCGAGTGATACAGCTGCGCAATTCTGGTGGAATGCCAAAGCAACAGCGAATCAGGCTTCACGCAAATTTTCAACGATCGTGGGAATCGGCCCTCAGAACGTTCCGCCTTCATTTACACTAACGGCTCCTTCTTCGGGGCAAACGTATTACAAAGGCGAGCAACTTCAGATCTCTGGTACAACGCGAGATACGGATGTAGGCGACCTGTTGACCGTGAAATGGTCCATTGATGGTGGGTCTGAGAACATTCTTACCCAGATGACCGCAACGGGTTCAAATCAGTCTTTCAACACCAATTACACATTGCCTGGCACCCTGCCAGATGGTACGCACACGTTGCAAGTATGGGTCATGGATGACAAAGGTGGGGTGTCCTCAGCAGGAACCGTTAACTTTACAGTAAGAAGTTTTGTTGTGCCCGGAACGCCGACATACACATTGGTTAATTCTAATAACTTGACGGTCAACTGGGATAAGAAGGCTAATGATGCATCCGTAACGTATGAACTGAAAAATATGACGACGAATCAGATCGTGGATACAGGTGCATCAAACAGTCGGCAGGTGACTGGGCTCACTCCGAATACGAGTTATTCTTTTGCTGTACGTGCCAAAAATTCAAGTGGTTCCTTCACGGGGTACTCCAGTCCATCCACCAAATATACATTGGCGAATCCACCCGCTGCTGCGGCTGTGACACAATCAGGCAACTCTGTTACAGCGAGCTGGAATAATAATGCAAATCCTACGGGCACCCATTATAAAACGGAAATACGCAGTCCAGGTGGGCAAGTCCTCGCAACGGGAACAACAACTTCCACACGTACAGCGTTTGCCCTGACCGGACTCGCGGACGGAAAATATGAAGTATTTGTGGCGGCACTGAATGGTGAAGGGATACAGACCCCGTTTATATCCGCTGGAGAGATGATTAAAGATACAACGGGCCCGACTGCTCCTTCCGTTACAGTGACTCCATCCACATGGACCAAGGAAGATGTTCTGGTCACGGTTGAAGAAGGAAAGGATGCCTTGAGCGGAACTCAGAAGACTGAAGTAAAAGTTGGTCCGGCAGGAGAATGGCGTGAATACAGCGCTCCGTTTACCGTAAGCAGTGAAGGAAACACAACTGTTATGGCACGCAGTATTGATGCGTTTGGTAATACAGGACAGGAAACGGCTGTGACAGCCAGAGTAGATCGGACGGCACCAACGCCACCTGTCATCTCGCTGAATCCGCCCGATTGGACAAAAGCGGCGGTAATCGTGACATTAACGGAGGGTACGGACGAAGCAAGTGGCATTAGTCTGACACAGTACAAGCTGGGAAGTGAGGGAGAATGGATCGACTACAAGGCTCCTCTTACACTCAGTGAAGAAGGAATAACCGAGATTTACGCACGAAGTGTTGATCGGGCCGCCAATGTCAGTGCTTCCACTTCGGCAACAGCCAGAATCGACAAGACTGGGCCTGAGCAACCAACGATTACGTTAAGTGAAGAGGATTGGACGAATCAGGATGTAACTTTTGCGATAAACAGTGGTGAAGATGCGGGCAGTGGACTTGCCAAGAGTCAATATCGACTTAACAAAAAAGGTCCCTGGATCGATTACACGGGTGAAGTGACGGTTACCGATGAGGGAGAAACGATCGTATATGCACGTTCACTTGACCGTGTAGGGAATATAAGCACGTCCGCTCAGGCTACAGTTCGAATCGACACGACAGCTCCAACCGAGCCGGTTATTCGTTTAAGTTCTTCTGGATGGAGTAAAGAGCATGTGCAATTCACCATTGCTGGAAGTGTGGATGAACAAGCAATTTCCTATGAATACAGCATGAACGATGCTCCTTATATTGCAGGCAATACGGGTACAGTAAGCACAAACGGCGGTACCACCATTCGAGCTAGAGCAAGGGATACCGTTGGCAATGTGAGCAAGGAAATCAGTCGAATCGCCTATGTGGATCAGATGGCTCCAACGATTACATTTGCACCGAACGGACATGGCTGGACGGACATGGACATATCCACTACCATTCAGTATGCCGACGCCCACTCAGGCATTCAGGAACTGGAACAATTCTATCAAGTTACGAACAGTGCAGAATCACCGGAGCATTGGCTTGAAGCCCGCTCTGACCAGCATAAAATATCCATCGAATCGGAAGGTATATGGTACATCCATGCGAAAACCATGGACAGAGCAGGGAATACATATGAGACAACATCATCACCTTACCATATTCAACGCAAGCCCCAGCAACCGAATCATGTGAGAATGACACAGATCGCTGAGACATCAGCTGAACTTACAGTGGATTTGCCAACTGGGGAAAGGTATACCGATGGATATCAGTATGAGATAACGAATAAAACAACAGGACAGTCATGGACACTGGATTATCCTAACCACAGTATAATCGATCACTCCCTAAGCGGTGGTCAGGTCTATGAATATGAAGTTAGAGTTAGAAACCATACCGGAGTAAGTGATGCAATAAGCGTTCAAGTATTAACTACCCCGGCAGCTCCCGGAACGTTGCACGTTCGAAAAGTAGATTCACAGCCCAATTTGGCCGAAATTCAATTTGATTCAGTACGAGGAGCAGATGCTTACCGCATCATCGCGACTACTTCGGACGGTGCCACCGTATTTGATCAGACAGTATCTGATCCTGGTAGCCCTCCCTATGTCAGCAACCTCGTTCCAGGAACCATGCATAACATTTCGGTAACTGCAATGAATGAAAGCGGAGCAGGTGGTAGTAGTAGAACTGGATTTCTCACACTGCCGGCAGTGCCCGGTGAATTTATGGCCGTTCAAATTCAGGAGCATGATATTTCATTGAAATGGGAGACAGTGACTTCTGCAACGTATTATGGTCTTTCACGCGATGGAACAGCCATATATGAAGGAGAGCAGACGGAGTATCTGGACTCGGGTCTGGATAGCGGAACGGAGTACAGCTATACGTTAATTGCCGGAAATGAGACAGGACCAGGACCGTTGGCAGGATTACCTTTGCTCAAGACTTTACCTGGGCAGGTGTCCGGCTTACAGATATCAGATGCTTCCACAGGGAGCCTTCGTCTGAATTGGGAAGCAGTACGTGGAGCCGATCGTTATGAGTTATGGTTGAATGGAGAGAAGTCGGGAACGGTTCCTGCTGGAACCCAAGAATGGATCTTTGCGGGACTGAGTTCAGGAACATCTTATCAACTGGATGTACAAGCAGTGAACGGAAGTGGACAGGGGATGCGCAGTTCGGTATCAGGAACAACGCTACCAGAGAGCCCGTCGGGACTTCACGTTGTTCAAGTAACTGAACAGGGAGCAATCTTGAGCTGGGAACCTGTAGCTGGGGCAACGAAATATCGGGTGGTCATCGATGGACATAGCCATGAGATATCAGATACACAACTCGCAGTTCACCACCTGTCAAGCAGTCGTGAGTATACCTATGAAGTACAGGCGGGCAATGCTGCTGGGTACGGTGCATCCACCAGTAGTACAATTCTTACGCTACCTAGCAGGCCGGAAGGACTGAATGTTACATCGACTGGTGAGACAAGTATGGGACTTGCATGGCAAGCTGTAGATACGGCAAATCTCTATATTGTGAAAATCAATGGAACAGAAGTGGGCAGAACATCAGAACTGGCCTACACGGCTGAGGAATTGTTGCCAGGTACAGAGTACGCTTTGGAAGTTCAGGCTGTGAATGCTTCTGGATCAGGTGAAACAGCGCAGCTCATCCGATTGTCCAAACCTGTGTCTCCTGCCGAAGTACTTGTTGATTCAGGAGTACATCATACAAAAGTTTCTTGGTCTGTCGTGGAAGGTGCCGCTGAATACGTGATTGAGCAGAATGGCAAGGAGATCTATAGAGGAATGGAGAATGGAGCGACGATTACAGGTCTCCAGGGTGGGACGTGGCATCGCTATCAACTATGGGCAGTCAACAGACAAGGGACTCGTTCTGAAGCGACGGATGTATCTCTGCTGACTTTGCCTGAGAAACCCGTTAAGTTTGCGGTATATGATGTGGCAAAAAACAGCCTAGGTCTGGATTTCAGTAACACTGGTGTCCAAGGGGCAGATCATTACGTCATTGAACGGGATGGAAGAGAGATCGCTCAGATGGATTCAAGTGAAACCCAGTTTGTAGACAAGGATCTGTCGCCAGGAACGAAATATACTTATGTAATTCGGGCAGTCAATGCGAGTGGAACGAGTGCGCCGCTTACTTTCAGTGTAATGACTCAAACGTTGCCATTGGTTGCAGAAAGTATCACAGTGAAAGCCGGAACACATGCGGTGGATCTGGCTTGGGATGTTGTTCAGGGAGCGGCTGCATATGAGATTCGTAATCGGGTAACGGGAGATGTACAGAGCGTGTCTGAACCGTCTGTACATCTCAATAGCATGCTGGATGGCACAGCGTATGAATTCGAACTTGTTGCGATTAATGAAGATGGTCATCGGTCTGAACCTATTCAGATTCAGGTTTTAACGAAACCCATCTCACCTCAGACGGCAGGCATAATACACATTACAGATCAGACCGCGGTATTGGACCTGACTGGAAGCTCAACACGGGGAGCAGAGCAATTCATTATTATGCGGGATGGTGTTGAAGTTGCTAAGGTTCCAGCAGATCAAGCTTCATTTGAAGATGAATGGACTGACACCAGGAGAGCATTACACGTATACCATCAAAACATCCAATGCAACCGGAGAGAGTGATTCCGGTTTCGAAGTTCACTTGCGAACGTTGCCTGCGATCATTCATGAACCTTTACATGCAAGCAAGATTGGGGAAAAGGAGGGATTAATCTCTTGGCCAAAGGTACAAGGTGCGGAGGGATATACCATACGTATCGGAGATCAGATGTTCACCACGATTGAAGAAGGGGATATCACAGAGGTGAGATTAACTCATTTGGAGAGTGCAACCCGATATGATCAGATACAGATTATTCCTTATAATACGGCTGGTTCAGGAAGTCCAATGATCGTGACTCCTTTTTACACCTTACCTCATGTTGATTCACTGGAAATGAAGATATATCCGGAGACAGATCACGTCAAACTGGAATGGGACTTCCCTTATGGGAACGAAACTTTTGTTATATTACTGGATGGTACAGAAGTATACCGAGGCAAAACAAAAGAGTTTATTGTTGATCAACTGGATGCAGGCAAGCAGTACCCGATTGAAATCTACACAGAGAATGACCAGGGAGATGGATCGGAGAAGCTCGTGTATTCTGTCCTGACCAAGCCAGCAGCTCCTGTCAAAGTGGAGTATCATTCTGCAAAGGACCACATTCGTCTTATATTGGAACAGAGCCGGGTCGAAGGTGCCGAGTTGTTTATCATTGAGCGTGACGGTGTAGAGATTGCTCGTGTTCCTGCAGACGAACTGTTCTATGACGACAAGGAACTCGAACCGGGCGTGAACTATATCTATACAGTGAAGGCGATGAATGCCTCCGGCAGTAGTGATGGTGGTTATTACCTTCATGCAATGACTTTGCCTGGTAGTGCTGCTTCAACTCCTGTAGTAGAGGGGCGTTCCATATATGGTGCAGACATTGTATGGGAACTGGTTCCTGGTGCTGCGGGTTATCGAGTTTATCGAAATGAAGAGCTTGTGGGAACGACCACTGAGACATCCATACATGTGTCTGAATTAAAAAGTGCAGAGCGTTATACTGACTTTGCAATCATTCCATTTAATGAGGCAGGGGAGGGTGAGACGCTTCAAGTACCGGAATTCGAGACGCTACCTTCCGAGGAACTGACAGTAGCAGCCATAGCGCAAGGTACGAATACGATTAAGCTAACTTGGGAACTGGATTCAATGAATGAGGTGATTGTGATCACCCATAAAGATCGTGAGATCTACCGTGGCACGCAGCGCAGTCATGTATGGACAGGACTGAATGCCGAGCAGCATTATGAGGTGGAAGTATGGACGGAGAATTCAGCAGGTGAAAAAAGTGAAAGAAAACGGGCAGCAGCCATGACTTTTCCGTATCCACCATCCTCCTGGAGCGGTGGCGGTGCAACCCCGAGTCCAAACGGTACATCGGAACAAGCCGATGAGGTGAGTTCACAACCAGAACCGTCTGAGCAGCCTGATGTACCTGTGAAAAAAATTATCAAATTTATTGATATCAGCCAAACATTCAATAAAGATCAGATCACCTGGCTGGCCGAACAAAATATCATTCAAGGTGTAAGTGAAACTCGCTTCGAGCCACGCCGTCCGATCACCCGTGCGGAGTTCACTGCATTAATCGTGCGTCTGATGGGTGTGGACACAACGGTTAATGAACAACATGGATTTCAGGATGTGAACGATGAGGATTGGTTTGCTCCTGAGATTAAGGCAGCCGTTCATCATGAGATGGTTCAAGGCATGGGGAACGGCAAATTCGCTCCACATGCGCTGGTGACACGGGAACAGGCATCCAAGATTATAGCAAATGTTGTTCGTAAAATCAGACCGGAACCGCTGACTTCCCCAAGAGCGTTTACCGACCAGACTGATGTATCTGATTGGGCCAAAGAAGAAGTGCAGGAACTTGCAGGTTTGTACATGATTACCGGATATGAAGACGGCAGCTTCCGTCCCATGCAGCACTTAAGCAGATCCGAAGCTGCAGCGCTGATCTTCCGTTTAAATAAGCTGATTCAAGTTATGGATGAGAACCGTACAGATCAAGTGGAGAAAGCGTCAGCGTTTGATCGTCATATCTAGATTAAATTGATTCTTACATGTGATACTGCAATCATCGGCAGTAACGACATTACCGCTTGATTGGTTTTTAATGTTATAATAGTTGCCAATATGATAAAAAAGGGTAATGAACAATGGTGATGAATAATGAATAATAAATTTATCCGGATATATGAAGATATTGCAGATCGTATTCGGACCGGAGAGATAGAGGCAGGGACGCTGCTTCAATCGGAACTGGATCTAACGGAAAGTTATCAAACGTCTCGAGAGACTATTCGCAAAGCATTGAAAATGTTGTACGAAGAAGGTTATATTCAGAAGATTCAAGGCAAGGGCTCGATTGTACTGGACATACGCAAGATCGATTTTCCCATCTCAGGTCTGGTTAGCTTCAAGGAATTAGCCAAAAAAATGGGTCATCGCGCTCAAACGTATGTGAAGGTTTTTGAGGAGCAACAAGTGGATCAGGCGTTGCACAAGAAAATTAACTTTGGCCTGAATGAACAGGTCTGGGAGATCAGACGTGTGCGCAAAGTGGATGGAGAGCATGTCATACTGGACAAAGATTACATTAGCCAGCGGCTTGTTCCTGGGCTCAGCAAAGAGATCTGTAATGATTCCATCTATGAGTACATTGAGCAAGAGCTGGGGCTTTCGATTTCGTTTGCCAAAAAAGAGATTTTGGTGGAGGAACCTACCGCCGAGGATAGGGAACTGCTTGACCTTGAAGGTTTCCACAATGTAGTTGTGGTGAGGAGCCAGGTGTACCTGGAGGATGCCAGTCAATTTCAGTATACGGAGTCGAGGCACCGACCGGACAAGTTCAGATTTGTGGATTTTGCACGTCGCAGATAAGTTAATCAAGATCGATCAGAGAGTACCTTTCACTGTATTATTCAGTGGATCGGTACTCTCTTTGGTTATGGGGGAATCCGAAGATCGTCCATCAAGAACCGCTTAATGTCAATGTTCTTCCTGCATGTCGGAGCGTATGATCACAATATATACGAGGCCAAGGAGTGAGGGAATTGAATCACGTGACAGCGACATCAAACGTTCACATATGGGAAGAAACCAGAGATATTCCAACCTATGGTACAGGTAAACCGGACAAAAATCCGATGTTTCTTGAAAAGCGAATTTATCAGGGAAGTTCGGGTAAGGTGTACCCGCATCCCGTGATCGACAGCATTGAAGATGATGCCAAAATGAAGTCGTATCGATTAGTTATTCTCGAAAATGAATATGTACGTATCGAGATGATGCCTGAACTGGGTGGACGGATCTATCGTGCGCTGGATCGGACCAACAACTACGATTTTGTATATTATAACCGGGTGATTAAACCTGCGCTCGTGGGTCTGGCAGGGCCATGGATTTCCGGAGGAATTGAATTCAACTGGCCACAGCATCATCGGCCCAACACGTTTGGTCCAGTCGATTATACATTTGGCAGTAATCAAGATGGAAGCGCTACCGTGTGGGTGGGTGAGATTGACCGCATGTATGGTACCAAAATGACCGCTGGCTTCACATTACATCCCGGCAAAGCCTATCTTGAAATCCATGCCGAGGTATACAATCGCACCAGCGCACCTCAAACTTTTCTATGGTGGGCCAACCCGGCTGTAGCTGTTAATGATTATACGCAATCCGTCTTTCCACCTGATGTAACGGCTGTGCTGGACCACGGAAAACGGGATGTATCCCGCTTTCCCATCGCTACCGGCACTTATTACAAGATGGACTATTCCGAAGGTGTGGATATCTCGCGCTACAAAAACATACCGGTGCCAACATCCTATATGGCTTATAAGTCGGATTATAATTTTGTAGGGGGTTATGATCATGGGATTCAGGCAGGTTTGTTGCATGTAGCCAATCATCATATTTCTCCGGGCAAGAAGCAATGGACCTGGGGGAATGGGGCATTTGGGCAAGCCTGGGATCGTCAGTTAACGGACGAGGATGGACCTTACATTGAATTAATGACCGGGATCTATACCGATAATCAGCCTGATTTTACATGGTTACAGCCCTATGAAGCGAAATCATTCTCGCAGTATTTTATGCCGTATAAAGGAATTGGTATGGTCAAAAACGCAACGATTGATGCAGCGGTTAATCTGGAAATGGACGAAACGACCGGAATGGTAACCGTGATGGTATATGCGACGTCGGTTTTTGAACAAGTTACCGTTGAAGTGATAGGATCAACCAAGGTATATCTCCAGGAGAGATGTAATATCTCACCTACGAAGCTATATAAATCTTCATTCCCCTGGAGCGGACAAGATGAATGGTACCAATTAAAGTTAAGTGTTCGAACTGCGGAAGGAAAAGTACTTGTAGCCTATCAGCCTGAACGTTCTGAGATTCAGGAAGTCCCAGACCCGGCCACACCACTCCCACTACCATCCGAGATTCGTACAAATGAACAACTATATCTGGCTGGTCTTCATTTGGAGCAATATCGGCATGCCACGTATGAACCGGAACCTTATTATCTGGAAGGTTTGAAGCGCGATGCAACGGATATTCGTCTAAACATAGCGTATGGCACATTGCTGCTGCGTAGAGGGTTGTTTCAAGATGCAGAGAAGCATTTCAGACAGGCCGTACAATGGCTGACATGGAAAAATACGAATCCGTATGATAGTGAAGCTTTTTACCAACTCGGTCTGAGTTTGAAACTACAGGGGAAACAGGAAGAAGCCTACGCAGCACTGTATAAAGCTGTATGGTCTGCACAGTATCAGGATATGGGTTATTACATGCTTGCTCAGATCGATACGGGGCAACATCGGTACATCGAAGCGTTGGATCACATCGAACGTTCGCTGATTCGTAATACCAGAAATTATAAGGCTCGGCATCTGAAGGTGGCTCTGTTACGCAGAATGGGTCAAGATAAACAGGCCATTCAATATGCGCGTGAGACACTGGAATTGGACCCGGTTGAATTTGGAGCTGCACATGAATTAGTCCTGATCTATAGCGGAGCAACTGCACCTTCAGAGAGAGAACAAGCGGGGCAAACACGTGAAAATTTCCATCGTCTGATGCGGGGAGACTTTTATAATTATCTGAATGTAGCCGCAGATTACGCGGATTGCGGGTTGTGGGAAGAAGCACTGACGGTACTCTCTTATGTTGAATCCGAAATTGCACAGCCGTATCCTATGGTTGGTTATGCTCAGGCCTACTTGTATCGTCAGCTGGGGGATGTGGAGCAGGCCCGGGAATGTCAAAAGCAGGGGAAAGCTGCTCCAACGGATTATTGTTTTCCTAATACGTTATTTGAATTCATGGTGCTTCAGGATGCATTGGCAGTGGATTCGAATGATGCGCGTGCTCACTATTACCTGGGAAATTGGTTATATGATCATAAACGCTACGAGGAAGCAATCACCCATTGGGAAACTTCACGCGAGGTGGATACTGCATATTCGACTGTACATCGGAATCTGGGACTGGCTTATTATAACAAGCTGAATCGTCCTGATCTTGCACTGGCTTCATTAGAGGAAGCTTTCCGATTGGATTCACAGGATGCCCGAATCTTCTACGAGTTGGATCAATTGCACAAGAAGATAGGGTATTCCTGCGAGAATCGAGTCAAATTGCTGGAACAACATATGGAGTTGGTTCACCACCGTGATGATCTGTATATCGAGTGGGTGACTTTATTGAATATGCAAGGTAGTCATCAAGAAGCATGGAATGCCCTTCAGACCCGGCGGTTTCATCCATGGGAGGGTGGAGAAGGCAAGGTAACAGGACAATATGTTACGGCACTGACGGAACTGGCGAAGCGAAAACTGGAGAAACAACAACCTGAACTAGCAATGGAATTGTTGAAGAAGGCTTTGGTTTACCCGGAGAACTTAGGTGAAGGTAAATTGGAGGGAGCCGGAGACAACCCAGTTTACTTTTATCTTGGCTGTGCCTACCAGCAACTGAAGAGTAATCAGGCGGCAGAGGAAAGTTTCCACAAAGCATCCATCGGTTTGAATGAACCGGCAAGCGCGATGTTTTATAATGATCAACCGCCGGAATCCATCTATTATCAGGGTCTGGCCTGGAAGAAACTTGGCAATGTGAAGGAAGCAAACCGACGCTTTAACAAACTCATTGACTATGCGGAAAGACATATGCATGATCACATCCGAATGGATTATTTTGCGGTATCTCTGCCCGATTTTCTAGTATTCGATGACGATCTAGATCAGCGAAATGAAGAACATTGCCGGTATATGCGTGCATTGGGTCTTCTGGGGCTGGGTCGGACGAGTGAAGCCGAACTTGAGTTGGAGCGGGTACTGGAGAAAAACCCGAATCATCAAGGGGCAATCATCCATCGATAATTGATAATCGTTTCAACACATCCCATTTATATCGAAGGAGTTATATAATCCATGAATGATACTACAGCAGGTAGCCAGATTCGCTTTATATTGGATGCGGAAGATAAAGAGATTCGTGCGGGTCGCATGACTGGCAGTGGCGGCAAAAGCCCACGAGGGGAATCGTATGATTTTACCAACTATTATATGACTCGTAATGCTAAACCCCATATTCCCGTGGTAGGTGAGTTTCATTTCTCCAGATTCGCTTACTTGCAGTGGGAAGAAGAATTACTGAAGATGAAGGCAGGCGGCGTGAGCATTGTCGCTTCCTATGTTTTCTGGAATTTTCACGAGGAGCAGGAAGGCGAATTTAATTGGTCAGGAAATCTGAATTTGCGGCACTTTGTGGATCTGTGTGGCAAACATGAGCTGCCTCTGATCGTACGAATTGGTCCATTCTGTCATGGGGAAGTGCGTAATGGTGGAATGCCGGATTGGTTATTCAGTTATCCATTTGAAGTCAGGTCGAACGATGAAGGATATCTGTATTACGCTAAGCGATTATATCGGGAGATTGCCCGTCAGCTCAACGGCTGTTTTTATCAGGAGGGTGGCCCTGTTATCGGGGTACAGTTGGAAAATGAGTATATGCACGCTGGCGCACCCATGGATGCCTGGGGATATACCCGCGAAAAATACATTACCTCCGGCCGGGACGGGCGAGAACATCTGAAGATGCTTCGCCATATTGCCGAAGAAGTCGGTATGAAGCCGATGTTCTATACTGCCACGGCCTGGGGCAATGCTGCGGTGCCTGAAGAAGGAACATTGCCTATGCTCGCGGGGTATGCATACACACCATGGATTCCCAATCAGCCTCCGAGCCGGGAGTATTTGTTCCGGGATCTGCATATGAATCCTGTGGGAGAAGTGGATTATGACAGTCTGGAGTACCCTGCTGCGTATTGCGAGCTTGCTGGAGGCATGCAGGTCAGTTATCACGCTCGTCCGGTTGTTGATGCGGACAGTGTTGAGGCGATGACCATTGTGAAACTTGCGAACGGCAGCAATCTGGTTGGGTATTATATGTATCACGGGGGGACCAATCCGATAGGCAAAAATTCATATATGAACGAGCAGGCATTGCCGAAAATGACGTATGATTACCAATCGCCACTCGGGGAATTTGGGCGTGTTGGTGAATCGTATGACCGCATTCGTACCTTGTCCATGTTCCTGGAAGGATACGGTGAGTTACTTGCACCAATGGGCTGTGTTGTACCGGATGGTCAACAATCTATAACCCCGGAGAACACGTTGGATCTGCGTTGGTCTGTTCGGCAACAAGATGGTTCTGGATTTCTGTTCATGAATAATTATCAGGATCATGTGGCGATGCCTGATCGTGATATACAATTGGAGCTACATACCAGCAAAGGGACTGCTCTTTATCCAAGAGAAGGAACGATGCAGCTGAAATCCGGCATGGCAGCCATTCTGCCTTTCCATATGAATCTGAATGGAATGAAGATCATTAGTGCTACCGTTCAGCCACTGACCCGATTCATGGTAAATCAGGAGCTTACGGCTGTCTTTTATGCCCATGAAGGTATGGCGCCTGAGTATGTTGTTGATGCAACATCTGTTACAAATGTGGATATGCCCGAAGGTACAGTATCAGAGCAGGGGAATGAAGTTGTGATACATCCGATTGCCGGCAAGGACCATCATCTGGGGATTACAACATCGGACGGTATAGCCATACGAATCATTACATTGACCCGTGAAGAGGCATTACATGCCTACCGTTTCCGTGTGGGCGGAGAAGAAAGGCTTGTAATTAGCAGCAGTCATCTGTATGTACAGAATGAGATGCTCCTATGTACATCTGTGGAGCAACCAGAGATGGAGGTATCCTTTTATCCGGCTCCAGAGTATGTTTCAGCTTCGAAATATTCTGTGTCATCCCAGTTGAAGCAGGGAATATTCGGTACGTATACATTCCAAGTTTCGCCTTACGAGCCTGCTGTAGAGGTTGATTATCCGAAAGAGTATGCAGCAACACTGAGATTGGACACAGCGTGGCCGGAACAAGTAGATGACGTGTGGATTGAGATTGATTATGAAGGAGACGTTGCAGCAGCACATATTCATCATCAGATGTTAACGGATCATATTCACTATGGACGCAGCTGGATGCTTGGTTTGAAGCAATCCCGTCATTTGTTGGCTGATCACGCGCTTCGTCTGTCTATAACCCCAATTCGAAAAGGGACGACTGAGAGTTATGTGAATCAGGCTTATGTGGAGCGGTTTGAGGGTGTGGAGATCGGAAAGTTTAATGAGATTCGGGTGAGACCACAGTACCGGGTTGGGTTGGTATTGGCGGGAGTAAGAGAAGACACTTAGTCTAAAGCAGGGATTAAACAACAGATAAACAAGACTTAAACAAGAGTTAACTTTCGTTAATAATACAGAGGGTTCTTTCTCCGAACGATTGTGAGGGGAGAGAGCCTTTTTTTTTTGCTGTGTTATGTAAAAACAAATGATTCCTAATCATGGTAAAAAGATCTTGACTGGTAAGCGTTTTCAATTTATTATAACTTCATAACCTTAACGATAAAGTTTATTTAAACTAAATAATGTAACTATAATAAAGTTATTTGTTGTTTGTTTGCTAACAAAAGAACTTCTATTACCAACGATTTTAATTAACTTATTGTCTGGAGCAGGGTTAATTGAAATAAAAAAACAAATACAGGAGGTTCCAAACGAATGGTTAATCTGAAAAAGTGTACAATCTTCACGGTTATTGCTGCTCTTATGTTCATGGTATTAGGGAGTGCAGCCCCCAAAGCTTCTGCTGCTACAGGTTTTTATGTAAGCGGTAACAAGTTATACGATTCCACAGGCAAGGCTTTTGTCATGAGAGGTGTTAATCACGGCCATTCCTGGTTCAAGAATGATTTGAATACCGCTATCCCTGCAATCGCCAAAACAGGTGCCAATACGGTACGCATTGTTCTTTCGAATGGTAGCCTGTACACCAAAGATGATCTGAACGCTGTTAAAAATATTATTAATGTGGTTAACCAAAATAAAATGATAGCTGTACTCGAGGTGCATGACGCCACAGGGAAAGATGATTATAATTCGTTGGATGCGGCGGTGAACTACTGGATTAGTATTAAGGAAGCTTTGATTGGCAAAGAAGATCGGGTAATTGTCAACATCGCCAATGAATGGTATGGAACGTGGAATGGAAGTGCGTGGGCTGATGGTTACAAAAAAGCCATTCCGAAACTCCGAAATGCGGGAATTAAAAATACGCTCATTGTGGATGCAGCCGGATGGGGACAGTTCCCTCAATCCATCGTGGATTACGGACAAAGTGTATTTGCAGCCGATTCTCAAAAAAATACGGTCTTCTCCATTCATATGTATGAGTATGCTGGCAAAGATGCTGCAACGGTCAAAGCCAATATGGAGAATGTGCTGAACAAAGGATTGGCTCTGATCATTGGTGAATTCGGGGGATATCACACAAACGGTGATGTGGACGAGTATGCCATCATGAGATATGGTCAGGAAAAAGGGGTAGGCTGGCTTGCCTGGTCTTGGTACGGAAACAGCTCCGGTCTGAACTATTTGGACATGGCAACAGGCCCGAATGGAAGCTTAACGAGCTTTGGCAACACCGTAGTTAATGATACCTATGGTATTAAAAACACTTCCCAAAAAGCGGGGATTTTCTAATCCGCCGATGAAACAGGAACACTCTGACGTTCACGTCAGGGTGTTTTTTTAATAAAATAGTTCAATCTATAATGACTTTTGAATATTTCCGTTTGGTTTTAAAATATTTTGTTTTCAAAATAAAACAAAGATGTTAAACTCGGATTAGGAATAAAACAAACATTATCGGAGGGAAACAAATGGTACAGAGTTTATGGAATGCATCGCAGGCATCTGAGAAAACAACAGGACTTGAGCAGTTGGTTTACCGATCCAATCTGATTGGATCTGATCGCAGTGTATGTAACATCTACGGTGGCAATACGTCTACCAAAACGACAGTGAAGGATTTTCGTGGTCGTGATGTAGAAGTAATGTATGTGAAGGGAAGCGGCTCAGATCTGGGTTCCATGGAAGCGAAACATTTTACCGGACTTGGGCTCGAAGACATTCGACCCTTAATTGAACGTGAATCCATGTCGGATGAAGAGATGGTTGAATATCTGGGACATTGCATGATTGATGCCAAGCACCCGCGCGCCTCCATCGAGACTCTTCTGCATGCGTTCCTTCCATATAAACATGTGGATCATACGCACCCGGATGCGATTATCAGCCTGTGTTGTGCGCATAACGGGAAGGAATTGGCCAGAGAGATCTACGGTGATCGTTTTGTATGGGTGCCTTACGTACGTCCAGGGTTTACGTTATCTAAAATGATTGCTGAAAGCGTATTCTCGAATCCCAATGCGGAACTCGTACTGATGGAAAAACACGGACTTGTCACTTGGGGTGCAACATCCGAGGAATGTTACACTCAGACCATCAAGATCATCAATGAAGCGGAAGCATTCATCGAAGCACGAGTGAACGAAGAAAGTTTGTTTGGTGGTGTAAAACACCCGGCACTTGCCGCTGATGTTCGTCGTCAGATCGTATCACGTGTAATGCCAACCATTCGTGGAGCGGTGTCGGATAGTAAAAAAATGATTTTGTCCTTTGATGATCAAGAGGACGTACTTGCTTTTGTGGGCGGAGCAGATTCCCCGGAATTGTCTCAGGTGGGTGCAGCTTGCCCGGATCATCTGGTACATACCAAAGTGGTACCTCTGTTCATCGATTGGACACCGGATGCGGAAGATATTGAAGGCTTAAAAGCCAAGCTGGTAGAAGGTGTGGCTGCTTACAAAGAGCAATATCAGCAGTATTTTGAGAGCAACAAAAACGAAGGTGATGTCATGTTCGAAGCGGCACCTCGCGTAATCCTCATTCCAGGTGTGGGCATGATCAACACAGGTAAGAGCTGGGCGCTTTCCCAAGTAAGCGGAGCGTTGTATCACAGAGCGATTGCCGTTATGCGTGGAGCTACTAGCTTGGGCCAATTCGTATCACTTAGTGCAAACGAGTCTTACAATGTGGAGTACTGGCCGCTGGAATTGTACAAATTGTCTTTGGCACCGGCAGAAACCGAATTCTCACGCAAAGTGGCGTTTATTACAGGCGGCGCAGGCGGGATCGGAAGTGAAACAGCACGTAGATTGGTATCTGAAGGCGCACATGTGGTGCTTGCTGATCTCAACCTGGAGGGCGCACAGAAAGTAGCACAGGAAATTAATGATCAATACGGTGCGAATCGTGCTTATGCGCTGAAAATGGACGTAACCGATGAGGAAGCCGTTCAATCTGCGTATGCTGATGTTGCGGTGCAGTACGGCGGAGTGGACATCATCGTGAACAATGCCGGATTAGCCACATCCAGCCCATTTGACGAGACGTCCCTGAAAGAATGGAACCTGAACATGAATGTACTGGGTACAGGGTATTTCCTCGTGGCTCGTGAAGCGTTCAAGCTGATGAAACAGCAGGGTATTGGTGGAAGCATGGTATTTATCGGGTCCAAGAACTCGGTGTATGCAGGTAAAAGCGCCTCGGCTTACAGCTCAGCGAAAGCGCTGGAAGCACATCTGGCACGTTGTATTGCAGCAGAAGGTGGAGAGTATGGCATTCGTGTCAACACGATTCTTCCAGATGCCATTCTACAGGGTTCAGCAATCTGGAACGGTTCCTGGAGAAATGAACGCGCAGCGGCATATGGGATTGAACCGGATCAATTGGAAGAGTATTATCGCAAACGGACGACATTACTCGTGAATATCTATCCAAGAGATATTGCGGAAGGAATTGCATTCTTTGCTTCTTCGAAATCCGAAAAAACAACCGGTTGCATGATGACCATTGATGGCGGTGTACCGGCAGCATTTACACGTTAAATTAGGAGGGTTCTTGCGGATGGATAACCAAGTCAAGCAAGCGTATGAAGCAGCCAAGGCATTGTATGCCCAGCACGGAATTGATACGGACGAGGTACTGAACAAACTCGCGGAGATCAAAGTATCCGTACACTGCTGGCAAGGCGACGATGTCAAAGGCTTTCTGAATAAAGATGGGGAGTTAACAGGTGGTATTTCCGTTACAGGTCAATATCCGGGCGCTGCGACCACACCAGCAGAACTTCGTAATGATCTGGAGCAAGCTTTTGCTCTGATTCCTGGCAAACATAAGGTCAATCTACACGCGATCTACACGGATACAGACGAGCAGGTTGAACTGGATCAGATTGAGCCAAAGCATTATGAGAACTGGGTGAAATGGGCCAAAGAACAAGGACTCGGTCTGGACTTCAACCCAACATGTTTTTCCCATGAAAAATCAAGTGACGGGTTCACGCTCAGTCATCCAGACCCTGAAATTCGCAAGTTCTGGATTGATCACTGCAAGGCATCCCGCCGGATTGGTGCTTATTTCGGGGAACAGCTTGGTCAGACTTGTGTAACCAATGTATGGGTACCGGACGGATTCAAAGATAATCCGGTTGACCGGTTGACACCACGCAAACGTCTCAAAGAATCGCTGGATCAAGTATTCGCCGAACCGCTTAATCCAGAGCACAATCTGGACGCGGTAGAGAGTAAGCTCTTTGGTCTGGGTTCGGAAGCATATGTGGTGGGCTCTCATGAATTCTATATGGGTTACGGTTTGCAAAATGATACGTTAATCTGCCTGGATGCGGGTCATTTCCATCCAACTGAAGTTATTTCTAATAAACTGTCTTCCTTGTCATTGTTTACAAGTGGCATTCTGCTTCACGTAAGCCGACCGATGCGCTGGGATAGTGACCATGTGGTAATCATGGACGATGAGCTGCTGGAAATTGCCCGTGAACTGGTTCGACATGATCTGCTTGCGACCACACATATTGGACTGGATTTCTTTGATGCAAGTATTAACCGTGTAGCTGCCTGGGTTGTGGGTACTCGTAACACGATCAAAGCCCTTCTCCGAGCGATGCTCGAACCGGTGGATGCCTTGAAACAAGCCGAGTTGGAAGGGGATTACACGTTGCGCCTTGCCTTAACGGAAGAGTTCAAATCCTATCCGTTTGGCGCGATCTGGGACTACTATTGTGCTAAGCAAGGCGTTCCAGTTCGTGAAAAGTGGATCACCGATATCAAAACCTATGAACAAGACGTATTACTACAGCGTGATAAATCATTGGTGTAACTGTATTTAAGTTTCGTATAAACCACTATGGAATGAATATTCCATGGTGGTTTTTTGGCATAATCACATTGAAATGCATAAGTAACGCGATTGCTTCCATACTAGGAATATGGATCTGTATCGTATACGATTTCCACGCAGAGGAGGAATAATAGAGTTGAATCTATCCCACAACAAACTGTATATCGCTGCACTTGGCGGCGTGAATGAAATAGGGAAAAATATGTATTTCATCCAGTACAATCAGGACATCATCGTCATTGACTGTGGTTCAAAGTTTCCCGATGAGACATTGCCTGGTATTGATCTGATCATTCCGGATGTAGCGTATCTGCTGGACAATCTGGATAAAGTAAGGGGTCTTGTGGTTACTCACGGACATGAAGATCACATTGGTGGTATTCCGTATTTGTTAAAACAAATGAACATCCCGGTGTATGCATCCAGGCTCACTCGTGGGCTGATCGAACTTAAACTGAAAGAGCATGGGCTGCTGCGCAAGGCCGACCTGCATACGATCGATGCTCATTCCAGTATTACGCTGGGAGGAATCGAGGTTTCCTTTTTCGCAACCAGTCACAGTATACCGGATTGTCTTGGTATCTTTTTTCAGACCCCAGCAGGCAATGTTGTGCATACCGGAGATTTCAAATTTGATATGTCGCCTGTACATGGACCTTTCCCAGATCTGCACCGCATGGCCGAGATTGGCAAACAGGGTGTCCATATTTTGCTCTCCGAGAGTACCAATGCAGAAAGACCCGGATTTACACCTTCCGAGCGTGTTGTGGGAGACCACATTCTGGATGCCTTTATCCGTGCAAAACAAAAAGTATTTATCTCTACCTTTGCGTCGAATGTCAGCAGGGTACAGCAGATTGTGAATGCAGCATTCGAGACGGGTCGCAAACTGGCACTGTTGGGCAGAAGTATGGTGAATGTGGTATCGGTAGCCAGTGAATTGGGGTATTTGCAAGTTCCTGACGGATTGATAATTGAAGCTATCGATTCGGATCAGTTTCCACCAGAACAAGTTGTTGTATTATGCACTGGTAGCCAGGGAGAAGCGATGGCAGCCTTGTCACGTTTGGCATCCGGTAAACATCCTCACGTAAGAATTAACGCCGGGGACACGGTCATTATTGCTGCCGGTGCCATTCCGGGTAATGAACGGAATCTTGCACATGTAATTGATAACCTGTATGTTCTTGGAGCACGTGTGATATATGGTTCAAGTGGTGCAGCTGGGATGCATGTATCGGGACACGGCAGTCAGGAAGAACTCAAATTGATGCTTACCCTGATGAAACCGGATTATCTGATTCCGATCCACGGTGAGTTTCGCATGTTGTATCAACACAGACTGCTTGCTGAATCCGTAGGCATAGAACGTGATCATGTGTTTATCGTGAATAATGGGGATATGGTCCAGTACAAAGACGGCATTGCTTCGCTGGGTCCCAAAATTGCATCAGGGAATAGTCTCGTAGACGGTCTGATCATGGGTGATGTCGGCAATATTGTACTGCGTGACCGCAGGCAATTATCCTCCGATGGCATGCTGGTGATTGTGACTACACTTAGTAAAACGGAGAAACAGATGGTCACGTCACCCGAAATTATCTCCAGAGGGTTTGTATTTGTTAAGGATTCGGAAGAATTCATGCATGAGATCCATGAGCTTGTTCTAAACCGGATGGATGAGTTGACCGGGGCTGGGGTGAATCAGTGGAATGTGATCAAAAGAAAGCTGAAAGACGAGATCGGTCACTATATTTACGCTCAAACAAAGAGAAGACCTATGATCTTGCCAATTATTATTGAGGTCTGATTCAGCAGGGATAGGGATTATTCTTGCCCTAACGGTCTGTGCAAACGTGTATATGGAAGCTTAACAGCCTGATGAATGTGGATCATACTTCGGTATGAACGTCACATTGCCATCGGGCTTTTGCTATTACATCGGGAATGTACAATAGATGTACGATAAATGGAGTTGAATCAAATTCGCCATGGGTTTGCGATTCGAAGTATAATATAAAGTAAACTAGCTAATGAAAATAAGAGGAGTCTTTATGAATAAAACGATTTCTGATATCGCTCAGATGGCAGGCGTGGCAAAAAGCACGGTCTCTCGCTTCCTGAACGGCGGATCGGTTAGTGAAGATACACGCCAGAAGATTGAGCGCATCATCAAACAATACAATTATGTTCCCAACACATTTGCACAGAGTCTGAAGGCTAAGAAGACCAGTATTATCGGTACGGTAGTGCCGCGACTGGATTCTTTTGCAACATCACAGACATTGATCGGAATTGATGAAGAACTGCGGAGTAATCAGTATCAGATGCTGATCGCAAATACAAGTCAGGACATGCAACGCGAGATTGATGCCATCTATGATTTTGCACGACAGAAGGTATCGGGTATTATTCTGTTGGCTGCTGAAGTGACTGAAGCACATCTGAAAGCAGTGGAGGACATACGTATCCCCGTGTTGTTGGTGGGGCAGCAGCATGAGCAACTACATAGTCTGGTTCACAATGATGACCAGGCAGGTTATGAGATGGGCAGATATGTCGTCGAACAGGGGCACCGCAAGATCGTGTATATGGGAGTTAGCGAGAAGGATCGGGCGGTAGGGATCTATCGTAAACAAGGGTTCCAGCGTGCAATTGCCGAATGTGGAGAATGTGAAGTTGAGTATTATGAGACAAGCTTTAAGATGTCGGAAGCCATCGTTACTGCTGAAGCCATTTTGAAAGAAATCACACCAACGATCATCGTAGGGGCCACGGATAATATCGCACTGGGTGTGATGAAGATTGCGTTCTCCAATAAAATCCGCATACCGCAGGATTTGTCTGTTACCGGATTTGGCGGATATGATATTACGGAGATGATTCATCCCACGCTGACGACTGTGAAATATCATTATTTACAGGCAGGAAAAGTAGCGGCGAATCACATTATTCGACTGGTCAAAGGCGAGTCGGTGGAGGAACGAACAACACTGGACGTAGAACTAATTCCTCGAGAAAGCGTTGACAAATTATAAAAACATCCTTTATGATAATTCCATCGAACCGGTTCCATTATGAATATCTAATTGGGATATGCGAACACGGGCAGGCATTAATGCCATATGGAATTATTTTTTTGTGCCCAATGGAACCGGTTCCTGTATTTGATTTTCGTATAAGTTATATAAGAAATAAACATTTACGGAGAGGGCAGAAAAAATCTGAAGAAACGTAGTGTTCGCCTTTAGCACCGGATTTCACCCTTTAGAAAAGGGATCAGGAAATCTGGGGATAACAGCGATCGGAGGATTGTTCTGCCATCGTAGTCCCAGTGTGAAATTTCTTGGTCTAACTTATATAAGCAAGAATGGAGAACAACTATGAAAATGACTAGAGAGCAACGCTACAGACGAATTGAGCAAGCGGAGCCTGGAGAGATTGCGAAGCTTGAAGCACAGATATCCGTATGTCCATGGAGACAGAGTTATCACATTCAGCCGATAACAGGTCTGCTTAATGATCCTAACGGCTTTGCATATTATCAAGGCTATTATCATCTGTTCTATCAGTGGTTTCCACTTGGGACAGAACATGGCATGAAATACTGGTATCATACCCGCTCGAAGAATCTGGTGAACTGGGAAAATGTCGGGATTGGAATCGAACCGGGTGGCAGGTATGACTCACACGGAGCTTATTCCGGTAGCGCGATTGAAAAAGACGGCAAGTTGCACTTGCTGTACACGGGCAATACGAGGGATGAGGCTTGGGTCAGACATCCGTATCAATGCTTGGCAGTTATGGATGAAAGCGGTTCAGTATCCAAACTGAATGATCCAGTGATCTTATCTGTGCCAGACGGATACACGGAACACTTCAGAGATCCCAAGGTGTGGCAACAAGGAGACACGTATTATGGTGTAATTGGTGCGCAGAGAACAGACGAGACGGGATGTACGGTGCTGTATCGCTCATCAGATCTGAGAAACTGGGAGTTTCTTGGTGAAATTCGTACGCAATTAACCTCCTTTGGTTACATGTGGGAATGCCCGGATTATATGGAGATGGACGGGAAAGGTGTGCTTGTCTTTTCCCCACAAGGAATAGACGCTGCGGGAGATCATTATCAGAATATTTTTCAATCCGGTTATCTGATTGGTGAGCCGCTCAATCTCCAGACAAGAGAGTTCAATCATGGTGAATTTCAAGAGTTGGATCGTGGATTCGACTTCTATGCGCCGCAGACCATGCTGGCTCCGGACGGAAGACGTATTCTGGTTGGATGGATGGGACTTCCCGATCTGGAATATCCGACAGACGATAGTGGTTGGGCTCATTGCCTGACCATTCCTCGGCAATTGTCACTCCGAGACAGCAAGTTAATCCAGCTACCTGTTACAGAGATGATGCAGTTGCGTCTGCAAGAGGAAGGGACTCATATTCGCGCAACGATTAACAATGAAAGCCGATCTTTCACTGGTTTTAATGGGATTGCCTATGAGCTGAAATGTGAGATAAGCCATGTAGATGCAGAGATTGTAGGCATCGAATTCCGGGCAAATGGAACTGAAAAAACGGTTCTTTTATATGATCGAATTCAGCAGAAAGTTGTCTTGGATCGGACGATGTCTGGTACCGAGATGGCAGAGCAGAATGGCGTTGTACGTCAGTGCACACTTACTGCGGACGTGATTAAGTTCCATCTGTTCGTAGATGCATCTTCAGTCGAGGTCTTTGTGAACGATGGTGAGGAGGTCTTTACCAGCCGCATTTTCCCAAGCCGGGACAGCGTGGACATTCGTTTCTTTGCACGCGGAGGCACAGCTGATTTTGAAGCAACAAAATGGGATTATTAAGTATTACGTGAGAGGAATGAGATAACATGTCGGAGAATCAACGCATTGCCCAGGAAGTCATTCATGCCATCGGGGGCAAAGAGAATATCGCATCATTTGCACATTGTGCAACACGTCTTCGCATCATGGTGAAAGATAAAGAAAAGATTGATCAGAAAACGGTCGAGAATATTGAGAAGGTGAAAGGCGCCTTTTTCAACTCAGGTCAATATCAGATTATCTTTGGTACGGGAACAGTGAATCGAATCTTTGAAGAGGTTGAGAAGCTGGGCATCGAAGGAACGTCCAAGGAAGATGTGAAGAGTCAGGGGAAAAAAGAAGGAAATGCTTTTCAACGGGCGATCCGCACGTTTGGTGACGTATTTGTACCCATCATTCCCGTTCTGGTAGCTACAGGGCTGTTCATGGGATTGCGCGGATTACTTACCCAGAATGAAATTCTGGCGTTATTCGGTGCAACACCGGATGATATCTCGGCCAATTTCCTGTTGTTCACTCAAATCCTGACGGATACGGCCTTTGCATTCCTGCCTGCGCTTGTAGCGTGGTCTGCGTTCCGTGTATTCGGCGGAAGTCCGGTACTAGGTATTGTACTGGGGCTAATGCTGGTTAATCCCGCATTACCCAATGCTTACGCGGTGGCAGATGGATCAGCACAGCCGCTGCATATGTTCGGTTTTATACCTGTCGTGGGTTATCAAGGATCGGTTCTGCCTGCGTTCTTTGTAGGTTTGATTGGAGCCAAGTTTGAAAAGGTATTAAGAAGACGGGTACCAGAGGCATTGGATTTAATTCTGACTCCTTTTATTACGTTGACAGTCATGATTACGCTTGGCCTTTTCGCCATTGGTCCCGTATTCCATTCCCTAGAAGAGTGGGTGCTGCATGGAACAACTGCTGTATTGGATCTTCCGTTTGGCATCGCAGGTATTATCATTGGATTCTTCCATCAGATTATTGTCGTTACCGGTGTACATCACATCTTTAATTTCCTGGAGATTCAGCTACTGGAGAAAACGGGATTCAATCCGTTCAACGCCATCATTACCTGTGCCATGGCAGCACAAGGAGCGGCTTGTCTCGCAGTTGGTCTGAAGACCAAAAATATGAAACTCAAAGCACTCGCATTACCTTCTTCCTTGTCCGCATTTCTGGGCATTACCGAGCCAGCCATCTTCGGAGTTAACTTGCGTTATATGAAACCATTTATTATGGGACTGGTTGGTGGTGGTGTAGGTGGTTTCATCGCTTCCTTGTTCCATCTGCAAGGTACAGGTATGGCTGTAACGGTTATTCCAGGAACATTGCTTTATCTGAACAGCCAACTGCCGTTGTATATCTTGTCCAACGTGGTTGCCATGGCGATTGCATTTGCACTTACCTGGTTCTTCGGATATAAGGATCAACCGGCTGCAGAAGAAGCGGTGAGCCATGAAAACAGTGGAGTAACATCAACTGAAGTTAAAGCAGAGCAATCTAATCCGCATATTAATTCAGTTACGGATGCCGTTACAAGCAATCGTCCTAAGGTAGATTTTCTCGAAATCGCTTCGCCAATGAACGGCACCGTCGTTGCTCTGGAGCAGGTTCCTGACCCGGCGTTCTCGGAAAAACACATGGGTGAGGGTATCGCCATTGAGCCATCAGAAGGCAAAGTGTACGCACCGTTTGATGGTGTCATCGCACATGTCATGAACAAGAGTAAACATGCGGTGATTCTGGAGCATGAGACAGGTGTACAGATGCTGGTTCATATCGGAATTAATACGGTTGGACTGAAAGGAAAAGGTTTTACCGCGCATGTGAATAGCGGAGATCGTGTAACTGCAGGACAGTTGTTGATTGAATTTGACATGGATGTCATTCAGGCTGTGGGTCTGCCAGTGATTACACCTGTGCTGATTCCGAGCGGGAATGAAACGATAGCAACGGTTACAGCAACCTCAACCGGTCGTGTGCAAGCCAATGGGGAAGTGGTACTTGTAGTGAAATTTACTGAGCCACAATAGAGGCGTGTGAAGTGGGAAGCGGGGAGAGATTCATCTCACCCGTTTCCCTTTTTTGTGTGGACCATAAGAAATCAAAGAAACAGATCATCAATAATCTAATTAAACAAAGAGTTCCAGCACACAAGGTAGCACCATTTTACAGTTATCCAATCGACGCCCTATGAATAAACAAACGGCAATCGTCGGCCTACAGACCAGCATGCCGTTTCAGTCGCTCTGCAATCTGCATTAGATCTTCCGCGGATATCCCTGGCGCAAATTCTTCCGGCAGATCAGGCAGTTCAGGTACCGGCCCTCCATAACCCGGCAAGCCGGCAAAAGCCTCCAGTTTACCGCCATCGGTTGGGTGCGTCCCTTTCCAGATCTGTGCAATGCCCTGATAATCCTTGTCGCTGAACGTGTACAGCCTGCGATGTTCTCCCATCGCTTCCCACTTACGTGTCGTTTCAAAAGCTTTGTTATCCAGTCGTGGAATAGGGAACATCTTCGTTACATCCACACCCGTTGCAATTTCCAGTGCCTTGGCATACGCAAGAACGTGCACACCCCCGCGTACAAGCAAGTATCCTGTCATTTCTCGGGCTGTTTTGTTGTCGGTCATTTCGTAGACTCTCATTTTGTGGGTCCTGGCTCCGCACTCAAGAAAGAAATTATGCAGCAGATCGAAGATCAGATTGCCACTGCTCACAACATATGAACCATTCCAGGGTCTTCCCATGGAGTCATACGGTAGCGCTGTCTGAGCCGATTCGATAAAATGTGAAGTCATCCGTGCGTCTTTGCCTACACGTAGCGGGGTAGAGTCCGGGGCGCCTGGTGAAGTGGAACCTTCAAGCATCAGGTTAATCGTATTGGCGACAAGTTCGACATGGCCGAATTCCTCCGCGGTAATACTTGCAACAATGTCATAAAAAGGACGCAGCTTGGATCTGCCTCTGAAATTGAATGACTGAAACATATAGTTATTTAATGTTGACATTTCCCCGAACTTTCCACCCAACAACTCCTGAACTGCACTAGCGCCATTAGGATCCGGATTATTGGATATGGGTAATTCGATGGCAAGACGGTCTACACGCTTAAACATGACATTTCCCCCTCAATCCTAGTTACTGTAAAGGTATGAAGGGGCACTTGTACGTTATTCGATCAATTGTGAAACAAAAAAAGCGTTCTGCCAGAGCTTAAAGCTCTGAACAGAACGTTAGATGAGTTCTTATTTGGAAGCTACGCCAACAACGCTTGTTCCATTTTTCGTGATTTTGTACGTCAGCACATCTCCGTTCCAGAAATGGAACTTAAGCGTGACTTCGCCATCATTGGTTTCATTGAAGAAGTTAGGTTTCAGTTCAATCACATTACGTTCGTAATCTGGGCTAAATGTGTAGGAGAATTCTTTGAACGAAGTCCAGTTCTGTGGACCGGCGTTCTCTCCGTTTGCATATGTTGCTTCCATCGTGGCCAGTTGATTGCCGTTAAACGTAGTCGGAATGGCAAATGCACTGGTTGTACCAGTTGCGTCGTTCAGCTTAGGTGTGTCATATTTAATGATATTAAAGTTCCAGTCAGCACCTTCATTGAATCCAGCCGTGAGTGTGGCATTTACGCCCAAATCACCAGAGGCTGTCAATTTGGTTAACAGATTGGATTTTAACGTAAGTACATCTTTTTTGATCGTATAGTCTTTACCTCTTACAAGAGGGGTAGTGCCATTTTTCAACGAATTGAATTTGTTCCCATTCAGATTGAGCTTTACCTTTTTATCTTGAATGGCTTCATTTTGTTTAAGATATACGAGGTCCGTTTCGGCTGTGGATGAGCGACCTGTCCAGCTGGCTTTCATGGTATCGAAAAGTTCCTGATCAGACCAAGTAAAACTTGTGCGACCGAAGTGTTGTCCGTTATCCCACAACATCGTTGTCATCTGTTTTTGACGCAGATATTGTCCAACAAATTCGAAGAATTTCAGTTTTTCGCCTTGCTCAATGACACCTGTGTGCTGGTCAAAACCAAGCAAGCCATACTCACCGACGATAACCGGAATGCCTTTCGCTGTAAAAGCATTGTATACTCGATCAAATGTGTCGGTAACGTCTTTTTGTACTTCCTCGTTATACTTGGTGTAACCTGCGATGTTCACACTGAATGGCCAGAACCCGTAGTAGTGAACGGTTGCAATAATATTGGTGTCATTCAATTTTTGAATGGTCTTATTCAGTTCATCCAGATCAGGTTGAGCGGAAGAGGTATGCATCGTTGGAAGCACAAGTGGACGTGTCTCGTTGTTTCCACCCGAAGTTCTTACGATCTTGTGAAAAGAAGTATTCAACTCGTCCAGCATGCGATATCCAATCGCTGCATCCGTTGTGCCGCCTTCGGAGAAACGTGGTTCGTTAACACTTTCAAACATGAGTTTATCGGATGCATCTTTGAATTTGTCCGCAATCTGAGTCCAAGCAGCGTTGTAACGTGCAAGCACGTTGTCATGGTCTTTCTCCATGTAACTGATCCAACGCCAGGAATCATGGTGAAGATTAATCATGACGTAGAGATCCGCATCAAGGGCCCAGTTTACTACTTCTTGAACCCGATTCATGTAAGCGGAATCAATTGTGTAGTTGGGTGCGTCACCGATGTGGGCTTCCCAGGTCACAGGAATACGGATACTGTTGTAGCCCTCATCAGCGATCGACTGAATTAGTTCCTTTGTAATGCGCGGGTTGCCCCAGGCTGTCTCATCTTCACCAACGGCGTCAAGAGAGTTACCCAGATTCCAGCCAGGATCCATGGCGTTCACGTAGGTCTGCATTTTGCTTGGCGCGGCTGAGGTATTGGCCTGTTCGCTGTTGTCAGTTGCAGCTGAAGCCATAGCAGAGGAGAATAGAGATAGAATCATGGCAGTCACGAGCGTAAGAGATAAGACTGATTTGCGGTTTTTTTTCATTAATATAGTCTCCTTCGAATAGAGAATGGTTGAACATGAATAGCGGTTAAGCGGGGTGGAAATAGAGCTCAACGCAAACAAAAGTTCACTTGTGTAATACTGGAATCACCACCGATTTATGTACTGAAAGCGTTTTCGTAATTTACTATATCATGATTTAATATTGGACAATACCTGCATAATTGGAATAAAAATCATGTAAAAATCAGTGATTTTGCCATATTAATAAATTGTGTAGTAAGCGTTTATTTCAATGGAAATGAAAATCATATGGTTGCTTTTGAAAGATAATTAGATTTAAATACCCTAGGAGGGATCTAATATGAAACTGGATGCACATCAACATTTCTGGGAATACAATGTCGCCGAGTACGGATGGATTGGCGAAGAGATGAAAACCATTCGTCAATCTTTTCTTCCGGAAGATCTTAAACCTTTATTGGTCCGATCAGGACTGGAGGGATGTATTGCGGTACAAGCCAGACAAACACTGATAGAAACCGAGTGGCTTCTGCAGCTGGCAGATCGGCATGAATGTATCAAAGGTGTTGTCGGATGGGTGGACCTTTGTTCGGATGAAGTTCGGAATCAGCTTGAATTGTTCGCGTCCAATCCGTATCTGAAGGGCGTACGACATGTCATACAGGATGAACCTGATCTGAAGTATGTATTGAGAGAAGACTTTCAGCGCGGAATTTCATTGCTAAAGGAGTATGATTTGGCCTATGATCTGTTGGTATCCAAGGAGCAACTGCCTTATGCCGTTGAACTGGTTAAGGCGTTTCCTGAACAGCGATTTGTCCTTGATCATCTAGCCAAACCCGACATAAAATCAGGTATACTCTCACCGTGGAAAGAAGCGCTTGAGTCATTGGCCGCACAACCAAATGCGTACTGTAAACTTTCAGGGATGGTGACGGAAGCAGATTGGGAAAATTGGACTCCGAGCGACTTTACAGCCTATCTGAATATCGCCATAGAAGCCTTTGGTGCGCAAAGGTTAATGTTCGGGTCCGACTGGCCCGTGAGCAACGTTTCAGCTACGTATTCTGAAGTATACGGTCTTATTAATTCTCACATTAATGCCTTACCTATACTAGATCAACAGATGATTCTTGGCGGCACATGTGCTGCGTTCTATCAAATATCATAGCGGGCAATCCGAATCTAAACCGGTTTCAAGAAGTTGACAACTGTTCTGATTCTTGCTAAAGTTTTATCCAATCCGCATAATCATGATCTGGGAATGTTACCGATATGGGCATAACCTGAGCTGGCTTGTTTACACGTAATCGTGTACCCAGGCTGGTTCGGGTTTTTTCTATTTTGTCTTTTTAATATTTTTCAGGATTTGAGCGGGTAGCTGAATTACATATTTGGAAGGAGAATGATGATGACGAATTTTAAATTTCCTAAAGATTTTCTGTGGGGTGGAGCCATTGCTGCCAATCAGGCGGAGGGCGCGTATCTGGAAGATGGTAAAGGGCTGAGTATCGTTGACTTGCTGCCAACAGGAGAGAACCGCAGAAACATTATGAAAGGTCATGTTCCAGCTTTTACGCCGCTTGCTACCGAGTTCTATCCTTCACATGAAGCGATCGATTTTTATCACCGTTACCCTGAAGACATTGCTTTATTTGCCGAAATGGGATTCAAAGCACTGCGTGTCTCGATTGCTTGGGCACGGATTTTCCCGACAGGAGAAGATGCACAGCCAAATGAAGCGGGATTACAATTTTACGATAACCTGTTTGATGAATTGTTGAAAAACGGCATTGAACCTGTGGTTACTTTGGCTCACTTCGATGTGCCTGTGCATCTGATCCAGAAGTATGGCAGCTGGAGAAGTCGTGAACTGGTAACGCTATTCGAGACGTACGCTACAACGGTATTCACTCGGTACAAAGACAAGGTGAAATACTGGATGACGTTCAATGAAATTAACATGCTGCTTCATCTTCCGTTCCTTGGGGCGGGGCTGGCGTTCAATGAAGGGGATAATATCAAGGAGATCCAATATCAGGCTGCTCACCACCAACTGGTTGCAAGTGCACTGGCAGTCAAGGCATGTCATGAGATTATCCCAGGTGCCATGATTGGGTGCATGCTCGCCGCAGGAAGCTTCTATCCGTATACCTGTAATCCGGAAGATGTGTTCCAAGGCATGGAAAAAGATAGAGAGTCCTATTTCTTCATCGATGTGCAGTCACGTGGGGAATATCCGGGTTACGCCAAACGTTTCTTCAAGGACCACGAATTGAACATTGTTATGCAGCCGGGTGATGCAGAAATCTTGAAGAATCATACCGTAGATTATATCGGGTTCAGCTATTATTCAAGTCGTACAACCAGCACCGATCCGGAAGTTATCAAAAATATGACCAGCGGTAATGTATTTGGCTCGGTAGCCAATCCATATCTGGCGAAGTCCGAGTGGGGCTGGACGATTGATCCCAAAGGATTCCGTATTACCGCCAATCAACTACATGATCGTTATCAGAAGCCGCTGTTTGTTGTTGAGAATGGATTTGGTGCCAATGACGTGGTTACACCGGAAGGTGAAGTGGATGATGCGTACCGGATTGACTACTTGAAACGACATGTAGCTGAAATGGGTGAGGCCATTCAGGATGGGGTGAACATCATTGGTTACACCAGCTGGGGACCTATTGATATTGTAAGTGCATCCTCAGGTGAGATGAGAAAACGTTATGGCTACATTTACGTGGATCGTAATAATGAAGGTCAAGGTGAGCTGACACGGCTGAAGAAGAAGAGTTTTGAGTGGTACAAAAATGTGATCGAATCCAACGGAACAAACTTGGGTGACGCTTAGTCATAAAGGTAAATCGGATTAGTTCTAATTATAAGCAATCGGAAGGACCATAAATTCACGGAACTTCCGATTGTCCTCACATTGAAAGCGTTGACATATAGTCGGGTTCGCGCTATACTTGACGCAATTATATCGTTTCTGGGATTGTTACTACTCGAAGTAGGCAAAACCTAAGCACCAAAAAAAGCAGACCACCATGTCTTGTTTATTTTGTGATGCTTCAGGTTTTTTTTGTATGCCCAAAAGACGATGTATAACTGCCAAGAGAGTGGAACGTGACGGGGGGATTGAAGTGAAAATAGCAAAGGTTATCAACAATAACGTCATTAGCATCTATCAGGCGGATGGAGCAGAGCTTGTGGTGATGGGACGTGGGATTGCCTTTAAGAAAAAGCCGGGGGATAAAGTAGACGAGACCCGCATTCAGAAAGTATTTGCATTGAAAAACAAACAAACTTCCGATAATTTCAAAATGCTGCTGCGCGAAGTTCCGATGGAACTGATTGAAATTGTGGAAGAGATCATCACGTATGCGCGTGAGAATCTGGGCCGAAAGTTGAATGAGAACATCTATGTATCTCTTACGGATCATATTAACTTCGCCATCGAACGTTATCGGGAAGGCGTGGAGATCAAGAACGCATTAATGTGGGAGATCAAACAGTTGTACAAGTCCGAATTCGAACTGGGATTGAGGACGCTGGAACAGATCAACACTCGTATGAATATTGAGCTTCCACCCGATGAAGCCGCTTTTATTGCCCTGCATATTGTTAACGCAGAGATGAACGAAGAAGTTATTACAACGATGAACATTACGAAGTTTATCCAGCAGATTATTAATATAGCGAAATATCATTTCAAAATGGAGTTTGATGAGGACTCTCTCAGTTATTTTCGCTTTATTACACATCTGAAGTTCTTCTCCCAGCGTGTGCTCAGTGGTACGCATTACGACAACAACTATGATCATTTCTATGACATGATTAAGGAGAAACATCCGGATGCAGCAGCGTGTACGGAGAAAATTGAGTTGTTTGTCAAAAAGGAATACAACCATGAGTTGACCAATGAAGAAAAATTGTATCTGACGGTTCATATCGAACGAGTGGTTAATCGATAATATTTAAATGTTGACAAAAATGGTTTTATTATAATAATATGTGTTTAACAGGAATTGAATACGATTTAACTGGGATTGTTACTGGTTATGCAGGCAAAACCTAAGTCATGAGAAGGACAGGACCATTGTGTCCCCTTGCTCAAGGCTTAGGTTTTTTGCGTGCAAAAAAATCGGTAAGAGGCCTGTTTGAGAAAAAGTGGGGGTGCAGAGTATGAGTCAAGAGAAACTGGCCAAAGAGATTGTAGAACTGGTTGGCGGTGAGAAAAATGTGGAATCGCTGGTTCATTGTGCAACACGATTACGGTTTGTATTGAAGGACGATGCCAAGGCAGACAAAGCCAAACTGGAGAAAACAGAAGGCATCATCGCAGTCAAAGAAAATGGAGGACAGTTCCAGGTGGTTGTTGGTAACAAGGTGCCTGAAGTCTATAGTGCCATTGGACAGATCAGTAACATTCTGGACGATTCGTCAGATAAAGAAAAACCTCGCAAAGCAGCCAAAGGGCTCGGGGGTATTATCGATATCATATCCAGCATCTTTGCCCCACTTCTGGGTGTTATGGCGGGAGCCGGTATTCTAAAAGGGTTATTGTTGATTGCAAGCAATATCGGATGGCTGGAAACGACAGAAACAACATATACAATCCTGTATGCAGCAGCAGATAGTCTCTTCTATTTCCTGCCTCTGTTGTTAGCGGTTACAACAGCACGTAAATTCCAGGGAAATATGTTTGTCGCGATGACGATTGCAGGAGCACTCATCTATCCGTCCATCGTCACGTTGAAATCAGAGGGAACACCAACGGATTTCTTCGGTATCCCTGTCATCTTGATGAACTATTCATCTACAGTTATTCCTATCATTTTAGCTGTCATTGTCATGAGCAAGTTGGAAAAGTTCTTTAATAAAACACTTCACGATAGTGTGAAAAACTTTGTTACGCCATTGTTTTTGCTAGTGATTATGGTACCTCTGACATTGCTTGTATTTGGACCGTTTGGCGTATACGTTGGTAATGGAATTGCAGCTGGACTGGTTGCCGCATTTGGATTCAGTCCATTGCTCGCAGGAGCCGTTATGGGTGCAAGCTGGCAGTTGCTCGTTATCTTCGGAATACACTGGGGTCTTATTCCGGTATTTATCAACAACGTTGCAGTGTATGGACAGGATGGTGTTAAACCCGCTGCGACAGCTTCGATCTTTGCTCAAACGGGTGCTGCTTTTGGGGTTATGCTGAAAACCAAGAACAAAAAACTGAAAACGCTGGCTGGATCATCAACGTTGACCGCATTATTCGGTATTACTGAACCGGCCATCTATGGGGTAACATTACCACTGAAACGTCCATTCATTGCAGGCGTAATCGGTGGTGCAGTTGGTGGAGCTATCATTGGTCAAGCGGGCACATTGGCATTTGCATCCGGCGCACCAGGGTTGCTGACCTTGCCAATCTTCTACGGACCAGGCGGACAAGGTTTCCCAGGATTGATTCTGGGTATCGTAGTATCCTTTGTTGTTTCGGCTGTACTGACGTACATCATGGGCTTCAAAGATCCGGTTGAAGAAGAAATAAAATCCGAATCTACGACATCCGATCAGCAATCTGTTCGTGCAACGAATGCTTCGGACGAAATTGTATTTAGCCCAATCGAAGGAACGATTGTTGAGTTGTCAGAAGTTCCAGATCCTGCCTTTGCATCGGGAGCGATGGGTAAAGGGATTGCGATTGAGCCAACTGTGGGCAGAGTCGTAGCGCCTTTTGATGGCACAGTTACCGTTGCATTCAAGAAAAAACATGCCTTGGCTGTAGTATCAGACACCGGTGCTGAGATATTGGTTCACGTGGGAGTTGATACCGTTAAATTGGACGGACAGCATTTTGTGTCCCATATCAAGGAAGGGGACAGGGTTCAAGCGGGAGATCTGTTACTTGAGTTCGATATTGCACAGATTAAGGCTGCTGGTTATCACACGGTAACGCCGATTATCGTAACGAATTCCGCCAACTACGAGGAAGTAATTCCACAGGCTACAGGTCAGGTTCATAGCCAGGAACTTCTATTGAAATTAAGTAGCGGTAATGACCAGGAACAAAAGTAGTTTGATGTACTAATCTGATGGTGTAGTGTTTTCATCGTTCCGTTGACATGGTGGAATTGGAAAATTATAATTAGAATTGTACATCTATACATGATAATGAAAGGTGGATTATTGAATATGACACATGCAATGAGACTGCGCTTCCTTCCTTTGAATCGGTAATTGAATACGTTCAAAGGCTCTGACCATTGGTTCAGAGTAAACGGGATCAGTCTGTCATTTTCAATCATCCTGACCTTAAAATAAGTGTTATACTCGCTTTCCCGTTTACGTTGAATCACAGGCCGTGGCCTGTGATTCTTTGTTTTTCTTCTGATTATCTATATCAGTTAAATAATTAGGTAAAGGCGCTCAATACAGACTACTGGAGGTAACCGCTATGATGACGTTACTGTTCTATTGATACGAGCTGGCACGATAAGCTCGTATCGATAGAAGCGTGCTTCGCTATCGATACGAAATAAATCTTATTTCGGAGGTAGCGAATATGGAAAAGATATGTTTTGAATTAGAACAGGTTGAGATGACCTATATGGATAAAGTAATACTGAACATTGAGCGACTGGCTGTGCATCAACTGGATCGCATTGGTGTAGTAGGTGGTAATGGTCAGGGTAAAAGTACACTGTTGAAACTCATTGCGGGGCAGATCCAGCCAACAGCCGGAAAGGTAAAACGTTTTGCAGAGTTTGGTTATATGGAACAAGTGGAACCACCCCAGTCTAACGAAAGTATTGAAGTTGACGGGGCTTTACTCAGTAAATTAGCCATACCTCAACACGACCAAGCATGGAGTGGCGGAGAACAAACCCGTTTGAAACTGGCTCAAATGTTCACTCATTATCATGAAGTACTGTTACTTGATGAACCAACAACACACCTGGATCAAGAGGGCATTACATTTTTGCTGGATGAATTGCGTTATTACTATGGGGCGCTTGTACTGATCAGTCATGATCGTGCAGTTCTGGATGAACTGGTGACGACGATCTGGGAAATCCATCAAGGTGAGGTTCGCGTATATTCCGGCAACTATAGTGATTATCAGGCACAGAAGAGGCTGGAGCGTGAACAACAAAACCAGGCCCATGAGCAGTTTTCCAAGGAGAAAAGACGATTGGAGCTGGCCGCTCGGGAAAAGATGAAGAAAGCCGAGAAAATAACGCAGGCCGGAAGCATGTCCAAAAAAGAATCCAAGGCAAAAACAAACCGTATGGTTGAAACAAAATCCAAAGGCACCAGTCAAAAAGCGGTGCACCGCGCAGCCAAAGCGATTGAACAGCGTGTGCAACAACTTCATGAGGTAAAAGCGGTGCAAGAGGATCGGCCTATGATCTTCCGTCAGCCAAAGACACTGGAGCTGCACAATCGATTTCCGATTATGGCAGATCGCCTTACGCTTGAGGTAGAAGGCCACATATTGTTGGAGGATGTAAGTTTTCAGGTTCCATTAAAACAAAAAATAGCGATAACCGGAGCCAATGGCAGCGGGAAAAGCACATTGCTTAACCATGTTTTCCATGTGGGAGATCAGATCACAATGTCTCCAAAAGCAAAGCTCGGTTATTTTCAGCAAATGAGCTATCGTTTCACGACAAAAGAGACCGTATTACAATTCCTGAAAAATCGTTCGGAATATGAGGAATCAGAGCTCAGAAGTGCGTTGCATGCGATGCAGTTTATAGGTAATGACTTGCTGAAGAATGTTGGGACATTAAGCGGAGGAGAAGCGATTCGTCTTCAATTATGTCACTTGTTTCTTGGACAATATAACATTCTATTGTTGGATGAGCCGACGAATTTTCTTGATATGCATGCATTGGAAGCGTTGGAGCGTTTTATCAAGGCCTATGAAGGAACGATTCTGTATGTATCTCATGATCAGAGGTTTATTGAAAATACAGCGGATCAACAATTTCAGATTACGGAGCGTCAATTAATTCAGGTGAATATATAAATTGAACTAAAGAACATTTACACGGATCACTCCGATGACAGAACAATTTTAGAGGAAAAGAAGTAACGAAAACCGCCAAAGTGATTTTGGCGGTTTCGTCGTTTTCAAAGATAGGCAAGTCAGTTACCTTATGTAGCTTCTATTAAGATTCTGCCTTTATAACCGTTGAATGCATGTTACCTGTGAGACGTTGAGGTGGGAATACCATGCGCACGGGCGCAATGATGATGGCAGCAAATACAGCTTTGATCAGATCACCAATAATGTAAGGATAGAACCCTTGAATCATGGCCTCAGGTAAGTCCATTTTGTATGCATAGGCAAGCCAAGGGACACCCGAGACATACACGAGCAGTGAGCCAAATAGTTCAAATACAACAAAAGCGAGCATGAATCCTGTTACACCTTTGATGTTGATTCGTGCAAGCAACAGTCCAATTAATAATGCGGAGATTGGCCACATCATCACATATCCTCCGGTAGGTCCAAGAAGTACTGCAAGTCCTCCGGTCCCGTGTAGCAAGGGGAATCCTAGAGCGGTGAGCAGAACAACCATCGTGACACTTAGAAAACCATAGAGTGGACCAAGTAATCCTCCGGCCAGCATGACAGCCAAGGTCTGCAATGTTATCGGTACAGGGGAGAAGCCAATGGGAATGCTTATGTAACCAAAAAGTACTAATATTGCGGCCATAAGTGCGCTGAATACAATGCCTCGCAAAGATAATTTCATGTTTGAACAATCCTCTCCATTTTGGTAATATAATTGTTAACCAATTAAATAAATGTGGTTAACGATTAGGATCGTACCACAGAATAATAGAAAGGGAAAGGACTAATTTACGATGCAAGGCAACCAGCCTATGATTATATTAGAAGATGTCCGGGTGCATTATGCTACCGAAGGTGGTCAGGTGAGAAAAGCACTGGATGGGGTTTCGCTTACGCTGCACCAAGGAGAATGGATTAGTATTGTAGGGGCGAATGGCAGTGGAAAAAGCACACTTGCTGGACTACTGATTGGATTCATTCCACTATCTGGAGGGGTACGGGATATCTCGGATGAACTTACCGTTCGGGGTGTATTGCAGCAACCGGATGCACAGGTACTAGGCGATACGATTGAAGAGGAGTTTCATTTTGCGCTGTCACCATTAATGGATTCTGTAGAAGAGCAGTTGGAGCACAGGCAGGATGCATTACATACCGTAGGACTTCAATATCCCCTGGAGAAGGCGGTCTCACAATTATCCGGTGGACAGAAACAACTGCTTAATATTGCTGTAGCGCTCGCGGCCAAACCGGATATATTGATTCTGGATGAGCCAACAGCCATGCTTGATCCAGGAGCAAGAGACCGTATCGAGGCCATCGTTCAGAAGATCACCCAACGGGGGACAACGGTGATCTGGATTACGCACCATCTGGAGGAAGCAACCCTGTGTGATCGAATCATTGCTATGGAGAGGGGACATTGTGTGTACGACGGGGAGCCGGAGTCCTTTTTCTATGAAACAGAGTTGAATGAGAAGGTTAATCGGGAAAATGAGCAGCTATCCCCATGTGAACGGTTAGGATTGGACCCTCCTTTCACTGTAAAAACTGCGTTATTGCTCAAGCAAAAAGGTATGATGCCAGAAGCCATGCCACTGCGACCTGAGCAACTGGCTAAGGAGGTCGCACGTTGGAGATTGAGCTAACCAATATACGTATAGAAGCATCGGAATCGAGCAAACGTGCACTGCTTGAAGATATTAATATTCAGTTGCATAGTGGGGAAATCACCTTGCTGCTGGGCTGTACGGGTTCAGGAAAAACGACTTTACTACAGACGTTGGCTGGTCTGAGACCTCCCGATGCAGGAAGTATCACATTGGATGGCACACCTTTCTGGAAAGAAGGAAAAGTGCCGCAGTCGATTTTATTGCAAATGGGGCTATTGTTTCAATTTCCGGAACAACAACTGTTTGCCCGAAGTATTCAGCGTGAATTCACATATTCTCTGCGTCCCTATCGACTTTCAGAGAAACAGCAACAAGAGCAGATCACAAAAGCACTGAACCAATGGGACCCGCCAGTATCCTCGGAGTTGGACCGACGTTTTCATCTGGACAGGTCGCCATTTGCTCTAAGTGGGGGAGAGAAGCGCAGGTTAGGTCTTGCTCTCGGAAGTGTGACCAACCCACACTGGCTTCTGCTGGATGAGCCAAGCGCCGGGTTGGAAGCGCAAAGTGTCGGGCTTTTGCTGGATGTACTGGAGCAACATCGTCTGGCAGGTGGTGGGGGTGTGGTGGCAACCCATGATCTGGATACATTTTTACCTTGTGCGGATCGAGTATTGTTGTTGCAGGAAGGCCGTCTAATCGCCGATCTTACGCCGAGAGAACTTCACAAAAGGCCTGAACTGCTGGAGCAGACTGGGATTGGATTGCCACCATCGATGAGACTGGCACAGCAATTCAGAGCAGCGGGTCTTGAGCTGCCTTTGACCGCGATGACGCCAGAGGAGATGGCTGAATGCATTGTTCAGTCTACGTTAGTTGAAATACAGATACAGAACGGATCGAAAGAAGCATTAGGGACGGTAACGATGGAAGTCAAGAGTGATGCAATGAAGTATGAAAAAGAAGCACAGATAGCGTCGTCCATTAAAACGGAAGATGATCCAAAGCTTCTTCCGAAGACCTTGACTCATTCAGGCGGATTATATGGCGTTATGGACCCGCGTCTGAAATGGATTTTGTATATTTTGCTGGTCACCGCAGCTATGCTTCAACAGCGATGGCTGGGATTGACATTAACACTGGTGCCGGTAGTAGCAGCACTTGCCGTGCTCCCGCGTCAGACTTTGGCTGGATGTATGAAGTTAATGAAGCCATTATTATTCTTTTTCATCATCTCAACGGCGTTATCTGGAACAACCCTTGCAACAGAGGGAGGAGGTCTGCACTTTGGTTTTTCCCTGATACAGGCGGAGGGCACTTTGCTGAATGTGTATCGTTTGTTTATCGTCACATTGGCAAGCCTTTGGTTTTCGTTGACGACACCTTATGGGCGAATGGTAGAGGGGCTTAATTGGGTACTCGGTATCGGTAAAAAGATCAGGTTGCCCGTAGCTTCGTTTGCTCTTGCTGTATCGTTAATCTTTCGGTTTATCCCGATGATCTGGAGTGAGTGGCAGCGATTCTCACTGATCGTACGGGCACGTGGAAAGGCAGCTTTGAGACCCAATACCGTTCGAATTCGTGACCTGGGTCCGATGGTGATTCCCTTGTTAATGGCACTGTTCCAACGTGCAGAGGATATGACCATTGCGATGGAAATGCGTAAAGTTAGAGAGCACTCTACGCTCGGAGGACGTTCATCATTATTGGTATGGTCCAAACGTGATACCTGGATTAGCATGGCTGGCCTCATTGTTTTTGTACTTTTAATATGGATTCGCTAATTGTGATGGCGATGATTAAAGCGATTAATCCGGTGATGAATAAGACGATGGATTAGAACCATAAACGCAGTGTTTTCCAAAGATCATGCATAAATGCGTTTGTCCTCGCTCACAATAAGTGGACGTTGATCATATGAAGTGGATCAGGAGGGATAAACGATGAAAGATAAGTTTTTGCGTGAAGAACGGCAAGAATATACCGATGTGTCTACGGTGGAGTCGCAGCGAAACGATATCACACTCGAGGAATTCCCGGAGGGTCCTTACGGTTCATCTTTAATATCGGAGTCTCTCGGGAAAAGTTCTCCGTGGCGGGTGGATCAGAGGTCTGCACATCGTTTTGATTATGAAAATCATGAGCTTCACGAGGGAGAAGTACGGGATTATCCGGGTCAGGATGTTTTTGACGAAACGATTCCGGATAACGTGTCCAAGCCTCAATATACGGAAGAATCGTAGTTAGATTTTGATATGAAGTAGAGCGTAGCCTCCAACAGGTTTTATCCTGTTCGGGGGTTATTTTCGTTGTGTTTAATGAAAACAAATCTCCTCCAATTCCACATTATGGGTTATCATATTTGTAGCTCGAAGTAAAAATTTGGTGGTATATGCGGGGGGACTTGGAATGAGAGAGATCGATTATAGTCAATATTTCTGGCAGGATGATAAGATCAGATTGCGTGCTTTGCGTGAGGAAGATTGGGAAGATCATTATTATAACCGCTTTGATACACCTGCCCGTCGGTTATTGGAGTGTGCAGTAGAGTTGCCGCCAACTCATGTTGAGGCTAAGAATTTCACGGAAAACTTCTCTGATTTTTCTTTAGGCAAAGGACGGATCATGTTTACAATTGTAAACATGGATGGTGAAAATGTCGGAGGTGTGAATCTGAACAGCATTGATGAGAGAAACGGTACCTTTAGCATTGGCATTCAAATTGACAGGAATCATCGAGGAAAAGGATACGGAACCAGAGCCGTTCGAATCTTGCTGAACTATGCCTTCTTCGAGCGCAGGCTCAATAAATTTAATGATTATGTACTCGAGGGAAATGAACCTTCCGCAGCAATGATGAGAAAACTTGGATGTGTTCAGGAAGGTGTGCGTCGCCAAGTGATCTATACGGATGGAAAATACCAGGATCTGATCCTCTTTGGATTAACCAAAGACGAGTTTATGGAAAAAGAGGGCCTTGTTTGAGTCCAGCATAAATAAGATCGCCAGGGTGCTCGAAATCTGCCAATTTTATTTGATAAATGATAATGTACATTAAGCGGAAGGCGATAGTATTCTAATGATATCAAAATCTGAGGTGATCGTGTGGATAGAGCAATACCCGATCCGACATGGAAAAGGTTAGGTTTTGCTGAACAACCTGATTTTCATACTTCTGGTCTGGGTGTGGGGATTGTAATTATCGATTCAATTAAACCACATCATCTCGTAAATCACTTAAATACACGAATCAAATGTGTTGCCGTACATGAAAATATGACTGTCACTGTGCGAGACATTACATCTATGAACAGGGAGGAGGATAAACGGAAAGGTGAACATGGCCTTATGAGTGTACTGGCTTTAGCCCATGAACCTATTCTGTTAGAGGAACAAATTCACGTCGGGATTGCACCAGCAGCAACATTTATCGTTTTAGATCATGGCGCATTTACAATTGGAGAAGGAGAACGTCTGAAAAAAGGAATGGAATGGATTCTTGAACATGGGGTCGAATGGAATATAAAAATTATTTTAAGCACTGGTTGGCAGGCATTAGATAATGAAGTTCATCTTAAAAATACGAGTGAAAACTCAACGGTTAAAGCATTGGCAACAGCTGTGCAACAGGGCATTTTGGTTATTTGTTCGAATGGAAATACACGTTTAAATAACATCATGCCTCCAATCCAATATCTAGCAGTAGGAGGCTATGTTGATCGTGGAAAGGCTGATCGTTCATTTCACGTTCCTTTCCCTGATGAACCTTATGGCAGAAATGGAGATGGTCACTTTAGGCCAGATATATTAGCGCCCAGACTACACATTACAATCCCCTCTTATGAAACTGAAGATTCTGGTCAGCGCGTATCTTTTTATGGGGGGACCTCTGGAGCAGCTGCGCTTGTGGCTGGTGTTGCGGCCCATTTGTTCTCCCAATTTCCGAGTTTAAGTTCCGAGATGCTGAGAAACTTATTAGTCGAGCATGGAGAACTACTTGAGGGTGATGATAACCTGGCTCCTCGAATTAATGTTGAGAATACAATTCGTTATATGAACAGGGCAGATAAGCCAATGTACATAACAAAAATTTTACCCATGATAAGTATAAAAAATCAAAATCTCTATAGCGCAATTCATTCAATGGATGATATAGAAAGAGCGCTCTCTTTAACAGTTTTAGTTGAGAGGGACGAATTATCACGTGAAGAGTTATGGAGTTTCACGAAGGATTCATCCGCTATCGTTCGTAAAATTGCAGTATCGACCCTCGGCGTACCGATTACCGAACAAGAGCGAAAGTTGTATTGGGTGTACATAATGCATGAATCAGAAGGAGGAGTGCGTGGATGGTATATGCATGGATTATTGCAAAATGCTCCAAAGGAGGAAATACATAATTGGATAAAATGGTCAACAGATATTAACTGGTCGGTTCGATGGTGTGTTAGCGAATATTTGGCTCAATATCCAGAGTGTTTTCCCCAACTTGAAAAAACCCAAGACCCTGACGCTATACATATCAAGGCATTGCCTTTAAGGCAATGGTACACGGCTCTATAATGATGTAATGTAAATTAATATGTGGAGGCAACCTTATGAACCAACCCATACAAACTGATGAATTAATCATCGACTGCAAGGATATTTATTTGCGTGAGTATCGAATTGAAGATTTAGAGAAACTGCAAGAAATTACGTGGCAACCTGAGGTGTATGAATTCCTACCGGGATGGAATGCTACGATTGAAGACAGGAGCCTGTGGCTCACCGAATATGAAATCCCTGAGAATCAGCGTTTTAAACAAGCTGTGATGGCGGGAGGGAATATTGGAGAGTTATATTTACGTATGGCTATCGTACTTAAAGAAGATGACGAGTTTATCGGATGGTGTTGCTCAGGAATTAAGGACGAACTGCCAGCACCCAATCGGGAGATTATGTATGGTATTTCGAAACACTTCAGAAACCGTGGTTATACAACGCAGGCACTCAAAGGAATGACGGAGTATTTGTTTGAACATACAAACGTAGAAGTGTTAAATGCCATCGCTTTGACTACCAATCAAGCATCCAATAAGGTGATACAGAAATGTAATTTTGAACGGGGCAGTTCGATTGTGATCGAAAATGAAAAGTATAACCATTACCACCTGCGTAAGCAACAAGGCCAATTTTAATAGAACGTAGTCCCATAATGCAGGGCTATAAAATGAAAGTTTCGGATCAGGTTGGACAGTTATTGCTTTGGCTGCCTGATCTTTTTTGTATTT
>NZ_JCAXEL010000002.1:0-580159 GCF_059759055.1 Paenibacillus sp. GQ49
AAATAAATTAGCAGTTGGTGCTGAAAAGCTAACATTAGTTAGCTTATACGCTTAATTTATCATTTCATTGGTGAGCTCTATTTTGAGCAGGCTAAACGCAACCAGGTTCAAAACGACATTGGCACCATAGTCTCTTTCGATCAAATCGAACGCTTCTTCCGTTGCTCCAACCAGATCCTCCTTATCGGAGGTCATCTCGGTAGTGACAATTTCCTCATCATTCAGTGCAAAGGTCAGCCTGTACAGCATCTGTATTCCCCTCCTTAGAGGTCAATTCAATATTTCGCACATCGGTAAGATCAATGATATGAACCATATCGTCTGTATCTTCCAACGTAATCGATTTCCCCTCGTTCTTGTGTTTGGTGAATAGTCGGCGATATTCTTGCTTCACCTCATCCGCAGTTAACGGGATTTCACGTACGACCTTATCCGAATCTTTCTCTTTCTGTTGTAATCTAGGATTATCTTCTATCCAGTTCACCGTTTTTTTCTTCCCACTTCCCTTGAAATAGAAATGAGCAGTAAGTTCAATATTCATCGTACACTACCTCCCGGAATAATTACGTTCTCATACTACTTTCTCTATACGCCTTGATCAGCTAATTGTTAATGCTAATCTTCATATCTAGATGTGGGTTTCACAAATTATTCGTTGTTAAAAGGAAAAAAGGACAGCATATGCTATCCTTCCGTATTAGTATTTCTTAACCGCTATACGATTGCCGTATGAGTTATATTTATATTGGAAGTTGGTTTGAACAGGTGTTGTTCCCAACCTGGTGATGGACTTGGCCACCAATCTTCCCTCATCATCATACTGATAGATGACATCAACCAAAGTAGGAAGTTGCACGAAGTCCAGACCGTCATATCGATATATCTCACCAATCGAAATGACCAAGAAGGAATCATCCTGTGCATAACCTTCTGGGGAAGCCGGCATGGTCAGTACAGGTTCTCTAACAAGCTGCTCGGTGTAGTTGTCTGTAACGACTTGTCGAATAACTCTTCCCTGTATGTCAAAAGCAAAATATGTAACTACATCCGTATAATCTACCAAATCACTGATCGATTCCCACGGATCAATGACATTCAGGCGTTTTCGTTCACTCCAAGTCATGCTCACATGTGTTTCTCCATCGCTGATCATATCGGCACTATGTGTATCAGGATGTGTGTAATGATTGGCCTCAAGCTCGATGTTGGACAACTTTTCACGTTCGTTCAGAGTCATGATAACGTTATGACTTCCATCTGTTAACATATCAGCACTGTGTGTTTCAGGATGGCTATAGATCACCGTTTTGGTACCATTAAGATTAATCGTTCCATTCTCAGGATGGTTCGAAACTCGATCACCACCCACCTTTACATATTTCCCACCGCTGTATGTATAAGTCGTTGATTCATTTAGATTGCTTGAGTCTTGGCGTACCAGATATAATCTTCCTGCTTCTCCTACGGTTGGAAGTTCTGTTTTTAGTCTGACCGAGACCACGTTTCCTACTGACACTGCGTCTAGTCTGCCATCAAGTGAGGCATAAGAATCCCTGGCTTGTTTAACTTCACGTTCTACTTTGGCAGCTTTGCTGTATGAAACAATATCCATGTGATGGTCCCCCTCTCACCTTGTAGTCAAACCAACGACCTCAATATCGAAGTTGGCCACATCTGTACCCAGATTTTTTAACGACAAGTGAAGTGTTGAAGTCCCATCTACGTCCTCATATGGCAAATCGATCATATCGTAAATCCCTTCCATAAAATTTCCCGTCGAGTATTGGGCATTGTTGAAATAGAGAACCTCTGGATGTGGACCCGCACTGTTCAAAACATGAACTTCCACATTCGTCTCTCTGGACGGAATGACCCTAATCGTTTTGATCATGAATCGAGGATGTTCCATGGGAATATCAATCATTGCCTTCGCCCCACCGCCAACATACTCTACTCTTTGGGTAAACGATACCGGCAATAGCACTTTTCTCATCTCCTCCATCAGTTTCCATGTCCTGTTCAAGAGCCTTCCCTCCTTCTAGGAGTATGTGTATCCGGATACCGACGTGGACGAAGATGACTGTCAGATGTTTTGCCACTTCCGCTGTAGGACCAATCCCCCCACGTTTTCCCCACTAACCCAGCCTGCTGGACAGGAATCTTGACCTTAATACACCAATCGAGCCCCGCATAATTTTGTTTCACTTTGAGGCCTCTTATGGTATCACGAATTAAACCTACTCCACTGGACTGGGTCAAAAATTTATGCTTGAGTATCATATTCTTTTCATTAGGAACTCCCACTCTGGTTCGTGGCCCATAAATATATTTATCCGTAACGTATCCAATCAATTGATCATTATGGTTGTCCAGCATCCTCCATGTACCCCAACGGTAGATGTCAATTAATTCAGCCGTAGTGGATAACGTTCCTAATGTATAAACTATTTCCTTACCTTCAATGGTGACCGGAACAGTATCAAGATCGTATCCAATGCCATGGAGAACTGCCGCCTTACTCTGGGTATAGAGAGAACCGCTCTCGGCGGTCCCTACAACTTTCCCTTGATGTATAGCCATGTCCATCACCACCTTAATTCATCAGGACAGCAACCGTAGCTCCTGATAAGAAGCTCTGTCCACCAATCGACAGCGAGCATACCTTATATGTTTTAGTGCCCACTTTGATCTCATCTCCATGGGAAACTCCGGCAGATGGTACCGCATAGATATCAATAAGTTCGCCTCTAGGGCCTTCCACACCATTACACATAATAACTGGAGCAAGATGATAAAGAGACCCCCACCCTGGATTAACAGGAAGCATGGCAGAGTAAGCATCATAAATGTTATTCACCATCTGTTTATCTTTATCACGCAACGTCCGGATACCATTATCCCCGTTGTAGCTGAGGCCAACACTCAAACTCGAGGAATCTGTCTCTGTGGCATACCTGTTCAGAATTCCGAAGTAACCCAGATTGGATATACCGGTAACCGAGTTCACATCCCCCTGCAAATAAATAATAATTCGGTTTGGTTGAACTGAAACTTGGTAATCGATTAATAGATTCGTATCAACCGCACTCGTATGACATAGGAAGTCCTTTTTCACTTCGGCTCTGCCCAAAGGAATACTACCATCTGTTGCCATCACATCTTCAGCCACACTCACGGTCAATGTGTTTCCCGTTGTTCCCTTCGTGTTTCCAACCTCAAGTCTGAAGAACAGTTTATCTGAACCTGTTGTTCCCACTGATTTGAGCACGATCACACTCGCTGTCTCGTAAAATACGGACCAAGGAGAACCTGCAATCGTTTTAAAACCTTGAACAATATTTGCAAATAATTCATTCATCTTAACTTTGCCTGTGAAATTAGCCATCCCTCATAAACACCTCCTATATTTGGAAAAGTAACGCTCTTTGCCCGCCACCAAGCAGTCTGGCACCATGGAAGAACTTCGGCCTTGAATACACAGGAGCTAGGTTCGAATTGTAGTAATAACGTCCATAGTCTGTATTCGGATAATCCTGATCTACGACATGAAACACGTAATACTTGCCATCATTGCCAAGATCCAGGATCGATCCGTCCGGGTGCTGCGCACTGTTTTTAAATACAATGGAACGCATACCCTTGAATTCACCCCTAGCTCCTTCAGATGGATGATAGACTATGAAAGGCGTAACGTAGTATCTTGAACCTACACCTGGAGAAGGGATGGACTCTGTCCCAAAATTGTACAGTGCGTACTCCGTTCCATTCCGTGAAGTCATCACGACACCTCTGGGAGTGTCATATTGATCTGATATGTTGTTATCCGAAGCGGATAAAGGCATATGTGGGAAAACGCCATAAAATTTGTTGGCAATCGCCGGGTCTTCTTGCTCTAATGGCTGGCATTTACCTAGGAATATTCGTACTGGGTAAGCTCGTTCCGGGTAGTTCAGACTCTCTCCATGGATAAACAGGATATCCTCATTCGTTATCACAGACCACTTATAGTTCACATTGTACTGCACGTTATGACACAAAAATGGTGTTTCCGTCATGAATTTATCTGTGTCCACTGGTGGATTTACGAATAGATCTGGTGATGCCACATTGCTTCCCAGGTTCTTCAGTCCCCAACGAATGTTGACTCCTCTGGCGTGCGCCCATACACACATGGTAAAACGCATGGATGTATTTTTTTTATTGGTAAGCAGCGCATTTCCCCAGTTGGCATAGGTTGTTTCGGCCGTATGCATCGTATCCCAGTAAGGATCGAGTGCATCTTTCAATGCGTTAACAAGCGTTGAAGTAAACAAGCTTAGCGTACTGGTAAACTCGTGTCTGCGAATCATGGTCATGCACTACACCTCCTTCTCGATCTCGAATAACAGCACCCGTTGTCCGCCACCGAGAAGTAACGGGGAGTCAAAGAAGTAGGGTTGAGCATAATAAGCAGCTCCATTTGTCACATAGAATCCTTGGTGTGATGAAGGATTCACCTGATTAAATGCATGAAAAACGTAGTAACGTTCGTCACCTAAATCAAGAATTGAACCATCCGGATATTTACTTGCATCCTTCAACACCGCAGTTCTTAAACCATGGAATTCTCCTCTTGCCCCTTCAATACCATGCCAAACATAGAAGGGAGAAATTAAAAACCTTCCCCCTACTCCTGGTGAAGGAACCTGGGAACTAGTTGCGAAATGATACAGCGCATTGGGCGTACCATTACGTGAAGAACGCATGTACCCGCGACCGGTTCGATATTTTAGTTCATCTTCAGCATCGTTTAAACCTAAAGGAAAATGGGAGAAAACACCAACGCAATCATCTGCAACTAATGGATCCTCTTCTTCAAACGGTTTAACTCGACCCATATACAATCTAAATGGATATGCATAATCAAGATTTGTCTGCGGCTCTCCATATAGAAAAATGTAGCTATCCGTTATAAAAACAGTCCATTTCCAATATACATTAATCATTATATTAGAAGCTCTATAATCCCAAGAAGTAGCTGCTGTCATATTTACAGCATGGAAAGGAATTTCCGAAACTGCTCCAACATTAGTATATAAGTCAGGAATTACTGAAGAGCCATTATTCCTTAGTCCTGTTCGAAGGATGTACCCCTTACCAGAAGCAGCATAGCCATTATTATCGTTATTATAAATATGGGAAGGGATATTTAGACACATAGTAAAAAACAGATTCGGATCTTTTATATTTTTCGCAGAAATTGTTCCTAGATTACCAACTGAATTGGCTTTCCCTGTATTCCAAGATTTAGAAACTGCATAATTATTATTGTCGCTGTATGTCCATTCCCAGTGGATATCTCCATATAGGTCCTGTGTTACGGTGTCATATAAAGTTTTAATAAAATTGGAACAGTAAGAATAAAACTCATAACGACGCAGGGCACCTAACAAAATATTTTCAGCCAACTACCTCACCTCCTTATGCACCAAATCTAATTTTCATTTCGTGAAAGATGTTCTCTTTAAATACGGTTAACAGAATTGATTTCACCATGTCGCTTCTCTCGGTTATGAGATTCTCTTGATAAGACTGCTCTTGCTCCCTTGCTTCATCCTCTGACTCCACACCACTAGCAGCAGCCTCATAAATTTTAAGTAGCCCTTTAAGTGAAGGCAGAAACTTATGAGCCACATTATCAAACAGAATATTGCTTTCAAAAGCAAAGATCAGAATTTCAATTTCCTCTGTACTGAATGGCTCCGAATGATTGCCCACTAATTTATCCATAATGGTATGTAGTGCAAATTTCACATCCTGCACGGTCCTCGTCACGTCAAATCACAACCTTTCTAATTTTCACTTGTTTGAGGTTACCACTAGCATCATAATTAAATGCCTTCTGAACTCCCTGGCCGTCATAGATCAAGGTCTCAGTCTTAACGGTACCATCTGCATTGTAAGTAAACGATGTTTTCTTCAATAGCTGTGGAGTCAAATCTACTGAGAACACTTCTTCTGACTCAATGTCACCATTAGAGAAGTAGTTATATACGACATCCAGCTCAAGTGTACTTCCTTCAAGAAAGACAAGTCTCCTCCGGATGTCCGTGTCATCGAAGGTAGCACCTCCTTGAAGCACATAATACTCTGCACCATTGTTGATTTCGCGCAGTACTCTACCAGTAATGTCACGCTGATACTCAATGGACTTGATCTGTCCGTTACTCTCAGTAACCTCCTGTCGTTCCAGATTTCCATCCGGGCTATAGAAGTGCTCAATGGTGCGGTTGATCCCTCCATCAATCTTCTCCGTATGCACTTTTCCATCTGGATAATAGGTATATTCGGTTACCGAAGTGGTGTTAATAATTGACCCACGACCAATGACAGTTACTCGGGCTTCCTTGGGCACATCAAAAGTAAACCGTATAAGCGTATCATTATATTCAATGTAATCGTCTCCTGCATCCATACGTATTCCATCGAGAAATACCTCTGCGGAATTTGAACCAATCACATATCTGGGCACTTGAAAATCTCTAGTCATCGACAACCTACTGTTAGGAGCAGAAGTGAAATGGAATACGGATTGATGCTCCATAGTGCCTCGACTCTCAGCGAGTTCAAGACGACTCTGCATGTTGTCGAGTCTGTCCTTAAGAGCAACATAGACTACTCCATTTTTATCTTCTTTTGAAGCCACAACTTCTTTAGTAGTTGCTTCTAATTGGACTTCCATCGCTTTGATCGCCGTATGATGTGTAGCAATTGTTGTGGTTTGCTCACCAACGGTTTTTTCCAGATCATCTACACGAATTCCCAATGCAGACATGTCATTTTCAACAGATCCCTTTGTTAAGAAGTACCTGAAATCCAAAGCCGTGAGTGAAGTTGTTGGAGAAACGCCAACATCGAGTCCACCAATGATCATGGCATCCTTGGGCTCTTCTTGATCTGAACTGTAAGAGTACTGCCCATTTTCATGAAGGAAAATATAATATGTCGTATTTGCTACAATGTCTGGAATGCTGAATGTCTGGGTAAATTGATCCACAATAACCTTGTTGATACTGGCTCGTCCTGCATTAATCGTAACTTGAACACTGTTATTTGCATCTAGGTACGTGGGGTTGGTAACACTGAGATCCTGAATGGGTTGCTTCGCTACAACTTCAATCGTTTTCTCTAACGTGTCAAATCGATGATCTATGGATGCCTCTGCTCCACGTGCTTCTTTTATCTCCGTCTCAGCGAGGCTCAATCTCTTCTCATGGTCATCCTGACTCTTGGAAAGGGTGTTGACATCTGCTCTTGCCGTCAGAATATCCTGCTGAACATCATCCAATCGTGAGCTGTTTGAAATAACCTTAGTCTCGACATCGCCTAGTCTCTGCTCATGATCTTTTACTGCATCTCGGCTATCGTGTGCAGATTCTTCTACGAGTGTGATTCGGTCGCCCAGACTGAGTGCAGACCCTCTGGCTTCTTCCAACTCTGCAAGATGGGAATCAATCTCATCATGCGTACGGACCCCAATATCACTCAATTCCTTATGACTCTTGGCGGATGATCGATGAGACTGGTTAATTCTTACTGACATTTGACCACCTCCATTCATGCCTTACATGATCTATACGTAATTACTCCAATACTATTAAGTCATATGTATGTCGAATACATCTGTAGCGAAAATTTGACCTGGGAAGCATACCTGTCTTGAGATTCTTCCCTTTCCATTCGCAGCCAGAATGGATAGGACGCTCCTGGTAGAATGGTAAACGCGGTGATCGAGTAGCTGAAAGACCCAGGAATGCCTTCAACATCAGGCGCAATCTGCACTTTATCCGTCCCGCTTGTGAGCGCAAAGGTTACATTTTTAAAGTCTCCTGATATCATGGGGTTCTTGGCAAACATTCGAACTTCTTGTGTAGCAGAACCACCTGCCGTTAAATAACCTAGAAACCTATCCGTGTTGGGATAAAGAAGCACATCAAAATCTTCTCCTGTTTCAGGATTCGATTCTTTGTAATATAAATCTGGTGTAACCTCAAAATACATTAGGTCTCCCTTGTATACCTTTATAGAATCCATAGCCTGAAACCGATTTCCATCCGGAAGCCTAATTCCGAAATTGCCCTCAAACGGATATGGATGTGGATCCATGTTAAAATGTACAACCGTTTCTTCAGATCGGCATACCCTAGACTCAAGCACAACACCACTCTGATCGATTAGATCAACCACAGTTCCTTTGGTTAGATTGTCTACGGTAATAGATGTTCCTTTGTTGATTCGAATATACTGAACATGCATGGGGTGATCCCCTTCACCCTTCAGATACAGACCAATTTTAGGGACTCCCACCAGTTCTACAGAACCAATGATGTTCCAAATCACGCCATCATCCGACCAATACGCCGTATAATAGTTATAGTCTCGAATCAAACGTATCCACGGGTAAGTCTTCAGCAAAGGCTTTGGCAAGGACATATCCAAAAACTCTTCAATCTCCATGTAGTTATGTTCATCTACAAACACGATAACTCCACCGTAACATCCCTCTGTATCGGGATTGTAACTGTTCTTCACATCCATGACGAATTGCTTCATATCTGTCAAAGGTTTATAGAACATATACAGCGGATCTTGGCCATGTTTGAGCACCAGGCTGCCACTACCCGCTTCATAGCGAGTAGCATCGTTAGGGAGTACTTCCCATTTGGAATCCAGGTTGGAGTTTACGAACGCATCCTCATAAATCCTGCCTGACTCTTTCAATCTTGCAACACCCATACAGAACCTCCTTTCTTTACGTGAATAGCCAGATGCGTTTACCGATTACACACATCTTAGGCCTTGCTTTCCAAACTTCCAGCAAACATTTAATAAGTGCTTCAACACACTTGTCCCCCCCACCACCTTCGCAGTAAGGAATGACATAGACGTCATCACATATCCAGTTGGTCAGTTCCATCCAGTCCAGATTAGCATATTCGTAACTACGCGTACCCACTTCCTGAAGTGAGGTGAACACCCATTTGAACTCATGTTTGCCTTTGGGCACTGGATGTGAAAATGTATAGTATCCACCCTCTTGGGTGAATGTTTTGATCAGCTCATCGTCAATGAAGAAGTCCAGTTGACAATCAAACGGCTCAGGCACCCATACCCATCTTTCGTAGGCTTTGAAGTCATGCACCCGGAAGGTGGTCAGATATCGTTTTCCTGTCCAATCGCTGATTTGCCCCTTCTGATCTGTCGTAATCTCAACCTTATACTTGCTATAAGGCTTGGGAGCCAGATCATTCAGTTCGAAGCCACGATACCCATCCCCGTAATACTTTTCATCCCATAACACTTTTCCGTCCTCACGTGTAATTTTTACGCGCATATTACTGTTATCGCAGCCACCCATCCAGATCGGTTTGTTATTCCAAACTTCAAAGTGAGTCACCTCAGCCCAGGATGGATCAACTTTGATAATATCATCAATATTCAGTTTCCCTCCCCAGATCATTGCGCCATCTCCCAGGCATCCTTGCTCGAATCGAACACGAACCTCGTAATTCTTTTTCTGATCTGAGGTATTCTCGACTTCAATGGAGATGATCTGATCATCTTCATTTGTAACTTCTCGTGGTGGGATTATTAGTTGACCGTCCTCGTAAGTTTCAATGACAATTTTGGTTCCTCGACAAGCCCTATCTCTATTCTCGTATAATCGAATAACGTCGAGCCAGGCATGACTGCCACCATCTGGCGCAGTCGTATCTGGTCCAGGTGGATTCCATGAATCTTCTCCTGGATGGGGAGATTTATCCTTTAGATATATCCCCCCCTTCGCATCAGTGCAATAAGCGCCCCAGGTCTCTGTAAAGCTCCCATTACTAAGCGTGAAACCACCAGCATCAAGACCCGTGGCGTTCGATGAGCCCTTATTTTTATGGAGTGTGTATGTAATGGTATATTTAGTTCCAGGTTCTAGGTTAGTTGGAATTTGGATGCTTTCACCTGTTTGGTTACCTGCTTCTACTTTCAATTTTCTAAGAAGGCTTTTTGCCCCAGTCTTAGTATTTGTCAATTCAACATCTACATAGGTTTTATTATCATAAATAGAGTAATTAACTAGTTTATCTCCGTTTTTACCGTTAGGATCTTCAGTTCGAATTTGAAGGTTCTTAATGGATGCATGATAAGGAATCCCTTTTGAATCTTCATCTTCGTCTTTCAAGGTATCCGTAAGTCCAATACACAAGGTATAAGTACCCGGCTCCTTAACAGTCACTTTTTTGTTAAAAGGTATTGCATCCTTCCACTGCTTATCAGTAATGGATTTGTAGTTAATTATTCCTTGGTTGTACCCTAAATTTTTCTTCTCATCTAAGATGACTACACCTTTTTTCGCCTCTACTTGTGTACCTTTGTAATACTGGACACGAAATCTGGCTTTCTCATCTCCATCAAATAGATAACACATATAATCGAAACTGATTTCAAAGCTTCCATTACAATAAAATTCAACGTAAACTTTTCTGGTGTGTTCACTTCCAAAATCTGAATCTTTATTACCTGGTCTGGTATTACGGACATCTATTGAGTAATAATTTAAATTTTTACCCGGCTCTTTTATTCCTGCTTCTGCTTTGAAAGTAGAATCTTTAAGCGTTCTTAATCCATATACCTTTAACTTTTGAACCGGGTATACAGTGAGATATTCCGAGAATTGAATCGTCCCAACGTCGGAAACAACAAAATCTCGTTTAATGGCTTTATTGTTCGTAACACCTATCGCATATGCTCCACCAGATCCTGAGAAGACCTGTCCCTGATTATAAGCCTTCCACAAAGCATTACGATCAGACTTACCTGAATAAAGCTTTTGCCCGTATTGAATGTCATGATTCTTGAACGAAGCTGGATAACACTCTTCTCCAAAAGGACTTATAACTGCTATACCTGATTGATCATTACCGGTACCATTCCCTCCGGAATTTGCTGATCCATTTTCTGCTCCGCCCGTACTACCATTACCTGGTGCATACGCCTTACCATCCCGGTAAATCCAGCGGAAACTGTGACTCCCCGATGGTAATGGATACATACAATTTGTTCCATCGTCTCCATTGGACTGACTCCCGGTCCAGACTGAAACACCATCAATTTGAAGTTCCAGTTTCTCGCCGGTGTCAAATTCCCCTCCATACTGCCAGCAGATATATCCTGAGTTGTCTAACTGTGCTTCAAACTCGCATATGAAATCCTGATCATGACCTTGGGCCCACATCACGCCATCTCCGACTACAACTTCTTTCCAATCCCAACTCCCTATGAACCTCAATGCCTCATCATAGTTGCCTTCGTCATTAAATATCTCTTTAAACACGTTCTCATCTCTTGAAGCTCCTGTGACAGGATTATACGCGGCGTCCATTGCCGGATATATACGCATATGCTCTTTTACACTAAACTTGGCACCAGGGTTCAACTCCGCCTTATACGTAATCGTATCTCCATGTTGTTCTGTCCTTGCACCAGCATCCGTAACATCCCAGTTCCTTGTCACATCAACATATGAGCCTAGCGGAGATAAGGTACGATATGTATTGCCGGTGTTGTTTCCATAGGTGAACGGTTTATCCATCTCATATATGAGTGGTTCTTCGGTCAATCTATCTCGAATATAAAACTGTATTAGATTAGTACCAGCCTCTAAAGGGATACGTATCTTATCTCCGTGACTTTGCATGGTTGTATAATGTTCTAACATACCGTTGACTGTTACCTCGAACGCTTCAGTAGTCCTCAATTGATGAGAGTAATTGAATAAAAACCAACCATCATCATCTAAAATCACCTCTGTTTGGGCAATCATATCACCATGCTTTGGTTCATCCAGACGCAAGGTATCATTGTGACGAATCCAACTGGGATTTCCCGACATTGTCCATTGATAATTCCCAATCCCTTGTCCATAAAGACTGGGCTCCCAGTGATCAATTTCTTGAGGTGGACAAATGACCTCAACTACCCCTTTCAGGTCAATGGTCGTATCATGCCCTGCAACAATTTCATACTCAATCTTGGCTAGGTCGGTTTCCGTTTCTGAATATTCTCCATTTAGTATCCACTCCACACCATGCACTGATCGAGCATAGCTGCCATGATCTCCATCCCCGCGCTGGGTACGTTGAAGCATTTTATCGTCGAAAAACAACTCATAATCATGATCAGGATAGGGCTCTTCATCTACACCCATTTTGTAGGCAAATGAGATACTTCCGTTACATTCGTTGTCCAAATCCATTATCATAGTTTTCTTTCGTAAATCATCTGCAATAAATTGACCTTGAAAATGCGCTTGTGCCACACTTTGTGGGGATCTTACTACCCAATTACCGTACTCATGTACATGCTCCCCATCCAAATCATAATCCAGAGGCGCAGGCGGCTTGCGTGTATCCACAATCTCAACGACTTCAACATCCTTGATATAGATACCATTGTTCTGCCATACTTCGGGTCTCATTTTGCGGATCAGCCAGTCGAACTTGTACATCTGTCCTGGCTGCAACGTAAATGCAGCTTCTTGCCATCCGCTATTCTCGCTCCATTCGCCTCCAACTTGCTGCCCATTAATATAGAACAGCATGCCATTACCGCGCTTGGCACTAGCCAGGTACTTGAACCTGATCTGTCCATAACGCTTCACACGCCAGTTAAATGTGATTTTGGATGAGTTGCCAATCTCCAGAAGCCCTAAGTCCAGTTTTAAGATCATCTCTGATCCAGATTGTTCATTTCGGCCTACGGAGTGGACAGCTACCCATTCCTGATCCTCCGTTGATGATACATATCTGAAGAAATCAGGGAATTTATTCGAGAACGGGACGTCCTTTTTCATTGAAAAGAGCGGGATTTCATATACGGTTGCATCAAAATGATTAAAGTAATTCCCGCTAAAATGATGGTAGTAGGGTGCCGGACAGATCGGCAATGATACACCATGATGACTACCGCCAGCCTTCTGGGCGTTTTCAAGAATCTTGTGAATACAGTCTTTTACCATTTGCAGTACCCGCTGATATTGCGTTTTATCTGGAGGCTGCTGCTGTTCTACCCACCATTCAATCCTGCGGTACATATTCCACAGTGCTTCACGGCATCGTACACTCGCATACCACGACTTATCTTTCAGATATTGCTCAATGATTTGATCAATACTATTTTCCAGTGCATCCAATTGAACCGTCTGCCATCGTCCTATCTGACCGTAACCTGGATCACCCAGAATAGGATTATTTTCTTCGCCATGCCGGTCCGTTTCACTCCTCGGTGCATTGGGACTCTGCGGTAAATACGCAGGGTTATTGGGGTTTCCGTAACTTTCGTCCGCAATCTTCGCTCTCATATTGGCGAACAATACACCTTTCTGTGATTTGGAGAACAAACCAAATGTATGACCCATACCAATCACCTCCCAATCTCTCTATACGACAAAAAGAGCACCGAGTTAATCGGTGCCCGTCAGATCATATTGCAATTTCGAATCTGTGTAGATCTGGAGTTTATTTTTCATGACCGACACGGACAATGTATACCATTTTCCCTTCTCCCATTTAAAGGGTTGCATCGGAGAACCCACTGCAGTTGGATTGCCAGCAACGATTTTATATAGCTGCATCGGCGTTCTCATATCCAGACTGTTATCGCTATCTCCTCCGTGAACCATAAACATCCAATAATTATTTTCATCGAAGTATTTGAAAATAATTCCTGCGCCATCCCCATCTGTACTTGTATCCACCTTGAAATCAATTGAGAACTTATACGTCTCAGCCAGGAAATTATTGCGGTACCATCCACTGATGTCCTTCGTATCTGCCTTGGAATAAAACTTTCCAAGCAATTGATCCCGATCCCAATCGCCTTGACCGAATTTAGTCCAATCGTCTGACTGGGATAATTCCAGCGCATCCATATCCTTGGAATACGGATAGTACACATTAAACGGATCATTCGGATCATAGTCCTCCGGCACACCCAAACCACCTTCCCAATCTTCAGGATCCATCCCTCGATCAAGCAGATCTTCCGAGTAATCGAATATGAGACCCTGTGCCATGGTATCCATCATTGGGATGTAAGCATCAGCGGATTCCCGTTCAGCCACCGGATGATCAGTCAGTGTGAAGCTCTCACGCGGTTCCATCTTGGCTTCGTGATACATTTCCATAAGATGAGCTGTTCTCTCGGGAAGAAACGCGTGCAACTGTTCCAGATACTCTGCTCTTTTCTCAGGTCTTTCAGCGAAAATAAAACCTGTGATGACTTGAGAACAGCGTTCTTCAAATGAAGCCATGAGAGAATCAGGATCCTCAATTTCAGACAATCTGGCGTTCGCTATACCAGTCGGCAACTCTCTTTCTATGCTGGATTCACGTTCCTCTGTTATCCCTTTAAAATCATCTTCACTAAGATAACCCGGGTCTATTAACTTACTGCCAAAGCTCTGGCCGTCATTATCAACGTAGCTTGTGTATGGTAGACTATTTCCGTAACTTAACTCGTCACCTGTGAATGCAAACCTCTGGAGTGTGGTCCCGTATATCCCATCGAAATGCTCACCGGCTCGCTCACCCCCAACGCCACTTTCCATTTCATGTGAATGACCATATCGATCTATTTTCCCCGCTGCGAATTGCTCCCAATCCAGAGTCGTGCTTCTTAACAAGTTCATTCCAGCATCCAATTGATGGTTATACGCGTCATAAGAACTTCTGGAGCTCATGAACGAGTTATCTTCAATATGAACGTCTCTCGTTTTAAGGTAAGCATATTCGCTTTGGATCAGGTCTAGCTGTTTATATTGGAAGCCAACCAGTTCCATGTCCAAAATGGATTCATTAAATTCCTTGTTTCCGTAGAACATGTCCTGATCCAACGATCCATTTCGCAGCTTCATTACATCATTGATCGTCTCATGGGTATGCGCCCATCTTTCAGCTTTCACCCCAAGAAGGTTGTCATGCAGGAATGCTGACCTATCCTCTTTATTTAACTCAAGCGTTTGGATAAAATTAGCTTCTTTACCGTTTTTAAACGCATGAATTTGCTCATCAATAGTGGAATCTTTGGCATTTTTCAGACCATACATGTTCTCTTCCAAATATCCATATTGCGGTTTGTCAGCGAGCAGATTCTCTTCCATATTGCCGTACTGGGGTTTGTACGCTGAGAGTACAATCTCTGTTGTTCCATACTTCAAGTTTGTTCCGCCAACAATCTCAACTGGAACATCACCGTATTTCAGATTCGTTCCACCAACAATCTCTACAGGTATATCTCCATAACTGAGCCCCGTCCCACCTACGGATTCCACTGGAACATCAGCATATTTCAGATTTGTACCGCCTAGTGGTAGCGTGAGGTCAAGGTAACCATTTTGCGGTTTATCCGCTATAAGTTGTTCTTCAAGATTAGCAATCTTTTCAATCGTGCTATCAGTTGTCTCATGAAGGTAAGCGTCATGAGTAAGCTTGTAGGCAAGGATCACATCATGATCCAGTGCCGAATCCTTTTTACTCTTTATCGAATCATAGATCAGTTCGACCAAGTTAGTATCTCTGATATCTTTACCACCGTACCAACCCTCACCATGCAATTCACTCAAGCGTAACTTGACAACTTCACTCTCAATCTCATGGACTGATGCCTCTTTCACGATTCTTGTAGAATGGTTGTCTTCAAGCATGAGAGATAATCTGTTCATGTTATCCGAAATGATTTCAACGTTCAATTGTCCTTTGCGCATGATTGAATGGGCCGTCAGCATATCGTCAAGATCCGCAGATTTCATTACAGTAGTGGCTAGAGATATCTCATCTTGCACTGATCCATATCGATCAACCCTAATCGCTTCAGAAGTAATATTTACCAACGTGGATTCCCATGCTTGCCGCGTACCTGCATTAAACTCAATATCCATCGCACCTTCTCTCGCCCACGATGAACCAAGCGTATATCCAATCTCAGCTACTCCATCTCGATATTTCGAGCTGCTTATGGAATAATCCTCGCTGAGCAGCGCAGATCTCCATTCCAAAGTCGCCAGTGAGTAATCTATATCAATAGCTGCCTGACGTGGTTCAATCATGCCAATAGAATAGCTCTCATTCAAATACAACTGTCTGATCTTGGCTGTGCCTATGGAGTACTCACCACTGATTAAACCTTCTCTTATTGGATTAGTAGCCATAAGTTGTTGATCATACGAATATCCCTCACGAGTCTTTGACGTTCCAATAGCATATTCGCTGTTCAAAAGCATCTGGCGCAAGTTCGTGCCACCCATGGTGTATTCATCATCAATTATTCCATATCGATACCGGGAAACCCCGCCCATATTAAATTCGGTATGAATCACACTCTCACGGTTCATGTTGGAACTCACGATATGATGGTCGAGAGCCATTCCGTCCCGTTTATATTTTGCGCCTATCCCGTACTCATCAAAGGTTTGTCCTCTGCGTTCAACTTGACTTCCTTCATACGCTGGGTCATCCGGGAATAATCCCCCTCCAGGATTCAGGTAACCTAATGAATCTTCAAACTCAATAATAGCCGGTCTTGCATTAAAATCTGCGCCGTAAATGACTTCCGTAATTTCGCCATGTTGATCTTCCTTTACTTTCACTCCCTCGAAAACGTCTGTCTCTAGAGTAGAATTACGTCTGTTCAGTTCAGCCGATCGAGATTCATCCTCAAGTACTGTTATGCTCAAATCTTTGGATGCTTCTGAGAGTTCCGTCCCTATATCACCAAGCTGAGATTCCTTCGCACCTTCGAAATTAAAGGAAATGATGCCTGATCTGCTTCCTTCTTTATCAGCTGTTAAGATCCCACAATCGATTAACGCATCTACCCGCTCTCTAACCCCAGCCAAAAACGGTTCATCAAAATAAACCGAAGCGTCTGCATTATTCACAGCTTCCATCATCATTTCCAGGATGACTGCCGGACTGTTCTCCAAGATCTCCCCTACGATAAATTCCTCGTCCAGATATCCAGGGTATGCTTTATTCCCCAACCATCCTCCACCAACCAATTTGTCCAAAAGCTCATCCCGAATCATGGTTGGTCGACTATTATCTAGGATGGATTGCAGGGTCGTTTCCAGATGTAATTTTTTACGATCTCTATGTGATACAAGTGGTTTCTCTGTCAGATGTACATGCTTCTGTTCGTCGTTCTTTCCATACGAATTTAGCTTTTCGAGCATGGTAGAACGTAATAATTCTTTGTCAGCCAAATGGTCCTCAGACTCAGGTAACCACAAATCATGAGCCAACGCTCTTTCTGCCGTTGTTGAACCAGCCGTATAACTTTCAAAGGATGCTTTTCTTTCTGCGCCTTCCTCACTGTTCGGGATGAACAAATTCCTTTTTTCTGTTTTTGCAGTATGGAACTTGTCCTCAATATAGCTATCGAACTTGCTTTCCCTTTCACCAAGTGATTGCATGTTGAGTATTTCAAGAGCCTCTGCAGTCACTCGTTTGCCTAACCTACTTTCCCTCTCTACATACCCAGGAACCTTACTGATCCTTCTGCTCTCCTGCAAATCTCTGAAAACAAAACCGTGCTCCGTACTTTCACGATAAGCCTGTTCTGCATGACGGTCCACCTCACTATGAACCACATAAATTCGTCGTGCCTTAGGACGCTCATGCTCAATATACATTTTCTCCACATAAACTTTTTGCCCCGTAGTCAGATCACCTATGACGTTCATATCTTCCGCTTGATCCCGAGCTGCCCAAGGAAACTGCCTTTCCACATCCGTAATAGTCCCTATATCTCTGGATGCCAAAATGATACCGGATGCTGTAGTTGCCGGATGTTTGTCTATAATTCTGTGAGCTTGGAGCGGATGCCACAGGGTATCACTCGGACGAAAGACTAACGCATTTCGATGTTGGTCACGGCTGCTTTGACTGAGATCATCATGAAAGTAAAGTTGGTTGTCGACTTCTCGCGTACTTCTCATTTCGGTATGCAGAACAGTCGGGTACTGACGCTCCTTCAGTTTGGCAAGTACATTCTCGTGAGTTGTCATTTCATTCTTAATAACCCTGGTAGCATGATTCAGTTGTGAAAGAAACATATTCTCTTCGATGTCTCTCATTGCTTGAACAATTTTGCCTGTAGTCGTTCCACCAAACGTTGTTGCTCGCACAGCTGTTCCCAGTGTATGCATGAGTGTCAATTGTGAAGTGTTATACACTCTTCGGGCTAACGGTAACGTGCGATCAAGGTGCATATACTTTATTTCCTGAAATCTACGAATATAAGCAGTCGACATATCAGAGAGAATGGATAATTGCTGATGGTCCTCTACCCTTTTCCCAATCATGGCAGCTTGTTCAGTAAATGTTTCTTTATGAACATCACGTAAACCTAGCAGATCCTGATATAAAATTTCCACGTCTTGTTTGCTTACCTTCCGGGATTGAAGGCTCCTCTCCAGTTCTGTACTTCTGAAGTGGTCTTGAATGGCTTCTAACAAAAAATCATTTTGTGCCCGGCGTCCAATGATTTTCTCCACTTTCTCGAAAACTTCTGCCACGTCCATTTCCGGTTTATCGTTTCGAACAGAGTGTATCAATTGCTTAATCACCAGTTCAGAGCTGTTATCTTGCTCTGCACTATCTGCATAGTCCGCAATCATCCCAAATTCACTAACCCTGAAACTTATTTTTCCAGGCTCCAGCTTATCCAGATTCTTCACAAAGTTACGAGTTAAACCCAAATTACGGACAATCTTTAGCTCTTTATCGTTATCTACGCGCCAGCCCTCTGACATATCTTCATGAATGAATGAATCCTTTAAGCCTCCGGGTCTGTGTCCCTCATCGTGATGATCCATCTCCAAAGCTTCAATTAAAGCAGACCGCTCCATTTCGAACGAAAATTCCATGACATCGCCTTGCTTGGTAGCTGAGCTCGATCCTTCCGTGGAACTGTGCAGAAGCCCTTCTTTATCCTGTTTAGCATCACTTAGGACAATAAATCGTTCTTCTCCTTCCAGATCCTTGCGAATCGCTTCCACAAGTTGATGGTTAAATCCATGTGAGATGGATCTTGCCATGTAGAAATCAAGCATCAGGACACTTGGATACCGGCTGTAAGGCATGTATATAAATCGATAATCCTCAGGCCTGCTTCCTGTAGTTCCGACTGTAAACAGGTAACCGTACTGAGTTGTCGTGTAATCTATAACGGTGAAATCAAACTTATTGACTACTTGACTCACGTCACTGCCCCCTTCCAACTAAAAAAAGGGAACCCCTGAGTGGAGTCTCAGAAAGTTCCCTCTCACTGAATCTATACGACTCAGCTTTGATTCAGTTTAACTTACGCCGTATAACGGACTTCCTTCAGAATAGCTACACCCATGCGTTGGTTGGCAGACAGATTCATGAAATTCTGTGCCGTATCGGTATCAAAGTAACGATACACCTCTTGGTCCCAGGACTTGCCTTCCACATCAATAATTAACTCATCCAGGTGAAGGATATTATGCTTCGTAACCGCGATGCAGTTATCGAATTGACCGCGGTAACCCTCGTAAGGGTGAACCACGTAGATGGGAGACAAGTGATATTTGGATGTCCATTTGGACGCCTGGAAGCCTTGAGGCTCCAGTTCCAACCCCGTATCCCCCAATTCCGGATCTTGATAAGCTTTACCTTTCGGTGGAGCTTGTGTGATAAAGGAAGGATAGTGCTGCTGGAATTCAATACCTGATTTGGTTTTCAACATCTGAAGTGTGTTGTTACCTGCAGATGTATATTGACCGTAGTAATACGTTCCTGTTGTTGCAATTTGAGAGATATCTGGTTCTTCGATTACCGCTCCAGCTGTCAGCATTACGTTTCCGTCTACGTCATTCAGGTTGTATTTGAATGGTTTCAATGCACCTGCGTACAGGAAGGATTTTTTGTAATCAAGGAAGTTTACTGCTGGGTCAGCGACGAGAACCATCGCCAAGCGATTGTTCATAACATTCACATACATATATACAGGTTTTTCTTTATTCCGATCCGTTGGGGTGTAGTTTTCCAGTGCCCATTGGTAGAGTACCGGATGTCCTGTCAGCTTGAATGTTGGACGAGTGGTAACCGGTAGTGTGGTTGGTTCACTGCCTTCGAATCCTTCAAGCAGCTGAACAGTCAACGTACTATGCTCCTCATAGGCTGCAACAGGTGCAACAACACGTGGTACCAGAGCATGATTGATGAAACTTACATAGAACTGTTTAGTAATCGGTGTTGCTTGTGTTCCAATGGTCATGATCCCGCGAAGAATAAGTTCCTGAATTCGGTCACTACTGTCCTTTTCTTCGTAAAATACTTCCCACAGATTTTGTTCCTGAGATTCACCTGCAGTGGATTCAAATGGGAAACTCTTAAACCCTGTAACTTCCTCCTTCAGTTTTGTCAACACGTCCTGTGAAGTAGTGATTGTTTCTACATATTTAAAATTTGCCATTATGTAATCCTCCTTATTTTATCTCTTTCAAAAATGCAATCGTAATTACATCTGGTGATGGGGAATGCTTGAATAGATTCAACGGACTCTTGATACTAAAAAACTTGTAAACCTCTGTCCACGTACCCAACGCAGGTTTGGAAGGATCTTTCAGAATTTCTGTATCTACGATTAATTCATCGCGATTGACCAAATTATGGTCGTATATCGCTACTACACCGTCCATATAACCCCGATATCCTTCTGCCTGATGCACAAGGTAGATTGGACTTGCATGATACTTTCCTGTCCAGAGAGATTTCTGGAACCCATCCGTATCTACAATCAATTTCGAGAGGCCCGGGGGAAGTTTACCCACAGAAGGATAGTTCGGAAGATGCGAAATAAATGCCGGGTAATACCGCTGGAACAAGACATTACTGCGTGTCTTCAACATGGACATGGAGTCCATACCATTTGAAGTGTACTCACCGTATTTGGCATAGATATCCGGATTAAGATCCGTGAGAATATCATTTTTCGTGTAACCTGTCATATCTGTTCGCAGATCACCCATGCCAACAGTGACACCAAAGTTTCCTCCATGGTCGTAATCATTGAACGGAACGATCTTGCCTATGTATCCAAAACTGCGGTAATAGCTATGAATATTCGGTGAAGGATCACCTTCCAGAACAAGAACTACTCGGTCATTGTTTACCGATAAAGTGTAAGCTACAAGGTAATCCGGTCTGCGTTTTTTGTTAGGCAACCATGACGTGGTAGAATGTCGTCCGTGGAAAAAGCGAGCTGCCGGGCTTACGATCTCTGTCTTGCCGTCATAATCCAGCTTCCACTTCGTGGACGGTGGGATGAAAGGTTTAATGGCTGATGAATCATTCCATGTCAAATACATATAATGTGCCTTCAATTGGTCAATGACTGTAGGTGCCTTCCCAATCGTTATGGTTGCAGGATCACAGATCCCATCATACGTTTCGCGCTGGCTTCCTTGAGCAACTTTCCCCTCGAAACCTTCTCCATAGTAGATGTTAATGTAATTCCAGTCATGGGCTGGCTGTTCAAACATGACATAATAATCTCGAACCTGAATTCCTGTGGGAACTGTAGGAGTTGCTTTCACTACGGTCTGAGCAGTTACATTGTTCAGTACATCAGCTGTATAGAATAGTTCATCAAATTTGTAAAGTTGCTTTACAGGTTCATAAAAACTATCAACAATTGCTCCCCACGCCCAATACGGACTCCTGTCATAATAATTGTCTGGTCTTGAAAAGTTGTATTGAAACTTTCCTTTCGGTGCAAGCTTGATTGCGTATGCCCAATCTGTTGGCATTTCTGTAACAATCTCAAACTGGTTCCACTCTTTTGATGGTTTTGTCGTTCCATCGAGTTTTCCAATTACCTGACGCACCAGATACGCTCTGTACCCGTCTGGAACTGAATTATCTAAAACAACGGTTACCAAACAGCCAGGAACATCAACATATTTTGTTTCATTTGTCTGAGTATCTTGGTAATTAAATTGTACAACCTGAATTTTACGTCCTGTCTTATAATTGCCGTAAGTTTTTCCGATGTTTGCTGTACCTGGTTGAGTCATGCCTTCCACTGCTTCGTCAAAATAGGTTTGTCTTACTTCCCATAAACATCCATCCGCATCTAGGGCAGAGTCTCCTGTGTAACTTTTGGCTTCAGTCCAATCCGGAATTTGGTATACTTCATACGGATTTCCATCCGAATGGGTGTACATGCCAACAATGCCTTTGTGATAACTTTTACTGTAAGTCACCCATTCAGCTCCATCAGATTCATAGACTTTCTCCCAACGATTAGCGTCAATTCCGCCCTCTACTTTGGGAATATCAGCACCTACGATTTCATCGGCCAGTGTGTTGATTAGTTTTTGTGCTTCCGACTCTCCGTCAATATAAGCGGCAAAGTTCGTCTGCGGTTTTTGCAGTGCCATCGTCACCCTCCTTATCTCAAAAATTTGATGTTGTACCAGACCGACTTGGCTTCAGCCACCGCGTTGAAGAAGTCAAACGTGATGGTCGTTCCCGCCGGAATCGGGTAGACAATTCCGAAACTGTTCCCCATGGAAACCGACTCGGGAAGTTCCTTCGCATAAATGGTGCGGCACACCTTTTCAGTCCCGATCGTCAGTTCCCAGTAATCGCCGACACAGTAGTGACTCGCAGCAAACGCAATGCTCAAGAACTCTGTGTCATACGCCAAGGTGAACGTATCCGACTTGGTGGTCTTCGCTGCCGGAATGTCCAACATCTGTCCCCGAATGAACGGAATCGTCTTTTTACTGAAGTGTGGGTACGGCAGCTCGCGCACTTTGTCGATGACGCCACCCGCGATGTAAGATACATTAAATGCCATGGAACCACCTCCTACATGTTATATACGACTTACACTCGTTCCAGTTAAGCGTCCTTCGTCATCATAATTTAGACCAATATTGTAAGTGAACATGGACTCTCCAACTGGATCATATGTACGGGCCGTCACCTGCGTTAGCCTGTAATACTTGTAATAATCAAAATCCGGGTGGGAATAGCCCACCCCTGAAGGAAAGTCTTCCTCATCCTCTGAGCCAAACTTCATCCAAATCGAAACCTTCCATGCTGATTCATACAAGAGGTCTGCCCCTGTCACTCTGTACGGGTCCTGCATGTGCTCCCGATATAATGTAACGGAAGGCTCACCTTCAAGAGGAGAAACATTTGAATTGGAGATACTACTATATTTGCGAAGCTCCCGGTGGATTAGATCCAGAACGGGAAATACAATATTTTCATTCACAATGCCGGCCATTACACCATCACTCCCTTTCTTGCCCACATCATATCAATGACCTGTAACATGCCACGGTCGACCGAATAACTGGTTTTAATACTTTTAATCGTATATACAGCCCGTGTGGTGGTCGTTTTATCCGTCACAATGACGTTGTCGAGCAGATCAAGCGCAGGATTCGCAGGAATGGATACCTGAAGCGTACGGCACATCCGTTTCATATCAAAAAAAGCTCGCTCTGCCACCTGTCTTTTGGCTTCAACCGTCTTCGCCCAAGGAACGGCCAGCACCATGGTTCGGATTTCTCCTTTCAGTTCGAGTAAAATCTCCTTGTCCACGAAACTACTTTGACTATCATTCGAGTCAATAACAACAATGTGGCTTCTTCCTCTGGACCAATCCGTGGATTTGGTTATGGAGATCAGATTGTCATTCTCGGAAAACTCTGCCACGACCGGTTTGTCATAATTCAAGCGCTCCAGTCGGTACGTACCATAACGGTCACAGTAGCTTCGATACGGAATCTCCGAGATCACCTCCTGAACAGCTTCCGTAACTTTGGCAGACCATTGCTCAAACGTCTTGCCATACTCCTCAATAAATGGATTAAGCCATCCGTTCGGTGTCAGCACTGTGCTTGCATCCTTGACTTCAAACTCACCTTCCTGACCCGGTACGGGGACAATGACCCTGCCCGTCTTTTGATTCACTTCAATCAGATAGGTCTCGTCAATCACGTAGTCAGGATAAGAGCGATCCTCACTGGTTGCCCTCCAACCCACCATACCTGCATGTTTAACCAGATCTAGTACAACGGTTGATTTAACCCAAGCAGGCTTTTCAAATTCTACAGGCTGAGCGGGTGTTGGTGTAACTGCCGGAGTGGAGGTTGCTGTAATGGTCCAGCTTGCCGGATCTGCGAGCATCTCCTGATAATAGGTCCATACCTTGTCCACCCAATTCTCTCGATCTTGACTCCAGGTCATGGGAGCAACGTCTCCACCATTATGGAAATAAAGTACATCCGCCTTGGAACTCACTTTTTTCCCTCTGGAAGCCAGCGCCTTGGACATCCGTTCTGCTCCGCGCTTCATTTGCTCCTGAATTCCCTTGTAAAGTGGATTGCAATCACTTGTACTAGGACAGCCATATCCAAGAATAAAGCTGCCGTTCTCATCTTTGCCCTTCCCTTGTGTTCCGAGAACGGTCTCGTGCCTGCATATCGCAAGCAAAAACTTATGATCAGGTACACCATACGCTGCAGCTTGAGCCTGCGCAGCCTGAATAATGGAGGATGTCCGGTCCGTGCCAACTGCTGCAGGCGGTACCGGATCTGGCACATTATCAATCTCATCTACTTCTGGATAGGCTTTTTTCTCGGAAATGACTTTCTCGATAATACGCTTGTACATATCTCGGGCCGTAATCTCCAGCGTGGAGCCTTCGCCATTGATATCCACTTTGTCAATCAGTCCGGTAAATACCCGCATCATGTGCTGACCATATCCGATATATATGCGTATCGGTGTATTTTCACTCAGAACTCCGATATGGAATCCGTTTGCAAAATAAGACCATGGAGACGTCACACCACCAAGCTCAGGAAAATGAGCAGGATTATAATCCGGAGAGAAGAATCCTCTCGGATTGGAGATGGTCATCCGTGCTTCCCTGGCTTCAGAATCAAACTGATCATCAATTTCGGCACTAATGATATTGGGAAGAACCTGTGTGTCCATATAGACAAAAGACCCGACCTGAATAACATTCGTCTCTGTCCTTCTATTATTGATAAAATCTCCGTAGCTGTTCGTTTGATAATAGCCTTTAGATGGATCGAGCCCCTCTTCACTCTTTTGATTCTTCAACGGAGCAGGCAACAACTCTTGTATGCGAATATAATCAATGGCGAATTTTTTATACTTCTTACTTGAAGCAGGAACAGACCCGGTTGGGACAGTGGAGTTTTGTTTACCCCCATAGGTCACCTTAATCTTGATACTCTTGGCTTTTGCAGGGATCACAATATTATTCAATTCCGTCAGTTTGGTCAGATCATATGCCCCGTTAAACTTATTGACATAGGCATACGTTTTACCATCGATCACCACGGCGAAAGAATCCCCTTCCGCATCACTGAAATTAGTCCCCATTCCAATACTAAGCAGCCCTTGTGTGGGCATACTCAGTTTCGTAACGTTAATCTCAAATTCAGCTACGGCAGCTTTGCCTTCAAAGGTGTATAGCAACTTGCCTCCTGAATCAAACATAGTCCAGCCCGATTCAATCTTGGCATAATCCGAAAATTTCAATCCGGTTGTATAAACGTTTTTCTCATACCAGTTTCGTTTGTCGAACTTCTCATTCAGTTTGATCTCTCCGGGATATCCTTCGACCTGAACCGGCTTTACATCAGTAAATGTTGTTTTCGCATTTCCGTGCAACTTGCGCTGTCCCTTGAAATACAATTGAGGATTAACTGCCTTACCACCTTCTCCAGTTCTCGTTGTTGGATTGACTCCTTCCCAAATTTCAAAATGTAGATGTCGTCCCTTGCCCACCGCACGTTCAGCCGCAGACACCTTATGACCACCGGTATATACGCCACCCGTATTGCCTAGTGTTCCAATGACAGCCCCTTGGGCTACTTCATCATCCACCGAACAGAGAATTTCTTTTAGATGAAAATACTTGGTGATTACACCGTTGGCATGTCTTATATTTACGGCATTACCAGCACCTTCTGTTTTATTCTGGGATATTCGGACTACCTTTCCTGACCAAGCAGCCAGAATTGGCGTTCCAATGTCATCCCACAAATCAATACCTTTATGAATTCTTGTACCTTTATCACGAGGAGAGCCAAAATTATCCGTGACTTTAATCGTGAAAAATGTTTTACCCTTGACTGGAAAACAAATCTCCTGGGTATTCGCTTGAGTCGAACCGTTATATATGCCATCACTCGATTCATCCACCCAAACGGATTCTGTACTGATGATGGGTACTTGCTCGGTTACGATATGCCTGAACTCTTCTGTCCGTCCCGGGATAAATGCTAACCGATCTACTTCGACCCGGATATTGGGAAGTGCTCCTTCCCCCAGCTTCAGACGCTGAGACAGCACGTTCATAACCTCATCCGAAATTGGAATCATATTTTAATCTCCCCCTTACTTGAATCGCTCGATGGTCCATTTCATGAATCGGTCCAGGAAAGCTACGGCTTCAGCCCGGGTCATAGCGGAATTTCCAAGGAACCATAGCTCTGCCTGCTCTGTGCCATTTGTAGGTCTCCCCATATCTGTTACTATCGCTGCACCATCCAGCTTGTTATTGATCGGAATGCCAGCAATTAGAGGATCATTATTGGCAAACGTTTCATCTTCCATCTCCGAGACGGCTATTTTCCAGAAAGCATCCTTGGACTGTTCTACCCGCTCACCTTTGGTTTGATAATAAATGGCTGAAGCTTTGCCGACATCTGCGAACCTTTCGCTCACATCTTTGAGATAATAGAATGTCACTTCGTCGCCTTCTGAAAAAGGTTGATTAAATACAACCGTGTGGTTGTCAATTTCCGAATAAGCCGGTGTTTCTTGGTCTTTATCTTTTTTTTCGTCTTTAAATTTCACTGTAATTTTAAGTTTCTTTTTACCTGCCGGATAATTGCCATTAAGCCTAAACACCCGTTGACCCTGAAATGCCGTAATAGGCTGATTAATCTCCGTCGTTGGTGCTTCCATGTCCGTAAATCTGGCATAGAACACCTTGCGCAACTTGTTAATCAGATGAAAGGCTTCTCCCCGCTGTATAATGGCATTAGGAAAGAAACAATTATTGTATGCTGGTTTGAGGGTTGTCGCTTTGATATTTTCACTCATGAACTTGTTATTCTTCGTCCAATAATTGAACTTGCAGGTAACACCGTTCAGATTAAAAGGAAGAAACACCGAGCCCCCTGGGCTGACACAATAAACATCCGTTCGGTAACCAATTGCCTTTGTTGCAATTTTGGTTACAGCCTCTGCATCTCCCATGGTGTCTGCCCATACCTCGGAAGGAATACTGAGTCTGCGAAGCGGTTGGCCTGCTGCATACAAATATTCCTGATGATTACGACTGAATGGATCGTAGAAATAGGTCGTCGCTGCGCTAAGTACAGCTCTGGGCAGATCTCCAGTCCAGGACACGGGTGGCCTTTTCCAAGCACTGTCCAGCAATGGTTCACCATAACTACAGAAGGACACCACCTGTCCTGCTTTTACACCCGTATACAACTCCACATCAGTTAATCCCTTACTATTGGTTTCAGCCGTTTGGTAGATCGTTTGAACACCATCAATAAACACATACAGTGGATTGTCATCTGTTGGTTTAATCAACACAGGCAGACTAAATGAGGTTTGCCCCGCTTTCCCTTTGATTTCTTCATATACAAAAGGCTTGCCTTCCTCAAACTTGTTATAGTTGATTCCGGCCACAAAGACTTCACCATCTTCCAAAACCATATTCGTGGCTTCCATAACATCGTTATAGAACCAGTCCCCTTCGTTTACATCAACCCATTTTCGTATGATAAACACCTCCTATCTTTAGAATAGACAGAAAAGAGAGTAGGTCACCCTACTCTCGAATTGTTCGTTCCAGCAAACGCTTGGTACGCATCAGGAAAGTAACAAACTCTGCTCTGGTTATGAAGTTTTCCGGTCTGAAATATAGAATGGGTGTGCCATCCAATTGTGTTACAACCGTCAGTCCCAAATCAGCCAAGCGTTCAATTGATTTTCTAGCCCAGTGGTCCTTGCCTTCTACCGTCTGTAAATCCTGGAACTGTATTGCACTCTTACGGTCATATCCATCTTTTTTGATCAGGGTCATGGTCAATTCGACCTTGTACCCCTTCTGATCTTTATCCATCGTATCCTGATGGTAGAAAATAGGGTCGACTTTGATGGACTCTACAACACCAACATAGATATTGCCCTTCTCATCATAAAATTTGTGTGTCCAGCCTACGTACATGGCATAGTCGTGATAGGATTGCTTATCTTTAAACAGGATGTTAATGATGGCCTTGTACGAAGACACGCCCATCTGATGAAAATGCGAGGGAGCATTAATCATTTTAATTTCCCTCACTTGCGGATTGGGCGAAGGTGATGAGTACGGATCAATAATTCTTCCGTTCACTGGCTCGAACTTCATGCCTGTATCTACATACAGCTTTCTTTTATACCGGTCATTAACTAAGCCAAACGGGTCTTGCTGAGTCATATCAGATGCCCTCCTCACCTATTTTATCTGGGGATATGATTGCTTCCCATTCTTGCACCTACATTACTAGCCATCCGGTTAACCAGACCCGGGCTGTTCTGCCGCAGTGTTTTATCCAACGTAGATGTCAGCCTCTCCACATCTTTTGTGCTGCCTGTCATATTATCGATGTTCACATGAACCGTAACATCACCCGAACCAACCATCACACTTTTATGTGTATTGTTTGTCGTCATGTAATCAAAGTAATCCATGACCTTAAGACCTGCTGGAATGTTGAATGAAGATATCGGTTTATCCATTTTTTTGCTAATTTCATACAAATTTTTGGACTGTTCTACACCCAATGACTGGATTTGTTTAAAAATCTGCATATATTCATCCGTGCCCGGTTTAAACAATCCACTATTCAGCAAACTATTCCAATCTTGCTTGATCGAACTTATTTGTGAGTTCATTTCAGATGCACGGGATTTGTTCAATGCAATTAATTCAGGTGCATCTTCCTTACCCCCATTAGCCGCCAGGAGATCATACATTCGTTTATCATAATCTAACTGCGTCAACTCAAACTGATCATTCATCTTGCGTCTAAGCTCATCAATTTGACTGTTTTTAACACCACTTAGTTCAAGTTCTGACTGTGCCTTCTGCTGTTTCTTCTCATTGATCTCCAGGCCTAGTTCATCTTTCTCTTTACCTTCAGCCATCTTGTCATACGTCTTCTGTAAACTTGCAATGGCCTTATCGAAGAACTTGATATTCTCTTGCAAATATTTCTCCATTAGCGCACGCATCTGACCAGAATCTTCGCGAACACCACTAATCAACAGACGGGATCGTGTGACTTGGTAATTGGTTTCGTTGTCACTTGTTGATTTGTTAAGCTGCCGATTAATCTTGGCAATCATTTCATCAATGCCATTGCTCTGTGGCTGAGGCGTATAGCCGTTAGCAATGGTACCTATTCCGCCCGCAGCAGGAATATACTGCATTTGAGGTTGAATGTATTGTATCTGCGGTTGTTGTTGTTTGTTGTCCCCAGGCGGTTTTCCAGACTCTTTATCCATTTGAATCTGGGCTTCTTTTTTCTCCTGCTTGTAGTTGTATTCCTTGCCCAGTTTCTTCTCAACTGCATCTCCGCCATCTTCACTCCAAACCGCCTTAAATCCCTTCCAGTAATCCCCGAACTTGTTATTGGTAGCATTGTTTCCGAATATTGAACTCATTGTGCCGGACACAGCGGCATCCATCCCCAGGTTTAACCCTTTCCACACTTTCCCTACAAAAGATGACTGCTCCATATCCTTGAAATCTTTGGCCAACTCTTCCTTATTGGTAGCGCGAATACTCTGTTTCTCCGCTTCTGACTTACCCATATTGTTCAATGGATCGACAAGACCAGAGACGACATCCATAGCGGTCATCGCTAACCCAAGTGCTGGTACAGCTTTTAAAGGCCTCAATAATCTCCCGCCGGATTTGACTAATTTCGAAAATTTTCCGGGTGTTTTAATCCCACGGGCAGCTTGCTCCGCATTGATGTCACGCTGAGTAATCGAATTACCTTGTCTATCTCGAAGAATATTTCCATCTTTATTACGCATTGGGGCATTGCTGTCAAAAAATGCTTTGCGATTGCCTGTGTCTTTCATATCCTTAAACCTGGAAAGAAGGCCCCTTTTGGGTGTATTTTTATTCCCTTTCTTCGAGTCGCCCCCCGGATTGAATTCATCCATTATCGCGTCTTTCATGACATCTTTGATCAGGTCTTCATGACGAGCTACAAAGGTTTTGTTTTTGTTATCCTTTTTGTCATCCTTAACAGGAGATTCAACGCCTCCTGCTCCTGGAATGACTAGTAATCCTCCTGAACCATTCATCATACTTGCGAGCTGAACCTGTTCAAGTTCCTTCAGTTTGGATATGTATGCTGTAGCATCGATCATGCCTTGTCTAAAAGAAGCATTTAACTCATTGACTTCGGTTCTCAATGTGGAGAGAACGTCATTCAATAGAGTTGACTGTTTACGCAGCTTCTGGATCTCGGATTCGTAGCGCTGAACATCGGTTGAGCCGTATGTAAACTCAGCATTAAGGAAATACAACTTGTTTCGTAGTTCAACTGCATCCAGGTCCATGTCATCCATCGCCATCATCAAAACTCTAGCTTGGTGTTCAAATTGCATCATTGCTCTACTCGTTTCATCCAGCTCTCGCCCAAGAAACTCAAGACTTCGCTTCGTCTTTACAATCTGAATATCGAGTGAGTGCATTTCTTCTCGCAACAGAAGAAGTTCTCGACTATACGTTTTGACTCGCTTCTCAGCTTCGTCACGTTCTTCTGCATGAATGGAAGAAGCTGCTGTATCCCCATCTTGTATAGCCTGATTGTACATTTTATGTTGATGATCTCGGTTAGTCCGTGCTTGAAGTACATCATCTTGCTTGGAGGCGGCCCTACTTTGAATTTCTGTTCTGCGATGTTCCAGAGTCTGCAGACGACTCTGCTGTCTGCCCATTTCCTGCGTTACACCAGCACGTTGCACATCCGTGACTCGAAGTCGCTTGGGAACATCGCTCCCCCTATTTTCGACTTTCCCTGGATCCGCATTCGTAGTACCGTATCGTTTCTGATCGCCTTCATTCATCACTTCACCGAACTTATCCCACGCAATCTGAACACCGACTTCATCCATAATTCGGTTAAGCAGTTCCATATGATCAACAATGCCACCCGTACGATCACCAATTAACCGCATGACTGCGATAAGATAATCGCCCAGCTCGGCAAATTCCTCTTTCAACCCTTGCATCGCCTCATGTGTTGCAATCTGAAATGCGATTTCGATCTCTCGTTGTCGGAATTGAAGGTTGTCTCTACTACCGGTGCGCTGATGGATCGAGGCGTTTGCATCCGTATCCTTCACTTGTTCAGCAAGAAGATCGAATCTAACTCGATTCGATGCAAAGCCCTGCTGAGGATGATCTCCTTTTGACTGAACCAACAATCCAGCCTTGCTAATCCAGTTGGCTAATGCATCCTCTGGTGCAAGCGTTCCATCAGGGTTACCAGCCATTGGAAGGGTCTGACGCATCATATCCATCAAGTCCTGAATGCCAACATCCAACATCGTTGAAGCTCTGATCATCATGTCTGTGACTTGGGACAGATCAAAGCTACTGCTTCCCCATGCCGGAGTAACAGCTTCCAGACCTGTTGCCGTCTGTTCTACATCCATATTGCCCACTGAATGCAGCTTGGCTACTTCTTCAGCAAACGCGACAGCTTCAGATGAATGATCATAATTACGAGAACCAATGCGATAGGCAAGACCTACATCTTCCTGATCCATACCATGTTGCAGTGCAATTCGTTGCAGATTTTTGACCGTTCCGGTTTGTGTGAATTGCCCACTGTCATTAGTTGTCCCAGAAGATCTAAGCTCGAAATTCTGGTCGGCCCGGCTCATCTGTTGATCCATCTGCTGCGACGAGTCAAGGGATTTCTTGAGTAATGTTGATGAATACCCCTTGGTTTCACCTGCTGAAATATATTTCATCGTATTCATCACGGAGTCTAACAACCCTTGTGATCCAGCTGCAGACACATCCTTCATTTCACTGAACGCTCCACGATAAAAGTGCTCCAAATCGGTAGTCAGTGTTTCAATCATTTGCGACTGCATATCACTTCTGATTGTCTCCACTCGTCTAATCAGTGTCCTAACGCCTGAAGGGGAACTCTCTTTCAGTACTGCGTTTTGTCCAGTTAATTGATCCTTATCCGTTAATATTTCTTGTGTTAAGGAATGTTTATCTCCTTGTCCTTCTGTTTCAGTCAAAAGAATCACCGCCTTTATGCATAAATCCCGTTCTACCTTCATTTAGGCAAAACGGGATGTCTCTCTTTTATCCTCCGAGCGCTTGTGCAAGCATACCGATATCATCTTCTGATATCTCTGTGTAATCCTCGTCATTGAAGGTTCTTTTACGTCTGACGGTCCCATCTTCTTCAACTTCCTCGCCCCCACCGCCACCGAACATGCGAAGAGGTGCTGTCATTAGTTCAACCTCAAATTGAATATATTTCTCGGCTGACTTGCACAGCTCCGCAACCTGAGGGAGTGTGTACTCCCAAATCTCCCACTTGTTCAGCCCACAGTGTTTATGGAGGGTGAAGAAGATTTCTCCCCAGTGAACGGGTTCCTGTGTTTCCGTATCACGGATTTCGGCTCCCTCCAAAGACTCCCCCTCGGTGCGTTCTACTTTTTTAGACCATTGAGTCCAATGAGCATATCAATGACTTTGCGAGCTGTGTTCAGATCAAGGTACTCATCCAGATATTCTCGATTGATGATATACTCACCATGTTCATCTTTCGTCACGATATGAGGATAATTTTTGAACGCCATTGCCAATACATCAAATAAATCCTGCTGCCGCTTTTCGTCCAGTTCATCATTCTCAGTCGGAATGAAGTTAAGAATAATGGCATCGATATTCACTGTCTTCAGCAACTTCATCAGACGGCGGGCATCCTTCAGGTTACATGGCGGAATACGATATTTCCGTCGATCCCGCAGCGTAATAATCTCATCATCTTCAAAGAATGCACGCTCAGCAGCTTCCACTTCCTCCGGAGTCACCCGTTTGTTTTCCGGATCATCTTTGATTCGTTTCGCCGCTTCCTCATTCAGCTTTTCCGCAAGCTCACGCTCGGCTTTTTCTTGTTCTGTTTCCATGAATTTAAAGACCTCCCCAGGACATTCTCCCCCATATAATAAAAAACCTGGCAAGGCAAGGCTCTGTGAAGGGGAGGACACAGATGCCGTTTGATACCTTGCCAGGAGCAATCAACCTTTATTTAGATATTAGATCTTGCTTGGTGCACTGAAGCGTTTGATACTGCCAATTTTTCCATCAGCACGTTCCGGATCAAGAATCTGCAAGGAGATGGCAGATGCAGAAGCGGCAGCACGCTGGGCATTGATGCTGAATGTTCCTTTTGCACGGCACATGTACAGCTCGGTTTCAACACCTGCATACGAACCATCTTTTTGCTGGAACGTACCGTGATGAATGACAGAGATTGGGAATGGGACTTCGTCAACCAACAGATCAACCATGTCTACAATTTGGTCTCGCTTGTAGTTCAACACAATCTCTTTACCGATATGGACCGCATTCAGGATGACTACACCGTTCGCTTCGTCGTAGAAGAACGCATTGGGTTCCACGGCTGTTCCTTTAGTAGTGAGTTGTTTCAGCAACGTGTTGGAATCTTTGAGACGAACCGTAATGTCACCGTTACTTCCATAGATATCACTCGCATGCTTCGGTTTGGCTTCCGCAAATCCAGAATTGGATACGCCAGCAACCACTGTAGACTGCTCATTCAGCACCCATACATAAGACTTCACTTGCTCTTGTACCGTTGAACCCATCATCAGCTGGATCGCATCCAGATCGAATTTGGCATCTGTTGCCGATACTTCAATCGATTTGGACTTCACCAGTACATCAATGGCGAACAGACCGTCACCACCAAAGATGTCCTCAAGCTCCACGTTAAGGTCAATTTTCAGATCTTGCAGGGTACCCAGGGTAACTACCTCAATTTCGCCCATCGGATCTTTTGGAAGGCGTTTAGCCATAAACGTACCTACACCTTTGATAATCATTTTTTTAGCCATTGAACAGTCCACTCCTTAGGATAGTATGTAATTTTAGCTACTGAGACTTGCTTAAGCCGGGATCAGGTTAATTGACTTGATGATCGGGAGATCCATTTCGTTTAACCCGTCTGGCTGTTCGCCGTCTCTGCTTTTTATAGTGTAGAACGCTATCTCCAATCCCTAACGATAATGTAAACGAAATATATTGAAGCACGATTAGCCCCGTCATCTTTGCAAAAGGAAAAAGCCTATATACGATCAAAGAAAAGACCCCTACATTAGAGGGGCCATTCTGTTTGGCAAAGCATCTATAATTTGCGCTACCTGTTCTGCACGTTCCTTGATCTCAAATTCATCGGCAGTAACCAGATGAACATGCGTGCAATATTTGCCATGCTCATAGATTCTCTCGGGTGTAATAAAGACAACGTCAGCAACAGCTTCCATCTTGTGTTTGTGCTTCTCGTACTGATCCGGATCAGTCAACGAATCAAATACGACTAGATCAGGATATGCTGTCTCGACAGAACTTGCCAGCCGGCTATCGTTCACCCAGTAGATCACGCGATCACCCTGAAACAGCGTACGGACATTCTGGCCCACACGGGCTAAGACAAAGTTTGGAAGCTCCGGATATGGATACTCCAAGGCATCAACCTGATAGAACTCATCACTGGAGTTGATATATATTACATTGTAGCCTACTTCCGCGAGTGCTTTTAACAGCCGTTGTGGTCGACGCCCGAATCGTTCACTATGGAAATCGATCGCAGGCAGATATACAATCGTTGTATCCGTGTTTGGGGTGTATGTCGTAACATTGAACTCCGTCGCGTCAATCTCTATTTCTTCAAGCTCAATTGTCGGTGTAGTCGATTGCCTACCAAACATTTGTTTAAATATCTTTCTCATTTCTCATACCTCCTATGACCTGATTAATCATCTTCACGGCATCCATTGCCCTGCCATCCCAACTATTAGACTTAGCCACCCTTACTCTTGCCGCAATTTTGGAAGCACTATTCTCACGAATCGCTTTCTCCAACATCACCCCGCAATTATGCTGATTCATAAAGTAAGTTACATCGCTGTACTTATGAACAATTTCCTCCATACGCGTTGTCAGCACAGGTTTGCCTGCAGACAAATATTCATAATACTTGATCGGATCGCAGCCCCGGATCATCTCTGTCAACTTGAATGGCACGATACAGACATCGAATTGAGCAATGTAGGCGGGAAGCACTTTATAATCTTTGTGCGGAAGACAAGTCACATTGGGATGCACAATATTTTTTTGATAGAGGGCATTGTTTCCAATCAAAACAACACGATAACCTTTATCTGCAATAGCGGTAATCAGCGAATAATCCACCCACGATGCCATTGCACCGTGGAAACCCACAATCTTTTGCCCATCATGAACATCGGGGAAGTCGGCCGGTTTGGGCAGAATTGCCCGCGCTTTCTCAAAATGTTGGTAATCTGCCCCGTTAGGGCACATAAATATTGGTTTGCCGTCATGTTTATGGGCCTCATACATCACCTTGGCAGTCGTCGCGATAAGATCTGCACGGTCAAAACATTTCGGGATGTAGGATTTCCACACAGCAAATTCGTCAGCCGAATTATCCAGGTAATCAAATACGGTAAAATCAAACTTCCGTCCATCCGAATAATTGTACTGACCTGGATTCGAGAACCAGAGTACCTTCTTTCCTTTGACCAGATGATCGTAATTCACACCTTTCTGCACAAGGAACAGATCCTCATTTAACTTTTCAATCGGGCGGCTCTGCTTTCTGTACGTTTCTTCATTGATAAAGATAGCCCGTATACCTGGAATATTGGAGAAGGCGGTCATCAATTGCTGAGGACGCTGGAACAAGAGGTTCCAGTCAAGTGCGGGCGGGTAAACAATGGTCATTTCTATACTTTCAAAAACCGGATTTTCTCGTTGTTTTCTACGAAGCAGCCAATTGAGCAATCAACTCCACCCCTTCCGCATAGGCATGAACGGGACGCAACCGAGTATCTACAAACAGTTCAAACCCCAGTTTTCGTGCTTGCTCACAGAATGGTGCATCTTCACCTGTTGGATGCCAACCATATCGAACCCCTGCTTCGATCACTTCACGCTTAATCAAATATACGGCACCTGTCAGTTCTAACGGGAACAAACCCGCTTTGAATTCAGGTATATGTTTTCCGCCGATCATGGCATTATGAGCCTTCAACTTTGGGTGATTCCGTATAAGCATGGAGCATATATCCTTGTCATTATCCATTAACTGCCTTAGGCTACCCTCAGGAATGATGATATCCGTATCAATTGAGAACAGATACTCACAGTCCGATTTCAGAAACTCATCCAGAAGCATATTCCTCAACAACGCTAGGTTGTGATAGGAATATTGTCCACGTATATGACCATATGTTCTCCCTAGATTATGAGTCAGATAAGGAATCTGATGACAATCAAGGATATGCTCCGTCTGATCTTCACTATCATTCAGGATGTACATATAATGCTTCTGCACGGCTTGTTGCTCAAGTGATTGCAAGTGCCGTTCCATAATCCAAGCCCTGTTTCGTACAGGACTACCTATAAATACGTTTTTCACAGTCCATCCCCTCTCCCTTTTTACATAGTCTAGACTGTTGCTCAATAACCATCGCACATTGAACAAAAAAGGAGTGATTCCTCAAAAGAAGAGAGAGAACGAAGCTTTTTTCCTATTCTAGTACAGAAGGAGTTGATGAATATGTATACCAAAGAAACCATTATTCACTCATGGAAAGAAGGTGACATGCATGCTGGGGAGTGTAGATTTAATCCGCAACTGGTTCCAAATGGCCTCTGATGGAGAAGCCCATGCTTCTGTTCGATTTGGGGATGCTTCCAACACCATTCTGGCCCACGATACCGTTCTGACTATGGATTTCATCAAGTCTCATTACGGCTGGTTGAACGACCCTACCTATTGTGGGATAACCTTACCCAATGCGAATGCGAGAGAGATTATTGTACATTGCCTGCAAAAAGCGGATTACGTCGGACATCTGATCCAGACAGATCACTGGTATTTCAAGCCGTTATTCGACATGTGCCTTGCATATTACAAAGTTGAACCAAGGGAGACCTTCTATGCTTTTGAGAATAATTACATCGCCCGATTCAAGTTATTCTACGAAACATTCAAGACCATGCCTATTCTGATCTGCGGAGCCAAGGCCGAGCAATATCGAGAAGTTCTGGAGCGGAGATACGGGTGGACAAGCATCGTGGGAACGGTGGACTGCCCCTCGTGGTCTCATGTGAGCACAGCATCCAAACAAATGGAACATATCTACCAACAGACACCTTGGAAGCTTGCTCTGGTGTGTGCAGGTGCACCCGGCAAGGTACTGGTTATTAAGGCCAAAGAACTGCAAACCGTAGGTGTTGACTTTGGTTCCGGAGCAGATGTTGCCATTCAAGCCGACAGCGAAAAGCTGAACGCATGGGATTACAACGGATTTCCTGATTATTGGGAAGGCAGACCAAAAAAATGACCCTCTCCGGGTCTTTTTTACTGAATAAAACGGTGATTCCAATCCGATTTTATTGACTTAGTAGCTGTTGATAATTTAAACTATCTGCCTTATTATTGTTAAGATAACTCCTAATCTAACTTGGTTTAAACTTGCATGAAGAGGAGCTCTGCTAAGATATTCAAACCGTTGGAGGGAAATGTAATGGCGTACTCGCAGTCAAAGACCGAAATAGTAGCAACTCATTTAAGAACAAGATTTATGGAAGGTAATGTAGAGGGACATGAGATCGTTGTTGCCTTGATCAGTATGGTCAAAGCTGAGAAGATTAATTTAGATGAGGTTGCCCCTATTCTCTCTACAGTTTTTTTTGAACAACCGCAAGGTATTCTGTTGGCACTCAAAAAAGCTAGCACTCTGATTGATGATGAATTAATTGATTCCATTATCCACGAAGTAAACGAAAAAGCTTAATCTTACATACAAAGGGAGAGCTTATCATCAGATTTTAATTTACAACAACCAGTTATTCTCTCCACACTTTTAGATTGAATAGATTCATCACTGAGAAATTGGAATTTATCGTTATTTTCTGTCCTCCTCCGCTTATTCTAGTAGTATTACGAAGGAGGGGACACCAATCGAGACAGTGAATAAAGCCATTTTATTTTTAGCAGTTATTGAAACCATGCTTGAAGCGCTCCACCATACAGAAGTAGATCAGACAGAACTTGTGGATTCGCTTGTCATGTTAGGCTTTGATCCCATTGAGATGTTGTACGAGACAAATACGATTAGATCTTTCCAAAAAATATGCAGGGCTTTCGCAGAACTCCATCTTACAGATGAGGCCCTGGACACGTTCTCAAAAGAGTAGTTACATAAGCAGAACCCCACATCACATTCGACCTGGGGTTCTGCTTTTTTATATTTATGAATTTTGAACCCGTTTTGAACCGGATCAGCTTAACCTTCCCCATCCTGCCTCGTATAGGTCATCTAGGGACCATGGACATCTCCATCGCCCCTGTTGACTCTGACTTAATAAACGAAAGGATGTTTGTATGAGCTCACCCACACCAACACATGTGATCGAAACAAATCAACTCGCTGTTATTGGAGTCGTCGATGAATTCTCGATTCAGACCCAATATGAACTTGAGTATCCTGATCATATCGTGATTATACAACATTTTTATTTTTTGAAAGATCCGGCACACTTTAGCTCCTGGTTAACCAGCAGACAGGCATAACCCCTATCTGAGATGTACTTTGGGTCAGGACTTTTTACGTCTGCGCTCATCAATTAAAACCTTCAGTAACAGCAACTCTCCATAGGTTAACTTCTTCTTGCGTACCTTCTCTACCCATGCCCAATCTTCAATCACCTTGTCGTTGTAGGCATCGCCAATGTACTGATCAAGTTCATTCCAGGCCCATTGTGCATAATCCAGAACCGTATTCATATCATCATCCTCCGTTACTGCTATTTGTTGCAGTGGGTTTAATTTTATATGTACTGCTTGCTTAAATCTTTCATATTCACCTGGTTGTTTAATCCATGGCAGTGGGCATTCCTTCCATCCAACAACTTCTTTATGTGTGAAGAAGACGGGTGGAAAGCCCCGTTCCCTGATTAGGTATACCGCGAGGTCTACAACGTTATTAAATGTATCTTCATGGATACTGCCATCCTTTTCAATGCACATCTCAATGCCCACTGTACTATTGTTCGGATATGTCCCAAGCTTGGCTAGCGCTTCCTTCGTGTATGTTGCACTCCCGCAGTGGTAGGCCAGTTCATCATCCGGTAGACTGTTATATATCGAAGTTCGATCTACCGAGAAGTGTGCGCTTGCATAACGACCTTTCACTGCTTTATTGGAATCCTGCTGTGCCAGACTTGCAAAGTATTTGCTAATGTTCTTCGCGGGCGCTCCGGGAGAAGCCGTATAATGCATCACAATTCCACGTTTCGCTTTTAATTTCAGTCCGGCTCGGCTGTATTTATTCACAGGTATGTAATCCTTAGTGATCTGTATCATGACATCTTCTCCTTATCTTCAACTTGATCTTCATTCCCTCGAAGCTTAAAGAGTGCTGAAGTGATAAACTTCGGTACAGGCAGGCCCAGTTTACCCAGGTTCTCCAATATACTGATTCCTTCGGTACCAATGATGAACATTAACATTGCATCTCGCATAAAATCATTGGAATTGCCTGCAACCATATCCAGTTGATGTGCAATAATGACAAAAACAAATGTCAATGACTTACGAGCAAGCCCCCACCATCCAACCCTGCTGGATAACTCCTTCCTATACCATGCAGACAGCACCCCTGTGATGTAATCCAGCCCCACAAAGATGGTTACCGCAATAAAAAGGTGATCAATTCCTCCTACCAAATACACGACTGCCGATAGCAGCCAGCCAAACAAAACCATAAAAACGGTGTCTCTGTGCATTAACGTTCCCCCTTCAATAACCTATTTCATGTCTAGGTTAGGCGGATCACAGACATAAGTCTCATGCAATACACAAACCTCCGAAAAAACACTCACCCTTCGCTATACAAACAGCAAAAATCCCTCACGCTTGGATGCGGGAGGGATCATGACAAAATGATTCAGCTATACGTTGATGGATCTGGTGTAACCGGTACACCTGTTGTATTCGTTGGTGTTGTATTACGTTGGAACATGCCTTGAATTCGGTCCAGAACATAAGGGGTAGAGTCAATGAGTTTCTCAAACAGATGTGTGGAGTTATCGAGTGGTACAATGTGTACCCCTTGTTTACCTACCACCAGGAACGCAATAGGACGTATCGATACACCGCCGCCACTACCGCCACCAAACGGAGAAGCAACTTTAGCTGAACTCGCATGTTCAGCAGAGGTACCCGTAGCACCACTTTTGCCACTACTTTCTCCATTAACGTGAAAATCACTACCACCGGCAGCAAATCCGAATCCCACCTTACTGATTGGCAGAATCACGGTACCATCTGGTGTCTCAACTGCATCACCAACAATTGTATTGACATCCACCATGGCCTTGATATTCTCCATTGCGGTTTCCATTAAGCCTTGAATTGGATGATCTGACATTTAAATTCCCTCCAGTTTCAATGTAAGCTAGGTTTGATCTAACCATATCATCCCCCAACTTGAAGGGACTTATGTAAATAAGCATTTTAAGAACACTCACCGAACCCCAACCTCATATTTCCAAAACAGATCGGTTATAATGGGTTTTTACAGCTTTGTCCCACTAAGTTTCTTCTTTTGCTTCTCCTTATGCCTGCGGCGCTGTTCCTGAAGAAGTTTGAACCACATCCGCCATCCGCCTTCGACTTTAAGCACACGGGTGAGTAGTGTAACTCCAGCGAACAGAACGGCTGTAATCCGAATTTTCGCTCTGAAATCGAGCTCCGTTCTAAATTCCATTTCATCGGACCATACCGGCATAACCTGAAGCACGGGTGTTTCATCAAAGCGGATCTGATAGGTGAGAAAACCAATAATAATGGACTTGATACTCCACACCCAGCCCGTCAGCACCGCTGTATATGCTGCATCACCAACGCCGATGTGGGTAGCCCAGGACAGTTGGGTCATATGTACGCGTGTGAGTGTTTGCTTCAGCCACAGCTTGAGCGCGTCCGTTGCCCTAAGCATGATTTTCACATCTTTAGCCCACTTCTTGACTTTGCGTTTGTTGACCCGCTCACTTCCCTGGGCCTCGCCTCTCGAATGATTCATGGATTGTTCGGTTTTGACCAAGAAACCTTCCTTCATATTGCGAAAAACGATACTCGGGATCTCATAGTTAATCCGCACAATCCCATAGAGAAGACGAACATTAATATTGGCGTAATCATCACTTTTATGTTTACTGAATGTAAAATGTACATGAACATTTGAGATGAGGACTGCGGCAATCAGCAATGCGAACAACAAACCGATTCCTCCAAGCCAAATCCACACAGGCCTTACCTCCAAGCCCTCAATTCTTTTTCTCGTCTAGTATGGCACTTTGAATAGGAAAAAATTCACGCCTGACCTAAAAATCCCATTTCATATTTGTTTGGAACCGGTCCGTAACCTTTTATTTACACAAATTGGACTAAAGATTAGTTACACTGGTCACTCCGATGACAGAATAACCTTCCGATCGCTGTTATCCCCAGATTTTTTTGATTCCCTTCTCTAAAGGGTAAATCAGGGGATAAAGGCGAACACTCCGTTTCTTCAGATTATTTCTGTCCTCTCCGTTATGTGTAAAATCTTTAGTTCAATTTATCTAAAAATAATGCGCAAAAAAACCGACTCCACTGATGGGTGTCGGTTAGTATGAGCTTGCAAATTAGAGTGAAGAATCCGTACTATCATCTTCGCTGTCGATATGACTTAGATCATCCGCCAGATCAGCACTTTCCGGTTCCAGTTGTTGCAAATCCAGTTTGTTGAATAACAGTTGTGTCTCTTCCTCCAGGTTCTCCGAATCTTCGAACAAACCTGGTTCCGGTAGGTCTTTAATTGAAGCCAATCCGAAATAATCCAGGAATGACTTGGTCGTTCCGTACAGAATTGGTCGTCCGATCGCCTCGGCTCGTCCCACTTCAATAATCAAATCCTTATTCACAAGCGTATGAATGGCCCGCTCCGATTTTACACCGCGAATTTCCTCTATCTCTACCCGTGTAATGGGCTGCCGGTACGCCACAATAGCCAGCGTCTCCAGAGCCGCTTGGGATAAGGACGTTCGTGCCGGAGAGTACGCCAGTTTCTCAAAATATACAGCATGCTCAGGCAAGGTGCCCAACTGAACTACACCCGCGATCTTGAGAATCTGTACACCTCGTCCCTGCTGTGAAAATTCATGAATCATCTCCTCAATCGCGTCCGTTACAAGCTCCACTCGCTGGTCGACGATCTCGGCGATTTGTTTGATACTCAGACCTTCTTCTCCGGACAAAAACAGCAGGCCTTCAATAATCGATTTCAATTTCGGAAAATCCATGATTCTTTGTTTCCCCTCTCCACTCCATAACGATATCCTCAAACATCCGTTCCTGATAACAGACAATCTGCTTCATCTTCATCAGTTCCAGCACCGCCAGAAAAGTGACAACAATCTCATGGCGATAGATATGCTCATCCATCAACTTGGAGAATAACAGTCTGCCTCCCGGCCCCATACTTTCCAAAGCGCCGATGACATCCCGTATCCGGTCCTTAACCGAAATCTCATCCCGTTTGATTCGGGTTACGGTTGTACGCTTCTCAGCCTTGCGTAGCGCCTTCTGGAATGCTGCAATCAGGTCAGAGGTGTGTAAACCCTCAACCGGGTTCGATTGGGCTTCTACGGGCATATAGGGGCGCAGATCCTCGGGCTCTTTGGAAAATATAAGGCTGCGTTCCCACTCCCGTTCATGAAGATGACGCGCAATTCCCTTGTACTTGCGATATTCTATCAGACGTGCAATCAGCTCTGCACGTGGATCATAATCTTCTTCTTCCATATAATCATAATCCTCGAAATCCTCAATGACCGGTGGTTTGGGCAGTAAAAGTTTGCTCTTGATCGACAGCAATGTTGCTGCCATGACCAGAAATTCACTCGTAATATCCAGTTCCAGTTCCTGCATCGAATGCAGGTACGCCATGTATTGATCGGTAATATCGCTGATGGGAATATCCTGGATATGAATTTCAGCCTTATCAATCAAATGAAGCAGCAGATCCAAAGGCCCTTCAAAAGTCTCCAGTTTGTATGTAACTACCGTCACTAGACGAATCCTCCCGCCAGAAAAATACAAAACCCTGCTAAGCCGTCCGAATCCGGTTTCCCGTGTTCGTCTGCGCAAAGCAGGGCACTACTATTAAATAAGCACTATTTTAGCTGTTTCGTCAAGTTTGCCATCTCAATTGCCGCCGTAGCCGCATCCCAACCTTTGTTACCCGCCTTGGTTCCGGCACGTTCAATCGCTTGTTCAATATTTTCTGTTGTAACCAGTCCAAAGATTGTAGGCACGCCAGTTTTCAGGTTAATTGCCGCTACCCCTTTAGCCATCTCGTTGCACACATAATCGTAATGCGTAGTGGACCCACGAATGACAGTTCCCAAGGTAATTACTGCATCATACTTGCCGCTCTCCGCCATTTTCTGCGCTATTAAAGGGATTTCGAACGCACCTGGAACCCAGGCTACATCCACTTCCTCATCCTTCACGCCGTGACGTTTGAATGCATCGAGCGCTGCACTAAGCAATTTGCTCGTGATGAATTCGTTGAAACGTCCAACAACAACTCCATATCTTAATCCTTCTGATACTAAATGTCCTTCAAAAAATTGTGCCATTTATGTCATCTCCCTAACGGTATAATGTAATGTAAGTAACGGAAATCCCTAATTAATCTCTTCCATAAATTACATGGTGAACGTTATTCATCTAAAATATATTTACTCTTCGTTCTGCTCGATATCATCAAACTTGAGCATATGTCCCAGCTTAGCTTGCTTGGTATGAAGATACACCGTATTGTCCTCGTTCTCCTCCATCTGGATCGCGACACGCTCTACAACTTCAAGTCCATATCCTTCAAGGCCTTTAATTTTACGAGGGTTGTTAGTTAACAGTCTGATCTGACGAACTCCAAGGTCTTTCAGAATTTGAGCGCCAATTCCGTAATCACGCAAGTCGGCAGCAAAACCCAAACTTAGATTTGCATCAACAGTATCCATACCTTCCTCTTGCAGCTTATAGGCTTTGAGCTTGTTGATCAGGCCAATACCCCGACCTTCCTGTCTCATATATAACAGTACGCCATTGCCTTCCTCGTGAATCTGTTTGAGTGCAGCATCAAACTGCGGACCACAGTCACAACGATGCGAATGGAATACATCACCTGTCAAACATTCAGAGTGCACACGTACAAGCACAGGTTTCGAACCATCAATTTCTCCTTTGACCAAAGCCACATGTTCCTTATTGTCCACAGCATTTGTATAAGCCACCGCTTGAAACTCACCAAAGTCCGTTGGCATGCGTACAGCCACTTCACGTTGAACCAGCTGCTCTTTTTCGTTACGATAACGAATCATGTCCTGAATACTGATCAGCTTCAGATCATGTTTACGGGCAATCTCCTGCAGATCCGGAAGTCTGGCCATCGTGCCATCTTCCTTAATCACTTCACAGATAACGCCAGCAGGGTAGGAACCACACATGATAGCGAGATCTACTGCAGCTTCCGTATGTCCGGCACGCCGAAGTACACCGCCGTCTTTTGCAATCAACGGGAACATGTGACCAGGCTTACGGAAGTCCCCGGCTTTCGCCTCAGGATCGATCAGACCTTTCACGGTAATAGAGCGTTCATGTGCCGAGATACCTGTTGTCGTATCTTTGTGATCCACAGAGACGGTGAAGGCTGTTCCATGGAAATCCGTATTTTGTTGAACCATCGGTTTCAGGTTAAGTTCGTCCGCACGTTGTTGTGTAATCGGAACACAGACCAGACCTCTACCTTCAGTAATCATGAAATTAATGACTTCAGGTGTGGCCTTTTCGGCCAAAGCGATAAAATCGCCTTCATTCTCCCGATCTTCATCATCCACAACAATGACGGGTTTACCCCGCATGAGATCATATATGGCTTCTTCTATTGTGTCCAGAATGGATTGTTCTGACATTGCTCCACCTCCAGTTAATTTCTGTTCTCTATTTATGCAAATCCGTGATTGGCGAGAAAATCTTCACTGATACTGCGCGGCTTGCCAGCACCCGTCTCCCGATGTCCTCTCCCATACTGGAGCAGATGATCCACATATTTGCCCAAAATATCGCATTCGATATTAATGGTATCCCCTGTCTTTTTCACATTTAGTACAGTTTCACCAATGGTATGCGGGATAATGGAAACCGTGAATGCCGTATCCGACGTATGGACAACGGTCAAACTAATGCCATCCAGTGTAACCGATCCTTTGGGGATCAGATATTTGAACAACTGGTGATCATCAGGCTTGATCTCAAACACAATTGCATTCTGATCACGTGTTATACTGCCAATCACTCCAGTACCATCTACATGACCCTGTACGATATGTCCGCCAAAACGACCGCCTGATTGCATGGCCCGCTCCAGATTAACTTTACTGCCAGATTGCAGCTGACTGAGATTGGTATGGCGATAGGTTTCAGGCATTACATCGGCGGTAAAACCTCCACCTTCGAGTGTTGTCGCAGTTAAGCACACGCCGTTCACTGCTACACTATCACCAATCTTCAGATCGTCCATGATGGCGGAAGCTCCGATATTCAGGACCATCGCTTCGCCTTTCCGACCAATACGCCGGATCTGACCGACTTCTTCCACCAAACCGGTAAACATGCTGCCGCCTCCCTTTTTCAAGTTATAAAGAACCTAACTGGCTTCTTTTAAATTCATTTATTTATTCAGGCCACACCGGAATACCACCAATGCTGATATTATCTCCAACTTGTTCGATCTCCAATTGATTCAATTGAATCGCCTGATTCATACGTTCCACACCTTCGAAGCGGAAGCTTCCAGGTGTATCATAACCGCCTACAATCTTCGGAGCGATAAACATCAGCAGTCGATCGACCAACCTTGCCTCCAGCATGGCTCCATTCAAGGTACCTCCACCTTCAAGCAAAATTGAACCAATGTCACGCTCACCCAACTTGCTAAGTCCGTTTAACAGATCCACACGTGGTCCAGGACCACAGCGTATAATTTCGACGCCGTAGGCTTCCAAACGTTCAGCAGCTTCAGGACTGGCTTCGTCTGTTGTCAGCACCCATGTCGGAGCAAGACCATCCTTAACCATTTTGGCACCTACGGGAAGACGTAACTTGGAATCCACCACAATGCGCACCGGACTAATGCCTTCGACTTGCAACCGGGTTGTAAGTTCCGGATTATCGGCAATCACTGTGTCCACGCCAACCATGATTCCCTGGTGACGATGACGAAGGGCATGCACAATCTCACGAGCAGGCTCGTTGGAGATCCACTTGCTGTCTCCGCTGCGAGTAGCAATTTTCCCATCCAAAGTTGTAGCTGTCTTCAACGTCACAAAAGGTAGACCCGTTGTAATAAATTTAATGAATTTTTCATTCATGCGTCTTCCACGCTCACGCAGTACGCCAACTTCAACTTCAATACCTTGTTGACGAAGCATGCTTATGCCTCTGCCGGATACTTGCGGATTTGGATCTTCACAACATACCACAACACGTTTCACCTTTTCATGAATCAGGCGTTCACTACAAGGTGGCGTCTTGCCATAATGACTACAAGGCTCAAGTGTAACGTATACCGTACTTCCTTCTGCATCACTGCCTGCCATGTTAAGTGCATGCACCTCTGCATGACCGGTTCCACGTTTCAGATGGCTCCCCAGGCCTACAATACGACCTTCTTTCACAACTACACATCCAACGACCGGATTGATCCCCGTCTGTCCCTGTGCTCGTTCCGCCATATCCAATGCCAGTGCCATATAAAATTCATCATTGATCATTTCCAAATCCGTTCACCCCGCGGTTTAAAGTCTTGTTTATTAAAAAATCCCCGTCGAACAATCAGTTCGATGGGGATGATGAGAGACAAATGTCAACAGCAGGAGTGAAATGGATACAGCACGCCAACACTTTGCCCAAAACTTCATTTCGGGCAAGTGAAAATAGACACATACCTTAATGAACATCAATTACAGGTAAAGAGCTTTTATAGTGCGGCATATGTATGGAACTGTCCGGCGTAACCGGATCTTCCCTGCACAGTGCAAGACATCACAAATCGTGACTGTGCAGCAATACTCCTGCTGAATGCAAACCTGTTAGGTCTGCACCTCTCCTTCTCCCATCCAGACTATACTGTCGGTTCTGGAATTACACCAGATCAGCCATCTGCCAATGGCAGACAGGTCACGGACTTTGCATCAAGTGCTGGACACATAGGTCCTTACACTTACTGCATCACCGCCGGTAGGGAATTGCACCCTGCCCTGAAGGATTGCTTTCGTTATTACTTGGATGTTAGCACTTTAATGCCAAAAAATCAATTGTTTTTTGTTCCTTTTTGTCACATACTAACTTTTAATAAGCTAAGAAACAACAAAAAACCGCTTCCTCTCAAGGAGGTACGGTTTTTGCTTGGAGGCACATTTTCACATCCATCGTATCATTTTACATATCAGGAAAACACCAGCTCGCCATATGCTTTAATTCTTTGGCATTATGGAATGGAGTGCGGTCAGGTTCTTGCAGGGGCGAAGTCGGAAGCGGGAACTCTCTTGCCACCCTTCTGACCCAACTTGTGGAATCAATCGCAATAGCCGAGCATTTCCAGCGTCCATTCGCTCTTGGTCGAAACGTCCCATGCAAATCTGCTTTTCCCGGCATGTCAGGAAAGACACCATCCAAATATTCAACGATGACGCGCTTGTCTCTGACTTCATGACAATATACTGTCACCCATACACCTTCCCGGACCCGAACAGCATACACATCGCCAGACTGTACCTCCCCGGTACCTGCATCAGGAGATGCCTTTGGCACTTTTCCACGAACACTTCTCTTCTTCTCCAATGCCCCTAAGATTGTGTCCTTTACAGCTGGACTCTCATCAGGCTTATTCGCAAGAGATATATTATTCAGATCAAACTCATGAAATATCTTGTTCAGGTTGTTCTCATTAATTCCGACAGATGAATCCCACCACGCCAGAGGGGCCTGCACTTCAACCCGCACATTGGGGCGTGCGTCACGTTGCATGTAAGAGGTGAATTCCGTAATCATTCCAGGATGCTCCGGCGTATCCAGTATGCCAATCAGAGCTAACGTCTCAAGCAAATCACGGTAGGCATATTCCTTCTGTGTAGGCAAAAGACGTTCCTTCTTGAGCGCTACTGCTGCCTTGCTGTAACGTGTTTTGGGAGGTAATTCGCGCAGCACCGTTAACACCGCACGGAATGTCCAGCGGTCGTACTCATTGGGTATTGGAAGCTCCTGCGCGGCAGCCAGCTCTCGAAGTGCCAACACATATCCATAAGGATCACCGTCCAACGGGGTTCCATTGGTCATCCGCCAATACCATTGCAGCGTTGTGTCGGTTGCTTGATCTACACTTAATCCGCAGATCTTACAAGTGTTCGAAGATGGATATGGCGTATGTTCATGACTTGGCATACTGCTCGCAATAAGCTTGCCCGTAAGCAACGAGCGCCAGATCATGGGTGCTGACCACAAAGAGGATACAAAGGCCTGTGCTGCATCATTGATCGTCCATTGATTCGCAACTTTTTTCAGCTCAGTAATCGTTTCATCATGTTGCGGACGTACAAATCGATTCGGTTTATGCCCGGCTGCTTCAAGCGCTTCTCGATCCTTTACCGATAGACTATCCGGAACGACATGGCGCGATGCCTGCAGTTCTTCATCCCACAACGTGCGCTCACTATAAATTTGTTTTAACAAGCTTAGCTGAGTAACCATATCCAAGGTTTTATTCATCCTTTCTAATCATCGATTTGAAGTATGTAAAAATAAAAAAAGTGCTTCTATAAAAGAAGCACTTCATGTTTGGATCCAGTTAAGGTGAAGGTATTAAGCTTCTACAACTTCAACAGTTTCCATTTTGTCTTTACCTTCTAAAGCGTCCACGAACTCCATACCTTTAGTTACTTTACCAAATACCGTATGTTGTCCATCCAAATGTGGTTGCGGTTGATAGCAGATGTAGAACTGGCTTCCACCTGTGTTACGGCCAGCATGTGCCATAGCAAGTGTTCCGCGCTCATGTTTGTTTGGGTTAATTTCACAGTTGATTGTGTAACCTGGGCCACCTGCACCGGAACCGTTAGGGCATCCGCCTTGAGCTACAAAGCCCGGGATAACGCGGTGGAATGTAAGACCATTGTAGAAACCGGAATTAGCCAGTTTCTCAAAGTTTGCTACTGTGTTTGGAGCTTCTTGATCGAACAGATCGATCAGAACTTCTCCGCCGTTTGCCAATTTAATTTTCGCTTGTTTCGCCATATGTAAATGACTCCTTTCGTATTGACCATCGTTAATGGTACCAAAACGCATGACCCTGGGCCAAGCATTACAGCACTTTTCTTAGTGTACACCGAAAATGTCTGGATCGCAAAAAAAACGGCAACTTTTTTCATGAATTAGCTTAAATACGCAAAAAGCAGACGAAAAAGGAAGGTCCCTTTTCATCTGCTTCAACTTTTAAACGAATCAGCGAGTTACTGGCTGTTTGCCAATGCGCGCTGGTACCAGGTCATTCTGGATGATATCCTGATACGTCTCACGGCGTACCACGACATCTCCTTGACCGTCTTTGACAAATACAACGGCCGGACGACGAATCCGGTTGTAGTTGCTTGCCATGGAGTAGTTATACGCGCCTGTGCAAGCTACAGCGAGCAGGTCGCCACTTTCCACTTTTGGCAGGTCCAGATCCCAGATCAACATATCGCCACTCTCGCAGCATTTACCCGCAACGGATACCGTTTCCTGAGCAGCCTCATTTGCACGGTTGGCAAGCACAGCTTCATACTTGGATTCATACAAAGCAGGACGTGGGTTATCGGTCATACCACCATCCACGGCAACGTATTTACGCACGCCTGGAATGTCTTTGCTTGTTCCAACGGTATACAGCGTTGTTCCCGCTTCACCCACGATGCTGCGGCCTGGCTCAACCCAGATCTCAGGTACGGCATAGCCGATTTGAGCAAAATGATTTTTAACAGCGTCTGTAATAGCCTTCACATATTGCGCAACTTCAAGCGGCGTATCTCCATCGATATAACGGATTCCGAATCCACCACCCAGGTTAACCACTTTGAAAGCAACATTAAGACGCTCATATACACTTGCTGCAAATTCAGCAACACGTTGAACAGCCATCTGGAAGCCTTCAACTTCGAAGATCTGGGAACCGATGTGGGAATGCACACCGAGCAATACCAGGTTAGACTGCTTGGAAGCCAAGTCAATCGCTTCAAATGCTGTACCATTGCCGATATCGAATCCAAATTTCGAATCCGTTTGACCTGTGGAAATATATTCATGCGTATGTGCCTCAACACCAGGCGTCACACGAAGCAAAATGTTTACTTTACGATTTTTGTCCGCTGCTACAGCCTGCAACAGATGCAATTCATTGAAGTTATCAACAACAAAACATCCAATCTCCGCATCAAGAGCCATTTCGATCTCTTCCAGCGTTTTGTTGTTACCGTGGAAGTGAATGCGCTCAGCCGGGAATCCTGCTTGCAGTGCAGTAAACAGTTCACCATCAGATACAACATCCAGGGAAAGTCCTTCTTCTGCTGCAAGGGCACACATCGCCATTACACAGAAAGCTTTACTTGCGTAAGCAACCTGGAAGCCCAGTCCGGAAGCACGGAATGCTTCCATGTACTCTCTGCAACGCTCGCGAACCAATTGCTCGTCCACAACGTACAGGGGAGTTCCAAATTGTTCTTTCAGATCTGTTGCATCAACTCCGCCAATCTCCAGATGTCCTTGCGCATTTATTTTACTTGTACCATGTAAATACATAATCTGCATTCCTCACTTTTTATATACTGGAACAATTGATATTCCAATGATTTTACACCAGTATATCAAATTAGGCAGCGAGATGAATGGATTTTTCGGAAGATCATTTGTGTTTTTTACTTTTTCGCAGTTCCCCGTCCGGATCATCGGACATTTTGGTGTTGTCACGGGTTTTATTAAATGATGGACGTTTTTTATTTTCCAGCAACGGAAGCCGGAATAAAAAATTGCCCAGGGCCTTTGCATTAAACGGTATAAAAGGCCAGAGATACGAAGAATTGTACGACCGGTGAACGGTAAGTGCCAGTATGAGCAATGTACTGCCCACGACCAATCCCGGAACCTTGAATATCGCAACAGCAATTAACAGAACCAACCTGACTAGCCTGTTGGCAAGTCCAAGCTCGTAACTCGGTGTGGCAAACATTCCGATGGCTGCGATAGCCATATACAGTACAACCTCATTGACAAAATATCCTGTTTTCACGGCGATATCCCCGACTAAAATGGCCGCGATTAAGCCCATCGCCGATGCCAGAGGTGTAGGCGTATGAACCGCCGCCATCCGTAATAAATCGACGCCAAGTTCAATCAGGAGAAATTGCAGAATAATCGGCAGCTTTACATTTTCCTGCGGACCAATGAAGTCAAGTCCCATCGGTTTAATCGAAGGATCAATTACCATGAGAAGCCATAACGGTAGCAAAAACAGCGAGATGAGAATCCCTGCAAAACGCACCCATCGTAAATACGTTCCCATCAATGCCGTCTGTCTGTTTTCCTCCGCATGCTCACACAGGTCGAAGAAGGTCGTAGGCAAAATCATCACACTCGGGGAAGTGTCTACAAAAATGACAACTCGTCCTTCCAGTAAATGGGAAGCTGTAACATCTGGTCGCTCGGAATATCGAACGAGCGGGAACGGATTCCATCCCTTGTTGATAATCGCCTCCTCCAGCTGCTTGTCTGCGGCAGGAATACCGTCGATATCTACTCGCTGAATTTTTTCCCGGACCGAATCCACCTGCACTTTATCCACAATATCGTCAATGTACACCACACAGACATCGGTTTGTGTTCTCCGCCCCACCTGCATGATCTCAAACTTCAGTCCAGGGTCGCGTATTCTGCGACGCACTAAGGTCACGTTGGTCAAGAGCGTTTCGGTAAAACCGTCTCTGGAACCTCGGACTACCCTTTCCAATGAAGGTTCTTCGGGTGAACGTACCGGATAACTCCGGGTATCCATAATTAAGACCGAGCGGTCCCCTTCAACGAACATTGCGCTCATCCCGGTAAGAACCTTGTTGATGACCGCACTCATCTTCTCGACTTTTTCCACCTGAATATGGGGAATGTAACATTCAAAATAGGATTTGAGAGCATGTCCAGATACTTGATCAGGCGTGAGATAGGTCAGTCTTTTCAATACTTCAAGCAAAATCTCATCCTTGGCGAAGCCTGTGATCATCAGCAATCCAACGTGCTTGCCCCCCAGGATCATTTCCCTCATATTAACGTCGAACGATTCTCCAAGCCCCAGTACCTGTTGCAGCGTATATTTGTTCTCACTCATGCGTGGGGAGATATCATCGTTTTCCTGCCAATATTGTACGGATTCCTCAATGCTGTCGGACATCTCATTTTGTTTTTTCTTATTGTACGCTTTCTCCTCTTCTTCCTTCTGAATCTCATAAGCAGACTTGTGTAACATCTCTTCTGTTATACCTTCACTATTTTCCTGGCCTGTGTGCTCCGTTCGTTCATCCATCTTCCATCCTCCTATGGCCACGAGTTACCGCTGATATATAAAAAAATCAAACAGGGAACCTGTCATTTTGCCCAAAATCATGGCGAGCAGTAATCCAAACAAATAAGGTTTCATGCCCAATCGTTTGGCTAGTACGGGCAGTACATTGAGTACCTCAGTGAGCGCCGCGGCCAGCAGTCCGATGAACACGCCACAGAACATACCAACAATCGGGCTGAGCAGCAGCACCCCATGCATTTTCCAGTGCCAGAAGTCTGCTACCGTCCCAAGCAGTGAACCACCTATTAGCGCCCCTTCGTACCAGTGAGTCTTGTCATACGATTGCGTAAGTTGAGCCAACCTTGGGATCATATCGAGCACCAGAATGAGCGCAATTACGCCGCTCCCTACGGCAATTCCCCCTGCAATACCCAATACAATGCTGATTGCTCCATTAAGAACGCTCATCCGCATTCATCTCCCTGCGTTCCTGCTCGTGCATCCGTTCGCTCTCTTCAATCACCACATATTTATCTACATTTTGCTGGTATAGGAACATCTCCACTTCTAGCGGGGTAGGTTCCTCATTCCACTTTTTCTTGAACAAATGATTAAAAAATACGGCCATTCCGAATCCAATGCCAATGGAATATGCCACTTGGAACAGATAGGGATGTTCGTCCCGATGCCCAGTAAGCATCTCCACAATTCGAATCTGTACTTCCTGCATGTTCACATCGGCATGAAAATTCATGATGGTTAAGGCTGATCCAAAGAACAGCAGCAGCCAAACCAGAATGAACAGGGACTTGGAAGGTTGACCATTTCCCGCAATGACTTCAACCAACGTATGACCTGATCCCATCAGTTCCACAGTTACCTCCGGCAAGATGTGCCGAATTCGGGGAATAATCTGCAATATATCAATGAGGATCAGATTGCCATCCTCCGGTCCAGGGCGCAGCAGTTCAAGCTCCAGTAGCCTGCCCTCCTGGTCTTCAGAAGAGGTCAGTACATGTGCAATGTCTCCAAGCTTGACTGCTCTGCCCCTCTGGATGCGAATACGGCTGCGCAGACGAATATAGACCATTGGAGTGGGTGTCTGGGACATCCATAGCACTCCTTTACTGCGTAATTTAGGTTAGTATTTGAAGAATGTGCAAATTTATTACAAACGGGTTGGAAAAAAGGTGGAAGGGTGAGTTGGCGCTGCGGGATGGATCGGTCATTGGTCGCTGTTATCCCCGGATTTCTTGAACTCTCCTTTTCAAGGAGGAAATCCGGTGCTAAAGGCGAACGCTTCGCTCCTTTTGACCGATTCCATCCCTCCGCTACCTACGTCCTCCCGTTTCCAAACGATTGAAATAAATATGCTGGGGAGTAGGCAGGAAGGGAATTGAAAGATGAGTTTTTTAGGGTTATTTTGCTCAAAATTCAATGACTTTGAAGTTGTCTTCTGGGACCGTCTTAGACTATAGTTGTGTAGAAATTTGGAGATCAGCCTTTTATACACTCTCCTTTTGAGCGATTTGAGGCTTAACTGAGTGGGAAGCATTATTTTACATATCAAAATTTTTGATATTGGTAGATAGTCACGGATCATGTAACAATTACTCAACAATTATGTTCTTTTCTCTTTTGTTCAATTCAGCTCTAAATCGTAATGGGGTTGAATTCATTGTTTTGCGGAATTGGTTAATGTAATAACTCGTGCTGTTAAAACCGACCTCATAGGCAATTTCGGTGATGCTACGCTTGGAGAGTTGCAATAGTTCAATGCTTCTTTGGATGCGGTACTCTATCACATATTGCATGGGTGTGGTTTTCAGGATTTGCTTGAAATAACGGCACGTCTCCGACCGACTTAACTGTCCAGCCTTTGCAATATCTTCAAGCTTAATTGGATCGGCATAATTGAGATTAATCCATTGCAACATATCTTTCATTCGGTTGTTTCTGCTCATCTCTGATGGATCATGTTCAAGAGAATATCCGTTCATAATCAGCAGTTTCCACATATTAAGCACCGCCGAAGCAATATTCACTTCGTAAAAAGGAACTTGGTGCACTAGCTCCTTTCTAATCCGTGCAACAGCATCCAAGATCTGTTCTCCCCAAGCGTTAGCTCTTTCGATATACAAAAAAGGCAAATTAGTTGCTGTTACATATGGATGTGCGTACTTTATATACAAATCCGAAGGCATGATAACATGTGGGGACAAATTCAGACATAAATAAATGCAGTTCTCGCTCACCCCGTGATCTTCGGCCATATGCATTATTCCACTGTTGATAAAAACCCCGTCACCTTTGGACAAAATCATCTTTTGATCGTTGATATGGAACAACGCCGTACCCTGAAGAACGGCAACAAACTGCAATTCATCATGCCAGTGGAGAGGAATATGTCCGTGAACATTTTGAACAATGGTTGTCTCATAACAGGCTATAGATAAGGTATCGGTACGGTGTTGCGTCATTTCTTTCAAATGTTGATCAATGATAAATTCGATCTTCTGCATGGCCCTCATCTCAATATAGTTATATTTTTAAGTGTAATATTGATATAAATGTACCGCATTTCTCCTTAATATAACACTATTCTTATATTTAAGGTGAGGCGAACAAGAATGACAACTTCTGCAAAATCCAAAATTTCAGGCATCGTACTCGTTCTGACGGGAGCCATCTGCTGGGGCATTGGGGGTACGGTATCTCAAAAACTGTTTCAACTGGATGGAATTGAGGTCAATTGGTATGTCACTGTAAGATTGTTGATTGCTGGGTTACTATTACTGGTTATTCAATCGTTTACTAATGGGCGATTTCAGATTTTTGATGTGTGGAGAAATAAAAAAACGGCTGGACAGTTGATCATTTTCGGATTGGTGGGCATGCTTGCCGTCCAGTATACGTACATGGCATCCATTAAACACGGCAATTCAGCGGTGGCTACACTCCTGCAGTACCTGTCCCCTGTCATGATCATGATTTACATCGCACTCCGGAAGCAGTCTGTCCTCACACGCAATGACCTTGCATGCGCCGTTCTGGCTCTCGGTGGGTGTTTTCTCCTGCTGACGAATGGCTCACTTACGCGGTTATCTGTCTCCTCGCTCGCAGTGATATGGGGGCTGTTATCCGGGGTTTCAGCTGCATTTTATACGCTGTATGCCGTGCAACTGATTAAAAAGTTCGATTCACTTGTTGTGGTCGGCTGGGCAATGATCATCGGTGGTCTGGGAATGAGTTTTATTCACCCGCCCTGGAAAATGAATTTTGCTAACATCACGCTCGAAACCTACGGATATTTGATATTTACGATCCTTTTTGGAACCATGATTGCTTTTTGGTTTTATATTGCGAGTCTCAAAAGTCTTACACCCAAGGAAACTAGCCTGCTCGGGAGCGCGGAGCCCCTTGCTGCTGTTGGAACAACCGTCATATGGCTCCATGAACCCTTTGGCTTCTATCAATGGATTGGTATGGCATGTATTCTTGGCATGATGCTGGTCATGCAGTCCAATCGTTCGAGATCTCGCCGTATTAACAACAAATAACCTCCCTCGCCATAATGCGCGATAGAAGGTTGTTAGTTGTCGTATATTGGTGTATAAACGCCAATACTGTTGTTTGCACTCCACAAGATCACTGCGCGATCTGGTCGCGGATGGATTGCAGTATTTTTTTCTCCAGACGTGATACCTGAACCTGAGATATTCCCAGCCTGCTGGCAACCTCGGACTGCGTCTGATCCCGGTAATACCGAAGATACACGATTAACCGCTCCCGCTCGCTGAGACCACCGATGGCTTCGTTCAGAGCCAGCTTGTCAAACCAACGTTCCTGAGACTCGTCGGCAATCTGATCCATTAACGTAATGGGATCACCGTCATTCTCAAATACCGTCTCATGGATGGAGGTCGGTGGTTTGTTTGCTTCCTGGGCAAATACAACTTCCTCCGGGGTTACCCCCAGCTCTGCGGCAACTTCCTTAATCGTTGGTAAACGATCCAGATGTTTGGACAGTTCGTCCCTTTTTTTGCGGACTTTATTCGCCATCTCTTTCAGTGAACGACTGACCTTCAGGGTACCGTCATCCCGCAGGAATCGCTGGATTTCTCCGATGATCATCGGTACCGCGTAGGTTGAGAACTTCACGTCATAACTGAGATCGAATTTGTCTACTGACTTGAGCAGACCGATACAACCAATCTGGAACAGATCTTCCGGATCATATCCCCTGTTCATAAAACGCTGTACGACGGACCAGACGAGTCTGATGTTGCAGTTCACCAGCGTATCCCGTGAAACATGGTCACCCGACTGACTGAGCGCAATCAGCCGTTTGACCTCGGCATCGTCCAAATAGGTCTGTGAAGATGGTTTCACTTCAGCATCCATAAGAACACCAACCCCTAATTATACAATGCTTTCTTGGATTCAATCCTTTTTTTCATCTTGATGGAGGTGCCTCTGCCGGGCTCACTGCTGACTTCGAATTCATCCATAAAGTTTTCCATAATGGTGAAGCCCATGCCCGACCGCTCAAGTTCGGGTTTGGACGTATATAGCGGCTGCTTGGCCAGTTCAAGATCTTCGATTCCTTCACCGCGGTCTTCCACGATGATTGTAATCATGTCTTCCCGAATCTCGGCCTGGATGGACACAACACCCTCGGAGTTATTGTTGTATCCGTGGATGATGCTGTTGGTCACGGCTTCCGAAATGACCGTCTTCAGGTCACTGAGCTCGTCCATCGTTGGATCAAGCTGGGAGATAAACGCAGCAACGGTAACCCGTGCAAACGACTCATTCTCTGACTTGGCCGCGAATTGCAGATTCATGAAATTTGTCCCTGTTCCTTCATTCATGAGACGACCTCCAGACCTGAGAGAGCAGTTCCCTCATTTTCGTATATCGGCATAATCTTGAACAGACCCGACATTTCCAACAAACGGTACACTGGCGAATTGACGTCACAGACCACCATTTTGCCACCTTTATTCTTAATGAGCTTGTATCTTCCCAAAATGACACCCAGACCCGAACTGTCCATAAATTGCAGATCTTTCAGGCTGAGTACGAGATGCTCGCTTTGTCTCCGCTGGATGGCTTCATCCATTTGCATCCGTACCATGTCAGCTGTATGGTGATCCAGCTCCCCGGATAATCGTACAATCAGAATCCCGCGATGGTGTTCCATTTCCACATGCAAGTTCACGTTTGCTCACTCTCCTCCCTGTCTTAGAACAAGGATTTCTACGCTTCCGAAGGCTTTTCCTGCCCCCCGACAAAACTAGAAGAAAACCCCTATTTAACTACAAAATATGTTCGAAGGATACGTGCAACTCGCAGAAATCGCCGTTTAGTCAAACAGGTTAGACGTTGTACGTTTGAACAGCTTCCACCAGCCCGCCTTATTCACATCCTGCGGAGCCTGAATGTCGAACTCCTTAATGACGTCGTTGCCCTGGTAAACAACCAGTTTACCTATACTTTGCCCAGCCTTGATCGGAGCTTTCAATTCTTTGGCAACCAGCAATTCATGCCGGATGTCATTGGATTTAGCTCCTTTGCGCATCAGCACACTATAATTTTGCGTGGCATTCAGAGGCAACTCGGCAACTTCGCCTTTTTCGATCTTCAGACTGCCCAGCAGATCCCCTGCCTTGTAGAGAGCCTTCATCGTATATTGACTAAACGCATAGTCAAACATCGAAGACACCTCACTGTTCCGTGTTTTGGTATTTGGTTCACCGAGTACCACGGAAACGACACGCAGTCCATCCTTGGACGCTGTTGCGGACAAGCAGAATTTCGCTTCGGATGTGTAACCTGTTTTCAAACCATCTGCCCCTTGATAAAAACGAACCAACTTGTTTGTGTTCACCAGCCAGAATGGCTTTTCCGTATCTTTGCGAAGGTAATCCTGATATGCACCGGTGTACTTCGTAATCCCGGAATGCTTCAACAGCTCACGGCTCATGACGGCAATGTCATGGGCGGAAGAATAATGATTATCAACCGGCAGACCGTTACAGTTGGCAAAATGAGTATCCTTCATGCCAAGCTCCTTCGCACGCTCATTCATCAGCTGCACAAAGGCTTCTTCCGAGCCAGCGATCTTCTCAGCAATCGCTACCGAGGCATCATTGCCCGAAGCCATCGCGATCCCTTTTAACATATCGTCGACCGTCATTTCTTCCCCAGGCTCCAGGAAGATCTGCGAACCGCCCATGGAAGCAGCATATTCGCTCGTTCTTACTTTGTCCGTCAGCTTCAGCTTGCCTGAGTCGATCGCTTCGATCGTAAGCAGCATGGTCATAATTTTTGTAATGCTCGCCGGAGGCAGCTGATCATGACTGTTTTTCTCATAAATGACCGTTCCCGTGTCTGCATCCATTAAGATCGCAGAGCGCGCCGACGGGGCCAGATCAGTTCCTCCCGCTGCCTTCGGTGTTTCTTCAGCTAATGCCGTTGATGCCAAAAGGGACAGCAGGATACAAAGGGTCATGAACGATGCCATTATTCTTTTCTTCACAAGGTTACCTCCTCAAATGACTTGCTTACTGCATGTTCCATGCATGTACTGCTAATCATTGTCGGCCCGTTTCCAGTAAATTATTCCATGTAAAGCATGATTTCCCGAACTTTTATTGAAAATGTGGTCAAAGCCAAAAAAACGCACTGCACTCAACGAATGAGTAAGCGTACGTTCAACACAACAAAAAAAGGTTACCCCCCCGATGATTTCTCATCCAAAGAGGTAACCTTCTCTACTCAAATCTTGCTTACATTTGTGGAATAACTGCCACTACCAGCGCCAGGAACGACTCACGCACACGTTCCGTCGTCTCCATAACCTCATCATGTGACAACGGCTGGTCCAGAATTCCGGCAGCCATGTTGCTGATACAGGAAATACCGAGTACTTCCAGGCCCGCGTGGCGTGCCACAATCACTTCAGATACAGTGGACATGCCCACTGCGTCTGCGCCCAGTGTACGCAGCATTCTGATCTCTGCCGGTGTCTCATAGTTCGGACCGAGCATACCTGCGTATACCCCTTCACGTACGTTAAAACCTTGTGATGCGGCCGTATCCTTCGCCAGCGCACGCAAACGGCGGCTATATGCTTCGGACAGATCAGGGAAACGCACGCCCAGTGCAGCGTCATTTGGTCCGATCAGTGGATTTTTGCCTGTGAGATTTAAGTGATCAGAGATCAGCATCAAGTCTCCAGCTTCATACGACGTATTCACACCGCCCGCAGCATTGGTTACAAGCAGGCTACTTACACCCAGTTCTTTCATAACCCGTACCGGGAAAGCTGTCAATTCCGGACCATACCCTTCGTACATGTGGAAACGGCCTTTCATCATCACGACTGGACGACCTTTAATGGTTCCGACCAATAGTTCACCTTCATGTCCTTCTACTGTGGACACTGGAAAATGCGGAATATCCTGATAAGCGATACTTACGCCATCTTCAATCAGTTCTGCCAGTACGCCAAGACCTGAACCCAAAATCAAACCGACTTCCGGCTTGATGGAGCTTTTGCTTTGAATATAAGATGCTGCTTCCGAAATCATTTGTTGGTTTAATGCTGTCATGCGATGTATGTTCCTCCTTGAGTTGAAACGATCCGTCTTATGTATAACGGCGTTTGGATGTATTCAATTTATTTTATCCTAAATCGGCCCAATGTTCCGCATTTATTTGTGAATGCCATGCGTCAAAATCTATCTTGCCCTCGGATGATGGGTTTCATAGATTTCTTTCATGGTTTTGCGACCATGATTGCCATATTGTTGTCCAGGCTGCTCCACGTGACCCAGCATGTCTTGAACCGCACGTGTATCGGCCCCATTGGCAATCAGGTGTGCTGCAAAGGAGTGACGCAGCGTATGCGGCGTAATTTCTTCCGAGATTCCTGCGTCCACCGCCGCTTTTTTGAGCAGCTTCCAGAAGCCCTGCCGGGTTAAACGCCTACCAGATACATTCACGAATAGTGCCTGCTCGTCCGAATCGGTTTTGAGCAACTTATTGCGGAATTCCTCCACATATACACTTGCCCAATGTGCTGCTGGTGCACCAATGGGAAGGATGCGTTCCTTGCCCGCCCCACCGCATCGTATAAAACGCATGCCTGGCTGTACATCCCTAATGTCAAGGGCAATCAGTTCCGAGACCCTAATGCCTGTAGCATATAATAGTTCAAGCATCGCTCGATCTCTCACACCCTGCGGTGAACGAATATCAGGCGCTGTCAGCAGTTGTTCGATCTCTTGGATACTTAACACCTGTGGTGGCGTCTTGTCCGCCTTGGGAGCTTCCACATCAAACGTAGGGTCCTGTATAATATCACCCCGCCGCATCAAAAAATGAAAGTAGGAGCGCAGAGATACGATGCTGCGGGCAATGGTTGCATTGGCACGTCCTGCCTGTTTGAGCTGACCTGCAAACAGGACGACATGTGTGCGTCTGACCTGATCGGCTTCGCGTATGCCATATTCCTTATCAGCAAATTCAATGAACTTGTCCACGTCTCGGAGATACGATTCAAGCGTGCTGCTCGACATCCCTTTATCATCTTCCAAGTATAAGGCATAGGCGTGTATCGTCTGTTTCATGTACAACGCTCCTCAACTGACAGATCTGCCGCTCTGGCAGACTGCTCCCGTATTTGCATCCCTGGCTGTTCGAAGCTACTCCCCGTACCAATAGAACAAACGGAGACGCTCTGCCATCGTAGGACGTCCTTCTCCATTACCCGGCCAATCCGTTTCCTGAAATACTTTGATTGCATTGCCAGTTGGCATCTGATACTGATCCACAGGTGAGATCCAGCCATTAAACAGATCCAGAACATGATAGAACAGATAAACTAATGCGGCAAAAACTATGATAAATCGAATAAAACGGAGCCCTCTCCGCACTGATATAATCATGGGCGTGTCCCCTCCTGATTCGAATCCGGTATTGTCCTTGAATCAGGATATGTCCATAAACACAGGTTTATGCCATTCGGGCGAAACTCCAGATCATGTCCGGTGCCAAAAAAGCTCTCCCGTCAAAACCGCCGGTGAGAGCTTGAAGATATGCTATGTTATTCTTCATCTTTGGGTTTCTGTTCATTTTTAGCTTTGCAACGATAACAAATTCCATGAAAGTCCAGTCGGTGATCTACTACCGAAAAGTTGAATTCCCGCTCCAAACGCTCTTCAAGCGGTCCAAGCCAGTCTTCACGTATTTCATCCATACTTCCGCATTGAACACAGATTAAGTGATGATGGTGATGCTTGGATGTATCTCCGCGCAGATCATAACGCGCTACACCGTCGCCGAAGTTGATTTTCTCTACAACATGCAGCTCACTCAGCAGTTCGAGGGTACGGTACACGGTTGCCAGACCGATTTCGGGAGCCTTTTCTTTAACGAGCATGAATACATCTTCTGCGCTCAGATGATCTTCTTCATTCTCAAGAAGTACTCTTAAGGTGGCTTCCCGCTGGGGCGTTAATTTATATCCTTGGGACTGTAGTTGCTGCTTAATTTTATCAATCCGAGCTTCCATTTTCTCCCTCCCCCTAGGAAATCACTGCACACTGCAACTTAACCCACTCTTTTCATTATAGGGGGAGTGCGTAATTAAAGTCAACATTTTACACTATACGGTACACGTTAGGCCGGTAGTAACATTGGCGTGACCCAACGCATCATCGCAGGTGTAACCCATGTTTCAAAAGACGCTACGCCGAGCAGCAGTGCAGCCATAACCAAAGTTAACACTATATATGAAGCAAAAGGCCTTTGTCGACCCGGTGTTCGCTGCATCAAAACACGATTGCGAATGATGTATAACGAGAACGTCATCGCCGCTACACTGCAGATCAGGAGGATCGGAATGACAAATAGATTATGCGGTGCCACGGACACCAGTGCAAACAGCAGCCCTTTCCAGGAATACTGTCCAACAAGGTACCCCACTGTGAATCCAATGAGCACACCTTTCAAAAAATCCAGAACCAGTATACCGGGTAATCCAACAACGGATAAACCCAGAATAAAGATCAGACCCACCCATTTCAGATGGAGCATGGCAATGTCCCAATATGCCCCGGTCTCAGTCACTTGTGCACTGTGCTGCACGGTCATGAAGAAATTGCCGAGATAACCCTCCAGATCCTGACGTTGCTCAAGAGATAATGCGTTCACCATGAGCGCGCCAAAAATGACGCCGACCAGAAACAAGACAGCCACGAATACATATAACGAAGTCTGACCTTTAAATGTTAAGTAGGAAGAGCGCATACAGGTACGAGTCCCCTTTCCGGTATCATGCTGCAAGGATTCTCAGTTACATCCTCATAGTCATTCTTATGAACCGGAATGCACCTGTATGACTTCTTGTCCAGATTGGCTCTACGTGAAGAGAAGCTTTATCAGTCGAACCTAGGAGTATTTACACGGGTCACTACGATGACAGAACAACCTTTCGATCGCTGTTATCCCCAGATTTTTTTCATTCCTTTTTAAAGGGGAAATCCGGGGATAAAGGCGAACGCTCCGCTTCTTCAGGTTCTTTCTGTCACCTCCGTTATGTGTAAATGTTTAATTCAATTTATCTAATCTGAAGATTTCACCTAAACAGTAACCTTTCCGTACGTGCCTCCACCCCCGGAGGATAGCTCCAGCTGCCCGTTCCGTGCGGCCACGATCAGGCCTGATAACACAGGTCCAACAACCGCAGCAAGCTCTTCCTCACGCGTGCGATGAAGTACATTCATTTCCGTACCAAAATGGTCCAGTAGCTGGCGCAGTTTGGCTTTGCCAAGACCGGGGATGAACTCCAGTGGTACCTGATAATGATAAGCCGGTCTATTTGCAGGAACATGAGGACTCTCTCGATCAGAGATCGCCAGGATGCGATCCAGCACCCCCTGCACCAGCTTCAGACTGCCACAGTGCGGACAACGCTCTGCTGACATCGCTTGCTCATCCATAATGCTGCCACATGCTGCACAGTAGGTACGATGATATTTGCCCAGCCTTGGATTAAGTCCATAATTGGCCGCAATTTTCCTGCCGGCTTCTCCTTGGAGTGCCATACGGAACTCATCAAAAGAAGGTGCAGCCACTTGCAGTTCATTATACTCCCGTCCAATCTTACCGAGCGAATGAGCATCCGAATTGGTTAGAAACGGTACATGGTCCAACTCCCGAATATAACTGGCCATGGATGAGTCCGAGCTTAACCCCAACTCTACCGCATCCACGAGACTAGTATCCAATACATCGCCCATACGGGGCGCCGTACTGCCATAGATGCCTTTATGCGGTGTAAACACATGTGCAGGTACAATAAGCCCACCACGTGCCTTAATCTCGGCCTGCATCTCTAGAGCGGGCACGTAGACACGCTGAGAACTGAGATTCACATTTTTCATATAACGTTTCATCCAGTCCGTGAAGGACTTCATCGTTTTCAGATCACGGAAATACGCCAGCATATGGAACTCACGCATTTCAGGCTCGCGCAACTCAATCTCTGTACCCAGCAGAATGGTGGTGTCCTGATAGGCAATGCCGCCGCCCTCAATCTCGGACATGGTACCACTCTCCAGCAATTGTTCAATATCCAGCTGTACAACCGGAGAATGACAATCAATAACACCAAGCAAATGAATTCCTTTGCGATCCGATGCTTCCCGAGCAATATTCTCAAATGTCAGATCGCGACTGCCGCTGATTTTAACGGCCTCACCGCGAGAGGTTCGTCCGATGTGAATATGCAGGTCTGTATAACAGGGCTCCCACGTCGTGGACATTTCCAGTTGGTCTTGCATGCCTAGAACCGTCCTGTCGTTCTGTAGAGGTCCCACGCGTATACAGCCATCATCGTTTTGGCATCACTAATCCGATTCTCATCCATGAGAGCGTAGGCTTCCTCCAGAGTTATTTCGGCAACTTCAAGGAATTCATCTTCGTCCAGCGCCATGTCCCCTGCTTCCAACTCTTCAGCGATGTATAGATGAATGATCTCATCTGCGAACCCCGGTGACGTGTAGAACGAACGCAAATGACGCAACGACTTGGCCACATATCCCGTCTCTTCTCGCAATTCACGTGCTGCGGCCACCTCCGGCTCTTCTCCCGGGTCCAGTTTCCCCGCAGGAATCTCCACTTCGGTGCGTCCCATTGCCTGACGATACTGATCCACAACAAGCATGCGATCCCCGTTTAGTGCAAGTACAGCTACAGCACCAGGATGCCGGATAATCTCACGTGTAGCCGTTTGTCCGTTTGGTAGCTTTACCGTATCGACCTGAAGTGAAATCACTTTTCCCTCGAAGATCGGCTTGGTGGATACGGTCACTTCATCCAGCTTTGGATTGGCAGGTTGCGCTGCGTGGATGGATTGGGCAGATTGGTTTGGTTTCATTGGTTCTTCAACTCCATATCGTAGGATTATATATAAATGGACTAAAAATATTTACACTAACCACTCCAATGACAGAACAACCCTTCGATCGCTGTTATCCCCAGATTTTTTTTGATTTGTTTCTCTAATAGATAAAATTTGGTGATAGCTTATGCTTACGATGCAGCTTTCTTTCAGAAAGCTTTTAGGCGAACGCTCCGCTTCTCTTGGTTATTTCTGTCCTCTCCGTTCTTGTATAAAGGGATTAGCTCAATTTATACATTCGATTAATGTATAAATCTCTGATTTTGGGCATATGGTGAGCGTATAGAATTCTCACAGCAAATATAAACGAAACAGGGGGACTTTCGATGAACAGTTATATGACGCCTCAATCCGTACACGTGGTAGGACAAGCCCGGCAAGTACAGCTCATACTCAAACAATGGTTGCGCGAGTGGGGCCCGGATGCCAAGTTAGTCGATCTGCTCGCTGGACGCAAATGAATGGGTCATCGATCCATTCATCCATTGATTCAATTTGACCCTAAATTAACGAGTTTTCTCCCTTGAAATATAACATGAATTCACAAAAAGTCCGAATCCGATACAGATAGACCGGGTTCGGACTTTTGTCTAACAACATGTGAGGTAACATGTGCTCTATATTATTTCTTGTCAGCTGCCGTTTCCTGAATAATAGCCACGACCACCTGGGACAACTTCACAATATCTTCAGCACGAATGCGTTCTTTGGTTGTATGAATATCCTCATACCCTACCGCCAAGTTCACTGTTGGAAGGTTGAATCCGTTAAAGATATTGGCATCACTGCCACCACCGGAAGCAAACGTACTTGTCTCCAGCCCAATACTGCGGATGGCACGCTGTGCAAGCTGCACAACTTCGTGTTCATCATGGAAACCAAATGCAGGGTAAAGGATCTCACTTCTGAATTCAGCTGTTGCACCGTATTTGCGACATGTCGTTTCCAACGCGTCACGCATCTGTGCAACCTGCAATTCAACTTTCTCCTGCACAATACTGCGAGCTTCCGCTTCAAGCTGTACAAAGTCACATACCACGTTGAGTGCTGATCCACCCTGGAATTTGCCAATGTTTGCTGTTGTCTCATCATCAATTCTGCCCAGTGTCATCGCTGCAATTGCTTTTGCGGCAACCTGAATGGCGCTGATCCCGTCTTCCGGATTCACACCCGCATGGGCAGACTTACCATAGATACTCATTTGAATTTCAGCTCTCGCTGGTGCAGCAACACAGATCGTACCTACAGCTCCATTAGAATCCAGCGCATAACCGAACTTGGCATCGATATCCTTTGGATTCATCGCACGTGCGCCCACCAAGCCAGACTCTTCGCCGACCGTAATGACAAATTGAATTTTGCCATGCGGAATGTTGTTTTCCTGGATCACACGAATCGCTTCGAACAATGCCGCAATCCCAGCCTTGTCATCTGCTCCCAGGATCGTTGTTCCATCACTGCGGATCCAGCCATCTTCACCCAGTTCAGGCTTGATTCCCTGTCCGGGCGTCACGGTGTCCATATGACATGTGAAAAAGATCGGTGCAACCCCTTCTGTTCCTTCGGCTTCCCAGGTAATGACGAGGTTTCCGGCGCCATGCCCGGTTTGCTCCATGGTATCATCCTCATAGACATGAAGACCGAGATCTGTAAACTGTTCTTTTAACACCTTCGAGATGTTCTGTTCATTTTTCGTTTCACTATCAATCTGCACCAGTTCCATGAACAGATCGATAACACGTTGTTGTTTAATCATAGGACTTTCCTCCCTCTCGTGGATACGGTACAATACAATTACTATGGCTTGTTTACTTTATGAGGTTGTTAAAAAGTCTGCTTTTGATTACGAAGGATGCCTGGCGGCATCCTCAGCATCGAATATGGAATTCAGCCGAAATGTCCGTTGCTCACGTAGTTTTCCTACGCTCCGCTACTCCATTTCTAGCTTCATCCCATCTTCTTGGTACTGAAAACCAGTCTTTTTGAACACACACTTTATGTTGAAAGGAGTTCTCTCATCATGCAAAAAAAGAAATGGTTCAAAATCATCATCTATCTCATGCTGATCGCCATGATCGGGTCCACCCTTTTCATAGCTCTCGAACCGTTGTTGTTCGGATAGCAACCCAAAGCCTTTCGACGATCTGTTTACAGACGTTGAAGGGCTTCTTTTTCCGTGACCCAATTAATCTGATATGGAAAAATACGATTAAAGTACGGAACAATTTCCTGCGCTACCTGCTCCACTGCATAGGACTTACCCGTTATATCCTCCAGTGAGGTAACGCCATACTGCTCAATCCCACAAGGAACAATCCCCTGAAAACCTGCATGTTGAATGCCTGAGCTGATGTTAAAAGCAAACCCGTGACTGGTCACAAAACCGCGGCGGTGTTTGCAACGATTAAACTTGATGCCAATTGCAGCAATCTTCATATCGCCAACCCACACACCCGTGTAACCCTCTTTGCGTCCGGCTTCGATGCCCTGGTCTGCGAGATAATCCATAAGTACCTGCTCAAGTTTCCGTAAATAGCCGTGCAGATCCAGGTCTTCATCCCGACCAAGAATCAATAACGGGTAACCCACCAACTGGCCCGGGCCATGATAAGTAATATCACCGCCGCGGTCAATTTGAAACAAAGAAATCCCTTGCTCACGCAACTCTTCCGGACTGAGAAGCAGATGCTCCGGATGATTTTGTGAGCCGATCGTATACGTTGGTGGATGCTGTAAAAGCAGCATCTGCTCCGCTCCCTCGCCCTCGTCCAATCGCTGCACAATCGCTTTCTGGCGGTTCCAAGCCTCTTCATAATCAAGCATTGGTATGTATGCAACATCCAGCGGCTTGCTCATGATTCCCCACACCCTTCTGCTTCAGGTTCAGTGTACAATTGAGCACCTGTCCGTAGACAGCAGGAAAAGTGCACGGCCTCCGGCACATACACTTTCCCAACAACAATTTTACTTAATACACCTTGCTCTCCATGGTGTATCCTTCAAGGTTTTCTTTGACACGTTGCAAGAAACGTCCGCTGATTACGCCATCCAGGATTCGGTGATCCAGGGACAGACACAGGTTAGCCATCGAGCGAACAGCGATCATATCATTAATAACCACTGGTTTCTTGACAATCGACTCGAATGTAAGAATGGCTGCCTGCGGATAGTTAATGATCGGCTGGGACAGGATCGAACCAAATGAACCGGTGTTGTTCACCGTGAACGTACCACCTTGCATATGGTCCAGCTTTAACGTACCTTCACGTGTTTTGCGAGCCAGTTCATCCACTTCACGGGCCAGACCTGCGATATTTCGCTGATCAGCATGTTTGATTACGGGTGTAAGTACAGAATCTTCGGTTCCTACCGCCATGGACAAGTTAATGTCTCGTTTGACGATAATTTTGTCCACTGCCCATACCGAGTTCATGATTGGGTAGTCTTTAATCGCGTTAACGACTCCCTTCATCATGAAGGACAGATATGTCAGATTGATGCCTTCCTTACGCTTGAACTCATCCTTGAGTTTATTGCGCAGCATCACAAGGTTTGTTACGTCCACTTCGATCATCGTCCATGCATGCGGGATTTCCGATACGCTCTGACGCATGTTCCGCGCAATGGCATTACGCACAGGGGTAACATCGATGAAATACTCCGATCTTCCCTGGCCGCCCCCTTCCACTTCGATCTGTGGAATTTTCGGGCTTTCGGTCAGATGGATGCCAGAATGTCTCACAGGAACACCTGCATCGGATGCTGAGATCGCTTCTCCGGCCGTTAAACCCATTTCGCCATTTCCACGATTCACTCCGCTGAATGGAGAAGCAGACGGTACGCCAGAAGGCGCATGCTGTACTGCTGCAGATGATGCTTGTGCAGACGATCCAGCCGCGTTACCTCCTTGTGCAACAAATGTCAGCACATCTTTGCGGGTAATGCGACCACCGGCCCCAGTACCTTGGATGCTTTGCAAGTTCAAGCCATGCTCTGCTGCCAAGGATTGCACTGCCGGGGAATACCGATTACGCATCGGCTGGTTAGGATCATGTCCTGCTGTATTTGACGCGGCAAGAGGAGTGTGGCTCGCATGTTGCTGCACTTGCTCCTGTTGCTGCGATACTTGTGTTACTTGCTCGGCCGCTTCTTCATCGGTAGCAGCGACCTGCATGCGGCAGATTGCTTCACCAACCGCAATCGTTGTGCCTTCTTCCACCAAAAGGTCACCCATAATTCCATCCACAGTGGATGGAATCTCGGCATTGACTTTATCGGTGATTACTTCACAGATCGGCTCGTACTGTTCCACGCGGTCGCCCGGTTTTTTCAACCATTTGCCTATGGTAGCCGAGACCAGCGATTCCGCCAATTGCGGCATAATGACCTCGATCCATTTCATACGTTCAGCCATTTGATTATCACTCCAAACTTTACTTTTAAACGATCCAAAAAACGAAATTAAAACTCGGCCAGTGTACGCATTGCTGCTTTGGCTTTGTCCTTGCTCAGCATGTAGAATTTCTCCAATGTTGGGCTAATTGGCATGGCCGGCACGTCAGGTCCGCAGAGACGCTGAATCGGTGCATCCAGTTCAAACAGACATTCCTCACTAATAATAGCGGCAACCTCGGCACCTACACCACCGGTTTTGTTATCTTCGTGTACGATCAGCACCTTGCCTGTCAGACGAGCGGAAGCAATAATGGCTTCGCGATCCAACGGTTGCAATGTGCGCAGGTCCAGAACGTGGGCTGTAATGCCCTCTTCCCGTTCGAGTTCCTCAGCAGCCTGCATCACAAAATGCAATGGCTGGCTGTAGCCGATCACGGTAATATCGGCACCTTCACGAAGTACGTTGGCTTTGCCAATCGGAACGATGTAATCATCTTCAGGCACATCTTCCTTGATAAGCTTGTAGCATTTTTTATTCTCAAAAAAGAGTACCGGGTCCGGGTCGCGAATGGCCGCTTTGAGCAATCCCTTGGCATCGTATGCCGAGTAGGGAGCTATAATTTTCAGACCAGGCGTACCAAAGAAGATCGATTCCGGACATTGGGAGTGGTACAACCCACCGAAGATCCCGCCACCTATCGGCGCGCGGATGACAATCGGACAACTCCAGTCATTGTTGGAACGATAGCGAATTTTCGCTGCTTCACTAATGATCTGGTTCGTTGCTGGCAGCATAAAGTCCGAATATTGCATTTCGGCAATCGGCTTCATGCCATACATCGCAGCACCAATGGCTACACCTGCAATAGCGGATTCAGACAACGGTGTGTCCATCACCCGCATTTCGCCAAATTGATCTTGCAACCCTTTGGTTGTGGTAAACACACCACCTTTGAGACCTACGTCTTCACCAAGGATAAAAACATTCTCATCCCGTTCCATCTCTTCTTTCATCGCGAGACGGATTGCATCAATATATTCCATCACTGCCATCCTTACCGTCCCCCTTCTTCGCTGTCCGCATAAACGTGCGTCAGAGTGTCCTCAGGTTTCGGATATGGCGCGTTGTCTGCATATTCAGTTGCTTCTTTCATTTCCAACGCAAGCTGGGAAGCCAGATCCGCATCCCGGGCTTCATCCCAGATGCCGCAATCGATCAAGTAGTTTTTCATGCGAGGAACGCCATCTTTCTTCCAGTTCTCCTCCACTTCCTCTTTGGTCCGGTAAGCCAGATCATTGTCGGAGGTGGAATGAGGAGACAACCGATACATCATCGCTTCAATAAGTGTCGGGCCTTCTCCAGCAATGGCACGGCGACGTGCTTCCTTCACTGCAGCGTATACTTCCAATGCATCGTTACCATCTACACGCAGTCCGGGGAACCCGTATCCTTGTGCTCGATCGGATATTTTGCCGCTCAGCTGTTTGTGAATCGGTACCGAAATTGCATACTGATTGTTCTCACACATAATTATGACAGGCAATTTATGCACACCTGCAAAGTTGGCTCCCTCATGGAAGTCACCCTGATTGCTTGATCCTTCGCCAAAGGTAACAAAAGAAACAAATTCTTGCTTCTTCATTTTGGCAGCCAGTGCAAATCCAACAGCATGCGGAACCTGTGTTGTAACCGGGCTGGAACCCGTCACAATCCGTAGCTTTTTGTGACCGAAGTGACCCGGCATTTGCCGACCGCCACTATTCGGATCTTCTGCCTTCGCAAAAGCAGACAACATCAACTCACGCGGAGTCATGCCTACCGCCAGTACAAAACCGTAATCGCGGTAATAAGGTAAATAATAATCGTGATCCCGATCCAGACCAAAAGCAGCGCCTACTTGCGCAGCTTCCTGCCCTACACCGGATACGTGAAAGTTAATTTTGCCAGCCCGTTGCAAGAGCAAGCAACGCTCGTCAAACTTGCGCGCGAGCAGCATGTATTTGTACATATCCAATACTTCACCATCGCTAAGTCCCAGCTGTTGATGCCGGTGGACCGCGTCTGCAGTACCTTGTGAACTCATATGAGGTACCTCCTTTTAATCAGAGCCTGTGCCACTCTTACTACCCGATCTTATAACCTGGTACTAAGACTTGGCTTAACCTTATTATAATCCCTTTTACCCAAAAAAGGAAAGGACCTTTCTCATAAGCTTGTTTGGCTTACATTCCAATGGCCTTTCCATCGACCGCCAACATGGCTTCACCCATAATTTCCGACAGAGAAGGGTGCGGATGAATGGTTTGTCCGACTTCCCAAGGTGTGGCATCCAGCATCTGAGCCAGAGAAGCCTCAGCGATTAATTCCGTCACATGGGTGCCAATCATATGTACCCCCAATATATCATTCGTCTTGGCATCTGCGATCACCTTCACGAATCCATCCCGACTTCCGTGAATAAGCGATTTGCCAATGGCCGAAAATGGGAACTTCCCTGTTTTAATATCATAGCCACGTTCTTTGGCTTCTCGCTCGGTGAATCCGATGCTTGCTGCTTCCGGACGTGTATACACACAGCGCGGGATACGGTGGGATTCTACGGCATGTACCGTTTCGCCCGCCAGATGATCCACAGCGAGAATGCCTTCATGACTTGCGGCATGTGCAAGCTGTAAACCGCCGATGCAGTCACCAATGGCGTAGATGTGACCTTCGCCGGTCTGTAACTGTTTGTTCACAGCGATGAACCCACGCTCCAGTTTGATATCTGTATTTTCGAGTCCGATATTTTCGACATTAGCCTGACGTCCAACCGACACGAGCATTTTCTCCGCTCTTAGCGTTTCCTGCTTATCTTCACCAAGCTGCACATCAATCTGGATGCCCTCTTGATCCGTGTTATATGTTTCCGTTAGAACAGTGGCGCCTGTCAGGAAACGAACACCTCGTTTGCCGAGCAATCGCTGCATTTCTCTGGCAACATCCTCATCCTCGGCAGGCAACACGTGAGCAGCTGCTTCTACTACTGTGATCTCTACGCCAAAGTCATTCAACATGGATGCCCACTCCAGTCCAATCACACCCCCACCGACAATGATGAGTGATGCAGGAAGTTCATCCATACGCAGGGCTTCGTCGCTGCTCATAATAAACTTGCCGTCCGGTTCCAGGCCCGGCAGCACACGAGGACGCGAACCAGTAGCAATGATGAGATTGGTTGGTACAACCGTATCCATCTCGCCATCTTCGAACTCTACAGCGACTGCTCCGCTCTGCGGTGAGAAGATGGAAGGTCCGATGACGCGACCTTTCGCGTGTACAACCTGGATCTTATTTTTTTTCATCAAATATTGAACGCCTTGATGGAGCTGTTCGACAATTGCATCCTTGCGCGCCTGTACTTTGGGAAATACAAGTGTGGCTCCAGCGGTCTCGATACCATACGTCTCGCTCTCCTGGATCTCGGCGTATACTTCCGCACTTTTCAGCAAAGCTTTACTCGGAATACAGCCACGATGCAGACAGGTTCCGCCAAGCTTGTCCTTCTCAATGATAACGACCTGTTTTCCCAGCTGTGCAGCCCGGATCGCGGCTACATATCCACCGGTTCCTCCTCCAAGAATTGCAACATCACATGTAATTGGCATCTCTCATGCTCTCCTCTATGAATCAAATTTCAATATAATTTATGATGGCTTAAATCATGGTTTAGCTTATACCCTCTATATGCCATTGTACTCTCCTTGAGCTGTCAACTCAAAGTTTGAAGCAATCACACATGGACAGCCTATGCATTCCAAGCTATGATGGAATCAGGTATGATCTGTAAGCGTAACCTTTATTTAATGTCGACTTTGGCAGAAAGGGTATAATGCTCATGAATACAAGATTGGTCTTTGCGCGATTTTTAGCAATTGTTGTTCTGGTCATCCCCGGGTTAATGGCAATGAAGGGTTTTCTGATGATGAAAGATGCCCTGTTCCTATATTATGCCGAGCACGGGAACGAACTGATTTCACCAGGGTTCCAGTGGCTTTCCTTTGGCGGTGGACTTGTCCTTTTTGCCGCAGGTATGAGTTTTCTGGGAGGCTGGATCCTGTTCCGTGACCGCAAGCGTAATTATGTAGGTCCCCGTTTCCGGTCCAAAAGTGTACCCGAAAAAGCAGAGACGCCCGGAAGGACTCCATGAGTCCGGGCTTTTTGTGTGTTTATACAACACACCGCCTACTTTACATAGACAGGATGGATCATCATGGTATCATTTCTAATCACGTTACAACGATTGCTCAAAGGCATTTTCCATGCGTTCAAAGACCCTAAGTTTCTGGCTCTGTTCGCGTTAACGGCAGCAACGTTGCTGTCAGGCACTTTATTTTACATTCGTGTTGAAGGTCTGCACTGGATCGATGCGCTATACTTCTGTGCGGTTACCCTGACTACGGTGGGACATCCTGAATTTGTGCCATCCACCGGATTCGGCAAAGCCTTTACCGTAATCTACATGTTTGCAGGCATTGGGCTTACCTTTGCCATGATTGCCAGAATTACAGCAGGTATTCTATTCCCTCGCAAATTAAAGACAGAAGAGGACCCGGAGTAATCTCCGGGTCATTCGTATAAGGCATCCCGCAGTTTTGTAGACATACGTGATTCTTTGGAAGAAGACTTCAAGATCGTTCTACGCAAGGTAAGGTTACTTGCCTGCAGTCTCTCCGCTTCTGCGAACAGTTCTGCAAATAACACCTGCGCCGCTTCACCCAGAGATCCCTGTTCTTTCAGGCTTTCATATCGCTCTTGAAGTGATGTTAATGCTTCACTCATACTAAACACCTCTTTTCACAACTCCTGTTAACTAGCTGCCGTAACCAATACCTTAACAATCCATATAGTAACACAAAGCTGCGCAGATTAGTTCTGGCTCTTTCCAAAGATTTTGTGGTACTCTGTAAAGGTCGCTTTTTTTGTTGAATCCCGTATGTGAGAGGAGTAGCAGCACCGTGCAAACAGGACGTATTACCGTAATTACTGGACCCATGTTCAGTGAAAAATCCGGTGAACTCATTCGCCGTTGTCAGAAATTAATACAATTTGGCCGTAAAAAGGTTGTGGCCTACAAACCAGCCGAGGATGATCGGTTTGCCCAGGACGAGATCGTAAGCCGAATTGGTTACCGACTCCCTGCCCATTCCATTCCCCGGCAATTAACCCCGGAATCCGTAGAAATGATCTTGAACCAAACCATAGATGCTGATGTTGTTGCATTTGATGAAGTACAATTTTTCAGCAGTGCCATTATGGAACTTGTCTCGGAGTTAGCGTATTGTGGCAAACATGTCATTGTGGACGGACTTAATATGGATTACCGTGGTAAGGAATTTGGATATGTCGGTGGTTTGCTTGCCATGGCAGACGACATTGAGAAACTCTCGGCTTTCTGTGCGGTATGTGGCAGCCCGGATGCAGCCTTTACGCAACGTATCGTCAATGGGGAGCCTGTTACCTTGGGTCCGGTTGTCATGATTGGCGATTCAGAAGCTTACGAGCCACGCTGTCGTTGCTGCTTCATTCCTCCTCACAAAGTTGAATGCTCATCATAATTCCTAAAAGATCGATCTAGATATCTTCCAAAAAGGCCCCTTGGGGCTTTTTTTGTTATAGAGCAAACATTCGCACAAAAAAGCACCGCTTCGCAGCGATGCTTCCAGAGTCACTTCCCGCTAGTCCCGGGAAACAAAATATTTGTTGGTCATGTAGTAAGCGTCACCACGCGACGTTTCCACCATTCCTTTTTTGGCATCCAAAAATACAATTTCTTTACACTTTGTACAGTACCATTTTGTGCGCTTGTATGGGGATTCCGTCACATAAGCCGTGCCACATTTACAATCAATCTTCATTAATAACTCGGTTGATTTATAAGCACTGGACAAGCGTTCCAGGTTATCCTGCTGCTGTGTAGGCATAATGGTCTGCTGATAATCCGATAAATGATTTTGAACTTTAAAGTCTGCTACCAATCCTGCATTCAATCCAAAAAACTCCTTGCCAATTTCGGTCACGAAGCGCTTCTCATTTCTGTAGCAATCCAGCCACTCAATAATCTGCTTATTAGACAGTGGAACCGTACCCTTGATACCGCTGTTTAAGGTGTAGGTCATGATGTATAAAGTATCGTCTTGTCTACCTGAGTACATTAGAATCCTCCTTCGAATACATTTGCTAATGTACTACAAAAACGCGCATAAATCAAAAAATTCTTATTTCCTGAGCGCATCTCTTCTTATTAAATGGGAAACATTCCACGTTCATCCGCCAAAGACTTACAAGAACTGCATACACCTGAAACATTTCCCTGTGGCGCCGCATAATGCACGACCGATTTAACGTTTTTCTTGCATATGGAACAGTAGTGCCTCCTTTCCTTTTTTGGGATATATTCCGATAGCTTAACCACGTTTTTGTTCGGTCGGAATCGTTGTAAGAAGCCCGGCCATTTCATCTCGCTTCACTCTTTCTTGTTCGTCTACTTCGTAGTCATTTTTTTACTCTGGGCTAAAAATCATCTCGTCTTTTTTTATGTATACGATTCCAAGTTGTGCGTGCCTATCTCATAATCTATTCGACGTTTTGAGCGTTTTTCCTGTTTTTAATCTCTACACATATAAAAAAAACCGACAGAACCTGCTCTCCTTTTTTTCGGAAGAACAGTATTTTAGTCGGTTCCATCCTTATTTATAAAAAGTTCCCAGAACGTCCAGCTCTGATGAGCGCTCAATTCGAAATGGATAGATATACCCCTGATTCATTCGGGTAAATTTGCGGCTCCACAGATCCAGTCCCGATGTGAACTGATAGGCCTGATATATAAACTTAGAGCAGTAATTGCGCTCAATACTGCGCAGATTGGTCTGCAAACGGTAGAATTTGACCTGCTTGTAATGGTCATGTACCCACCCGGCTGCTTTCATGCCTGCCTCATTCAGTCTGGAACGGAATACAATGAAACGATCTCCTTCATAAAATCGCGTGAGATACCACTCTAATGAATCAGCAAATACAGGCCCATAAGGGTGCACATGATACACCTTGCCATCGAGACCGATAATGCCCATATGCCCGGCGTAATAAGTCGATTCCGAGCTTGGCGTGTACACAATATCCCCTGGCTCTAGCTTCATTTCGCCCAACACGTTAATAGGCAAGTCCTGATGCAGCCGTTTGGCTGCTGAACGTTCACGCCGCCCTTCCACCAACAAGCGATGAAGCGCACCAGCAAGTGCGAGATATATTTCAGACCATTTGATCTTTTTTTTATCAGATCGTTTGAACCACCGCTGGATGAAGGCGAAACCTCGTTGTGGCTGTGATCCCTTTTTCATACGCTGCACTCCACTCTGATCTAGTTATTGTATCTATATAAGTTGAAATAAAGTTTATTTACACTGACACTACGATGACAGAACAATCTTCCAATCGCTGTTATCCCCAGATTTTTTTCGATTCCCTTTTTCTTAAGGGAAAATCCGGTGATAAAGGCGACCGCTTCGCTTTTTCAGATTTTTTCTGTCCTCTCCGTTATCGTGTAAATTATTATTTCAATTTATATAGTTGTTATTCTACTGTTTCTCAGGCTTATTATAGACATTTGGTAGTGTATATTCAATTCGGCAACCATTGTATCTGTTGAAATTATGCCTTCTTATTACCCATTTTATGCAAAAAAGATGACTTCGGAATGAACCCGAAGTCATCTTAATATAACCGATCGAAGACCTTTATTCTTCTACAACCCCAAGGGCTTTATTTTTCTCCTTAAAGCGACTGTTATGGGAAGAAACATAAGCCACTTTTTCCGCTTCAGGGTCCATATAAAGCTTCGCACTGTTCACCGCTAGGGCTGCATCAGTGAAAGTTCCAGCAATCAGATACAGTTTGCTACCATAATCTACAAAATCACCTGCGGCAAATACGCCAGGAATATTGGTTTGTAATCTCTCCGTTGTAGTGACATGCCATTCGCCAAGATCAAGTCCCCAATCCTGGATTGGACCAAAGTCACTCTTCATGCCGTGGTTTACAATGACAGCATCGACTTCAAGCAGTTCAGTTTCACCTGTGTCCACGTGTGAGATGGTTACCTGTTCAATCACATCACCACTCATACTATGTAGTGTCTCTACCGCGTAAGGTGTACGGACATCTACAGAGGATTCTCTCATACGCAGTACATTACGCTCCAACCCGCCAAAGCGGTCACGACGATGCACAACCGTAACTTGCTCTGCCAGGGCTTCCAGTTCATTCGCCCAATCCACAGCAGAGTCGCCTCCACCAGAGATCAGCACGCGTTTACCGCGGAATGGCTCCAGTTCTTGCACGGTATAGTGGAGATTGCTAACCTCGTAACGGTCTGCACCTTCAAGCTCCAGCTTGGCCATTTTATATATACCATATCCGATTGCCATAATGACGGTACGTGTCCAGTGTTGCTCACCTGTTGCAGAAGTTAACAGAATTGTGCCATCAGGTTGACGCTCGAATCCTTCGATCTGTTGTTCAAATACGAGGGTTGGCTCAAAAGTCCTTGCCTGTTCTTCCAATTGTTTGATCAGATCTTCACACAGAATTGGCGTCACACCCCCGACATCCCAGATCATTTTCTCCGGATAAAAGAGCATGCGACCTCCCAATCTGTCACGTGCCTCAATCAACTTGGTCTTCATATCCCGCATGCCGCTATAAAAGGCAGAGTACATGCCCGCAGGGCCACCGCCGATAATGGTTACATCATAAAGTTCCAACTGCTGATTCATATTAAAAATACCTCCGTTAATTCGATCCAGAACATCGAGTATTTGATATCGATTCTCATTATCACTTAAATCCTAGTGTAATGGTAATCTTATCAAAATACAATGGCTAAAAAACAAACATTTCTTGTACAAAAATTCTACGAACACATCTGCTCTTTACTATTGCGCTCTTGGAGCCGCCAACAGCTTTTCAACGACAAAATCAAGTTGTTTATTAATTGAATAGATATCCGAATAATAGAAGAAATCGAAATCAATCTCAATTAGGCGACCTTCTTTAACAGCCGGGATGCTACTCCATATTGGATCATCCTTAAGGTTATCTGCCCCTTCATAAACCGAACGAAACACGTAGTCCCCGATATACTCAGGCAGTACTTCCATGGATAAATTGGTGCCTCCAGCTTCCGAAACTACATCAATTTTCTTTTGTACCTCTTCAGGTGCTTTCATCCCCAAGTATTCATATAGTGCCTGAGATCCTCGGCCATATTGCTTGCTCTCTACAACTACCATACCTTTCAAACCGCCCTCTACAATGGAAACCGTTTTGTCCAATATGCCTGCATCTGCTAGTGTTTGCTTACTCTCTTCGACTTTGCTATTGAGATTATTGATTAATGTCTCAGCTTCCTGTTCTTTGCCAAAAATACTCGCTATACTCTGGAGTCTTTCTTCTGTTGTCATTTTCTCGTATGGAATATATACCGTTGGTGCGATATCCTTTAACAACGTATACGTCTCTTCTGAAGGAACAATAATTAGATCCGGATCAAGGTCAATGACAGCTTCAGGATTCGGTTCGAACCAGGTGCCTAGTGAATTTACACCTTCAAGCTCACTCTTGTAGGCAGCCCCGTTAAATACTTCAGATGTAGCAATTGGCTTAATCCCAAGCGCAACGACGTCTCCCTGGAGATACAACACAACAACCCGTTTCGGATTCGCTGGAACAACTACGTCGCCCTTAACCGTTGAGACCGTGCGTGTTTCATTGTCTTTATTCGTCTGGCTTCCTGTGTCTGATGATACTGCCGTACTGCTGTTATTGGAACTGGCACCCGTTCCTTCGCCAGCTGCTGGTGTTGTTTCTGTACCTGAAGAGCAGGCTGCGAGGAGCATCGTTATGCTCAATAATGCAACCATAATCATACTGGAACTTGTTTTTCTTCTTTTCATTGGTGTAGACCCTCCGTCTATATATTGATAATGATTCTCATAATCAATATATCCCGACTTCCATCTTCGGCCAATGGACGATTCAGAGATTACCAATGGACGATCCTCTGCTCTCGCTTCTTCTCTTATCTTTCGTTGATACTGAATCGGAGAGATCCCCACATGTTTTTTGAAGATACGACTAAAATAATACACATCCGAATAACCCACTTCTGCTGCAATTTCACTCAGCGTTGCATCAGATCGTACAAGCAGATTCCGAGCCTTGGAGATTCGAGTCTGAATTAAATAATCAATGGGACTGTAACCCGTCTTTCGTTTGAATTGCATGGATAAATGTCGGGAGCTGTAGTTGAACTGTTCAGCCAGGAAATCAAGCGTCACCTGTTCCCTATAATGGTTCTGTATATAACGAAGTGTTTGTTTCACCGGGTCAGCAAGCTCTGTTTTGATCTCCTGCTCTGCCAACTGAACCATCATTTCATGAATGAATTGGTAAAATAAACTTTTGGTATGAAGCAGATCCAGACTGCCAGATTGAATCCATGCACCCTCAAGCTCATCAAGGTAACGTAACAACCCCAGCGGACTACTTGGCGTAAATCCATATTGCAATGAGAACGGTGCAACCTCTGGCTGTGCCAATAACCACTTTTTACGATAACTAGGAAAGGCAAGGAATGCTCTGTAATAGAGCAGAATATATTCGAAATCTTCGTTGGTTTGGATATCCAGTGAAGATCCTTTCGCCCCATGAAGCATGTAAAATCGCTCTGCCTTGTATGCTCTTCCATCCAATTGGAGGTCAGCCGACCCTCGAATCGTATATATAAAACCATTTGCCGGAAGTGTGTAGGAACTCAGTTGTGCCCCTGCCTCCATAACGATTCGGCGTATATCCAGAACCTTAACAGCGGCATGATTCCAGCATTTCATCTGTTCGTCTAATTGCATCAAATACTCTCCAATCCCAACCTCCACCCGGAACAAAGGCCTCACAAGGTCATCATTCTGCCACACATCCGATAACATATGCGTAGCAGAGGTTCACTAATATACCTTTATTATAAATGATAATAATTTTCATTATCAACTGTAATTTTAGGCTGGAATTGCATTTCTTCTTATCATACAGTACTCGTTACTTTATTGTTGTTCAGAGGCCTTTGTAAACCACGCGGCCAATTCCTCCGTCTGATCTTAACGGCATCCAGTGAACTCTAGACCAGTTTGGAGTTCAAATCTTTCAGCGTCAGATTATCATAGAACTGCATGACCGACACTTCTGCTTCTGGAACGATAACCATACTGACCCGTTTCTTGGCATCTGCAATTCTGGGGTCATAATCGGCTAACCATGTCTCAGATTCTTTTTCTTTATTCAACGCTTCACCGAAATAGGCCTACATAAATGAATCCATTCTAACGAAGCAATTGATCTTCAATTACTTCTCTTAACATCCGATATATGTAAATAGAACCATGATAAAGAGTAGAAGGAGAACAGAGGATATGAATTCAATCTCATCTGCAACCAAAAGCAGTTTCACCCCCGGGAATCAAGTCTCGAATCGGGATAAAGAAATTCAGGGACTCATGCAGCAGAAGATCCGGCTCAATGAAGAAATGCAAGGTGTAAAAACCAATGACGAGTTGGATACTAAAACCAAAGCTCAGCGAATTAAATCCTTAACAAGCTCCATATCCCAGATCGACAGCCAGATTGCCCAAATTAAAGCTGAAGAATTGCAAGAAAAGAACAAATTAAGACAGCCCGAAAAAACTCAACAGCAACAACCCAAACCAACCGACGAGGCACAAGCCCCTTCACTCGATCACCTGATCAAGCATAGTCAGACTTATGATCAATTGGGTAAGTTGGTCGGTTTGCGGGATCGCATGCAGGGCTCCATTCAGACCACGGAAGGAGAAAGCCGCTTCGACCGACTTGTCCTGGAGATTAATCCTCCTACAAATGATCTCGATCCCGGCAAATCAATGATGTTGGAAAACTCAGAGCGCACCGTCTTTCAGGCAAAACGAGAGGTTGTTCAGGACATCAATTCTCAGCTCAACAAGGTCAATCAGAAGATTGGGGAACTGGTGGAAGAGATCCATCAGCCCGCACCTAAAAAGGGAGTACAACCACCTATCTCTACAACATCTGGAGAAGAAGAGCAGGAAGTAAATGAAGGAAAGAAAACGGGAAGTAAGGAGCACCCATCAGATGGCAGTTCCACAGATCAGGAATCCGGAAACGGCCCGCAAACTACGGCTTCTACATCTCCTGCTGCTTCATATCCATCCGTCGATATTCGAGTCTGAGTACGCATTGATCAAACATATTAATATGTATACATAAATGAGGTTGAAGTGTTTTCGCAACACAGCACTTGAATCACATCACATAATAGATAAACCGCTATTACAGGTGAATAACTCCTGATAAATAGCGGTTTTTCTTGTATCTTTAACGTTTGTAGCTGTAGCTACTATGAGTATTTCTTATCTCTAGCACGGAGTACCAGCGGTATCATTTGCACAGATGATACTGCCAGCAATCGCTTTACAGCCTTTTTTGATGCGTGTGGCCTCATCAATTATCTGATCTATGTTTTCATATTTTCCCTTGCTGTTGGTTACAACGGCGATGGATACCGACACGAGAGGAATGGGCCGATTTAGCCCGGAACGTCCTTCCCCCAGAACATATTGTTGATGCCAATCATGTTCGTTGTAGAATGTCTTTTTCATGTCCTCAAAACCTGAGATGACTTCCTCACTAATATATTTGTAATCATGGTGATTCAGGATTGTAATAAAATCATCACCACCGATATGTCCAAGAAAAGCTTCAGGGGGAACAAATAACTTGCGAAGCAAGTTAGCTGTCGCCTGAATAAGCTGATCCCCCATTTTGAAGCCGTAGCTATCATTGTAGGATTTGAATTGATCCAGATCAACGTACAGTACGCTAAATTGGTCCATCTGAAGAGCCTGAGACAGCCTTTCATCTATGATATGATTACCTGGAAGACCAGTCAGCGGGTTCATAAAAATTGCCATTTCAGCCCGTACATCAGCAACAGCGAGTAGCAAACGTCGAATACTCACAGCTCCAAAGAAACTTTCCCCTGACGTGACCAACACAAGATCATATATTTCTCCTTCATCTCGGTCCATGGCTAGAACACTGACATCTGTAATCTGTTCCGAATAGTCCACGACCAGTGCCTGCGTGTTCATCACCAGTTCTACAGGACGTCCCATATACAGATTATAGCCATACTGGGTGCCAATCTGCTGAAAGAATTGGGGCCTCATCATTAATGACACACCCTTCTCCCCCATAACAGCTATACCTTCGAGACTGGGATTGGACTTGAAAAGATGATAGACGATATCACATTTTGTATCAGATTGTACTACAGGAATTGGTTCAGCAATCTGGCCTATTTGCGTAAACATACTATTCTACTCCTCTGTTCGTAGCATCTAATCCAACTTTTTAAATATATATATAGGTCTTTGTCAATGGTCACATCGTACCACTTTCTACTTGAAAAAGCGTTAACTGAGGGTAAAAGTTTATGAATTGTTTCCTTTTCTGAATTTTGCTATAGGGAGATTTCTTTAATGCAGAAACTTTAAATTCAATGCAAAACTAAATTACATCATCATGTTCTGTGTTATTTCGTTATGCAAAAATACCGTCAATTATTGGATATCTTGAATCCAATAATTGACGGTATTCGTTGGCATATATTACAGAAGTTTATCGGTATGAAATGAACGAGTTCAGATATAGGCCGCCAAAATTCATTTGGCTAGAACATATAAAGAAATCAAACTATTACTTGCCTACTCACTACTCCTGACCCTTTCAGCTTACCTTGTGCTCAATTCTCAGCTTGTCAGCAACCATCGCGATGAACTCGCTATTTGTTGGCTTCGACTTGCTGATGTTGATCGTATAACCAAACAAGTGGCTGATGCTGTCGATGTTACCGCGAGTCCATGCCACTTCAATGGCATGACGGATGGCACGTTCGACGCGGGATGGCGTGGTTTTGAATTTTTCGGCAATCGCCGGATACAGTGTTTTGGTGATGGCTCCCAAAATTTCGATATTGTTATACACCATCGTAATCGCTTCGCGCAAATACTGATATCCTTTAATATGCGCAGGAACGCCGATTTCATGTATGATGGACGTAATATTTGCATCCAGATTTTTGTGTTTGCCCATTGGCACAACATTGGATTTCATGAACATGGATGATCCGCTGCTTGTGGACATCGCTGTCTGTGTTCCCACCAGTTGACGCACACGATTCGCAAGCACTTCCATGTCAAACGGCTTGAGAATATAATAAGAAGCTCCGAGTTGCACGGCACGCTGTGTGATATTCTCTTGTCCGAATGCCGTAAGCATAATGACTTTAGGCTGTGGAGACAGGTTCAGGTCGCGCAAGCGCTCAAGCACACCCAGTCCGTCCAGGTGAGGCATGATAATATCCAGAATCAATACATCCGGCACATCCCGAGTTTGCTCCAGCAATTGCAGTACTTCTTCTCCATTGTATGCAATACCGGTTACTTCCATATCTTCCTGTTCAGATATATATTCGGCAAGCAAATTCGTAAATTCACGATTATCATCGGCCAGCAATACCTCAATTTTTTGCAAAACGGTATCCTCCTTTAAATTAAACATCGTTTCGTACATTTCCTTACACGTTTAATTTTCGACACAGCGAGTTAAATTCCTCCTGTCGAAAATTATTTTTCTTTATTTTTTTTTCTTGTTCCTATATAATAAATAATTTATTTCATTATCCGATATATTATGTTTGCTTTCGACAAAAAAGAACCTCAGGGCTGTTTAACCAGCCTTGAGGTTCTTATCGTTTTCCTTTTTCATCAAAACGCCAGCATCTTGTAACATCCATTCAATGAAGCAACCGTAACCCGATTTTGGATCATTCACGAATACATGAGTAACTGCACCAATCAACTTACCATTTTGTACAATGGGGCTGCCACTCATCCCTTGAACAATGCCTCCGGTCTTATCCAGCAGTTTCGGGTCCGTGATTCGAAGTACCAGACCTTTTGTTGCTGGTTCGGTTTGATCTGCCACATGAACAATGTCAATGGAGAAGCGTTCAACTTGTTGACCGTCAACCACTGTAAGTATTTCGGCCGGTCCTTCTTTGACTTCATGAGAAAAAGCGACGGGAATACCTTTCGAATACAAACTGTGCTCAGGATTTCCGGACATTTTACCAAAGATGCCAAAAGCCGTATTACGTTCAATATTGCCCAAAATTTTGCTTTCCTTGAGGAAATGAGCACGTTTTTCACCCGGATCACCGGTCTCACTTTTAGAAATGGACGTCACATTGGACTGAACAATCTGACCACTACCCACAACAATAGATGTTTGTGTGTTCATATCTGTAATCACATGGCCCAGTGCGCCGTATACGCCCTGATCTGGAGCATAGAAGGTAAGTGTGCCAACACCGGCTGCAGAATCACGAATATACAATCCAAGCCTCCACGCTTGATCCTCGGAGTCATACGCCGGAGTTAATCGTGTCTTCACCGTTTCCTTACCACGTTTTAACACAACATCAATACCTTTTTTACTTTTACCTGCAAGTTCAACGGCTTCAGAGACACCTGCCACGCCATCAAGACGTTTACCATCCATATGCGTAATCAGATCTCCGAGCTTAATGCCAGCCGTTTCTCCTGGCGATACACGCTCATCCTGCCCAGAATGTACCAGATGATGACCTACCACCAGAATGCCTGCCGATTTAACTTTGACGCCAATCGTTTGACCCCCGGGTACAACACGCAAATCCGGTATCACATTCACATGGACTGTTTTGACCGGAATTTTACCCCACAACTTCAACGTTAATTTGGCATGTCCCGTCTGTTGGGGGTGAAGATGCAAAGGTTGTTGCCTGGTAACATGCATCGCTGCCTGATCATCCAAACCAACGATATCAGGACGATCTACAACGGCGCTTGAAGCAGCAGGTACAGCGAGCCGGACATCCGCTTGCCTGCCAGCAAACACCTGCAATTCATCCGGCAGTGAAGCATAACTTTGCACAGGCTGAATGGCCTGGCTAATCACACAAAGAAAGAAGGCAAATAAAAGACCTAGCAATTTCTTCCTGAGGGGGGAATTCAATGGCTGTCACACTCCCTTTGCTTCTTTCGCTTGACGAAAGGTGGTCGCCAATTGCGTACCTTTAAGATAACCTCGCCCCCAGGCTTTTATTACTGTCAATCATTACGCCAGCCGTCCGTTTCACCCTTTTTTGGCTTCCGCCAAATTCAGCATTTCCTGTGCGTGATGCAGTGTTTTTTCTGTAATTTCCACGCCGCCCAACATACGTGCCAATTCCTTCACTCTGCCTTCGTCTGACAGCGATTCCACCTGCGTCATCGTCCGTCCATCGTAGACATGTTTCTCAATGAGATACTGATGATCTGCCATACAAGCCACTTGTGGTAAGTGCGTTATTGAGAAAACCTGACAAGTCGAAGACAAGCGGAACAGTTTTTCCGCAATGGATTGAGCTGCTCTACCGCTAACTCCGGTATCAACTTCATCAAAAATCAACACAGGTATCCGGTCATGTCGCGCAAAGATACTCTTCATCGCCAGCATCATTCTCGACAACTCACCACCTGAAGCAATCTTGCCAAGTGGTCGTAATGGCTCGCCCGGGTTCGGTGAAATCAGGAATTCCGCATTGTCCGCGCCCTGACGATTCAGACGAATACGACGTCCATTCCATTCAATGCCCTTAGGATCTTCGAAAGGAGTAATCTGAACACGCAGTGTAGTCCGCTCCATTTGCAGATCCTTGAGCTCGCTTTCCACCTGTGCAGCAAGTTCCTCGGCGCATTGTTTGCGAACCTTGCTGAGTTCTTCAGCAGACTCCATCACAAGGTTAAGCATTTTGTCACGTTCAGCTCGCAATTTCTCCAGCCGTTCGTCCTTGTTCTCCAGTTGGTCGGTTTCATGGCTAATCTGCTCATAATAACTCAGAATAACTTCAACACTGTCCCCGTATTTCCGTCTGAGGCCAGAAATCAGATTCAGCCTTTGCTCCACTTCTTCCAGCCTTGCCGGATTAAATTCAATCTTCTCCCGGTAATCCCTTAACTGAAATGTCGCATCTTCCAATTGATAAAATGCGGATTGCAGCTGTTCTACGATTGGTTGCAGTCCTTTGTTATCATATCCAGAAATGTCTTCAATTCTTGAAAGAGCAATGCTCACTGCTTCAAGCCCGCGTTGACCACTGAGCAGATCATATGCACCAGCAACACTGTCCATCATTTTCTCACTATGGGATAGTTTGACCCGTTCTTCCCCGAGTAATTCATCCTCGCCTCGTGTAAGGCTTGCCGCTGCGATCTCCTCAAGCTGAAAGCGATACATGTCCAAGAGTTGATATGCCCGCTGACTGGACTCCTGAAGCGCACGCAGTTCCTTTTCCGCCGTGATAAACTTGCTGTAACGCTCTTGATACGTCGCTTTGACAGGTCCGATGACTTCGGAGCCATAAGTATCGAGAAGCCCCAGATGGCTCTCTGCACGAAGCAAACTCTGATGTTCATGTTGTCCATGAATATTGATCAGCTTCTCGCCTACTTCCCGCAGCATGGTCAGATTGACCAATTGTCCATTAATGCGGGACGTACTCTTCCCCTGGGTGTTCAGTTCACGTCGAATGACCAGATGCTCTTCAGGCTCACAATGGATACCCAGCTTCTCTAATGTCTGCCATACCGGGTGACTCTGCTCCATCTCGAACAAGGCTTCCATCTCTGCCTTATCACAACCGTACCGGATCAGATCCGCTGAACTTCGTCCACCAGCAATTAAGCCAAGTGCATCTATAATAATCGACTTACCTGCACCCGTTTCCCCTGAAAGTACATGGAATCCCGGGTGGAATACAACATCCACTTCTTCCACCACAGCCAGATTACGAATCGATAACGTAACTAACATCTGCAAAAACACCTCCGGATGACTAACTCAGAAATTATGTTTTTGAACCATTGATTTTAAGAGGTTGTTCAAAAAAGTCCGCTTTTGATTACGAAGGATGCCTGGTGGCATCATCAGCATCGAATATGGAATTTAGCCGAAATGTCCGTTGCTCACGTAGTTTTCTCTACGCTCCGCTACTCCATTTCTAGCTTCATCCCATCTTCTCGGTACTGAAAACCGATCTTTTTGAACACGCACTTTAAGCAATATAACCCATGATCCGCTCAATAACGGTCACACTGTTACCTTCAGTCCGGCAGATAATCAGAATGGTATCATCTCCACAGATCGTCCCCATGACTTCATTCCACTCAATATTATCAAGCAAAGCTGCAATGGAGTTGGCTGTTCCTGGCAAACATTTCATCACAACCAGATTGTTTGTGTGATCAATGTGCAAGAAGTTGTCAACGAGTGCACGCTTCAACTTTTGAATCGGATTATATCGTTGATCTGTTGGCAAAGAGTATTTGTATCTTCCGTCATCCATCGGAATCTTGATTAACAGAAGTTCCTTGATATCCCGGGATACCGTCGCCTGAGTCACCTGAAAACCTGATTTGCGTAGTGCTTCAACCAGATCATCCTGGGTCTCAATTTCATTTTGACTAATGATTTCACGAATCTTGATGTGCCTTTGTCCTTTCATACATGCCTCCAGTTAAATGTATTGCAATAAAGCAGCATTTGTAATTCGCCGCAGACTTTGCCCTGCAATGTTCATTCTTTTATATTAGTCCAGATCATCCCCATCATACACATCTTCCTGATAGTCCATGAGCCTGATTAACTTAATATCGGAATCCTCCACGTCAACATACAGCAATCCTTCACAGCCAGGATATAACAACAGATAATTGAGGAAGCGATCCCTTAGCGCAGGGCCGGTCATTTCAATTGGCTGTCTGCGACGGGACGTTTTCACCAAGTATCTGAGATCCTCACGTTCTGCAACATAATCAATGAATAATCTGCTGTAATAAACGGATTCATTGGCCTCAAAAGCCAGAGGGACTTTCATTTTGCCACCGATGACTTCGTAACCCTGTGCTTCAAGCAAATCCAATGCCGGGGAATCCTGAATCTTCACGTTCAGTTGCATTCCAGACAAGCTTACCGGCATCGGTCGGTTTACCCAATTACGTAAGCCAAAGAACAACCACAAGATCAAACAGACAGCAAGTACACCTATAACGATTGTGTCATATTGACCATCCATTATCGCTCACCTCGAAGACATATTCGAGGTTCAGTAACGATTTCCCTTTACATCAATCACCTTTCCAGCGAAAAGAAACCCATCTTATGATGAGTTTCCCTTAAATGTATGAGCTGCTTCCTTTGCAACTTGCTCTGCAAGTGCGTCAAGTGAAGCTGGATCGATCTCTGGTTGTGTTGCCTCTGGTGCTTCCAGACGCCAATGTGCGAGAAATTCGATATTACCTTCTCCACCGGTTATCGGTGAAAAAGTTAAACTCTGCAGATGCAAACCAAGTTGACTGGAAAAATGAAGCATTGTCTGCAATACATCCTTGTGTACCTTCGTATCACGTACCACACCGGACTTGCCTACTTTTTCACGCCCTGCCTCAAATTGAGGTTTAATCAATGCAACGATATCTGCAGGTTGTTTCAAAAGAGCCAGAAGTGGCGGCAATATGATTCGCAGTGAAATGAACGACACATCAATGCTCGCAAAGTTCGGCACGGGTCCCGTCAGATCTTCAGGAGTCACATAGCGGAAATTAGTTCGTTCCATAACAGTAACCCGCTCATCATTACGCAAAGACCAGTCGAGCTGATTATACCCCACATCAATAGCGTAGACGTGAGACGCGCCATGCTGAAGTGCACAATCCGTAAATCCACCGGTGGATGAACCAATGTCGAGCATGACAAGTCCATTCATATCAAGGCCGAAATGACGGATCGCTTTTTCGAGCTTCAATCCGCCTCTGCCGACATAGGGATGTACCGAGCCTTTAACTTTCAGCTCGGCTTCCCTTGGAATTTTCATGCCCGCCTTTTCGATCGGCTCATTATTGGCATATACCAGTCCAGCCATGATTGCAGCTTTTGCTTTCTCACGACTTTCATAATAGCCCTGCTCAACCAGCAGAACATCAATTCGTTCTTTCGGGAGTGACATGTCTGTCTCCTATCATGTAAATTTACGAAGGAAAACGTGTTTTGGGTATGCCGTAAGATGATTGGACAGCCATCTTGCGCAGTTCAGCACATACATTTTCAACGGTAAGACCCACTTCCTCACGTTGTTCCTTAATACTGCCATGCTCGATGAAGCGATCGGGAATTCCCATCAATTGTACATGAACATCATGTAGTCCCTGTTCTGCATAAAACTCCAGCACTGCACTACCCATGCTACCTGCTTGGGATGTTTCTTCAAGTACAATCAATTTGGTGCCTCGAACAGCTAAATCACGCAACATTTGCTCGTCAAGAGGTTTCAGGAAGCGAGCGTTGATTACGCCTGCTGTAATCCCTTCCCGTTTCACCATCTCTGCTGCTTCTTCTGCAAGTTGCACCATCGATCCTGAAGCGATGACAGCATATCCCTCCGATGGACGCAGTTGCTCCCATGATCCGATCGGAATCGGAACAAGTACATCATCCAGAGGTACACCAACCACATTGTTTCGCGGATAACGGTAAGCAATCGGACCTTCATTATAATCAAGCGCCGTTTTCATCATGTGACGCAATTCATTTTCGTCTTTTGGCATCATCAGAACGATATTTGGAATATGGCGCATAAATGCCACATCATATACCCCTTGATGTGTTTCCCCATCCGGACCAACAAACCCGGCACGGTCAATAGCAAACATCACGTTAGCGTTATGTCGGCAAATATCATGTACAATCTGATCATATGCACGCTGCATAAACGTAGAATACACGGCAAAAACCGGCTTCAAGCCTTCCATAGCCAGTGCAGCACACATGGTTGCCGCATGCTGTTCTGCGATCCCTACGTCAATCATGCGGTCAGGAAATTCCTTACTAAAAGGAATGAGACCTGATCCTGTGGGCATTGCTGGCGTTACAGCTACGATCCGCTTATCCTGCTTCGCAAGATCAATTAGCGTTTGACCAAACACTTCCGTGTACATCGGTTTTCCGACTGCCTTCAGCACTTGCCCAGATTCAATTTTGTACGGAGAAATCCCGTGCCACTTGTGCGAATCGGCTTCTGCTGGCTGATAACCTTTGCCTTTGGTCGTGAGCACGTGAACGAGCACAGGACCATCAACGTTATCTGCCTGTTTGAAGGTTTCAATCAATTTGGGAATATCGTGCCCATCAATCGGTCCCAAATATGTGAAGCCCAGTTCTTCGAAAAGAACACCTGGTACCATCATATATTTGACACTATCTTTGATCCAGCTTGCCGATTTGGCCAAACGGTCCCCAATAGCTGGAATTTTTTTAAGCATGCCCTCGACATCATCTTTCGCTTTCAGATAATGACGATCCGAGCGAATCTTGCTCAAATATTTATGCATGGCTCCAACGTTTGGAGCTATGGACATTTCATTATCATTCAGAATAACCATCAGTTTTCTCTGCTCATGACCAATATGATTGAGGGCCTCAAAAGCCATACCACCTGTAAGCGCTCCATCACCTATCATCGCGATGACTTGATTGTTCTCACCCTTCAGATCACGTGCAAGGGCCATCCCCATCGCAGCGGACAATGAAGTACTGCTGTGTCCAGCTTCCCATACATCATGTTCGCTTTCGTTGCGTTTGACAAACCCGCACAGGCCATTATGTTGACGCAATGTATCAAAACGATCCATACGCCCTGTCAGGACTTTATGCACATAAGCCTGATGCCCTACATCAAAAATCATTTTGTCTGCTGGACTGTTATAGCAGTAATGCAGGGCTACCGTGAGCTCAACCACGCCTAAGTTGGGTGCGAGATGCCCACCTGTAACAGACAGCTTCTCAATCAGAAACTGCCGGATCTCTGCCGACAAAAGGGCAAGATCATCCTGAGACATCGACTTTAGATCACTGGGTTGTTTAATTTGTGGAAGCAGCACGAGAATCTCCCCGCTTTCCTAGATTGTTTAGTTATTGTTGTAAATCGATATATACATTATGAATCAAATGACATTAAATCATTATAACATAAAAGAACAAGAATCATAATTTACTGCACTATACTCCCGATAACGAGCATTCTCGCCAGCAAGTTATTTAAAATTCTTCTCCATATGTATTCACGCATCCACTCGGAACAGCTCTTTCCATCTACTCGGAAAAAGGACATTACATTCATTACACGGTTACATAGATTTTGAAACAGACCGCTCCGTCAGAATCTAATGGTCACGACTCATCAGATAATCTGCAATTTCCAGCAATCTGGATGAATCAGGTAACTCGGCTCTTTCAAGTGCATCCTTGGCAGATTGGGTAAGGGATTTCACTTCATCTACAGAAGCCTCCATGCCAATAAAATAAGGATACGTTACCTTCTGCTGATTCACATCGCTCTGTGTTTTCTTGCCCATCTTTTGCTCGTCGCCCGTCAGATCGAGAATATCATCCTGAATCTGGAACGCCAGCCCCAGATCACGTCCAAACACACGCAGTGCTTCCAATTGTCCTTCCGTTGCTCCACCGATTCGTGCTCCTGCAATGAGGGAGAAAACAATCAGGTCGCCCGTTTTGTGCAAATGAATATATTGGAGCTGTGCAAGATCAGTCATGCCTTGCTCGCCTTCCATATCCGCAACTTGACCGCCGACCATACCTCTTGCTCCAGCAAGTTCGGACATGTCCTCTACGATGGACAGCAACGCATCTGCCGCCACACCACTGCGGCGTCCAGCTTGAACAATGCTATAAAAAGCATGCGTTAACAGCGCATCGCCTGCCAATATGGCTGTTGCTTCACCATATACCTTATGATTCGTTAATTTTCCTCTACGGTAATCATCATTATCCATAGCAGGCAGGTCGTCGTGGATCAGTGAATACGTATGAACCATCTCCACGGCGCAGGCTACCGGCATTGCAGCTGTACGCTGTGCACCGAAGGCTTCCGCCGCAGCAACGACCAGAAGAGGACGAAGGCGTTTGCCTCCGGCCATGAGTGAGTACTGCATCGCATCCGTCAGCGATTGGGGTACATCCCAGTGATCGGGAAGCGTATGTTTCAACGCTTCTGTCACCTCAGCTGTGACCTCTTCGAGGTATGCTTGAAACGAAGGACGATTACTCATGGACTTCACCGCTCTCATCGTCAGCACTTCCGAAAGGCTTCTTGCGAAGCTCTCCATCTTCTTCTACGATCATCTCGATCTTGCGTTCCACTTGTTCCAGCTTCAGACTGCAAAGTTGCGAAAGTTTCATCCCGCGTTGAAACAGATCGATGGCCTGTTCCAACGGAACATCACCATGTTCCAGCTGACCTACGATGTCTTCCAATGCCGCCATTGCCTCTTCAAAATTCAATTCCGGTTCATTCGCCATGGGTATTGTCGTCCTCCTTCATTCCCCAAACCTGACAGTCCAGCTGTCCGTCTGTTAATTTAATCTTAATTGAATCTCCAGGCTGTACATCTTTCGTTGACTTGATCAATCGCTGTTCTTGCTCATCATAGACAAGGCTGTATCCCCGTGACATGACTTTAAGCGGGCTAAGCGCATCCAGATGCCGCACAGATGATTTCCACTGTTGCTGCTTCGACCTGGTTATAGACCTGATCGCAAGTTCCAGTTGTCTGCGTGCTGCCGCATTCTCACGGCGTGCTGCATTAACCTGCTCACGAGGATTGAATCGTTGCAGTGCTGCCCGCAGACGCTCCTGCTTCTCTCCTGTCCATTTCATACGTGTATCCACTGTTCTCACAAGCCGTTGGTGCATCATATCCAGTCGTTCCGTATGCTGCATCAAGGTACGTCTTGGATGCACCAGCACTGGCGAACGCTGTAATCTTGCAAGCCGTTCACGATTATGTACAGCACGCTGACGTAAGCTGTGCTGTAACTGACGCTGCCGTTGTCCGATCTGATCAAGCAACTCAGCTCGATTAGGTACAGCTAATTCAGCAGCTGCTGTAGGTGTAGCCGCACGCAAATCGGCTGCAAAATCTGCAATAGTGAAGTCCGTTTCGTGCCCAACCGCAGAAATGACAGGAATATCCGAAGCAACTATTGCTCTTGCCACAATCTCCTCATTAAAGGCCCACAACTCCTCCAGTGAACCGCCTCCGCGTCCAACGATAAGAACGTCTGCTTCTCCCATCCGGTTCAAGTTGGCAATCGCTTTGACGATGGAAGGTGCTGCACCTTTGCCTTGAACCAGAACAGGATACAAAACAACTTTGGCAGAAGGGTATCTGCGCTGGAGTGTGATCATAATGTCTCGCACCGCCGCTCCCGTCGGTGAAGTTACAACCCCGATGGTCTGTGGATAACGAGGGACCTGTCTTTTTCGCGAAGGTGAAAATAACCCTTCATCCTCAAGCTTTTTCTTCAGCTGTTCGTAAGCCAGATACAGACTTCCAATTCCGTCCGGCTGCATATGGGTAGCGTAGAATTGATACTGCCCATCCCGTTCATACACCGAGACATTACCACGGGCAATAACCCTTGCACCCTCCTTCGGTACAAAGGGTAATCGCTGGTTATGGGACGCAAACATAATTGACTTGATTCGGCTGTCCTTGTCCTTCAATGTAAAATACATATGGCCGCTGGAGTGATGTGTGAAATTCGAAATCTCCCCGCGCAGCCAGACGTCCGACAGGACCTGATCCGATTCCAGTTTCATCCGGATGTATCGGTTCAGGTCTTTGATGGAGTAGATCTTTTGATCTGCCACAGACAAAACCCTAGGCCAATCCGTGAGCGCGCTTGGCAGCGATCAATGTATTTTGCATCAGCATTGTGATTGTCATCGGACCAACACCACCAGGAACGGGTGTAATTGGACCAGAAACTTCTTTCACACTCTCGAAATCAACATCTCCTGCCAGTTTGCCATTCTCCAAACGGTTCATGCCGACATCAATAACAACAGCACCTGGTTTCACAAAATCAGCATCCACAAAATTAGCACGACCGATGGCTACAACCAAAATATCCGCCTGACGTGTAATTTCTTTCATGTTGGCTGTGCGGGAATGACACATCGTTACCGTTGCATTCTCACGTTGCAGTAACAGCGATACCGGTTTACCAACGATGTTACTTCTTCCGATGACCACCGCATGTTTACCGGACATTTCCAGTCCAGTACGTTTGATCAGCTCAATTACACCCGCCGGGGTACATGGGAGCAGACTATCGTCTCCAATAACAAGATTACCAACATTGACTGGATGGAATCCGTCTACGTCTTTATCCACGGCAATTGCATCAATGACCGCTTTCTCTTCGATATGTTTCGGTAATGGGAGTTGAACCAAAATTCCGTTAATGGATTGTTGATTGTTCAGCTTGTCCACCAGCGCAAGCAGATCTTCTTGGGACGTATCTGCATCCAAACGATGCACTTCAGAGTAGAAACCGAGGTCGTGACATGCTTTTTCTTTATTACGCACATAGACTTGGGATGCCGGATCTTCCCCGACGAGCACAACAGCCAGACCAGGTACTACCCCCTGTTCGCTAAGCTGTTTTACTTCTGTTGTCATGCTTGCGCGGATCTCTTGGGATACTTCTTTACCGTTAATAATAGATGCTGTCATTGTACTCTCTCTCCCTTATGTGAATATAAATTTAGAGGTTGTTCAAAAAGCCCGCTTTTGATTACGAAGGATACTAAAAACCGGTCTTTTTGAACACACACTATAATTAATCATAACTTAAGATAATTTTGCTTTAATAGCGTCAACTTCCTGAATCATGCGTCCAAGTACACCATTGACGAACTTGCCGGATTCTTCTGTACCAAAATATTTGGACAGTTCAATCGCTTCATTGACCGATACCTTTGCCGGGATGTCATCACGGAATACCATTTCATACGTTGACAGTCGTAGAATCTGGCGATCTACACGTGACAGACGGCTGATCTGCCAACCTTTCAAATAATCCACAAGCAAACCGTCAATGGCTTCCTTATTGTTCCAGGCTCCTTGTACAATCTCAGTAACATAAGTACGCATTACATCTGCATCGCGGATAACTACTTCGGTTTCATTATCTTCAGCAGCTTCATTGATTAACATGTTTACAGCTTCTGCTGCACCTACCTCATTCATTTCCATCTGATACAGACTTTGTACTGCAATTTCCCTTGCCAAACGTCTTTTCATGTCCTGCCTCCTGCAGCGCTCCGTCTGGAGCGTCATCATGCTTATTTTATAATCCATGCATCCATCTCATCAAATCCTGTATCGGTTAGATCGATGGCTTACACGGTATTGTTATTGTTATCCCTTTTCACAAAAAAACCTGCAATACGTTTCCTCCAAAAAACGGGCAACCTAAACTACAGCTCTATTTTCGGAAGAAACATATTGCAGGGTTCAGGTAGGTCACTTAAACGGACGCCAGCGATCGCCAAGCCATTGTCCCCACTCCCTCCAGGGAATGGACGAACCCAGCTTCGAATCGCTTCGTCTGCCTAACGTATAACCGATGAACACCAAGAGTGCAAAGAACAACATATCCCAAAAACCGATCCATACATAAAGAAATCCAAAAAAGATGCCGCCGATAATCCCGGTAATTCGGCCTCTGTGACTATCCCAAATCTCTTTCCACAGCATCAGTGAAACTCACCTCATTCCACTCGACTCTTGTAGTTAGGCGACTGGGTTACATTAGCGATATACACCGTGACAAAAGAAACCGGGATGCCCGTAATCTCTTGTACATGATCATGAATCGCCTTTTGCAGATCAGAAGTCAGCGCAGGAATAGGTGTCTCACCATCCACTACCGCACGGATCATAATCTCCAGTCCTGACTCAACCACACGTATGCGTGCCTTGACATCACGTACTCCCCGGAAACGGGAAGTTGCCTTCAAACAGAGATTCTCAATCGTCTCCATCGAAATCTGTACATCACCAAACTCAGTACGTTGATCTACAGACGGCAACGATGCACGCTCACGCCGAACCGAGATGTAGAAAAATCGCAAACTCAGGATAAACAAAATCGCTGCTGCAATAACCGACGCAACAATAACGTTTTGTTCCTGCTGGTAATTCAATTCGTAAGGCAGCACACCGCTAATCAGAAGAATGACGGCTGCCGATATTGCTCCAACGCTTATGCTGTATATAAACAACAGAAGCCGATCCAGTATTTTAGCCACGAACTGCACAGCCTCCCTTGCTCACTAACATTACTTAACCAGTTCACTAGCAAAAAATCAGATCCTCATCTAGCTTTCGCTATAATGAAGACCTGTCCAAGACGGGATAACCCCCGGCAGATGATGCCGGGGGAATCTGTCTTCTTTTATTTTACGCGCTGACTGTTCAGGTCGATCTCTTCCACTTTCTCGGTGCTCTTGAACTGAACGTCATGAATGTGCACATTCACTTCATTCACATTCAATCCTGTCATGTTCTCGATGGAACGTTTCACGTTCTGTTGAATCTCCGTAGCTACTTGTGGCAGACGGTATCCGTACTCGATAATTACGGAAACATCAACTGCAGCTTCACGTTGGCCCACTTCAACTTTAACGCCTTTGGAAAGGTTTTTGCGACCAAGCAATTCAGCAAATCCGCCAGCGAATCCGCCACTCATGCCTGCAACACCTTTCACTTCAAGGGTCGCCAATCCAGCAATCACTTCAATAACTTCAGGTGCGATCTGGATTTCACCGATATCCGTTCGTTCAAATTCAGTCGGTAGTGTACTCATAACTGTTCAACACACCTTTCGCGAGATAAGTTTGCGGCCATCCGTCAGGGCGCTGGACTCAGGTTAATCAACCTTCAGAACCCTTCCGGTCCGGCTTTACCGGAACTCCTGCAAACATCCGCGAGGTGCGGGCTTATCCTTTGCAGGAGACATGCGCTCTTATTATTCATACTATATCATTTGGGCTACATTATGACAAACAAGCCCAATATACCTTTTAAATCTCGTTTTCCTCAAGAAATTTGATATCAAAGTCACCACGAATGAACGTTGGGTGCTCCAGCAATTTCTGATGGAAAGGAATAGTTGTAGATATGCCTTCAATCGCAAATTCCCCAAGCGCACGTTTCATCTTGGCAATCGCCTCTTCACGATTCGCTCCCCACACGATCAATTTTGCGATCATGGAGTCATAGAAAGGTGAAATGGTATAACCCGGATAAGCAGCACTATCTACACGAACGCCAGGTCCTCCCGGTGCAAGGTAGAATCCGATTTTGCCTGGTGATGGCATAAAGTTACGGTCCGGATCTTCTGCATTGATACGACATTCAATGGACCAGCCATTGATAACCACGTCTTCCTGACGGAATGAAAGTGGGTTGCCTTCAGCTACCGAGATCATCTCACGGATCAGATCCACGCCAGTAACCATCTCAGTTACAGGGTGCTCTACCTGAATACGTGTATTCATTTCCATAAAATAGAACTCGCCATTCGGACTGAGCAGGAACTCCAATGTACCCGCTCCCGAGTAATCCACAGCAAGGGCAGCCCGTACCGCAGCTTCACCCATCAGTGTACGCACATCTTCGGAGAGAATCGGACACGGCGCTTCCTCTACCAATTTCTGGCGACGACGCTGAACCGAGCAATCACGCTCTCCCAAATGTGCTGCATTTCCGTGTTTATCAGCAATGATCTGAATTTCCACGTGTTTCATACCTGTCAGGAATTTCTCCAGATATACACCTGCATTGCCAAATGCCTTTTGTGCTTCCTGCTGAGCAGCGGTAATCTGCTTAATCAGCGTTTCTTCATCTTCGGCAATACGAATTCCCTTACCTCCGCCACCAGCAGTAGCTTTGATAATGATAGGATATCCGATATCTCTAGCAATCATGATGGCTTCATCCATATTTTCAACAAGGCCGTCTGATCCAGGAATAACAGGTACTCCTGCATCTTTCATCGTCTGTTTAGCAACAGCCTTGTCACCCATTTTGGTGATGGCTTCAGGAGAAGGTCCAATAAACGTAATATTGCAAGACTCACAAATTTCCGCAAAATCAGCATTCTCCGCCAAAAAACCGTATCCAGGGTGGATTGCATCACATTCCGTCAGCGTAGCTACACTCATCAGGTTTGTGAAGTTGAGGTAACTGTCCTTAGACAGTGTCGGTCCGATACAATAAGCCTCATCTGCAAGACGAACATGCAGAGAATCCTTGTCCGCTTCCGAATAGACGGCTACCGTTGAGATGCCGATTTCACGGCAGGCACGAATAATACGTACCGCAATCTCTCCACGGTTCGCAATCAGTATTTTTTGAAATTTCATTTCGTTTTGTCCTCCTTCGAAGCTCATGCGGTTAGCTGTTAACCAGCTATAACGGTTATTCCGGTTTCACCAGGAAAAGGGGCTGCCCATACTCGACCAGCTGTCCGTTCTCAACCAGCACTTCAACGATTTCTCCCTTGATGTCCGCATCAAGCTCGTTCATCAGCTTCATAGCTTCGATGATACATACCGTTGTTTTCTCAACAACTTTATCACCAGCGCTCACAAAAGGACCCGCTTCCGGCGAGGAAGCTCTGTAAAAAGTACCTACCATCGGAGATACAATTTTATGTAAATGACTTGTAGTATCGACCTGCGGTGCAGCTTCACTTACCACTGCTGCCGGCTGTACTTGCGGAGCAGCAATCATTTGCGGTTGCACAGCAGCTGCTTGAACATACTCCGTTTTGCCCGGTTTGCGGATTGATAACCGTGATCCTTCATTTTCAATTTCCAACTCTTGAACGGAACTTTCATCTACCAGTTTAATCAGTTCTTTGATTTCACTCAATTTAAACATTTCCATTATTCACTCCTTCGGCATCATGCCAGTCTCACTAGGACGGTCATATGGCTTTATGTATTATATCATAATCATTAAAAATGGAAAGAGCCCGAGAGTACAACCAGCTCCCGGGACTTCATTTCCATCATTTGGATTACTGTTCTGTGACGTATTGCACGCTGATTTTGTTCTGTGAAACCGCTAATTCTTTCATGACCAGATCTACAATGGATACCGCCTGTTTTACATCCAGTTTGTCACTGAGGACCACAACTTTATACTTGTCGGCATCTTCTTCAACGATCGCATTAGCGAACTGTTGAGAGAGCGTCTCCTCAATGCCAGTGATTTTAGCTTCTTTTTCTTCCAGTGTACGGAGTTGCTCCGTTGCTTTGGCATTCTCCTCTGGTGTTTTGCTCAGATCACCTGCCACGGTCATCAGTTCCTCATACTTGCGATTGTTGCTTTCCTCACGTTGCCACTGGTAGTTCTGGAACTGGCTGCTTGCAGATGCTGTCGTATTCTGCTCTTCCATTTCCTTGAGGACTTCCTCATCTGTCTTGGTTGCGGTGCCGCCTGCCTGACCGTCTGTCTCCGGTGTAGTTGTTGCCCCTTTGTCGGTCTCTTTGTTGGTTTCTTTGCCTGCCTCACCCTTATTCTCGTCTGGTTCGACAGCAGGTGTTTTCTCTGTATTTCCAGCTTCTTTACCTTCCGTAGCCGCCGGTTCTTCCACAGCGCCAGCCGCACTTGGATCACTTTCAACTTCACCGTTATTCACCACTTCATTCACAACCAAACCTTCTGTAGGATCAAGAATGCCTGCCGTCTCCTTGGCTTCCCCTTGCTTGATTCCATCCACTTGCTGACTGTCTGCCACCGGCGCGTTGACTGGACCGGAATCCTCAGTGAACAGATAATACGCGGACAAAATGACCATCAGACTCAGCATGGAAACGAGCCATACCGTTTGACGTTTGTTATTCATTAGAACTTCCTCCTCAAATTGGCTTCAATCTTATGAGAATTGAATCTTGTGATTCAACACATCAGATTAGTCTTGTTTGCGCGGTACAACCGAGATCCGGTAGGCTGCCACATTCAGTCCTTTTTCCACAGCATCGGTTATCAGGTCCTTCACAACCTTGTTCTCTGCACCCCTCGCAACCACAAGCACCCCACGGATCTGCGGCTTGAGCTTTTTGGTCACTATAGGTGTCTGATCCCCTGCTATTTCGTAAGTAATAATCTCGCCATCACGGGTATATTGCGTCATATGTCGTTTGCCCCCGCTAGCATCCGTTTCTTCGGTAAGTTGCTGAGAATCCTTCACATTCCGCTGAACGACCAATTCTTCTGTGGAATCCACGGTAACCATCACATCAACCGTTCCCACACCAACAATGTTTTCCAGCACACCTTTGATCTTGTCTTCAAATGCAATTTCGATCGCCTGAAAAGGATTCTGTTCTGACGGATCACTCTGTATGGATGCCATGGATGTTGCCGGGTCCGGTGGTTCCCGACCGATATTTTCGGAATCAATTTTTTTGACATTGACAAAGGAATTGAACAGCATGATTCCCACCCCGATCAAACCCAGGATAATCAGCCAGCGGAAGGTTTGACTTCGCCTTGCCCCACCCTCTCCGCCACCCATCCAGGTTTCCATCTTTTTGAACCATTGTTTCATCGGACACCCTCCTTCTCAGAGCACTTCAGCACTTTTTGGTTCTGTCACTTGAACGTTGTTCGCATCAATATCCCACTTTTCAGTCAACAATGTAATAATCTGCACCGCATGTTCGGACCTTGTGGATGTCTCACCTTGCTGTTTGTACTCATCTGCCTGATCACGTATAACAGGCTCGGAAGACGCTTCATTTCCATTATGTTGACTTTTACTCACATCAATCTGTACATCAGGCACTTCAATCTGACCGATCTGGATGGGCTGCTGTATTTGATGTGTTTCATCCTTCTCGGATTCTGTGTTTGTACCAAATATGGGTTGTGTATTTGCAGCGATTTCTTGCTGCCCTGCCTTCACTTCTCCTTCTACACCCTCTCCGGCCATCTCGACCAACACACGCTGGATCACAGGCAGTTCGACTGATGAGGCAGCTTCCATCTCCGTTTCATATTTACTCATGGTCAGCTGTACCTCTACGGACCGCACCTTGGCTCCTGTTGTTTCTTCAATCTGACCTTTCATGACATTAGCCAGTTCTTTGGCTGTCCATTGTAAGGATTGTTCCTGTTCATTGGATTGTAGCCGTTTGCCCTGAGCTAATATCTGTTCGAGTGTCGCATTCCCATTCGATGGAGCATCCATTGCAGACATTGCCCGTTTCAGTTCGCCAACCGGATCACTTTTGAGCAGCTTGGTTATGGGTGATAAGAGGGTCAGCAGGATGAGAAGGCTCAGCACAAGCTTGACATAACGTTCCATGGATCGATTGGGCAACAACATATCCACAAAAGTCGCCAGCAGAACGATCATAATCAATTCCTGGAGCCAGTTGCTCAGCCACCCCATCCTTTCCACCCCCTTTCTTGCCAACATACATTCAGCGCATCATGACAGTCAGATTGCCCGCGGTCAGCAAGATGGTAATGGCCAGGAAAAACATCAGTCCGACGGCTGCGAGCGCCGCAAATACGTAGATCATGCTCTTGCCGATGGCCTGGAGGCATCCTACAATCGGGGTGTCTCCTAGTGGTTGCATAATGGCACCAGTTACGTTGTATATCAAGGCAAGAGCCAGGATCTTAAGTGCCGGAAAGGCACATAGAAACAAAATGATGATCACTCCGGTGAGTCCAATTGCATTTTTGACAAGTAAAGAAGCTGTAATTACCGTATCCGTCGCATCCGCAAATGTTCTGCCCACGACAGGGACAAAGTTGCCTGCGATGTATTTGGCGGCCTTCAGGCTGACTCCATCCGCTACCGATCCCGATGCTCCCTGAACCGAGATTACACCCAAAAACATCGTCAGCAGGATACCCAGCAGTGCCACACTAATATTGCGCAGGAGGTCTGCCAGCTGTGTCAGCTTGTACTTGTCAGACAATGAACTGACGAGATGCAGAACAGCTGAGAAGAAGAGTAACGGGAATACCAGCAAGTGAATCAACGTACTCACCAGATGAATCATGAAAATGATGAGTGGATGTGTCACCGAGACGGTGATGACATTACCCATGGACGCAAGCAGTGTGAATAACAAGGGAACCATGGCCATCATGAAGTTGATCATGCCGGTTATGGCATCCTTGGCGTATCCAATCGCCACACTGAAGCTGTTGATTGCAATAATGATGATGACCATATAACAGATGGAATAGGCGATTTTGCTAATATTATTTTTCTCAAATGCGGTCTGAAGTGTCTCCAGAATCATGCTGAGTACACTTAACATCACAATCGTGACCAGAAGTTTGCCATTATATAAAATTTCATGCAGCATGAAGGTTCCTATCGCCACAAACACCGATTTCAGGCTGAATCCTTCATTGCCGGGGATTAACATATCCATGAAGGAAGGGGTCTTCCCCTCCGGGAAGAAACCACCGTATTGTTGCATCAGTTGATCCCAGTATTTCTCCACCTGATCCTTGGGAAGCTGATCGGTCTGCTGCTCCATCCACTCACCGGAAGGCGAGGTTGCAGTAACCTGTCCCAGGATACCAAACAGAAAACAGAGCATCAGCACAACCGTAAGGCGCCACTGCGGCTTATGATGCATTGATTTCATATGAAGTCCGCACGCCCTTTCTACACCGGCATCAGCTTCATGACGGTTTCGATAATAATGCTGATGATCGGTATAGCAAGTACAAGGATCAGTACCTTACCAGCCAGTTCGATCTTGGACGCAATGCTTTCCTGGCCTGCATCCCTGACAATCTGCGCGCCAAATTCAGCGATGTACGCTATGCCAATAATTTTCAGCACTGTTTTCAGATAAATGCTTTCCATGCCTGAATTCTCGGCAAGTCGCTTCAACACTTCGATGACTGCACCGATTTTGCCAATCAACAACATGAAGATAACAATGCCGGTCGCGGCAGCAATCAGAAAGGCAAACATCGGTTTCTGTTCCTTAATGACCAGAATGAGCACGGTTGCGATGAGCGCCAAACCTACAACTTGGATAATTTCCACAGGTCACCACCATCCGGCTTCATGACCGTTTTTCATTGAAAAAGAAATATCGATTTGATCTCTTGTAGCAGGCTGTCCAGCATACGGACCACCATGAACAATACAACGACAAATCCGATTACGGTCACCCAGTGAGCCATATCTTCCTTTCCCATTTGTTTCAGTACCGTGTGAATCATGGCAATGATGATTCCGATACCCGCAATTTGAAAGATTGCGTTCACTTCTAGATTCATGACCTTGGCACCTCACTATCCCGGCTATTTCAGAAGATCAGAATGACGATTAACGCTCCGACAAGCATCCCGAGGCTTCGGCTCATTCGTTCATATTTCATTTGATCGGCCTGGGCGCGGGATTCCTCATGCATTAGTTGTTGAATGGCTAACGATATATGTTTGGTCTGATCCTGACGGTCACTTGTGCCAAGGCTGAAACTTAATTGCAGCATCACTTCCTTCTCGTCAGCCTTCATGGCCGATCTTCCCCACGCCAGATCCACGCCCGATTGCAGACTTTCCCGGGCAGTGAGTCCATGAGGAGGTTCCATCTGTGTAGCTGCATGAAGAAACAGCGTCTTTACAGGTTCTTTGGTCTGTGCTCCCATCTTGCCCATGGCATCGGGAAGTGGAGTGAGCCCATAGTTAATCTCCGTCATTAGTCGCTGGAGGGCTGCAATGAGTTCTCGCAACTGTCTCGGTCTTAATGCGTACTGTCTGGCCTTGTAAAATCCGGCGAGGGTGCTGGCTAACAGAATAATTACCGCACCAAACATGTTAACCAAAGGCTTCACCTCCTGCCCCGGTCTGCTGCAACCCACGCATTTTGCCATCAGCCAGCCGAAAGGTCATGCCCCGGCTCGTCCGTTGCAGCTGGACATAACGTTGAAACATCTGCTCCGTAATTAAGGTTCTGAGGGCGGGTCTGGCCGACAGTTCCGATAGGTCACGGCCATGCGCAGTCGCAATCACTGAGACTCCTGCATGCAGGGCTTCCATCACCGCCTCGGCATCCTCCGGACGACCGATCTCGTCCACAATCAGGACATCGGGTGACATGGAGCGAAGCATCATCATCATGCCCTCAGCCTTCGGACAACCGTCCATCACATCTGTTCGTGGACCTACGTCGAAGCCAGGTACTCCTTTGTAGCTACCAGCGATTTCGGACCTTTCATCCACAATGCCCACTTTCAGCCGCGGACGTATTCCCTGAACCAGTTCAGTTCCCCCTTTAAGCTTTGTACCACTGCTAATTTGTCTCGCCAGATCGCGCAGTAACGTCGTTTTCCCTTGTTGTGGTGGTGATAAGATCAACGTGTGCAGGACCTGTCCGCTCTTCATATCGAGAAGATAAGGAAGAATACGATCAGCCACTCCATGTACCTCACGGGCTACCCGAACGTTAAACCCGTTAATGTCACGCAGGTATTCGACACGCCCACCGCTTAGCACCGTTCGTCCAGCAAGCCCGATTCGATGTCCCCCAGGTATGGTGATGAACCCTTTACGCAGTTCCTCTTCCAATGTATAAAGTGAATGGTTACTGATCAGGTCCAGCAACCTGTGCGTCACTTCTTTCTGAGGAACATACGCTTCTTCAGGATTCCCGGTCGGACAACCTTGAGGTGTCAGGAAGTGGTATGTGTTGCCTGCATTAATCTCCAGGGGTCTGCCTTCACGAATACGTACTTCCTCCACTTGTTCCAATAGAGCGGGTGGCATTCTTCCAAGAATGGTTCGGATCGGTTCCGGAAAAAGTTCCCTCCAGTTCACCTTCATGAGTAGGCTCCTCCAACCTTGAGATCATTTGGTTCACACTTCTGGCGCTTGTTCATATCTCAAGTTTATGCCTGTACATTTAATTTATGACGCTGAAATCTATCAATTCTTCAGAATACGGTTGAGAGTTGAAACCATAGATGCACCTTCTGTTCTAGGCACCCGTCTAGATGTGCATGCATATAGTAATTGCAGATAGGTAAGTTCCATTTCGGTTCAAAACAGAACTACTGATCCCCAGATACAGAAAGGAGTTGTGGGGAGTGCGAGTTGATGTCGTTGGCAATGTGAATGAAGTACGTACTATTGATATTGCAGGGCGAAGTGCAGTTGTCATTGATGTATTGTGTACGACCAGTACAATTGTTACGGCTCTGGCGTATGACGCTTCGGCTGTGATTGCCGTAGAGACCGTTCCACAAGCCAAACAAATGGAAGTGAAAGATTGCATTCGAGGCGGGGAGCGTTTTGACAAAAAAATCACCGGATTCGAGGTGGGTAACTCCCCCTATGAATATATGACTGAGGACATTGTAGATAAAACGATCATACTGACCACAACCGATGGAACCCGCGCCTTGATTAAAGCTTCCAGGGCGAAACATGTACTAGCTGGATCATTTCTCAATGTCAGGGCTGTCGCAGCAGTGCTCTGCCAACTTCAACGAGATGTACTGCTGTTATGTGCGGGGAATCAGGATGAATTTGCACTGGAGGACGCCTTGTGTGCTGGATGTATCATCGAGGAACTGCACCGTCAATCCTGTTCTCCCCTCCAGCTTAACGATCTCGGCATAGTACTTCATCAGGCGGTATCCCAATGTCAGGAGAGCATCCCGGAGCTGGTGCAGGGATCTGTTAGCGGGCGTAGGCTTGAAAAGCTAGGCAGGGTTCATGACATTTCATATTGTTCTCAATTAAACCTGCTGGATTGTGTTCCCGAGATGGGGGAGGGGAACCTCATGCAGCCTTATAGAGGCATACGCGGGGGAAAGATGTTCAAGTTGATGTGAGAATTGCCATGAGAAAAACAAAAAAAGGTGTACTGCTGCCCGTTGGCAACAGTACACCTTTGCTAATTTACATACATAGCAAATACTTATCTGCGATCTTGAGGTCCACCGATAACGGCTTGCTCGGCAGTGTCGAGATCATATGCTGTATGCAATGCCTTAATGACGTCATGCAGCTTATCTCCGTCAATAACACAAGATACTTTGATCTCGGAAGTGCTCACCATCTTGATACTCACGCCTTCAGCGGAAATGACTTTGAACATCTTGGCAGCTACACCTGGGTGACTGACCATGCCTGCGCCAACAATGGAGATTTTAACGAGGTTCTCTTCAGATGTGACTTCACGGTAAGGCAAGCGGCTGTGAAGGCCTTCAATGACATGTAATGCGTTCTCACGATCAGACAGCGCCACAGAGAATGAGAAGTCCGCTTTGCCATCCATCACACCGCTCTGAACGATAATGTCCACATCCAGCTGATTGGATGCAAGCGCACCAAATACTTCGGCCAGAACTCCTGGTACATCCGGCACACCCAGAATACTGATGCGAGCCACGTTTTTGTCATAGGCAATACCACTAACCACTACGCCTTGTTCCATTGCTGCTTCCTCCTTCACAACCGTTCCTTCATTATGGTTAAAGCTGGATCTTACGATTAAAGGTACACCGGAATGCTTCGCGTACTCTACTGCACGCGGATGCAACACCGCTGCTCCCAAATTAGCGAGCTCCAGCATTTCGTCATACGATATTTCCTTCAGCTTGCGCGCAACCTTAACGATCCGCGGGTCCGTAGAATATATTCCGTCTACATCCGTATAGATCTCACACGCATCAGCCTTAATGGCTGCCGCCAGCGCTACAGCTGTTGTATCCGAACCACCACGACCAAGCGTTGTGATCTCGCCGTCTTCCGTCATGCCCTGGAAGCCTGCAACAATAACAATGTTGCCCTCGGCAAGTGCTGCATTCACTCGGTCAGGTTGAATATCATGAATACGTGCTTTTCCGTGAACCGGCTCTGTGCGGAATCCCGCCTGCCAGCCTGTAAACGATACTGCCTTACGTCCGAGCGCTTGAATAGCCATGGATAACAAAGAGATCGAAATCTGTTCTCCTGTCGTTAAGAGCATATCCATCTCACGAGCAGGCAGATCACTATTCAGTTGTTTTGCCTGATCAATCAAATCATCTGTTGTATCCCCCATGGCCGAAACCACAACTACACACCGATGTCCTTCATCAGCTTTTTCTACAACACGTCCGGCTACACGCTTCATGCGTTCTGTATCTCCGACCGAGCTGCCCCCAAATTTCATGACGTACAATGACAACGCAAATCCACTCCCTACCTTGTGCAGTATGCATAATTAATGTCCATCGTCATTATTCTCTACGAGAAATGACTTTAACCCAGTATATTACGAAAGCGCCTGATAGGCTAATCTTTTTTCGAAAAAACCCTCTGCCAAAGGAATGGCAAAGGGTTGTTAATAACCTTTTTTAGCTTACAAGCTGTGAAAGTTACGCACGGGAAGAGTATTTACCTTCACGTGTGTCAATCAGGAGAACGTCACCTTCGTTAATGAACAAAGGAACCTGTACGTTCAAGCCTGTTTCCACTTTTGCATTTTTGGTAGCGCCTTGTGCAGTGTTACCTTTAACACTTGGCTCAGTCTCGATGACTTTCAACTCAACGCTTGTTGGCAAGTCAATTCCGAGGATTTCACCTTGGTAGCTAACAATCTTAACGACCATGTTTTCTTTCAGGAAGTTCAATTCCCATTCCAGTTGATCACTAGTCAATGTGAACTGATCATAGGTTTCGTTATCCATGAACGTGTGCTCTGTACCGCTTGCATACAGGTAGGATACGCCACGGTTTTCGATGATGGCACGACCAATCGTTTCGCCTGCACGGAATGTTTTTTCAACGGTGTTACCGTTACGCAGGTTTTTCAATTTGGAACGTACGAAGGCAGCGCCTTTACCTGGTTTAACGTGTTGGAAATCAAGCACGGTATAGATATCGTTATCTACTTGCACGGTCAAGCCTGTTTTAAAATCGTTTACTGAAATCACAAAAAATCCCTCCTGATATGGTTAAAAAGTAGGTGATATAAGACGATGGGTTAATGTAAAGGTGGGTTTATTCTGAATTGATGACCTTGTGCGACGTGACCGTTACGGGTTCGGATCGTTCCTCCGATCGCTGTTGTCTCCTCATTTTCCCGACTAGATTTTAATAAGGTTTAAAATGAGGAGACAAAGGCGAGCGCTTCGCTTCTTCAGAATCGATTCCGCTCCCTTCACTACTTTTGCAATGGTCCATAACAATCAGCAATAACCTGTACCTTTATATTAAAAATCGTCTTATATCCCTGTGGCTGTAATTTAGCCGATTACGGTGAACTTCTTGTCCGACTTCGTGAGAATATGAATACCCGTCTCGGTAATCACTACGTCATCCTCGATACGCACGCCGCCAAGCCCGTCAATATATATACCCGGTTCAACGGTAACAACCATACCCGGTTTCAATACATCGTCGCTAAGCTTGGACAAGCGAGGAGCTTCGTGAACTTCCATACCCAGACCGTGGCCTGTGCTGTGTCCGAATTGATCTCCATATCCGTGACCTGCAATGATATCACGAGCCAATGCATCTGCTTCCCGTCCGGTCATGCCCGGTTTCAGGTTCTCCAGCGTATGTAACTGAGCTTCCAGTACAATGTCATAAATTTTGCGCAGTTCAGGTACAGGTGTACCCGTTGCAATGGTACGTGTCAGATCTGAACAGTATCCGTCCAAAAGTGCACCAAAGTCAAATGTAATTAACTCATTTTGTCCGATGACCTTGCTGCTCGCTACACCGTGAGGCATAGCAGAACGTTCACCCGAAGCAACAATGGTGTCAAACGAAGAGGACGTTGCTCCATGTTTGCGCATAAAAAACTCCATCTCCAGATCCACTTCACGCTCCGTCATGCCTGGTTTTGCAAACTGCAAAACGTGGCTGAACGTGGCATCCGCCAGATCTGCTGCTCTCTGCATGACCGCGATCTCATCTTCATCCTTGAACATACGAAGTTGTTCCACGATCCCGGATACAGCTTTCAGTTCAATAGACTGCAGTGCTTCAGCATAAGCGGAGTGCGTGCCAAATGTAACACTATCCTGCTCGAAGCCCACTTCTTTGATGTTTGCGGATGTCAGCAATTCGCGCACCGTATCCATCGGTTTAGCTCCATGCTCAACAACGGTGAATCCTTTGGCTTGCTGAGGCGCTTGAGACATATAACGGAAATCAGTCAGCAAATAGGCATCCTGTTCCGTAATCAGCACATATCCCGCCGAGCCTGTAAAGCCCGTCATATAACGACGGTTAATCGGGTTTGTAATCAGCATTGCTGTGAGTTCATGCTCACGCATGGCTTCACGCAACTTATTTACTCGTTTGTTTTCCATCGGTAACCCTTCTTTCTCTCACATTCCCGGGTTCCCGGCTCAGGTTTGTTTGTCCAGATGACGCACAAGAGCCAGCAATCCCAGTTCATAGCTTACTTCGCCAAATCCGGCAATCTGCCCGATTGTTTCCGCTGCAATCACTGAATGATGTCTGAACGCTTCGCGTGCATGAATGTTGGATAGATGTACTTCAACCGTAGGGACTTTTACAGCATTGATTGCATCACGGATAGCATAGCTATAATGGGTAAATGCTCCGGCATTCAGTATTATTCCGTCTGCCTCACCCATCGCTGCATGAATGCGGTCAATGATGTCCCCTTCATGGTTCGATTGATAAAAAGCGATGGAGACGCCAATTTCATCAGCCTGTCTGCGAATTTTGTCCTCAATATCCTTCAGACTAAGCGTTCCATAGATGCCCGGTTCGCGTACACCAAGCATGTTCAGGTTCGGACCATTGATCACAATAATTCGTTTCATCGCTGCTCCACCCTCTCTGCAAATAACCATCTGCTATTTTAACACAGCCATTGCCGGATTGAGAAGCTTTTTTGCGCTATGCCCCCGCTTGCTCCGGCTCGCGTTTGCGTTCATCCGTGTACTCCATGGCTACCGTGTAACCAATGAACAGCCCCCATAGCAAAAAGAAACAGAGTTCCGTGATGATCGAATCCCACGTTAAACCGTTCAAAGGTTTCATCATCCCGAGTTTCGGTCCTACCAGTATAAAGAGAATCAGCCACCAGACAATTCCATACACCATGCCGGGTACCGGTCCTTTTAATTTTCTAATCGTGAACGTGTAGAGCAAGGAAGCCAGGATGGAAAAAACGATAAAAAACAACCAGCCTGTCAAATGTCCAGCTGCGGTATATATATATTCATGTTTGAAAAAAGGCTCGGCCAGAAATCCGACAGGTACAATCGTAAAATGCAGCAGATAGAATAGCCAATGCAGCCCGCCCCAGATAAAACCGGCAAAGAAGCCAAGCTCTAACGCAAAGGGAAATGGCTTGGTGTAGTAGTGAGCTTGACCTTGCCTCTGGGTAGGGCGCCTGCCTCTGTCTTTTTGCTGCCGTTCTTTAGGACGTTGGCCTTCATCTCGCGATGTATCTTCATGCGTACGCTCTGTCATCGATATTCTCCTTCATTCAGTTGATAATCCCGCATTATGCCTCTAATTTCCGCTCCGATTCTACGAGGTAGTATGTTCAAAACAGGACAATCTTAACAACATCCTTCAAGGTTTGACTCACAAACTAGAAATTGCGCTTAAAATTCGATACAATAGGGTTATTAAACTGCCTTTGATCGCGAAGGCCTAGAACAGAATAGGAAGGTGAATAATTTGCCTCAACAATCCAAGCCTGTCAGCTATGGGGGGCAAGCTGTCATTGAAGGCGTAATGTTCGGTGGGAAACATGTCAACGTTACAGCTGTTCGTAGAAAAGACGGCGAAATTACGTATCTGGAAGTTCCCAAGCAAGACAAGTCCTGGGTCACGAAATTGCGGCGGATTCCTTTATTACGCGGAATTGTCAGCATTATAGATTCAAGTGTTAAAGGTAGCAGACATCTTAATTATTCTGCTGACGCTTATGCTGATGATGAACTGGAACCGGAAGAGAAAGCCAAGCAAAAAGAGAAAGAAGGTTCGGGCTGGAGCCTTAGCATGATTATTGGTGTGACCGCCGTCGCCATCCTTTCATTCCTTTTTGGTAAAGTTGTGCTCACATTGCTTCCTGTTGTTATCGAGAATTTTCTATTCAAAAATGCATTCGACAATCAGTTTTTGCATAATTTACTGGAAGGCGGCATTAAGCTGATCCTGTTACTCGCCTATCTGTGGTTAATCTCACAGACGCCGATGATTAAACGTCTCTTCCAGTATCATGGAGCGGAACACAAAGTAATCAGCGCACATGAAGCTGGTGAAGAACTGACACCGGAGAACGTGCAAAAGTACAGCCGACTGCACTACCGCTGCGGAAGCAGTTTCATTATGTTGACTGTCATCATTGGAGTGTTTCTATACTCCCTTTTCACGTACGATAACCTCTGGGAACGGATGGGTCAGCGTCTATTGTTATTGCCAGTTGTGCTAGGCATTTCTTTTGAACTGTTAAAGCTCACGAATTCGGTACGTGATATTCCTGTACTGCGTTATCTCGGATACCCGGGATTGTGGCTGCAATTGCTGACAACAAAAGAACCGACCAACGAACAGGTAGAAGTATCCATTGCTTCGTTTAACCGCATGCGTGAGTTGGATGCCAAGCTTGCCAATGTCTCTTCTACGTCAGAAGTACCTGTTGCAACACTCGATCCTGTGAAAGGGTGAATGATATGAACAAGCAGGCAATCTTATTTTGGACGTTCATCGCACTAGCTGCTGTTGGAGTCTTGACTTGGCTGGGGAACGCTAGTCCATCCAGGATCATTATTCCTCTGGTCGTGTTCGGAGCCGTATTCCTGCTGTACAAATATCCGCCTCGTCGCTGGGCAAGCAAAACCAAATCACCGAAGATTAAACCATCGGCACGAACCATGGCAAAAGTTAATGCACAGTCCAGTGCCAGAAAGAGCAGCGGCTCTTCAAAGAAACGTAAGGATTATCCTTTCCAAGTGATTCAAGGACAAAAAGGGAAAAGCGATGAAGATATACCGAAATTTCACTAAAAGCTACTGAACAACCAAAAAAGCAGTTCTCCCAACTTGCGGAGAATTGCTTTTTTACGTTTATCGTTTATACAGGAATCAGAGGTGGAGCTTCTGCCTGTTTCTTGCGCAATTCTTTTCTTTGTTTGTCCAGCTGTTCACCATACATTTTCATATTCCATCCGTTGAAAAATTCGCTCCCTGCGGTAGCGCCTGATCGATATAAGGCTGTGCTGTCCTGTAACGATAAATGAAATTGCGTTGGTTTAATGCCTAGCGTTGGTATCTTCACTGTACGAAACCGGTTAATCTGTTCGATGTAGCGTTCATCATGTGCTGTGAGCATCGTCTCCACAAGGGCCTGAAGCATGCTTAGCGGTCCTTTAATCCGGGCGGGTTCTACTTCCGTCTTCCCCACCATTTTGAATCCGACAACCGGAATAACGTCTCCTCCTCGTTCCGAGCGATCACCATCGAAGAGCCACAACGGAAAATTGCTAAGCAATCCACCATCCACGACATAAACGAACTGATCTTGAAAAGGAAGCCCTTTGGAGAATACTGGCGATTTGCGTATGACTACCGGATCGAAAAAATACGGGATACTGCAACTCATACGTACCGCCTTTGCAACATCCAGCTTCGCAGGGTCAATGCCGAACCGCCGAATATCGTCTGGCAACACCAGAATGGTCCCATTGGAAATATCGGATGCGGTAATAAGCAACTTGCCTTGTGGCAAGTCAGCGAATGTGCGAATCCCTTTCTGCTCCAGCATCTTGCGAATCCATGATTCCAGTGCTTCTCCCGAATACAAACCTTTCTTCAAGAACAGCCTCGCGGCGGGTCCGATCCATCGGGTATTAAATATGGGGGAACGACGCAGCAATGAAGCAAACGGCGTATTCTCAATAATGACTTTCATCTCTTCGGCCCTGTAACCAGCCGCTAGCAGAGCAGCTACAATAGAACCCGATGACGTTCCAGCCACCCGATTAAACTGAATGCCGCAGTCTTGAGCACCCTGCACAGCTCCCGCAAGCGAGATTCCCTTCACGCCTCCACCTTCAAACACTGCGTTAATTAACACAACAAAACCCCCGTTCTCCAGGCAGCCACGTTTCTACTGCCACTCTATGAGAACAAGGGTTTGTCTTATAACCGTATTGTTAAATTGTTTTAGAGACCATAATAAGCTTTTAATTTGGCAATTAGGCCGAGAGGGTTTTTCGTCAGGTACTGTGAACTAAAGAATATATCCCCTTTAACCGAAGAATACTTCTTGTTGTAGTTCAGCTGATCGATGATCTCCTGTGATGTCTGCCAGCCAATCTCTGGCGTACCTAACTTATAAGGTGAGTGACCGATATACAATTTTACATTTGTGTTAGCCACTTCATTCGCCCACCAGTCAACGACTTTGTCGTAACGGGCTACGTTCAGTGTCATACTCCAATACACCTGCGGAGCGACATAGTCGATCCACTCCTGGTTAATCCATGTCCGCACATCTGCATTCATGCTGTCATACGCTGTTACTCCTGCTTTGGTATCAGAACCTGTCAGATCAACGGATTTGTTACGCCATACACCAAATGGACTAATTCCATATTCAACGTTAGCTTTCACGTTGTGAATACTCTGCCCGAGCTGCTTAACGAACTGATTGATATTGTCCCGACGCCATTCAGCACGGTCTTTGGTATTCAATGTGTTATAGGTTTTGAAGGCTGCATCATCATTAAAAGTCACATTGGACGGATAGAAATAATCATCCAGATGTACGCCATCAATATCATACTGATTGACCACTTCCATGATCGTATCGATAATATGTTGTCTGGCTTCCGGGATACCCGGGTTAATGTACAATTTGCCCGATGCATTCACAATCCAGTCGGGATGAAGCTTCGAGATGTGGTTTGCTGCCAAGTTTGATGTACTCGCTGAGTTCGTTGCTCTAAACGGATTAAACCAAGCGTGGAACTCCAGGCCCCGTTTGTGTGCTTCCTCAACCATAAACGCGAGGGGATCATAACCTGGATCTTTACCTTGTGTTCCTGTCAATACGCTGTTCCAAGGTACCAGACCTGAAGGATAGATGGCATCCCCATTTGCTCTCACTTGGACAAATACGGCATTAATGCCCATACCTTGCAACGTATCTAGCTGTTTCGTATACTCCTGTTTTTGCTTCTCTACATTTCCCTTGGCACCAGATGTAGGCCAGTCTCCATTCACAGTGGAAATCCAGGCTCCCCGCATCTCTTCAGAAGCTGGTACAGTGCCCGTGCCTCCAGGCTCCGCTGGGGTTACCGGGGTTGGTTCAGGAGTTGGGACTGATTCGTCTCCTGTGTTCAGATCAATGGTCTGGGCAGTCTGATTCCAGTTCACTCGAATGCCCAGGTTCTCACTGACAAATCGAATGGGTACCATGACCCGACCCTGTTTCAATTCGACCGATGCATCCAGACCAACTACAGCGTTATCCACCGTCGCCTGCTGGCGTCCGCTCGTCATAGAGATGACCGAATCGGATTTCTGAATGGTCACGGTACGAGTAGCTTGAGACCAGAGAACAGACGCCCCCAGTCCTTCGCTAATAACACGCAGAGGCACCATCGTTACATTTACTTTGGGCAAGATGTAGGGTGATACATCCGATTCCAAACGGTTGCCGTCTAGAAAAATAGCGATTTCCTTCTGCCCGGCTGCTTGTGCCGTCATGCCTGCTGTCTGTAATCCAAGTACAAAAATGAGTAGCAGCATCAATCCTTTACGAACGTTCATTAGTGCAGTCCTCCAAAATCATTATAAATTTGCGGTAAATTCTACTAGTTTAATAGACGCTCCTACCAATCGTTTGGTTGCGAAAATCACCAAATTATGGTGTGATTGCACAAAAAAAAATGCTTCCTGCCATTGAAACGGCAAGAAGCATCCTTTGATCACAGGATACAATTCATTGTATATCACCATGTGTATTCCACTGCTGAAACTTAAGATTCTGTATTACTCATGACATCCTGAAGATTTTTGAGGTCACGCAACCGACTCTCGTCCTGACGGAAGTATTCAACCAAGGACTCGATGCATGTAATGGAGTCCCAGCTCAGATGATGTTCAATGCCTTCAACATCATTGTAGATATTTTGTTCCTGAACACCAATCGTTGTCAAAAATTGTTCAAGCAGATGATGGCGCTCCATCAAACGTTTGCCCATCTTTTTGCCTTTTGGCGTAAGCACCAGTCCGCGGTACTTTTCATAGATCAGGTACTCGTCTTTGTCCAGCTTTTGGATCATCTTCGTCACCGATGAAGGATGTACTTCCAGTCCTTCAGCTATATCAGACACACGAGCATAGCCCTTTTCATCAATTAATTTGTATATACGCTCCAAATAATCTTCCATACTGGGCGTTGGCATCTGCTTCCCTCTTTTCTCTCTGACCGGCCCCTATTCGTGCCTGGTCCCTATCTTATAATGATACATGTTATCAATACGCATTGGCAAGTCCTGCACAGTTCGGAGCGCGCTGTTTCACAAGTAATTGGCAGGCGTGACTTCTCCCCAAACGAGGCAAACTAAGCAAAGTTCCGCATAGAAAGGAGTGATTTCGTGAGTACAAGTGTAGCCTCACCGCCCGTTCGTAAAGCAAAAGGCACTAAACCTTTTATTCCCGATTTGGTGTATTTTGAACCCGGTGCGTTGGAATATGATAAAGGCAAACGGATTATGGAGTGGGTGACATCCAAAAACATACCTTATCAGATGACCACATCCCATAACCGAATCACAAACTTGCCGGGTGAAACCGAACAAGAAAAATATCGGATGGCGAAGCGTACTCTGGTCGTTGGTGTGCGCAAAACACTCAAGTTTGACCAGTCGAAACCTTCAGCGGAATATGCCATTCCCATCTCTACAGGCTGTATGGGGCACTGCCATTATTGTTATCTTCAAACTACACTTGGTGCAAAACCTTATGTCCGTGTCTATGTTAATACCGAGGAGATCATTCAGGCTGCAAAAGGATACATTGAAGAACGCTCGCCTGAAATCACACGATTTGAAGCTGCCTGTACGTCTGATCCCGTAGGACTCGAGCATATCACGGAGAATTTAAGTGACCTGATTCGTTTTATGGCGGAAGAAGAATATGGACGCTTGCGGTTTGTAACCAAATATCATCACGTTGATCCGTTACTGAACCTTAAACATAACGGACACACCCGTATCCGGTTTAGTGTCAATTCGGATTATGTCATCAAAAACTTTGAACCGGCTACCTCCAGATTTGAGGAACGCATTGAAGCTGCTGGCAAAATTGCACACGCCGGTTATCCCCTGGGATTCATTATCGCTCCGATTATGTGGTATGAAGGCTGGGAAGAAGGATACTCGGATCTGTTGCAGAAGCTGGCAGATACACTTCCAGAGGAAGCAACCAAGGATCTTACCTTTGAGATGATCCAGCACCGTTTTACCAAAACGGCCAAAGCAACCATTGAGAAGCGTTATCCTAAAACCAAGCTGGAGATGGATATCGAGAAACGTAAAATGAAATGGGGACGCTGGGGTCAGTACAAGTATGTGTATAAGGATGACCAGCAAGATGCGCTGCGCGAATTCATTACGGAACGAATCTTTGAACATTTCCCACTAGCCAATATTGATTACTTCACCTAAACGAACAACAGGATTGCCTAAAATCATATGCAGTTAAAAGCATGCCTAACAAACGATTAAAAAGCAGGTTACATGACCCAGAGTGACTCTGGTTAACATGTAGCCTGCTTTGTCATGCATTTTTAAATTCGAATTCAGTTCATCCGTTTAAATAACCATCCAGTCTGGTGTAATCTGCTGCAACCAGATGGTAATCTTCGTCATCTGATCTGTGAAAAGCAATACCCCAAGGAACAACATTAATGCTCCTCCGACTTTCATCATGACATTGGAATACCGTAAGATCCAGCGTGTTGAACCGATGAAAAAGGCCAAAATGAAAAACGGGATTGCAAACCCTGCCGTATAACCTGTAATCAACGCCAGCCAGGTTGTGGGCTCACTTGCAGCCATAGCAATGATTGCTGTTAGAATAGGGCCAATACACGGCGACCAGCCTGCTGAGAAACCGATGCCAAATATAAAAGAGCCCAGATAGCCTGCTGGTTTCCATTTCATATCCAGCTTGCGTTCCTTCATTAGAAACTGTGGCTTAAACACACCAAGCAAAAACAACCCCATAAGCATAATCAAAATCGCAGACAATTGCCGAATCAGTTCACGGTTATCATTGAAAAATTGGCCAAACAGTCCCGCACCAAGGCCAAGCGAATAAAATACAGCCGAGAAGCCTAAAATAAACGCCAGCGTATGCGTCATGGTCTTAAAGCGGACTTCGCGCTGATTGCGGTCATCCTTCAATTGTTGCACCGTCATACCTGTAATGTAGGAGAGGTATGATGGATACAACGGAAGACAACAAGGTGATATAAATGAGACCAAACCTGCTACAAAAGCCATCCATACATTAACATCAGGCATGAAGCGGATGTCTCCCTTCCCCGGGCTCACGTGCTTGCTCGTTCAATCGTCAGGCTCGGAACCCTTTTTTTCCAATCATCGTCAGAATCAGCATCATGATCAGCAGTAATACAATCGTTGCTCCAGGTGCGAGGTTCCAGATACCTGCTACAACCAGTCCAAGGACTACGGCAATTTCGCCAATCACCACGGACAAAATAATAGCGGATTTAAAACTTCGGGCCATCAACAGGCTGACTGCTACCGGAATGGTCAATAGCGCTGACACCAGAAGCGCACCGACAATCTTGATCGCCGTGCTTATGACAAGTGCTGTCATCACAGTGATCAACATGTTCAGAATTCTCACAGGCAACCCTGTAACCGCTGCCGCATCTTCCTCAAAGCTGAGCAGGAAAAATTCCTTATGTAACAATGCCACTACAATTACCACGATCAGCGTAACCACACCTACGAGCTTCAGATCCGTAGCGTCTAATGTATATATACTGCCGAACAAATAACTCATGACATCTGCATTATACCCTTTGCCCAGCGTGAAGAACAAGGAAGCAAGAGCCACGCCACCGGACATGATAATGGCAATCGATAATTCGGCGTAACTCTTGTACGCTTTGCGCAATTTCTCTATCGCAAATGAAGCAAGCACGGCAAATATCAAGCCCACTGCAATGGGGTACACTTCAATCAGGAATCCAAGTGCAACACCGGCAATAGTCACATGAGACAAGGTGTCTCCAATCATGGATAACCGCCGTAAGACCAGGAACAGTCCGATTAACGGAGCGGTAATGCCAATTAACAACCCACCCGCCAGGGCACGCTGAAAAAAATCACTCATTAATATTTCCAAAACAAACACGACTCCTTCGGCCATACTCTAATCTAATGGGCCATAAATACGGCTAGCGTACCTGTGCAGTGGTATGTTGCAGATTGGTCTCAGCACAATCCTGTACCTCATGTGAATGACGGACATGGAAATTAATTTTGCCATTCGTTACCGCAGCTTCAGAACCCAGATAACTCTCCATTCGATCCATATCATGAGACACCATTAGAAAAGTCATGCGGTGATGTTCATGCATATGGGTAATCAGTTCAAAGAAACTGGCCTGTGATTCAGCATCAATACCTACAGTGGGTTCATCCAAAATCAACAGATCCGGGTGATTGATAAGCGCTCGTGCCAAAAATACACGCTGCTGCTGCCCGCCGGACAATTGACCAATACGTTTGTTCGCCAGATCCTCGATCCGCATGACCTGCATCGCATCCGTGCACTGTTGCTGACATTTGCGAGACATACGACGGAACATGTTTTTGTTATTATACAAGCCTGACATGACCACTTCACGAACGGTCGCAGGAAACAACGGGTTAAATGCATTCTTTTGTGGCACATACCCGATTCTGTCCCAGTCCTTGAACCTGCGGATCGACTCTCCGAATAGTTTGATATCTCCCTGCGCAGGAGGAAGAAGTCCTACCAGCATGCGCAGCAATGTCGTTTTACCCGCCCCATTGGAACCGATAATCCCGACAAAGTCCCGTTCCTGGGCCATAAAATCGAGATTCTCAATCACTCGCTGGTCCCCGTAGGAAAATGATAGTTTCTCGATCTCTATAATTGGATCATGACATAGTGACATGATTTGCTGCATGGCAAAGCCGCCCTTCATTATATATAAGAATCCCATAGCGTCCTAAGAGCCTTCACCGTGAACGGTAAAGACTCTTCGATCTGAATACTTCATTCTATCTTATTTTAATGCGATCAGCAGATTTTGCAAATTTTTCTCCATGAGGGTGAAATAATCATCCCCGTTTGTTGCCTGCTCCTTGGTCAATCCCTCAACCGGATTAAGGACCATGGTCTCCACTCCTGCTTCACTTGCCAATGTTTTCGCCAATTTGTCAGATACCAGCTCTTCGAAGAAAATGTATTTAATGCCTTCATCTTTAACGAGTTTCGCAAGCTTCACAATATCCTGTCCTGTCGGTTCAGCATCCGGGGAAAGTCCCATAATGGCATGCTGAGTTAATCCATAATCACGTGCAAGGTAGCCAAACGCTTGGTGCGAGACAACAATCTCGTTGTTTGGTACGTTAGCCAATTCATCTGTAAAACGCTGATCCAGCGTCTCAAGCTTCGTACGAAGCTCTTCATAACGTTGTTCGTAACCTGTTTTGTGATCAGGATCTGCCTCGACCAGACTATTTTTGATGTTTTCAGCCATGATCATGGCTGATTTCGGACTAACCCACGTATGTGGATCAATATGATGATCAGCGACATCTTCACTGGTAGCCTCATCTGTATGTTCATCTGTATGTTCATCTGCATGCTCGTCTTCGTGCTCTTCACCGTGACCGTGCCCATCATCACCCTCAGCAGTTAACAGTTTAACCCCTTCGCTAACGGCAACAGACTTCACCTGTGTATCGCTATTCAGCGACTTCAGGAAATTTGGCACCCATCCTTCCAGTCCAGCTCCATTATAGAGAAACAGCTGTGCCTTGGACGTATTAACAATATCCTGACTCTTCGGAGTCCAGTCATGTGGCTCTACTCCCGTTGGCAGCAGGTTAATAACATTGGCATCCTCACCACCGATTGCAGTCGTAAAAGCATATACAGGATAAAATGTCGTGACAACGTTTACCTTGCCTTCCACAATCTTCGCACTATTGGAACTTTCCTGCCCACACGCTGACAATACCAGCAAAGTGAGAATAAGCAAACCCGTCCACAATAACTTCATGTTGCCTCTTTTGCCCGTCTTCCCAGCCCGGTTATCCTGAACTTGATGTTGCATTTTATAAAATGTCATTATGATTCACTCCGCATCTCTTAATCGTAAACATTACTGAAAGAATTATAGGTAACCTGAACCTACTTGTCAAGCTATCCCGTCCTATTCATTCTTTCCTGAAGTACGGAGTTCATAACAGTATATGCTTGTTCTCTTCCCGTCAGATGCGAATTCTTCCAACAAAAAAAGAGGCCCGAATTACATCGGGCCACCTTGAGTCATAGTTACGACACTATTTATATATTCATTTATATTTTATTTTACTTGTGCGCCATTAGGCATGTTGTCCGGCACTGTAGCAAGTGTAAGCTGGTCGCCATGTGATGCTGCAAGGATCATACCCTGAGACAGTTCACCACGAAGTTTCACCGGTTTGAGGTTGGTCACACAGATGACTTTGCGTCCAACCATCTCTTCTGGCGAATAGAACTTCGCGATTCCCGATACGACCTGGCGCTGCTCATAACCCAGATCGAGCTGCAATTTCAGCAACTTATCCGCTTTTTTGACCGGTTCGCAGGCAATGACTTGTGCGACACGCAGTTCAACTTTGGCAAAATCGTCAATACCGATCTCTTCGGTACCTTCAGGTGCTGTTACCGGTTCAACAGCTGCCGAAGCTCCAGCATCTGCTTGACTTGCTTCAGGTTGTGCTGCTTTTTGGCCACCAGTCATTGCTTCGGAGATATAAGCAATTTCCTGTTCGGAATCCAGACGCGGGAAGATTGGATCCCCTTTTTGTAAGGCGTTTCCTGCTGGAACCAGACCCCATTGCTTGGCTGTATCCCAAGCCGTAAGTTCACCTTCCTGAATGCCAAGCTGTGCCCAGATTTTATGAGGAGCACGTGTCAGGAATGGTTGCAACAGAATGGAAGCAATTCTCAAGCTTTCGATCAGGTGAGCCATAACGGATGCCAATTCATCGCGTTTTGCTTCATCACGAGCCAGCGCCCATGGCTGCGTCTCATCAATATATTTGTTGGTGCGGCTGACAAACTGGCTGATCGCCGTCAGTGCTACGGAAAACTGCAGGTTTTCCATCGCCTGTTCCACTTTTTCCACTGTAGCATGGCCTGCTTCTTCCAGCGAAGCATCAAATTCCGTTACATTCGAAGCAAACGCAGGGGCTTTGCCTTCAAAATATTTGTCTACCATCGCAACGGTACGGTTCAACAGGTTACCCAGATCGTTCGCGAGGTCGGAGTTGACACGTTCTACGAAGCTCTCCGGTGTAAATGTACCATCGGAACCAAACGGTACTTCACGCAGCAGGTAATACCGCAGTGCATCGAGACCGTAACGGTCAATCAGAGTCACTGGATCAACGACATTACCTTTGGATTTGGACATCTTGCCATCCTTCATCAACAACCAGCCATGTGCAAACACTTTCTTCGGCAAAGGCAGATCCAATGCCATCAACATAATTGGCCAGTAGATCGTATGGAAACGAACAATTTCTTTCCCTACCAGATGAACATCCGCTGGCCAGAACTTGTTATAAAGAGATGCATCGGATGAACCGTAGCCCAGAGCTGTAATATAGTTGGACAACGCATCAATCCACACGTAAACCACGTGTTTTGGATCGCCTTTAACTTTGACGCCCCATTCAAATGTAGTCCGCGATACGGCCAAATCTTCAAGACCTGGCTTGATGAAGTTGTTGATCATCTCATTCTTACGGGATTCCGGCTGAATAAAGCCTGGGTTCTCTTCATAATATTTCAACAAACGATCTGCATATTTGCTCATACGGAAGAAGTAGGATTCTTCTTTGACCAATTCAACCGGGTGTCCACTATCCGGGCTCTTGGCCGAGATAATCTCACCCTTCTCATTCTTCTCTACATCCACCAGTTGAGTCTCCGTGTAATACGTCTCATCCGGAATGCTGTACCAGCCTTCATACTCACCTTTGTAGATATCTCCCTGTTTCAGCAAACGGTCAAAGATATCCTGAACAATGGTTTTGTGACGCTCTTCGGTTGTACGGATAAAGTCGTCATTGGAAATGTCCAACTTGTTCCACAGTTCCTTGATCCCCACAACGATATCGTCGATAAAAGCTTGCGGTGTCTGTCCTTTCTCTTGTGCCTTGCGCTCAATCTTCTGGCCATGTTCGTCGGTTCCTGTCAGATAATGAGCATCATAACCGCGTAAACGCTTGTAACGAACCATCGCATCTCCCGCCACAGTTGTATACGCATGCCCAATATGCAATTTGTCACTCGGATAATAAATCGGGGTTGTCAGATAAAATGTTTTTTGGTCAGCCATGAATGACTTCTCCTCCTTCAAATGTTCCTGCTTCATGTGATCCCTTCGTCCAAAACAACTAAAAAAGAACACAAAAAACTCCCGCCCCTATGGGACGAGAGTTGCTCTCACGTGTTACCACCCAAATTCCCCATGTTTTTCGCAAAACACAGGCTCTGTCGGTCCTTCGACCGCCCATTAACGCTGGATCACGCCTCAGCCTTACGACAGCAGCTCTGAAATCACTGTCTGCACGCTCGAAAGAGGTTCCTCCGGGACCATGTTCCATCCTCCTCCCAGACCGGTTCTCAGCTCATCCGGCTCTCTGCACTGGGGGTGTGTCTGTACTTATCCCTTCACTGGAAATCATATAGAAGTTGTTCAAAAAGTAAAACTAGACTTTTTGAACTCGCATATATAGGAAAAATATACTGAAATGCGGACCCCTTTGTCAAGTGGACAGCATCCTCAAGTTCAATCCTGGCCTGCCTTCAGGCCAACTGAATGCTTCCGGCTATAACGTTACTCTGATACCAGAGTAGACTTTTCCGCCTTTGGTGGCACCAGATCTACACCGCCTGGATGAAACGGGTGACATTTGGCAATACGTTTCGCTGTTAACAACGAACCTTTGAGCGCACCGTGCACTTCAATCGCCTCCATGGCGTAAGCCGAACAGCTCGGATAGAACCGACATGTTGGCGGTGTTAATGGAGAGATATAGTTGCGGTACACCCGAATGGGTGCCTGAGCAATTCTGCGCGATAACTTCATGGTCAGTGCTTCCCATGAGCGTGCGTATGTCCCGATGCCGCTTTGGCCGGAGCATGTTCTGCACAGTCCTTACAATATCCAAATACCTCGAACTTGTGGTCTACAACCTGAAATTGCTCAGGCGCATCCGCAAGCTGCATCGGGCAAAAAATAATAGGATATGTCTTCTGACACTTCAGACAGATCATATGATGGTGATGATGATCTTCACTACAGTGCGCTTTGAATTTAACGCCATCTTCGAAGATGACCTGTTCCAGTACACCCAGTTCCTGCATCACCCGCAAATTACGATATACTGTGTCAAAACTCAGTCCGCTGTAAGTCTTACCCATATATTCATAGACGTCCTTGGGTGTAAGATACCCCGGAGACTCGGCAAATAACCGGGCCAGTGTTTTCCGCTGATCGGTAATGCGAAGCCCCTGTGAGGACATGGTCGAAATAATCTGTTCTGTCGACAGCATGATCTAAAGCACCTCCTGTCATACGAGCATTTTGCATCATTCATAGAGCGACAGTTTATTCGGCAAAAGCGAAAACTTTTGCTTTCTTGTATACCTCTAATAATGCATCAAATTACGATTAGAGTCAACGAAGACACCGGTTTAGGTCATTCCAACATCACATAAAAAGGACTCCATGCACATGCATTGCCATTAGTCTAGCTTGAGCTAATGACATTACATTTTTATGGAGTCCCTTCCTGACGGTTCAGATGATCAATCGTTCGGGCGACTTTTGGGGTGAACGGGTATATATGATATAAGCTTTCACTCCAAACCGTCCGTGCATGTTCATGATATTACTTTTCAGCCGGAAGCGGCGTGAACAGCAGGTTAACAGGCAAGTTACTGCCTGGTGCCGCCGAGAAGAGAATAGTTACACTCTCGCCGTACGAACCTGTGCGATACATTACGCTTTGCTCATTAGGTGCAGTTACAGATTTACCTGTGGAAATCTGAACGACCTGTCCGTTCACGAGTGCCACACCTGAGTATCTGCCTCCACGAGGGTTGAATGAAATCAACGTGCGCGGAGCAACATTATTCAATGTAATTTTGTATAATACACCGAAGTTACCTGCGTTGGATGCTTCTGTGAAAGCCATAGGGTCCGTTCCCACGAGGTTTGGATCACTTGCATTGTCTCCAAGTGGAAGACGTGCAGGCTTCGATCCTATTTCCTGATCATACGTAATGATTCGTGTTGCATTCGGGTACGTTCCGCGGTTGTGAACACCATCACGATCTAGAACCGGCAGGCTCGACAACACTTCCATCGGGTCCTTGTTTTCTTCGATCATGATAATGTTGTAATCCAGTTCATAATCACTGAATACATCGGAATACAAGGAAATGACTTGTCCCTGTTGCATCGGAAGAACGCTCAGATCATTGAGAATCAGCTTGCTTTCTCCTGGCTGGATGTACACTTTCTTTTGTCCGGTACCATTCTGCATGGATTGGAACCAACGGTCAATCGACAACTTTCCAGCTACCGTTGCAAAAGGAGACGGTCCTGCAAAGCCCATGTTTTGCTGGTCAATGGACGCCGTGTATGCGTTGTTGTTTGTCGCTACAACATACATTTTTACGTTTTTGCCCGTGTTGTTCACATGGTGAATCATGAAGCGTGTCTGTCCGAAGGAAGATTCCTTGTACACAATGCCTTCTGTGTTCACGGTTTCCGGGCTGTTACTGCGGATCAGCAGACTTGGTTCGTCATAATACGTGAAAGGTACTTTCTCCAATGCCGGTACTCCACCACCGTCAAAAGTGAACTTCTCACCAACTGGTGTGAACAATTGATTGAAATCAGTCAAACTATAAAGCGTTTCGCCCGTAATATTGATCATCTTGGTATAGCTATCGCTAGCACCATGTTTATCGGTAACTGTAATCGTTACGGTCTTCGGTCCTGGAACAAAGAATGCAAGTGCATTGTTATCCCATTCTGTTTTTACAATTGCGTTCTCATCATCTGTACTTTGATCAATATAAGTGATTTTCTCACCCATTTTGTATTCTTCTTTATCTGTCGTAAACATTGCGACAGGTGGCAGATTCGGTCTTTCAACCTTAATCGTAACCGAATACGGATCACTCCATTGACCACTTGAATCCTGGACCGCATAGGTTACTGTGTATACACCTGGTTGGTCGAATGAATCCTGACGACCTGTCCAACGCTCATCTACAATGCTGAGTCCCTTGGGAGAGCTGGATCTGGTTGTGTAGGTTACCTGGTCTCCGGCAAAGACCTCTTTTTGTACCGTGAAGCTTGCCACCGGTTTGGTACTCAGATTCAATACAACCGTTTTGGCAGATTGATTTACTTTATACGTAATGTCCAGAGCCTGTGTAATTGAAGTCAACGGCACCATGAACGTATTTTTTTGTTGATAAGCCGCGCCCTTCATCGTTCTGGACACACCATTAACGGTATAGATCTTGCTGTTTGTTTTGAAACGCAACTCATCTTCACCACTAATAATGATCGTTTCTTTGGTTGTGTTATCATATTTAACATCATAGCCAACCCGATCAACGAGAGCACGGATCGCTACATAGGATACACCATTTTTAACAGCCATTGGCTGTCCAGCAAGATACGTTTTGCCATCTTGCATCATTTTATTACTGTTCATATAAAGAGTGAGGTCTCCACCCCCGCCTCCAGCAACAGATGAACCGCCTGTAGATGGTTGCTCCACTTCTACTGGTGCAGGTGCTGGTGTTTCCTCAGCTGTACCTTCTTCCTCCGTAGGTTCAATTACCGGCTCAACAGGAGTCGCGTCTGTTCCTGTAGGAACATCTGTCTCAGGGTTCACTTCTTCAGTTGTTTCATTATTTGATGTTGGCGTGTTTGTTCCGGATTTCACTTCGGATTCCGCGATGGTCTGTTCTTTCTTCACAACCTCCACGGATTTAACTTTGGCTGTATTCACTGATGTAGTATCGCTCTGATCTGCTGATTGTGCATTGGCAGGAATCACTGCAAACGCCTGAAACACAGCAAAAGCGGTAAGTATGGACAATTTCTTCTTCAAATTCATTCTTTGTCTTTGGCTCCTTCTGCTCCCATTTTATAAATATCCCCCTCAAAAAGTCATATTATTAGACGCTTGGAACCGGGAAAAGTTGCTAAAAAGTTAAGAGGAGAATTGTAAACTTTTAATAGAAGGAAAATACTATGAAAATAGTTATCTATCAATTATCTTTTCGGCATTCATATCCCAAAATTAACCAATAGAAAATTTCAACAAAAAAATCTCTCCGGGAGATGGTCAATTAACACCATATCACAGAGAGATGTAAGGATTGAATACGTCTAGCGCAAACGGACAGGCAGACTTCCTGTTGGCTGCAGTCCTCCGGTTAACACCTGGGACAGTACCCGAACAACTGCGGGTGTATTCTCATACGTACACACATAACTTCCCGGCCTCGAAATCTCCAGCAGATCATATGGATTGCGCAAAGCAATTACAATCAGGGAATGATTCTTACTAAGCTTTTCAACCAAATACTGTTGCCCTTTCGGAAGTTGACCTGCCGATGTGTACGTACATACGATAACTTGTTCATTATCTGACACATCCTTCCATATGTGATCTACTTCCTCATATGAAGGCTGAGTCGTTATTTTACGCTCACGAACTCTGCCCCGCAGCTGCGATAGCGCCATACCCAACGATTCTGTGTGGGACCATGGTTCATCCACCTCTGTCCGTTGCACAACCTCAGGCCAGATGACATATACGTCCTTCTCTGGGTCCAACGGCAACAGCCCATCATTATGAACGATGGTAATACTGCTTGAAGCAATCTTGAACAACGTCAATTCGTTGGGCTCAGTGGGTTTAGTGGATTCAGTGCAATCAACAGGTTCGACATCGGTAGCTTCGACCGTTTCACTCGCTTTCGGCGAAACAAGAAGATCATTCTGCTGGCTGCAGCGCTTTCTTTTCCATGTCATAATGCGTTCCACCGCCTGATGAATAACCTCTTCCGATACTCGCCCCGTTCGAACTGCTTCCACAATGGCTTCCAGCGCAGCAACCTGATCTTGCAAGGTATGACTCACCAGAATCAGATCTGCTCCTGCTTCCACAGCACGAACGGCAGCTTCAGCTACCCCATATGGCTTGGATATCGCATGCATTTCAAGACAGTCTGTAATAATAATGCCTTCAAAACCCATCTCCTCACGTAGCAGACCCGTTAACACCTTATGTGACAACGTAGCCGGAATGGGCTCGGGCTCAATCGAAGGGAACATCACATGAGCTGTCATAATAGCATCAACCCCGGCCTCAATCGCCTTGCGGAACGGTACAAGCTCCATCTGTTCCAGCCTGTTTCGATCATGAGGTACTGTAACCATACCAAGATGAGAATCTACGGCGGTATCTCCGTGTCCCGGAAAATGTTTGGCAGTAGCAGCTATGCCCTGTAATTGATATCCGGTGATGGCTGCTACGCCATGAGTGGCCACACTCTCAGCATGTTCACCATACGAACGCACACCGATAACCGGGTTAAGTGGGTTGTTATTCACGTCGACCACTGGCGCAAGGTTCATATCAATACCAATGCTTTTTAGCTCACGACCCAGAATTTGGGCACACTCTAGGGTATATTCCGGATTGCCTGTCGCACCAAGCGCCATATTACCCGGCACTTGGGTCATTCCCTCTTGGTCAATCCGTGCAACCATGCCACCTTCCTGGTCCACCGAAATCATGAGTGGTAGGGCCCCCGCTTCAGCAGCCATATCTTGCAGTTCGGCGGACAGCCGTGTCAATTGATCTATACTCTCGACATTACGCCGGAAATAAATGACACCCCCGACGTGATAGTCACGGATTAATCCAGTAATCTGTTCATCTGCGTGCTGACTGTGAAATCCACACATCAACAATTGTCCTACCTTTTGCTCCAATGTCAGATCATTCAAGGGTTTCATTTGACCTCTCCTCCCGTTTCCCTTGGTACTACAAACCCAATTGTTTACTCTGCCTGTACTCGGAGGGTTTCATGTGAAAGTGTTTATGAAACACCTTGGAGAAGTAACGGCGCTCCTTGAACCCTGTTGCTTCCCCAATCGCTGTAATACTCCATTCGGTTGTACTCAACAATAAAGCGGCACTTTCCATCCGTTTCTGCGTCATATATTCCACAAAAGTAACACCCATTTGGGTTTTAAATAGCTGGCAAAAGTAACCCGGGCTGATTCCGAGCCAATCTGAGACTTCATCTATTCCCAAGTCCTGTTGCAGCCGTGCATCCATATACTCACATGCAGACAGGATCAGTTCTGATACAGAAGGACGTGGCTGCGTTTTTTTGCCCTGACAGGCATGGGTAACAACCTCTGCAAGTTCAAGGAGTTCCCTCATGGATACAGCCCCTTGCAGTGCATTCCAGTAATTCACTTCGTGCTCTTCAGCGAGGGCCTGTACTTCACGCAGTTCCCGAAGCATGTGTACAAGCATAAACCGAAGATTGGTTTCATCTATCCTGTTGAAGGATTGTCTTGAGTTCCCCATTTGCTGTTTAAGCCGCTCCAATACATCACGCAACCCCTGCTTGTTCCCTTGCCGAATCCACCGAGTAACAAGCTCCAGATCTTCTCTTGTAACCCATGAGTTAGCCCCTTTGGAGGCCGTATGATCATACGATGATGTGTTTTCGGGACAACTCGCCTTTAGCACCCCGTCTTCACTTTCCGAATGGGACATCAGTATTTTTTGACAATGCCGGTATCGCTCCAGAATGTGACTTTCCAGGTTCACGGGTACAGCATCCTGAACAACCCTAACCTTCACATTTGAATCCATGGATAATATCTCATTTAATTCGAGACACAGTTGATGGGCCAGTTCCTCTGAGCGACGTTTCCACTCACCTGATGCCTCCAGCAGGATGCACCACTCCCCTTTGCGAGTCGAAAGAATCTGACAGTCCCCCTCAACTCTCTCTGCTACTTCCCTAAGTCTGGAACTTAAGGTCTCATGCCATCGTTGGTGCTGAAGCTCGGACCAGCCGATCGAATGGCGAAAATAACCGACCGCATCCACCAGCAGCAACGTATACGGTGTAGCAGTTGTTATGAATTCAGGAACAGAGGCAGGATAGGCAACCTTCAACGGTGCTTCTCCTCGTAACAGGTCAATCAATTGTTTGTGTCTGATCCAGCTTTCCATCTCTTGGCTGCGATAACGTTGCGAATCGTTTTCCTGACGTCTCTTCTGGATCTGTCCGGCAAGTTCACGCAGTTTATGTTCCAGATTCAAATAATCAATTGGCTTACATATGTATTCATGTACGTTATATTTAATAGCGGTTCGAGCATATTCAAACTGCTGATAACCGGTCAGCAAAATAATTTCACACGTTTCACCCTGCTCTCGCAGCAAACGAATTAGTTCCAATCCATCCATAGACGGCATCCGAATATCGCACAAGAGAATGTCTGGATGACTTTCTGTAACTTTCCCCAGCGCTTCTGCCCCGCTTCTCGCTGTACCTGTGATTTCAATCCCCATATCTTCCCAGGGTAAAATATAGTTCAGATTCTCCAGAATCGGCAGCTCATCGTCAACCAGCATTGCAGTCAGATTCATCCGGCTTCCTCCTGCTCATATAATGGAATGATGCATCGAATAACTGTGCCATACCCCGGTGCTGAACATATAAATATGCCATACCCGGCCCCGTATTGAATACGAATTCGATCTGCCACACTTCGTAATCCCAATCCCCGGCGTTCCGTTATGGACGATAATAATTCCGCCCCTTCCGCGAGCATAACTTCCGGCGGATCTTCTGCCATATACTCAAATCGTGCGAGCATTTCCTGGGGAATACCGATCCCATTATCCTCAACACATAACATCAGATGATCCCGTTCCGCATATGCGCTTATCCGCAGTACACCTGGATAGGTGATCCCCTCAAACCCATGTTGAATGCTATTTTCCACCAGAGGCTGGAGGGTAAGCTTGAGCAGGATTGAGCTGTATAAATGAGGTGGAATGTCAATCTCATAGGTGAACAAATCACTGAACCTGTACTGTTGAATCTCCAGATAACTCTGCAAATGCCTGATTTCCTCACCCAGCGGAATCTCCTCCTGATCCTGAATGCTGATACGAAGCATATTGCCAAGTCTGGTCACCATCTCGCTTACTTTGCGGCCCTCCCCACGCAGCGCTAATCCATTAATGGATTCCAATGTGTTAAACAGAAAATGAGGTTTGATCTGGGCCTGTAGTACACGTAGTTCCGCTTGGGCCTTCTGCTCTTGCTCTGCCCGAACACGACGGAATAATCCCCCGATCCGATCCAATAGTTCATTGAACCCTTGCGCAAGCAGCTGCATTTCATCGAACCCTTTTCCTTCCACCCTCGCATTAAAATCACCATCATCCACACGACGCATAAACCTTACAAGTACAGCAATGTTACCCGTAATGCGATTCATGAAAAAAAGATTAAAGATCATCGCTGCGAGCAGGCATAATAGAATAATGATGACAGACCAACCGGCAAAGGCATTTGTTTCCGCAGATAAGGCTTCCCATGAAGTCACACTGACGAGATTCCAGTTATAGTTCTTCAGATGATATTGCGAAATGATACTTTCCTTGCCGTCAAAGACCGTTCTGACACTGCTAAAACCTGGACCGTACCTGTCAGATTCAGCACCAAGGTTTTGCATGTTCTCACCGTTATAAATACCTGCAGGATCATAGACGATCAGTCCTTCTTCATTAATTAATAGGAACGACGTATCCTGTGCCGAATCGCTGATTTGCAGGTGACGAAAGATCCGGTCAATCTCTCCTTTTTTGATCTGAACAACAAGCACGCCGATATTTTGAAAATAACTGAGTTCTTTGACCAGTCTGATCTGGGTGAAGACAGGTTCTACCCCGGTTAATTCGGGATATTCCAGAGGTGCGAGCCATTTAGGCACGCCATTAAGTTGCTGAATTTCGTTGAATAAGGGATGTACTTTGAATTGCTGAAAAGGAAGGGCTTGAAAATTTTCTTTAGTGAAAATGGAGACAATCTGGTTATTCTCAGACGAACGCAAATCATATAAAAAGGCATAACTGATGAACGGATAATTATATAGAAGGGAACGGAAATTGCGCTGGCTGGCATTCAGGGATAACTGATTACCGGTTCCCAGATCCTGGTTGGTCGGATCTTTGGCGTTCAACGCCATTTGGAAAACCGATGTGGCTATCCCGTTGTCGGTCACATTGTTAATCTGCTGAAATACATTCTCGATATTGTAACTGATGGCCTGAAGCGCATATTCGGCCTGTTGATTGTATTTTTTCTCAATCGTATGTGATGTGACCAGAAACATGCCAATGCCCAGCGCACACATCGGTACAATGATCAGCAGCAGAAATGCCAAGGCCAGCTTCATTCGCAAGTTCATATCCCGTTCTCCCTATTCACTGGTTCATGGTATTAACCTTTGACACCACCTGCAGTTACTCCTTCTATAATTTTCTCCTGGAGTATAGCGTAGATCACAAGTACAGGTACAACGCTGTATACAATACCTGCCGACATCTGGGCATAGTTCATCTGATATTGATCCCGAAACTGAACCATGCCCACTGGCAGCGTACGCAATTTATCGGTGGATAAGAAATAGTTGGCGAGTAAAAATTCGTTCCAGTTGCCGAGGAAATTAACGATAAAAACGGTAACAATAGCCGGAACCGTAAGAGGTATCACTATTTTAGCAAAGATACCCGGGGCCCTCAAGCCGTCCATGACCGCCGCTTCCTCAATTTCTCCAGGCAGAGAACGCATAAAAGCCGCCAGTATAATAATTGTAAAAGGGATCGCATTGGCCACATAGGGCACGATTAATGCCAGATGTGTATCCAATATGCCCATTTTGCGAACAAGCAGATAAATCGGCAGCATAAGTGCATTGTTGGGAATAAGCATACCCGCCAGAATCAGACTGTACAGAAACAGACTCCATCTCCGGTGTCTCATCCGGGTCACGGCAAAAGCAAACATGGCACCGAGCACAATCGTACACGCCGACGATAAAACCGAAATGTACAGGCTATTCCAGAAATATGTGCCAATCTTTGCATTCACCCAAGCCTCCACGTAATTGTTAAACTCCCATGTTGTAGGCAGACCGAATGGATTCAAGGCGATTTCATTGTTATCCTGCTTAAATGAAGAGAAGATTACAAATAAAAAGGGAAACAAAATCGCGATTAAATACAATATTAACAACACATGAGGTATACTGCTTTTTAAGCTTTTTGCCATCAATATTCCACCTTCTCGCTCCGCCTCGCTACCAGCAGTTGATACACCGCAGTGAGCACAAGCGTCAGAGCAAAGATCAGCACTGCAATGGTATTGCCATAGCCATATTTGAAGTTGGTAATCGCGTATTTGATCATATATGTGGCCAGAACCTCGGTGGACCCAGCGGGCCCACCTTTGGTCATGACAATCACGATGTCGGCGGCTTTCATGGCACCTGCAATGGACAACATGATCACCACTGAAATGATCGGCCGGATCAGCGGCAACGTAATTCGCATTGCACGTTGTACCGCTGTTGCCCCATCGATTGCAGCCGCTTCATCCAGATCACGGGGAATCGCCAGTATGGCAGCCAGCACCATGACAATGTAAAATCCCGTCCACTGCCAGGCATTGGTCACCAAAATGGACAACATGGCAAATCGGTTATCCGATAACCAGTAGATTGGATCGATGCCCAGCACATGAAGTATTTTGTTTAATAGTCCGATATTGGGTTCATAGATGAACCCCCACAAGATACCGATAACGGCTGTCGACATAATGGATGGTAAAAAAACAGCGGTTTTATACAGACCTTTTAGCCTTTTCACATTGGCAATCAGAAGCGAAAACAGGACGATCAGGGGTACCTGAATCAGTACCGAAAATCCGATGAAAAAGCCGTTATTCCGTGTGGAAATCCAAAAGCGTTCATCGGTCAGTGCCTTCACATAATTGGATAAACCCACAAAACGTGGCTCAGCCGATACCCCATTCCAACTCGTCAGACTGTAATACAGGGAGCTGCCAATAGGATATAAGAAGAACATCACAAACAGAATTAGGGCTGGCATTACAAACAGCGTATAGATTAACGGGCTGCGGAGTGAAGTATTCATGGTCAGCCTCCTTCAGTCACTTCAACGATCGCAGTTTCAACTTGGATTGATTTATTCTACGGAAGCGTTTGCTTCCTCCTGCACCTTTTGCAGCTCTTCTGCCATTTTCTCTGGCGTCGTCTGCCCACCAATCAACTTCTGGATTTGCAGATTGCTGATCTCTGTCGTCACATCGGCCTGAACGAGTGCATCAAATGCCGGGAACGACGTCTTGGACGCATTAAGCACAGCCACAATTTCTTTCATCAGATCATCGGTAATGCTGTCGGTCAGCACTTTCTCGTCCAGCTTCATCGCAGGCAACACACCGTCTTCCACAAGACCACGGACCTGCATATCTTCATTGTAGAAATTTTTGATAAAAGCTTTCACTGCTTCCAGCTTCTGCGGGTCATCCGCCACTGCTGCCGAGAATCCGTATCCATTGTTCACATCCCGCATCAAAGACGTCTGATCACCTGCTCCGTTCTCTACCGGAGGCATATTGAAGAATCCAACCTTGCCAATGAGCGATTCACCACTCTGGCCTTCTTTGAATACAGATGATTTCCACGTTCCGTCATACATCAACACCGCTTCTCCGCTCGTAAATTGCGTGGTATATTCGGCATACTCGAAGCCCAGCTCACCTTTTTTGAAATAACCCTTATCCACCCATTCCTTATGTTTGGCAAAACCTTGCACAACACCCGGATCGGTCCACTTCGCTTCACCTGTTGCAAACTTTGCGGTAATCTCCGGTCCGGCATACCGGGACCACAGGTGGTTGGTTAACATAAGCGGTACCCAGCCCGCCTTGGATGCTGAAGCAAGCGGCACTTTGCCATCGGCCTTGATCTCGGCCAGTATATTGTCCAGTTCAGCCATGGTGGTTGGAGCTTTCCATCCTTTTTGTTCGAAGTACTCTTTATTATAGAAAAAACCTTCGCCCGAACCGCCAATCGGCAGTCCATATACTTTGCCTTCATACGTAAACGGTTCAAGCGATGTAAACTGGTCCTGAATGCCCAGCTCTTGCAAGATCGGAGTCAGATCAAGCAGCATACCTTCCTTGGCATAAACTTTGGAATCCGGGCTACCGAACAGTTCAAATATATCCGGCGGGTTACCTGCCGCCATCTCTCCGCGAAGCTTTTCCTTACGATTCACATCAGATTCGACGCCATCCAGCGTAAAGGTCAGATTGGGTATCTCACCTTCAACTTTGTCCACTACATCCTGGAGAATGGCCAGTCTTTTCTGTTTGTCGGCCCCCACCTGTGTGTGGCGGAGAAGCATTTCAACCGGTTCCTTACTTGTTTCCTCCACAGGTGTATTGCCTGCGCCTTGCTGTGGCTCGTTACTTGAGCTTGCACATCCCGCCAAAGTCCATGAAGTGATAAGCAATAATGAAAGCAGTAATGTCATTCTTTTTTTCATCTGGTTGACCCTCCTCAACATATTGAGCATTTGGCTTTACACTCTGATTATAAAAAGCCGGAGCTTACATCGTAAGGATGACAATTCATCAATGGAGGGATAAAATCCTTCACTGGACCCATAATCTTGCATTTACAATGGATAACAGCAAAAAAACAGCCCCTGCGAAACATGTTCGCAAGGACTGCTTGATTGATTGTTTTTACTATATATAAAGGTTAGATTACTTACCTGAACAAGCCACGCCAGCCGTTTCCTGGCGACCTTGTTCGATCAGGCGATACGCCCGCTCCACTTCTTCTTCACTTGGCGAAGGAACTCCATCCAATGGATATACTTTACCGAGCGCTTCCCATTTGTAAATCCCCATCTGATGGTATGGAAGAATTTCGAACTTCTCGACGCCATTTAATGTTCCAATAAATCTTCCGAGGTTAAGCAGATCCTCTTCCTCGTTATGAATGCCAGGCACATACACGTGGCGTATCCACATTTTCCGACCTTGCTCCGATAACCACTTGGCCGTTTTCAACGTTCTCTCGTTGGATTTGCCTGTCAGCTTGATATGTTTCTCATCATCAATATGCTTGAGGTCCAGCAGAACCAGGTCTGTGTGATCCAACAGATCGTGAATCCGTTCCGGTTCGTTAAATCCGTTGCTATCCAGTGTCGTATGCAATCCCCAGCGGCGCTTCACTTCCTTGAAGATCTCGGCTACAAAGTGAGCCTGTAACGTTGGTTCTCCGCCAGATATCGTGAGTCCGCCTCCGGAGCTGCGGTAGTAAGACAGGTAAGGCTCAATTTCAGCCAATACCTCCTCTAACGTCATTTCTTTCCCGCCATCCAGCGCCCATGTATCAGGGTTATGGCAATATTGACATTTGAGTAGACATCCTTGCATAAAAAGCACAAAGCGGATGCCTGGGCCGTCAACCGTCCCGAAAGTTTCGAGTGAATGAATATGTCCGTTAACCATGCTGCCTCTTCCTTTCTGTATCCGCATCCGCTGTGCGTTTAATATGATTTGGAATATCTTGCTCTAGCTGTATTGAAAATTACTTACATGGAGCCATGGAACGTACGGTTGATGACATCCAACTGTTGTTCACGAGTCAGTTTAATGAAGTTAACCGCATATCCGGATACACGTACAGTCAGTTGCGGATAGTTTTCCGGGTGATCCATCGCATCAATTAATTGCTGACGATCAAATACGTTAACGTTCAGGTGATGGGCGTTTTGACCGAAGTATCCGTCCATCATCGCAGTCAGATTGGATTTTCGTGTAGTCTCTTCTTTACCCAATGCTTTTGGCACGATGGAGAAGGTATTGGAAATCCCGTCAAGACTGTGTTCATAAGGCAATTTGGCTACAGAGCCGAGGGATGCCAGTGCACCTTTTTTATCACGACCATGCATTGGGTTCGCACCAGGAGCAAACGGTTCACCCGCTTTACGACCGTCCGGTGTAGTCCCTGTTTTCTTACCATATACCACGTTGGAAGTGATCGTCAGCACGGATTGTGTTGGTATTGCGTTACGGTATGCTTTGTGCTTGCGAATCATGCCCATGAAGTTCTCAACCAGTTCAACAGCAATGCTGTCCACGCTATCTTCATTGTTACCGTAACAAGGGAAGTCTCCTTCGATTTCGAAATCAACAGCGATGCCTTGTTCGTTACGAATTGGTTTTACTTTGGCATATTTGATTGCACTCAGTGAATCCGCTGTAACCGAGAGACCAGCGATACCACAAGCCATCGTACGTACAATGTCACGGTCATGCAATGCCATTTCGATACGCTCATAGCTGTATTTATCGTGCATGTAGTGAATGACATTGAGGGTGTTCATATACAGCTTCGCCAGCCACTCCATCATTGGTTTGAAGCGTTTCATAACCTCATTGTAATCCAGCACTTCGCTAGTGATGGCAGGATACTCAGGTCCAACTTGTGCTCCGGATTTCTCGTCACGACCACCGTTGATCGCATACAGGAGAGCTTTTGCCAGGTTGGCACGAGCGCCGAAGAATTGCATTTGTTTCCCGATCTTCATAGCCGACACACAGCAAGCAATACCGTAATCGTCACCGTAGATTGGACGCATCAGGTCATCATTCTCATACTGGATTGAACTTGTTTCAATGGATACTTTACTGCAATAATCTTTGAAAGCTTCTGGAAGTTTCGTTGACCAGAGAACAGTCAAGTTTGGTTCTGGTGCAGGACCCAGGTTGTGCAGTGTATGCAGGAAACGGAAGCTGTTTTTGGTTACACGTGTTTCACCATTCACGGACATACCACCGATGGACTCCGTCACCCATGTTGGATCTCCACTGAACAGTTCGTTGTAATCCGGTGTACGCAGGAATTTGACAATCCGCAGTTTCATTACAAAATGGTCAACCAATTCCTGAGCCTGTTCTTCGGACAGAATCCCTTCTTGCAGGTCACGTTCAATGTAGATATCCAGGAAAGAAGATACACGTCCCAGTGACATCGCAGCACCGTTCTGTTCTTTGATCGCAGCGAGATAACCGAAGTACAACCATTGGAACGCTTCTTTTGCTGTTGTCGCTGGCAAGGAAATATCGAACCCGTGCATATCGCCCAATTGTTTCAATTCTTGCAATGCACGAATCTGTTCAGACAATTCTTCCCGCAGACGAATGACATCTTCATCAATAACATCAACTTCGAGTGCATTCAGTTCGCCTTTTTTGTTACGAATCAGGAAGTCTACCCCGTACAAAGCTACACGTCGATAGTCACCGATGATCCGACCACGGCCGTAAGCATCTGGCAGACCTGTAATAATTCCTGCTTTACGCGCTGCACGCATGTCGGAAGTATAAGCATCGAATACACCCTGGTTGTGTGTTTTGCGAATATTTGTAAATATATCAATGACGCCCTGTGGCATTTCAAAGCCATATGCCTCACATGCGTCAATCATCATGCGAATTCCGCCTGTTGGTTGAATGGAACGTTTGAACGGAGCATCGGTCTGAACGCCGACAATCTGCTCTTTGGATTGATCCAGATAACCGGGTTGGTGAGAAATAATAGTACCTGGTGTGTTCACGTCAACGTCAAGGACACCGCCGTTATCACGTTCTTTTTTGGTCAGATCAGATACGATCTCCCACAATTCTTTGGTATTCTGGGTTGCACCTGCGAGAAATGCTTCGTTTCCGTAATACGGAGACAAGTTGTGTGCCAGAAAATCATTCACATCTACGGATTTGGTCCATGTTCCTTTGGTAAAGTTTCTCCAGCCTGTTTGTTGTTTGACATCTTTTTCAATCACCGACATCGTAATCCCTCCACTAATTTGGATTTCTGGACACATAACATCTTGCTTCATTCGTAGCATTGTGTGCCCAGAGCCGCGATTAATGTGAATTGTTTCACATAAACCGGAACATGTTCTCTCTACTTGGGAACCGGAACCGCGGGATGAATGTTTTTCTTACATTTTCAGTATACGACTTGGGGCTTTCATCATCTGTGATTTTTGTCACAAAGCCAGTGAACTAACTCACTCCACCTGCGCTGTGTCCCATTGAACCCGGTAAATTCACACTTAGCCACTGCGCGGGCAGAACAACTTCCGATCGCTGTTATCCCCGGATTTTTTCAATTTTATTTTTCAAAGGGGAAAATCCGGGGATAAAGGCGAACGCTCCGCTTCTTCAGTTTTTTCTGCCCTCTCCGTTATTGTGTGAACATCTGGTTCAAACGGCCACATCACGAATTCCGTGCCACCTCTTTAGAACATTTTGCTCCTCCATGCTCGGAGCAAAACAAATCTTAAAATAAATCCTGAAAAACAGATGCTCGCTCTTCTGTTTTTCTGCCCTTTTCTTTATTGTCGAACATCTGGCTCAAACGGCCACATCACGGATTCCGTGTAACCTCTATAGAACCTTTTGCTCCTCTATGCCCGGAGCAAACCAAATCTTAGAATAAATCCTGAAAAACAGATGCTCGCTCTTCTGTTTTTCTGCCCACTCCGTTATTGTGTGAAAGACGGCAATCGGGGCTCCCCTCTCGGGGAACCCTGATCTTCTTGCCGTAAAGCACGCTTTGTTCTAAATTTATTATTCAAACTTTCCGTAGAAAGCGTTGCGGTATACATCAGCCAGTTCAGTTACCAGCGGCAACTTCGGATTGGCGGTTGTACATTGGTCTTCGAAGGCACGGTCAGCCAGATAATCGACATGTGCTTCAAAGTCTTTGGCATCAAATCCGATTTCCTGGAATGATTCTTCAATACCCAATGTTTTGTTCAATTTGCGAATGGCATTGATGAGACTGGTTACGCCTTCTTCTGTCGTACGAGCAGGCAATCCCAAGATGCGGGCGATTTCGGCATACCGCTCATCCGCTACAAAGTGCGAATATTTCGGGAACGATGCAAATTTGGTCGGTTTTTTCGCGTTGTAACGAATGACGTGTGGCATCAGGATCGCATTGGTGCGTCCGTGTGCGGTGTGGTACTGACCGCCCCATTTGTGCGCCAAGCTGTGGTTAATGCCCAGGAATGCGTTGGCAAATGCCATACCGGCAATTGTGGAAGCATTATGCATTTTCTCACGTGCCAGTTTGTCACCTTGCAGTGCGGATTGCTCCAGGTATTGGAACACCAGTTGGATTGCTTTGATCGCAAGTCCATCCGTGTAATCATTTGCCATGACAGACACATAAGCTTCAATCGCGTGTGTCAGTACGTCCATTCCTGTATCGGCAACGGCTGTTCTCGGTAGGGAGTATACAAACTCCGGATCGACAATCGCCACGTCTGGTGTCAGCTCATAGTCGGCCAATGGATATTTGGTGTTACCTTGATTTTTATCTGTGATAACAGCGAACGATGTAACTTCAGAACCTGTACCGGATGTGGTTGGAATCGCTACAAATTTCGCTTTTACGCCGAGACGTGGATATTTGTAGATCCGTTTGCGGATATCCATGAATTTCTGTTTCAGGTCGTTGAAGTCCGTGTCCGGATATTCATAGAACAGCCACATGGCTTTGGCAGCATCCATCGGTGATCCACCGCCAAGTGCGATAATGCAGTCTGGTTGGAAGCGGCGCATCATTTCGGTTCCGCGGTCTACCGTTGTTGTCGATGGATCTGGCTCAACATCAGAGAATACTTCGATCGCTACTGGCATTTGGCGTTGCCGCAGATAGTGTTCTACCTTTTCAACATATCCAAGCTTCACCATCATGGCATCCGTAATAATCGCCACACGTGTGATGTCAGGCATTTTGGCAAGATACTGCGTTGCCCCTTTTTCGAAGTAGACTTTGTTCGGCACTTTGAACCATTGCATATTCACGGTACGGCGAGCCACCCTTTTCACATTGATTAAGTTTACAGCGGTTACGTTGGAAGAAGTCGAGTTACGTCCGTATGATCCGCATCCCAGTGTCAATGACGGCATGTTTGTGTTGTAGATATCCCCGATGGCACCGTGTGTGGATGGTGAATTCACAATAATCCGTCCGGTTTGCAGACGATCTGCGAATTTGCCGATCACTTCTTCATTTGTGGAGTGGATAACCGAGGAGTGACCCATGCCGCCAAAAGCAACCACTTCTGCTGCACGCTCAATGCCCTCTGCTGCCGTTTTGACTTTGTAACAAGCCAGTACCGGACTTAATTTCTCAGCCGACAATGGGAATTTGGTACCTACCCCTTCAATCTCGGCCACAAGAATTTTGGTGCCTGCTGGAACTTCAATACCGCACAACTTCGCAATGCTCACCGCAGATTGACCAACAATCGCCGGGTTCACCGCACATTTCTCGGCATTAATTGCACCTGCTGTCAATTTTGCTGCTTCATCTTTGTTAACAAAGTAACAGCCATTTGCAATCATTTTTTTCTTCACTTGATCAAAGATCGGTTCTTCAATGATGACCGCTTGTTCGGAAGCACAGATCATACCGTTGTCGAAGGACTTGGACAGAATCAAATCCGTTACTGCCTGATTGATATCCGCGCTTTTCTCGATAAAGCAAGGTACATTACCCGGTCCTACGCCCAGTGCAGGTTTACCACAGCTGTACGCTGCACGTACCATGCCTGATCCGCCTGTTGCCAGAATGAGAGCCACATCATTGTGATTCATCAGTTCGTTTGTACGATCCATGGAAGGATCATCAATCCATTGAATACAATCTGCTGGTGCACCATGCTTCACCGCTGCATCACGCAAGATTCTAGCAGCTTCCCGGCTACAATTCTGTGCAGATGGGTGGAAACCAAAGATGATTGGGTTACGCGTCTTGATGGAGATCAGTGCTTTAAACATCGTTGTTGATGTTGGGTTCGTTACTGGGGTGATCCCCATGATGATCCCAACCGGCTCCGCAATTTTCTGGAAGCTTTCGTACTCATTATCTTCAATTACACCTACCGTTTTGTCATATTTAATGCTATGATACACATATTCTGTAGCAAATATATTCTTGGTGATTTTATCCTCATATACTCCGCGGCCTGTTTCTTCTACGGCCATCTTGGCGAGCATCATATGTTTATCTAGACCCGCAAGCGCCATTGCTTGCACAATCCGGTCAATCTGCTTCTGGTCCATCTTCATGAATGCGGCGTGTGCTTTATTCGCTTTGTCGATTAACGTTTGAATATACTGACCTGCTGTCGGTTCTTTTGCTGGGGCGACTTCGTTCTTTACAGCCATCTCCCTCATCCTCCTAAAGGTTCGTTTTGGTTTGTCTCTCTTCTTTACATTCACATCGTACCATGGGTAAAAGGTTAAATATGTGATTTTTTTCACAAAGTATAACAAATTTAATTTAAGTTTTGTAGTGTCCTTCACACGACCATTTTCACTTCCTATTTAAAATAGAGGGCTATAAAATTCATCCTCTCCATCAAAAGTGAATTTAATCACAATGTTTGAAATTTCGTCATTTTTGCCCCCTTTCCTTCCCCCTCAAACGGTAAGATTAGGTATATACTGAACTTAAAAATTGAACCACCGCAATTTGTACCGTCCTTCCTCCCGGCCGAGATGACCCTGATCAGGACGGCAACGGTTTGCGGCGAACCTCGGAGGCTACTGCTCACTACAGAAGGTCGTCCGATGGACATAAAGGGGAGATAGACTAATGAGAGAACTAACAACTGTACTGGAAAAGCGCGGTAATACCAACTGTTTCTCGGAAGCGAATTTCAACCATCTGCTGGTTACCATGAAAGATAGAACCTATCCGGAAGGTACACATCTGTACTGGGAAGGCGACATCTCTGACAAACTTTATTATATGAAACGAGGTCGTGCCCAGATCACCAAATCCACGGATGAAGGCAAGGAACTGATCATGTACATGTATCAATCCGGTGATATGATTGGGCAGGCTGATCCCTTCTTTGGCTCTAAACACAGCTTCTCAGCGGAAGTGCTGGAGGACAGTGAGATTGGTGTACTGGAGCATAAAGACCTGGAAATGTTAATCTGCCAGCATTGTGACTTTGCGATCGATTTTATGAAATGGATGGGCATCCACCACCGGTTGACACAGACCAAATTCCGGGATCTCATGTTATATGGCAAACCGGGTGCACTCTGCTCCACCCTCATTCGGTTGTCGAATTCGTATGGTGAGCCTCATGGAGAGCATGTCATTATTCACAAAAAAATTACCCACACGGACCTGTCCAATATGATTGGAGCCACTCGTGAAAGTGTAAACCGCATGTTAAGCGACCTGCGTAAGAAAGATGGGATTGAATATGACAATGGCATGATTGTTATCAAAGATCTGAAGATGCTGCAAGGGATCTGTCACTGTGAACTTTGCCCGAACGAGATCTGTCGTATTTAATATTTGACTGTGCTAATCGGATATTGCTTATATATTTAATGAAAAAAAGCCCAGTTCTCTAAAAAGAGATTGGGCTTCTTGGTATACTTAGGATGCATTGGTCAATTCAAGCTTTACCGCATCACGTGGATTCAATTTCATGTCGAGACCATTTTCCATTAATTCTTTGTCATTCACCATAATGACCCACCGCTCATTCATACGAGGCGTGACATTCTCGACCGAAACGACAAATTTGTTATTCTCCGACATTCTTACAATGCCGCTGGACTTCAACACATCGCGAACTGTGCACTCTTGAACGTAGACGCCGGCATATTGACGATTAAGGGTTGGCATAATGTTTCCACCGCTAACCTTGAGTAACGTTGTCTGATATGCAACGCCATCCCCCCCACTGTCAGCGGCTTTCACGTAAATGATCACTTCATCTTTGGCATGAAGTTCCATGTCCCAATCTTCCTGCTCAATATCCTTGCCATTTAATTTGACAGCCCAGCTAAGCGAAGAATCCAGAGAAACTTCACCGACGGATTGAATCCGTTTGCCATCTGCCGTAAAATCAACCAGTCCGCTATTAAGTAATGCTTTTTTGAGTGTCAAACCCTCACTAAAATCTCGCTTAATGGACTTTGTTGCATCAGGCAAAAACGTACTGCCATCTACAGCCACTGTGATTGTATTCGCTGTTTCTGTCTCTTTGACAATTGGCTGCTCAGAAGGCTGTGTCTCACTACAACCAGCCAAGATCGCCAGTAGGAGCAAACATACACCTATGTAACCGGGGATTTTTTTCATCATGTAGGTAACACCACCCTGCGTAAAATCATTCACCCTGTTGTCCATAACCTCTATTATGGCACAACCTTAAGCAAAAAAAAGTGTCAAAGCCGTTACTTTTATAGGGTACCGCCTTCAAATAAGGCTTGTACAAGAAAGAGAGCCTGCACACAGGCTCTCCAATCTAAATTATTTTCACGTTATCATTGGTTACGTTATCATTGGACACAAGCCTGCATGTATGTCCGTCCTCCATCGCCATCTTTCAGATATGGATTAAGCCCGAAGAACTGCTCCTCAGATACGTATACCCCTGTCAGCAATCGCCCTTCAAGCAATCCACCGTCCACCTGCACGCAGCATGAAGGTGCGTCTACATATTCCTGATACAACGGAATCTGACCATATTGTTGATGGACCTTGAATACCTTCCCTTGCTCATGCAAAGGTCGTTCTGAGAAATAGGTAGGCACAATATAACGGGCAATGACATCCAGTTCCTGAACGCTATAAAAGGGTTCATCGCCAAGCCATGGTGCAAACATTCGAATCTTCTCATATTGAGACCAGACAACCGCCTGAATCAGCATTTCTGCCTGAACCAACCGACCTTCTCCCACATCCAGAACCCATTGCTTACCATGGATAGTTTCTTCCATCTGAGACATCGTTGAATCAGGATGTCCCAGCTCACATCCGATACACTTCCAGCCCCTGGACGTTTGAATCCATTTTTGCAGCACCGCCGGAGCTAATCTCGGACCATCGCTGTTCACAGAATGTGTATTCACTTCGGCAAAATCATCTTTAACCGAACGCGAATATGCTGTGCGCTTAAACAACTCCGCAGCTTTTTTGTAGATTAGATGGACCTGAATGGATGCGCTCTCAAGTTCTGCAATATCTTTTTTGCCGTAGCGTACTTCACGGGATAAGCTTTCTTCTCTCATGACAAGTGGGCCTCCTTCGCTCCGGCCGTCTGTGGCCATTTTCTATAGATTATACTACAACTCATGACAACATGTGCATAGCCCAAGAGAAAAACGCCGATCAACATAATACTTAAGACAAAAACCCCTGATTTCCACGGAAATCAGGAGTCTATGTCATTCATGCAACGAAAGCGGGTGATGCTTATACGTTAGTCAACCCACTTCTCAGCCCAGTCTTGAATTTGATTCATGACAGGCTGGAGCGCTCTACCTTTATCCGTCAGTTCATATTCAATACGAACCGGCGTCTCGGGGTAGACGTGACGAACCAGAATACCTTCACTCTCCAGATCTTTCATCCGTTCGGATAACATCTTATCACTCATGGATGGGATTAGATTGGAGATATCCTTGAATCGCTTCGAACCACTCATCAACGTTTGAATAATTAAACCATTCCAGCGCTTGCCCAAAAAAGAAAACGCCGTCTCAAAACGCGGACACATCCGCAAGTCTTGACCTTCCACATTAATCACCTCTTTAGAGATCACTCAAATCAACTTACATTTTGTTAGTATATTTCATATTAACATATTTAAGCTTCAAAGAAAACGCCTGCAACTAAAAAGTTTAAATTTTAGAAGCATAACATCCAAAATGGATCATACATCCCAGTATACATTACACGCTACGTCGTCACCATGGGAAATATCGTATAACTTCCCCATAGTACTATCTTACCCAAAAAGAACCCAACTGCCACAGTCATCAATGACTCGGAGAAGGGTTCTTTTTGAATAAAACTTATAATTTCCATTACACGATTGAGTTAGTGAATTAAACTAGCACGCCACCAAATGGTCTTACAGGTTCACTCTTGCCATATTCCGGCTTAAAGCTGCGGGTAGGATATGCCCATTTCACAGCGTTGCTGATCACTCTTAATATTTCCGGCTTGTAATAGGTCGGATATGTCTCATGACCTGGTCGGAAATAGAAGATTTTACCTTCACCACGCCGAAACGTACATCCGCTCCGGAATACTTCCCCACCCTGGAAGTTGCTTACAAACACCAGTTCATCCGGCACTGGAATATCGAAGAATTCACCGTACATCTCTTCTTTTTCCAATACAATCTTGCCCTCAATGCCATCCGCAATCGGATGAGATGGGTTAACACACCATACAATTTCCTGCTCGTCAGCTACACGCCATTTCAGATCACAGCTTGTTCCCATCAGCGCTTTGAATGGTTTGGAGAAATGACCTGAATGGAGCACAATCATTCCCATCCCGTTCAGCACTCGCTGCGCAACCTTCTGTGAGATCTCATCGCTTACGCGATCATGTGCCATATGTCCCCACCATATGAGCACATCTGTGGAATTCAGCACTTCATCACTTAATCCGTGTTCAGGCTGATCCAGTGTAGCTGTACGAATAGCAAAGCCTTCGCCGCCAAGTCCGTCAGCCAGTGCTCGATGCAGACCATCCGGGTAGACTTCCCTTACTTCATCGTGAATTTTCTCATGGACAAATTCATTCCAAATGGTGACGTTGATCATATTCAATTTCCCCCTAGTGTAGCTCTAAACCCACCACATATCGCCCAGCGGTTCTTCAATCAAAACTTGCTGGAGATTTTGCACGGCTTTAGAGAATCCTTCTTCAACCGACATCAGACCGTCTTCGTGTTCAATACTTACTACATAATCATATCCGACCAGACGCAAGGCACTCATAATATCTGCCCAAGTCTTGTTATCATGTCCATAACCAACCGAGCGGAACTGCCAAGCCCGATCCAGCATATTGGTATAGTCCTGCATATCCGTTACACCGTGTTTGTTCACGTTTACCGGATCAATCGTTGTATCTTTTGCATGGAAGTGATGGATAGCTCCTTCACGTCCCAAGATGTGAATTGCCTGAACCGGATCAATACCTTGCCACCACATGTGACTTGGGTCCAGATTGGCTCCGATCACTTCACCTGCTGCTTCACGCAGTCTCAGCAAGGTTGCTGGTGTATGAACGGAGAATCCACCGTGCAGCTCCAATCCAACTTTTACGTTACGATCTGCTGCAAATTTACCCCACTCTGTCCAGTAAGGGATCACTTTGTTCTCCCACTGCCACTTCAGAATCTCCTGGAAGTCATTTGGCCATGGTGCAACAGGCCAGTTCGGATATTTGGCATCCTCATGGTCTCCCGGACAACCGGAGAATGTATTCACTACAGGTACTTCCAGCTTCTCAGCCAGTTCTACCGATTTAACAAAATCATCGTGAAATCCTTTGGCAATATCCTTTTGCGGATGTAGCGGGTTACCGTGACAGCTAAGTGCACTGATCGTCAAACCACGTGATTCCACTGCATTTTTGAAGTTTTTCAATGCTGTAGGATTACTTAACAACTCATCTGGCTTACAATGTGCATTGCCTGGATGTCCGCCTGTTCCGATCTCTACTGCTTTTAATCCCTTGGATGCTACATAATCAAGAGCATCCTCCAATTTACGTCCTCCGAATAGTACCAAAAATACGCCGAGTTTCAAGTGCGATTCCTCCCTGGATTAGATATCGTATGATTGCTGAATTCATGAATATTGAACTGTATACAATTACCGTTCAGATCACATGCCTGTTTGATTAGTGTGGAAAATCGAGAGTGTTTCTATCCTGAAATTGAACGTAAGAATACTGGTTATTCTGCATCACTCGTAAGAGCATCAAGCTTGGATCACTTTTTACTCAGACTAGTGTGATTCCACGGTTTCAACCTCAGTTTGAACTGTGTGAGTTACTGCAAAAGAATCATAGCTGCTCTCCAGATGGATGTGCTTGCCTTCAAGTGAAGAACGCTGGAATGAATGCATGGCTTCCAGTACGTGATAAGCAAGCTTGCCACTGGCTTTGTGTTCCCGTCCGGCACGAATGGATTCAACCATTTCCGTTACGCCGATGCCTCGTTCGTTTTGTCCACTTTCGAAGACTGGTTTGACCGTCTCCCAAGTGTCTTGACCGTATCTGCGAACCTTCACTTCCCCGTTAAAATAATTGGGGTCCGGTACACTAAGCGTACCTTCTGTACCATAGATTTCAATACGTGGCAGATCCGAAGCTCCGCGAATATCAAAACTGGTGATCATGGTTGCAATGGCACCCTCTGCAAAATCAATGGTTCCTGCCAAGTGGGTAGGCGTCTCTACTTGCAGTGCTGTGCCTTCCTTCGGCCCAGAGCCAATCTTGCGATCTGCAATCTGTATGCCTGCCGAGGCGCTGATTCTGCGTATCGGTCCAAGCAGCGTAATCAGAGCGGTCAGGTAGTAAGGTCCCATATCAAACATCGGTCCGCCACCTGCGACATAAAAGAACTCCGGATTAGGATGCCAAGCTTCTGGTCCTCCACCCATAAAGAATGAAGTCGCTGCAACCGGCTTGCCAATGAGCCCATCCTCAATGGCTTTACGAGCTGTCTGTATGCCTGAACCAAGGAAGGTATCCGGTGCAGAACCAACATACAATCCCTTTTCCTCAGCCAACTCAACAACCTTGCGACCATCCTCAAGAGAAATTGCCAGCGGCTTCTCGGCATACACATGTTTGCCTGCTTCGAGTGCAGCCAGATCGGTCATGGCATGACTGCCAGGAACCGTAAGGTTCAACACAAGTTCAATTTCGTTATTTTGCAGCAACTCATCTACATTGTAAACGTTTGCGATATTAAATTCATCTGCCCGTTCCTGAGCGCGTTCACGAATCAAATCCGCAACAGCCACGACTTCAATGACCGGGTTGTTTTTGAGATTTTCCAAGTAGATGGCGCTGATGTTACCACACCCGATGATGCCTGCTTTCATTTTCTCCACTGTGACGTTCATCTCCTTACGCATGGTGAAAATCTGCGTTTGAATGGTTGAGATACATATGTTTTGTTGGATGTTTCCTGTTCCTTGAATCTAATACTATGGTATTCCGTTTCAGCTTCAATTAAAATGAATAATATGATTGAAACATGAACTATCTGGTCATAATTTTCAAATTGCAAGGAGTATGCCCATGCCGACAGATCAATCCTGCCAAGTTCTTACAGCAGGCTTTTCATTTCATCGTAAACCCTACGCTATGGTGCAGCCTGAAGGCGTGAAGAACTACCTGTTAAGACTGCAAACAGACGGACGTTGCCGTGCACGCATAGACGGGGACATGTCCCTGGTAGATGCGGGCGATCTGCTTCTTTTTGATCCTGACGAGCCCTATGAGCTGAGAATAGACAATGAAACCAATCCGATGGGAGAACGACTGGTGGAGAGTGGTGACTATCACATCTTCTTCAATGGTTCCTGGGTGGATGAGTGGTGGAAGCGTCACAAACGGCCGACCCGGATCAAAGTCGAACTGACGGAAAGCCTCTTGGTCCTGTTTCGACAGCTCGTACTGGAGCAGCGCCGCATCTCCAATCCTTATCCGGAAATTTCAAGTTATTATATGCGAATTTTATGTCTCGAAGTGGATCGTCTGCTCGCGGAGCATCCAACGATAACCAACACCAATTATGTGGCTTATGAGATCAAGAACTATATTGAAGAAAACGCTTCCTCTTTATTCAAGCTCGATGATGTGGCAACACATATTGGCATCAGTGTCTCACGGGGGGTTCATCTCTTCAAAGAAGCGTTTGGCAAAAGCATCATGCAATACACGCTTGACGTACGGCTCAACATGGCCAGGGAACGGATTATTTTCAGTCCAATGACCCTGGAGCAAGTGTCTGAGTCTTCCGGCTTTAACAACTATACCTATTTCCATCGGGTATTCCGTTCCCGGTTTGGCATGTCCCCGAAGGAATTCCGCGTCATTCACCGGGAACAGATGTAATCATACCAGTATACGTAAGTTGAACTTATTTGCGCGCGGCTATGGCCTCGGATACAACCATCGCCAGATCTTCATTGCCAAACATGGACAACACGCCAAGTACCGTATCATCCGGGATCTCACCGGCTTCCTCCTTGGATACAATCAGCTTCTGCACCTGCTGCAAACGCTCGTTGCTCTGCTGATTCGGGTAGGCTTGCCGGTACATCTCTTCCGGGTCCAAACCATTATTGACACACCACTGGGCAAATACGAGGATCATCATCTCTTCTTCCTGTTTATAGGTTTCTACAACAGCTTCCTCGATCTGTTTATTACGTTCCTTTTCATATTCATCCATGACTTGTATTCCTCCGTATGTGTATTCTGCAATTATTTCCGAATCAATTGTTCCGCCAGTTCATGACTGTCCATTACATGACTTGCACTGATCAGGCAATCATCAGGTGAGTCCAGACAAGCCAGGAAATTATCAACTGCTCCGCTAAAACCTCTGCGTGTTAACACGGTGTCCCAGCTCCCGAACGTTTCTTTGGTTTCCAGACTCCCCTGTTCCATGCAGCTGATCGTGTCCATGTTCACCACTTCAACAGATCGTCCACCACCATGCAATTCGATCTTCTCCAGATCTGCCCCAGCTTCACGCACCATATCGAATCGACCGTAGGCTGTTCTGCCCAGCTTGGCCGTTCCGGTTGCATGCAGCAGTCTGTCCAGATCATTCTTCCGAATCCATTGATGAAGCAACTCCACATTATGATCCGAGTACCACAACATCAGATCCAGCATATGGATGAGATCATCATAGATGGTTTCTGCCGCAGGACGATCCTGTATGCCTGTACGATGTTTGGTCACTGTCAAGGATTCAAAACCTTTTCCACCCTGCATCCATTCTTTCGCTTTTTGGTACATCGGTGCGAATCTGCGGTTGAAGCCTACTGCGAGTAGCAGCCCTTGTGCTTCGGCAAAAGCAGTCATCTCTTCCGACTCCCGAAGCGTATAGGACAACGGCTTGTCTACGTACACGGCTAATCCCTGTTCCAGACATTGCATGACAATGTCAAAGTGCGCTTCCGTTGCTGTATGTACAAACACCGCATCCAGATCCCAGGACAACAGTTCTTTCAGATCCGTTGTTCCCCGTTCTAATCGATACGCCTCCTGAACGGCTTTGACCGGCTCCGGAGATCGGTTCATTATGCCTACAATCTCCACGTTCGGATGAGCTGTTAACAGCGGCAAATATACTTTACGTGCAATATCGCCGAGGCCGATAATTGCAACTCGTTTACGTTGGGTTGTTTCCATGATGATCATTCCACCTTCAGTTCGGTTCTATATTTCCACGTCCTATAGTGTAACCCTTCGGACAGCAACTTGCCAGTGATTGCAGCACACTTCGCACGAATTGTTCAGACAATGGGCGAACGTGGTAAACTTATGAGGAACAGCAGTACAGATCGGGACACGACTAGACCTGCCTGATCTGAAAGGAGCGTTTGGGATTTTGCGAAAATGGTTATGGCTTCTGTTATATGTTTTACTTGCAGGAGTCACGTTTATTTACAGATATGAACTGCTGGCCTGGACCGATCTCCATCAGTCCATTCCGCTGTTACTCGCCATGGCAACATTGTTTGCTCTTGTGCCAGTAATTCCTTATAAGTTTGTTATTATCGCCTTTGGTTACAGTTACGGTACCACCACGGCAGCCTGGATATGCTGGCTTGGCACAACACTTGCAGCCATGCTCGTGTATGGCGGAGCAAGAACCATCTTCAGACATCAGGCGAGATCGTACCTCGAACGTATTCGGGGTCTAAACCGTTTTACCACATGGATGGAAGCACATCCGTTCATGGGTGTCATGTCGATGCGACTGTTGCCGATCGTGCCTCAGATGGCCGTTAATATCTACGCAGGTATAACGTACACGCCATTCTGGGTCTTCATGCTTGCCACGGCCATTGGGAAAATGCCAGCGATTTTTGTATTTGCCTATGCAGGTGCACAAGCTGAAACCTCCATCTGGCTGAGCCTAGCCATCCTTGCCGCATATCTGGTGTTCATGGCCATTGTTCTGCTCTTATTTCGTTTTCGATCACGCAACAAAGTCTGAATTCAGAATTCGCAAACCGTTCAGATTCAGCTTGTTTTCATTCCGGCTTGGTTGGCTTGCCAATTCAGGATATAATAGAAGAGCAAGCCTAATGCTTGTGTAACAAGTTTAATAAAACGGTAGATTGCTGGAGCTCGAACACGAGCGCTAAATCTTCATCAGAAATGGAGTGACTATAGCATGGAACAACATTCAAGTGAGTTAGCAACTTTTGCAGGCGGATGCTTCTGGTGTATGGTATCCCCCTTTGAAGAACTGCCCGGTATTCATAAGATCGTATCGGGTTATACAGGAGGACATACCGAGAATCCAACATATGAAGAGGTCTGCTCGGAGACAACAGGACATGTAGAGGCTGTACAAATTACGTTTGACCCTGCCATCTTCCCTTATAAGAAACTGGTTGAACTGTTCTGGCAGCAGATTGATCCTACGGATACAGGCGGGCAATTCCATGACCGCGGATCTTCCTATCAGACGGCCATCTTCTATCACAGCGAAGAACAGCGCCAGATTGCGGAAGCTTCCAAAGCGGAGCTGGGACAAAGTGGACGTTTTGACAAACCAATCTTCACGCCGATCTTGCCAGCCAAACCGTTCTATGAAGCGGAAGAACATCACCAAAATTATCACCGGAAGAACCCTGCCCATTACAAACGCTACAGCAAAGGTTCTGGACGTGTAGATTTCATCGAACGCAACTGGACCGGTAACGTGGATAAAGACGGGCTGAAAGAGCGTTTGACGCCGCTTCAATATGAAGTTACGCAGAACAGCGCGACCGAGCCTGCATTCCATAACGAATTCTGGGATCACCACGGTGATGGTATCTATGTGGACATCGTATCTGGCGAGCCATTGTTCAGTTCTACCGACAAATACGACTCCGGCTGCGGCTGGCCGAGCTTCACACGTCCATTGCGTGACCACAACGTGAAGGAAAAAACCGATCTCAGCCACTTCATGATTCGTACCGAAGTGAGAAGTCGTGAGGGTGATTCCCATCTGGGTCACCTGTTCAACGATGGTCCTGCCGAAGCAGGTGGAATGCGTTATTGCATCAACTCTGCGGCACTTCGTTTTGTACCCAAAGAAGACTTGCAAAAAGAAGGATACGGTGAGTACGCCGTCCTTTTCCAATAAGTTATAATACAAATACAAAAAGAGCAGTGGGATGATCCAGATCCCGCTGCTTTTTTGTTGTACATTCTTGTTTTCATAGACGAACTATTGTTGCACGAGAATGCATTGATTAGGTTTGGCTCGAAGAAATTTCCGAAGTCAAATGGCTGGCAGGAGCCGTCTGATCATTATGAAATTGAATACGCATCGCTGGAACAATACCCATGATCATCACGGTAACCGAAATTGCGTAGACGATAAAAATGGATGTGCTGTTCATCAGTACACCTGCCATGGAAGATCCAAGAAGCATGCTTCCTATGAATAAAGGTGTGATGGTGCCATTCACTCTCCCGATCAAGTGCTCATCTATCCGGGTGACCAGGTACGTGGAGATGATAACGTTGATAAATGCCAAACTGATGGAGCTCAAGAAGCTGATCAAAAGGGTCAGCCAGAACCAACTGGATAACACTTCTCCCATCGTGGCTACAGCCAGACACAGCACACCTACGATCAGAGTTAGAGTCTGGTTCAGCTTGGCACTTACAGCAGCCGCAATCCCTCCTCCAATCAATAAACCTAATCCGGACGCTCCAGAGAGAAACTGTAATGACGTTGCTTCAAGTCCCAGACGTTCGGTGATCAGAAATATTCCAAGTGGGCTGATGAGACCCGCAGAAAGCCCTATACAGATGAATACCAGACTAAGCATTTTTAACGATTGAGATCGAGCAACATATTGCCAGCCCTCTCTGATATCCGCTAATAATGAGGTATTTGTTTCCCGCTGGGTGGCGTCTTTAGGCAGAAATGTGAGTAGAAGCGCAGAGATGAGGAACAGAATGAGTAATGCGTACATGGATGCCTGAATGCCCATTGCAGTGTATATAAACGTTCCGACGATTGGTCCGAGAATTAAAAACAACGATTGACCACTCTGTGTAATAGCAATTGCAGACTGCAAATGTTCTCCCTTTACATTTCGCCTCACAATCTTGAGAGAGGATGGTTGAGAAAACTGGCTAACGACAGAGGATACAAACGTGGCTACGTATAGAATCTGCCAATACCCGGAAGATAAGACGCCAATAATCATGACAATAGATAACGCACTCAGAATATCCCCCAGTATCATCGTACGTTTGGGATTCCAGCGATCAGCAAGTGCACCGCCAATGATGGAGAAAACAAAAATTGGAGCATATTCAAGTACAGTAATCAGCGAGACAGCTATTGGACTTCCCTGAGTTTGATCCATCACATAATAGAGGATCGCCATATTCCGGATCCATATCGCCAGATTTTGCAGCAGATCAGACCCTGTCACGATTAAAAAAGCTTTATTTCTGAACAATGTATTCATTCTCCATCTCCTCTTTTAAACCGACTGTCCGGTTTATTAATATTTAAAAAGAAAAACTGACGTTACATCAGCTTTTCATGGTTAACGTTGTTGAATGCCTGCTAGCAGACTGGCCATCCCTTTGTGGTAAATACGACGAATATCCGTCAGGTCCTTCTCATAATAGAGTGTAGTCAATCCGCTAAACAGACCGTAGATAATGTGCATTACATCCTGTGGGTCATCCGGTTTTAACTCCCCATCTTCCATCCCTTTAGTAATAATGGACTCATATGTCGCATACGGAATACGGATCAGGGAAAGCATCTCATCAAGCATCTCCTGGCTGACGACCTGACCCGAGACAAACTCGTTAATGGCGTGATTCAGCGGGTTAGCCAAATCATCCACGTAATGGTCAGCAAGTCCGTACAGTTTGTCTATGGCAGTCTTATACCCGGATTCTTTGTCCAGCCAAGCATCCATCCAATCTTCATTGTTAAGCTTGATTAGATACATGAATAACTCTTCTTTGCTTTTGAAATGATAATAGATGCTGCCTTTACTCCGATTGTTAATCGTACATATGTCTTCCATGGAAGTTGCACTATATCCCTTTTGGGCAAACAGTTCTTTGGTATTACGTGCAATGTCTTTCTTTATCTGGGTAACATCTTTTCTTCGTTTAACTTCGATTGGAAAAACCTCCATAAATTAAACCGACTATTCGGTCTAATAGTATCACAGCACAAATACTCCGTCAATTCAATTTGCACAGGCACCCTCTCATTTGCTGTTTCAAAAGATGTACAAGAGAGTGCCTGGCTAAAATTCAGGAAAGAGTCGTCACATCATACTTACAATCCAACCGATCCAATACGCAAATGGAATTAATAACAACTGTGCCAACAGTGTACCGAATAGACGGGACACGAGCATGCAACCATAAATCTGATTCATGCGATCCAAACCGATCTCGCCACGTAATGATCGGTCACTGAGCAGGGAAATCCGCGGATCAATCAGGATGGTTAACAAAATAGTCGCTATTCCGTTAATCAGCCCTGTTGATTGGGATGCAGCTACAGCCTGCCCTGGGTAAAGATAAGCTGCGTATAAGCTGGACAGGACACCTGTGGTATAGATTGCGGTTACTGCTACATTCAGCATCATTAACCGTCTTGGCATTCCATGTTGTACCAATCGTTTGGCCATCTTCCAGGATGGCGGGGTGAAGTAATACGTTGCATTTCTAATCTTGCTTCGCTTCAGCATACCGCGAACCATCGCAGGGATGGAACCGGCTGCTTCAAAATGTACAACCATTCTTGATGAGAGCTTCACCATGGTTGGGAAACACAATATGGCTAATGCCGTTCCAATTGTTGCCGCACCCATTAACCAGTGCAGCTGCGCCGCAAAGTGTGGATTGGCTCCACGTGTTGCAGTATCCACCAGATTACCTACCATCGGACCTTGGGCCATATTCGAGGTTCTAGAAACCAGCAGCAAGATACCCGCCAAAGAAATGGCTAGCGCAATTCTGCGAGTGCGTAAACCACCAAGACGCAGCGCATATGACAAGCTGTCTGCGGCATGAATCAGCATGGTGAATAGCATAGGGATTGCCAGGCTAAGACTAAACATATATATGTACTCCTTTATCTTCCTTTTGTTGAACTTATTTCTTTCATGGACAGCATTATACTCCTCTGGCTTGCAAAAGTATAGGATCGAGATCCTTTTATATAAGTTGAAATAAAGAATGTTTACACTGGACACTCCGATGACAGAACAACCTTCCGATCGCTGTTATCCCCAGATTTTTTGATTCCTTTTAGAAAGGGGTAAATCCGGGGATAAAGGCGAACACTTCGTTTCTTCAGGTTTTTTCTGTCCTCTCCGTTTCGTGTAAATGTTTATTTCAATTTATATAGATCATCGGTAAATGCACTTACGACCTCGGCTGTTCATCGTTTATCCCTCCCCTCAAAGGGTAATATACAACTAATCCATTATTGTACAGGAGGGGTTCATATGCCTTGGAACAAACAGGATTATCCGGTATCCATGAAGAATCTGGAACCACGTGTCAGACATAAAGCAATTGAGATTGCCAATGCTCTGCTCGATGACGGGTATGAGGAAGGACGCTCGATTGCCATAGCGACAGCTAAGGCGGAAGAATGGGATGAAAATCATCCCGCACCGGAAAGTTCGAAATCGGACTCCACATCTTCTTCCGATAATTCCAACCCTAAAAAGTCGTCTTCCACGGATCGTCGTCATTCCGAGCCCGTTTCTTCGTCAAAAAGTCATGACAACATCCATGTCGTGCCTACTGACTCCGGCTGGGCGATCAAGGAAGAAGGAAAGTCTAGCTATCTGTCCACATTTGATACTAAGGCAGAAGCTGTAAATAAGGCCAAAGAACTGAGTAGCAAACAAAATATTCGAGCGATTATCCATAATCAGGATGGTCAGATTGCTTCTTCGATCAAACCCTGAATGAATCGGAAAACAACAAAATCCCTTTTGCTGCTGAAGAGCAGTCAAAAGGGATTTTGTATGAACTTTAACTATCAAGACCTGAATATGATGCATACAGGTTATCGTTGTTCTGAAACGTATGGTTAATTGGATACACCTCTAGCCACCGTAGTCCGTTGTGAAATAGCAGCAGCGTTAACTGCCTTGGCTGCAGCCGATGGCATCGGCAATTTCACAGCCGAAGTTGTAACCACGGTTCCGCGAGCCGGAACACTAACGACGTACGTGATGACTTTGCTGGCAATCCATACGGCCAGAATCGTATATAAAGTTTCTTTTACCGGAAGAAAGAAAAGCGACAATCCCAATACAAAAGCATCGCTGACAAAGAAAACTGTTCCCAGCTTCCATCCCTTCCAGCGGCTAACCAGCACGGCGAGAATATCGTCTCCACCTGTCGCTCCACCGAATCGAAGCACGATCCCAGCGCCTACCCCTGTCAATATACCGGATAGAACTGCCGGAATCCACAGATTTCCGTTAAACGACAATACCAGTGTGGAGTATCGTTCAAAGCCGTCATAGAATAGGGAAAATGCACCGACGCCAAGCAATGCCTGAATCATGAATTTCCAGCCTTTGAGGAACCAAGCCAGGATCATGACCGGAATGTCCAGTAACAACATACCGATAGCAGGTGATAAGCCTGTTGCGTATTTTCCGAGCAGGGCCAGACCAACAAATCCGCCCTCCGATAAATGATTCTGAAAGTTAATGTGATAATAAGCAAAAGCTAAAATAAATGTACCGAGTAGCATAATGGCGAATTTGATCGCCTCTGTTTTAACGTGTTGTAAGGTTAACGATGTTCTCTTCATTCAGGTTCCCTCGCAGTTTGTAGGTTGGTTTTTTAGACCGACCGTACCCTGCAAAAGGTAAGCCTGGAAGAAATCATCGTGTACGTCCTTCGAATATTCATTCCAATCCCCTCTTTCGCAGAGTCAGCCGTTTTTTTGAACCGGTTGGTGTACTCTACAAGGGGCGCTATGTGTATGAGAGATCGTAACGTTTCCAGATCGTCCTTGGGGAGATTGTCCTTCGGGAACTCATGGTATCCTGATCCTTTCTGTTCTGTTGTGGTTAGCTGTGCTCAGTTAAACTGAAAAATAACTACAATGCATAAGCTTGAACATTTAATTGTACACTTGGATTACAGTACCCTCTTTTGATCGCGGTTATCCCCGGATTTTTGGAATTCCATTTTCCCTCTGGGGAAAATCCGGTGATCGCTTATGCTTCCGAAGCTGCTTTCATTCAAAAAAGCTTTCAGGCGAACGCTTCGCTTCTACAGATGGGTTCTGCACTCTTCGTTCCTGTGTAAATTGTAAATCCAACTTACAGCAGTTGCAAGTTCATTCAGTTTAAACACCAAAGCTAACTTGCTTGTTCTTCTATTATATAACACCAACGTGACCGGGTCTAAACAGCAGACCCCTCAAAAACAGGCATAAAGCAGCCTTTGGACTGCTCCAGCAGTCATACGGCAACACCAGGATAAGCAATGCTTGCTAATGGTGCAACCTGCTCCTTTATTCTATGACCAAAGCTTCCAAAAATAACTGTCAGTCACCCAACTGTGACAAATTGGGGCCTTTTTTTATTTTCTTGCGCTTTTTAAAGGAATCATTTGCCTTTCACACATACACTATAGCAAACGTAATCGGCTTATTCTTTGTCCAGTTCAGACGTTTCCAGACTTACTCTGCTGTTTATGGTATAATATAACAATTGAATCCCACTACCGTTTAAGCGAGGCGGATTGATGAAAACGTTAAAGCCAAGAGTCTTTATTGGCTGCTCGCTGGAAGCGAAGCCGATTGCAGCCGCAGTACACGAAAACTTACGTTTTTCAGCCGAAGTTACCCCTTGGTATTCCGGGGTTTTTAATCCAAGCAGCTATACCATGGACGATCTGGAAGTAGAGGTCCGTACGACTGACTTTGCCATTTTTATTTTTCATCCGGATGATATATCCAAAATTCGCGGGAAGTACTACGCGTCAGTCCGGGATAATACAATGCTGGAAATGGGTCTGTTTATGGGTCGTCTGGGACGAAAACGTATTTTTTTCATTCTTCCTGAGGATATTACAGACATCAAGGACACAACCAAGGTTGAAGGATTGCGTATGCCCACAGATCTGCTGGGATTAAATCCACTCGTATATGAAATCCGTTCTGACGGAAAGTGGGCACCAGCCGTGTCCGTGGCATGTTCCAAAATCGCAGACAGTATTGAGGAACAAGGACGCTGGAGTGATCCAGAATTGGAGAACATCATTGAGAAGCATAAACGCACTGAGGGAGAAGCGAGGTTACAACTGCTTAAGTTGCTGCGGTTCTTTAGGGAATTGCTGCGTACCCGCAAAGCAGATGCCAAGATGCTGGAGCGAATGAGCGATGCCCTGCGTACTGCCTTTGTCTCTCATCCTCCATTCGCTGTACGTGGCACAGCCATATACCGTACAGATGACAGTGGTTATATTGAGCAATTATGTGGTAATGTTGGAGAACCGGGGAGAAAGTATGACTTGTCCGCTAACGACGACAAACAACCGGATGATCCCAAGCGCATCCTGGTGATTGATTCTTACCGGGAGAATAAAATCAAGATTAACCTGTATGATGATTACCTTGAGAAAGAGTATCTGCTATGCTATCCTGTAGCCAAGAGGTATGTAATCACCGTTCACATTATTGGACATATTGAAGCGGATGAGGCGGTATTTCAGCAGATTGACCTACAGAATCGTCAACTGTTCAACGCCATCAACGATTTGTTAGGAGGCGAACCGGAATGAAACCGGAAACGAAAAAAATAAGCAAGCGCTGGGGCAGCGAAAAAAAGGTACGCCTCAGTTCTGCGCCCGAATCATCACGACCGGTTCCGGAACCCAAGGAAGAAGATCGTTTCCACAAGCCGGCCGTACCGCTAACTACCATTGGGCCCTCCCTGAAGGGCAAGGAAAGACCTTATAAGGTCATCCTTGAAAAAGAGGCGTTCTACGAAAAGCCTCAATATCTTGCTTAATTTCTGAACACATCATCAAACCTGCCGCTGAATCGGCAGTATTCCATAGGCCCCGCCGCCCAAGGCAGGGGCTTTTTTGTTGCTCATTTTCGTCCAATTAAAACTGCTTCTACTCGTTGACCTGGTGCCATCATGTTAAGCAAGACAGCCTTGAATCATGATCGCAATTCATTGCAGTAATTCATTGCTTGTAATTACTTCTGTAGCAGACTGCATTGCATAAGGCTTATTTGGTTTATGGCCTTAGGTTTCCTGCAAAACCCATAAATTATACCTTATTTTGGAGCAGGCTTGTCCCTAAATCCCTAGCCTCATTCACGATCTGTATCTTTAGGAAAATGCGGTAAAGTTTGCTTCCAATATTTCTCGGTTGTATTGTGTATCTCCATTACATATATTGATTATAATATAGGAACACATGTTCTGTAAATATAAAATTCCAATTAAAGGTTAAGGAAGTGAACATATGACATCCTCAACTTCCGCCCCATCCCCTTCGGATGAAGACCATCGTCTGATTAAAGGTCTGGTTGTGCGCACGCTATTGCTGGATGTACTTGAACGAGATATTCGCACACTGGATACGCTGCTGCTGAAGATGCCCGAAGTCTACATTCTGTCGCTGACCCGCATTCAGAACAATGTGCTCAAGGAGATGTTGGCCCTTCGTAAACAGATGAGAACCCGCGGTGTCAAAGTACTGGAAGAGAAACGGGAAGCCGAGGGAATCGAAACTCTGTATATGTGCAGAGGGTATTGGCAACGGTTCTATATGCTGTGGACATTTGCACGCAATGAAGTCAAAAAAGAACTCAGTCGGCATCTGCAGATGGACTTGGCGCAGACTTGATACAACTCTAACAATATTGAACCCATCCCCTGCAAAACAAGTTGACCACGGAAGGTTACGTTCATTAAGATGGAGAAGAGATATCCAACCATTCCAATAAGGCATGAATTGATTTCAACCGGATATACTCTCAACGTCTTATCAATCAAGGAGCTGTACTTCATGGATTTGAATACACATTCGATTAAACAAACACCCGCACATACAGGCATTGCCGCAGATGTAACCGAACTGATCGGCCAGACACCTGCCGTTAAACTGAACCGACTCACAGGCAGCGACTCCGCTGATGTATACGTGAAACTGGAATACTTCAACCCAAGTGGCAGCGTCAAAGACCGTGCCGCCTACAACCTGATCGTTCAGGCTGAACTTGCGGGACACTTGCTCCCTGGTGCTACCATTATCGAACCAACCAGTGGCAATACCGGGATTGGTCTTGCGATGAATGCCGCCGCCAAAGGATATAAAGCCATTCTGATCATGCCGGACAATATGTCCAAGGAGCGCATCAACATTCTGAAAGCCTATGGCGCAGATGTGGTGCTCACCCCTGCTGCGGAGCGGATGCCTGGTGCGATTCGCAAAGCGAAAGAGCTTCAGGCAGACATTCCAGGAAGTTTCATTCCGCAGCAATTCGAGAATCAGGCGAACCCGGACATTCACCGGATCACGACGGCTCCCGAGATTATGCAGCAGATGGAAGGCAGGCTGGATGCTTTCATCGCTACGGCGGGAACCGGCGGAACCATTACCGGGACAGGAGAAGAACTGCGAAAGCAGTTACCTGACATCCGCATCTATGCGGTGGAGCCCAAAGGTTCTCCGGTGTTGTCCGGTGGCGAGCCCGGACCACACAAGCTCGTCGGTACAAGTCCGGGGTTCATTCCGGACATCCTGAATACCGACGTGTGGGATGCCATCATCCAGGTGTCCGATGAGGACGCACTGGATACGATGCGGCAGCTTGCTGCCCGGGAAGGGCTGTTGCTCGGCCCTTCCTCTGGGGCTTCGGTGTGGGCCTCCCTTCGCATCGCGAAGGAACTGGGGCCGGGGCACCGAGTGCTCTGCATTGCGCCGGATACCGGGGAACGGTATCTGAGCATGGGTATTTTTTAACACAGCATAAATCTGTACACATCAAAAAGGGGCTTCCATGTCCCATAAGTCATGAGCATGACAGAGGCCCTCCCTTATTAGCGCTCATTGGTCATTGGTTCTAATGAATCTGACACACGCTATTCGCTCCTATTTGCGCAGGTCTGACGTGTAAAGAATCCCAGCGACGTTACTTCTCCAAATTCGGTCGATTTCCAAGTTGAAAAGCCATTTTCGGCGGGATAACGTTACTGAGATACGTTAGAATTTACATCACTTAATTATCACCCTAATAAGGTGCGGTAGGTTCGTTAGAATGTTGGAGCGATAGATAGCGAGGAGCAAGGGAAAATCCCTCGAAAAAAAGGGAAGAGAAGTACATTGAAGAAATCATCAAAATAAAAAAATAAGCTCTTGTTCACATACGAATGGTGAATCCGCAGAAAACAAGAACTTATTTGGGCAAGAAGCCTTATCATCAAAAATAAAAAAACATTTAACCTAAGCTAATTAGTGTGTCAGGGTTGTCCATTCCACACCTTCAGGAAGCAGGGCCGCAATGCGGTCTTTGGCTTCCTTTTTGGTATACAGTGATTCATCGAGAATGACCGCGGAACCGGAATCCGTGCTTGTCCGAATCAGACGTCCGAGACCTTGCTTCACACGCAAGAGCATATACGGAAGATCGATCTCTTCGTATGGTGCTGCCGACGCACTGCGTTTTGCATTGAAGACAGGGTCCTGTGGTGGATACGGAAGCGACCAGATCATGACATTGGATAATGACGGACCTGGGACGTCCAGTCCTTCCCACAGATTAACGGAGCACAGTACACTTTCCTCATCCTGCTGGAACGCAGCGATCAGATCACTGATCTCCCGGTCGCCCTCATACATAAAGCGCAAACCTTCTGCTTCAGGTACATGAACGATGTCCTGCTTGAACGCGCGTAGCTCTTCCATCGTACGGAACAGAATCAGCGCACGTCCTCCACTCTCCTGAAGTAACGACACCGCATCACGCATGCGATTTTCATTCTCAGGGTGGCCCGGTACAGCTTCACCGGTAATCTTCATCTTCATTTTGTCCGCATAATCATACGGGGAAGCCACCGAGAATGATACAAAATCATCAATGCCCAGGCTGTCCGCCACATATCGGAATGAACTGTCCACAGATAACGTGGCGGAGGAGAACACGATTGGAATACCTGTGTTGAACACACGCTCGTTCAGCATTTCCTTCACGGTGCGCGGCATGATCGATAAGGTCGTCTCATCCTCGCTCTCTTCCGCCCAACAGATGTAACCATCTTCCTTGCGGAACAAAGCAAGTGCAGACTGAATCATGTCCAGATGTTCTTCCACGACACGCATCTGATAACCATCCAGCGAGAACAATCCGCTCTCAAATACCAGTTCTTCACCGATCGCATCCAGCACACTCGTCAGACGTTCAATCTCACGCAGAAGCGGTGCTTCTACCCGCACTTCTTTCCGTTCCGACCCCGGAATCGCCACCGTGTAGGTATCCAGCAACGCAAACAGTCGCTCACTGCTCTCAATCGCTTCATCCACACACTCCGCGAGGGATTCACGAATCTCTCCTTCTAACAGACGGGTTACGAGTTCCTCGAAAATACGGTGTTTCAGTTTGTAGCTTAATGCGTTCAGGGCTGCTTCTTCCAGCAAATGTCCTTCATCAAATACAACCGAGCTGTGGTCAGGCAACAGTGGCAATTGTCCCTCGCGTTTGCGCGCATCATAGGTCCACACATGCTCCATGTAATAATCATGGGAACAGATGATGATGTCTTTGGAACGACGGTAATGGTCACGCGACAGCGTGAGGCCGCAGCGTTGTCTTTTTGGACAAACAAAACAATCCTGGAACGGGTCCCAGTTGATTTTGTTCCACTGACGATCATTCAGATGTGGATACTGTTTGCGGTCACCATATGGATGGAAGGCCTGAAGTGTACCCGGCGTGTTCACAAAATCCGGCAGACTCTCATGCACTTCTTCAATAACAGGCGCATCTTCATCCGCAAATCGCATCGCACTTAATTTGTTCAAGCAAACGTATTGGTCCGGTGATTTGCCCAGACGTGCGTCCACTTCCAAGTCCAGATGTGCAGCCAGCTTCGCAATATCTCCGCCGGGCTTCACAAGCTGTTCAATCAAAGACTCATCGGCACAGGCGATCACCGCCGGTTTGCCCGTATAACGTGCATAACAGACCGCGTAGAGCAGATAGACTAACGTCTTGCCTGTTCCGACACCGGCCTCAGCCATAATGGTCTTTTTATCTCCATAGGCCCGTTCGAGCTGGTACGCCATAAAAATCTGTTCATCCCGTACCTCGAAGCCGAACTCTGGCAAAATATCGTAAAAAACATCGGCAACCCATTCTCCCAGACGGGATACAAAAGGTTCAGCCGGATCATATGCAAAAGGATAACGTTGTGTAGACAATCCTAGGTCAGCCTCCATTCTTAGACAAAGCGGTCCAATTTCAATTTTCCGTTCCAAAAAGGCCGCTGGGCAAAAGTTAATTATCTCACGCGATGAAGCGGGTGACAAGCTTTTTTTACGAGATTATTTGCGAGGTTTAATGTATAGAACCAATTTTCAGGGAAAATATATACAGGAATCCACTTTAAGGAAAGGCGGTGCTCCACTCCATGAATCATCAGTCTTCACAACCAGAGCATTCCTCAGACAAATCAGCTGAGACATTAACGGATCGACAAGGGCATCCCATTACGGACAATCAGAATGTACGAACCGTTGGCAGCCGCGGACCGACTACGCTGGAGAACTATCATTTTCTCGAAAAGATTACTCACTTCGACCGTGAACGTATTCCAGAACGGGTGGTTCATGCCCGCGGCGCTGGCGCTCATGGCATATTTGAAGCGTATGGAACGGCCGGGGATGAACCGGTGTCGAAGTACACACGTGCACGCCTATTTCAGGAAAAAGGCAAACAAACGCCCGTTTTCGTTCGCTTCTCTACCGTTATACATGGCGGACATTCACCGGAGACCCTGCGGGATCCGCGCGGATTTGCTGTAAAATTCTATACCGAAGATGGCAACTGGGATCTGGTGGGTAATAATCTGAAAATCTTTTTCATTCGTGACCCGCTTAAATTCCCGGATATGGTACACGCCTTCAAGCCAGACCCGTTGACCAATGCACAGGATATGGAGCGGTTTTTCGATTTTGTCTCGCTGAGCCCTGAAGCTACCCATATGGTGACATTCCTCTTCTCTCCATGGGGCATTCCAGCGAATTATCGGCAGATGCAAGGGTCGGGTGTTAATACATACAAATGGGTCAATCAGGAAGGCACGGGCGTACTCATCAAATACCACTGGGAACCGCTCAATCAAGGGATACGCAACCTGCTGCAAAAAGACGCGAGCGAGATTCAGGGACAGAATTTCAATCATGCGACATTGGACCTGTATCACGCTATTGAAAAAGGGGAGTATCCCGAATGGGAGCTGTGCGTTCAAGTGATGGAGGACGGCGAGCATCCAGAGTTGGATTTCGACCCGCTGGACCCGACCAAGCTATGGCCGCAGGAGCAGTTTCCTTTTCTACCTGTGGGCAAAATGACGCTGAATCGCAATCCCGAGGATTATTTCAATGAAGTGGAGCAAGCAGCGTTTGGCACAGGCGTATTGGTGGACGGGCTGGATTTCTCAGATGACAAACTGTTGCAAGGACGGACCTTCTCCTATTCGGATACCCAGCGTCACCGGGTGGGTGCGAACTATCTGCAACTGCCTGTGAATGCGCCGAAGAACCGTGTTGCGACCAATCAAAGCGGCGGGCAGATGCAGTATCAAGTGGATCGTGCGCCGGGTCAGAATCCACATGTAAATTACGAGCCTTCGTCGCTGGGTGGCTTAAAAGAAGCAACCCCTCGTGGCAAGGATCATGAACCACTGGTGGAAGGCCGACTTGTGCGCGAGAAGATTGAGCGAACCAATGACTTTGGACAAGCGGGGGATACGTATCGGGCATTCGAGGATTGGGAGCGGGATGAGCTGATCAGCAATATGGTTGGCGCATTGGCGCAATGCAAACCGGATATCCGGGAGCGCATGATCTCTTACTTCACCCAAGCGGATGCGGATTACGGTCGGCGCGTCTCTGAAGGGTTAGCCTCTGTTCCAACCGATGATAGTGCAACGGTCCAACCGAAACATGAACCAAGTGTCGAGCAAGCAGAGAAACGCAGTCGTGAGACGGACGGTTATTAAGGTAGATTGACAGCGTTTAGACTGATGATTGATGAGTCTGACAACGTTAGTACATGTGAGTATTTTGGATATGCAGATTACGTTCTGAATTAAACATAGCCCTGATCGTCAAGTTGCCCGTTGCAGCTGCTATCAGGGCTTTTTCATGACTAGCTGGAGTGTAATCTCCACTTCAGGATGCATGTAGCTATGTATTTTAAATTAAAAGAAGTTCATATGAGTGGATCGAAGGTAAGACTTGTGCTCGTGGGATGGAAAAGTGTACTTCTATACGTTCATTTCAGATGATTCTTCGTTAAATGAGAGCTATCACCCAATGGAAAGATTACATAATTCACGTGATATTACAAGCATTGGAAGCTTGCAGGCCTGACCTGCCTGCATGTACCTCCATCTGATCAGATGATTATTGATGATAACGCTTACAACATTTACCATAAAGCTGTGTCCTAGAGATTGCATCTAGCCAGCCGGCATGACTTATTTCGCTTTTGATAACAGTCTGGTACACGGCTACTACGTGCTCTTCATTCTATTCCCAATTAACCAAGGAGGTTTGCGTAATGAAATTATTCCCATCTACATCCACTCATTCATCTGTACGATCCGAACGTTCTCTGAAATCGAAAATGGCCCAGATCTGTCTGAGCGCCGCGTTCCCTCTATTATTGATTGGTGGTGGATCGGTCGGTGCTGAGGAACTGATCGAGAGCAGCTTGCAAAATCCCTCTGAATCGGTGGCGACTTCGAATATCGCACTTGCTGCGGGTGATCTGTATGTGTCTCCTGGGGGTTCAGCCAGCAATCCGGGAACACTCAACAGCCCTACGTCACTCGCTAACGCATTAACCCAGATCGCCCCAGGCAAAACCATCTATCTACGAGGCGGAACTTACAGTTTCTCCGAAACCATTACCATTGAGCGTGGCAATAGCGGTACATCCGGACAACGTAAAAACCTGGTGGCGTATGGATCGGAAAAACCGGTCTTTGATTTCTCAGCCCAAGCCTTCGCTTCCACCAATCGAGGACTGCAAATGTTCGGAGACTACTGGTTCGTCAAAGGGCTTGAGGTGAAGGGTGCGGGCGACAACGGCATCTTCATCGGAGGCAGTTACAACCGTCTGGAGCAGATCGAGGCCCATCACAACCGGGATACGGGTATTCAAATGGGACGTTATGCTTCCACAGCCGCCAAGAGTGAGTGGCCTGCATATAATGAAGTGATTCGTTCGTATTCCCATAATAACTATGACCCGGATGACGGCGAGGATGCAGACGGTTTTGCGGCCAAACTGACCGTAGGCCCCGGTAATGTCTTCGACGGTTGTATTGCGGCCTATAACGTGGACGATGGCTGGGATCTGTACAGCAAAACAGACACAGGCGCCATTGGCGCGGTCACGATCCGCAACAGCATCGCCTACGCGAACGGTGCAACATCAGACGGCACCTCTACCTCCAACAGCGATGGCAACGGCTTCAAGCTCGGCGGTGAGAAAATCGCAGTGAATCATATCGTTGAGAACAGCATTGCTTTTAATAACAAAAAGCATGGCTTCACCTACAACAGCAATCCCGGTTCGATCCAGATGAAAAATAACACCTCCTGGAACAACGGGCAAAGCAACTTTGCCTTCGATAAAGGCACCCACATCTTCACCAACAACCTGTCCTTCCAAGGCGGCGCCAGCGACAAAACAAGCGGAACCGACGTCAGCAGCACCAACGTCTGGTGGAAGAACAAAAAAAGCGAGAACGCCAAAGGCCTGCTCGCCAGCGCAGCCGACTTTGTCTCCCTCGTTCCTTCAGTAACGCGTAGCGCGGATGGCACGCCTGTATTGGGCAATTTCCTCAAGCTTGCGGGTGGTAGTGATTTGGTTGGCTCAGGTACGCCATCAGGTACTAATATTGGTGCACGGTAGGTGGTAAGTAATAAGATAAAAGAATAATTTAAAAGCAAGATCCCCTCCCCCATGCCAGCCTGATCGGTGGTAATGGAGGAGGGGATTTTTGAATTGCTGTGTATTGTCTGCCGCTGGCTTATGAAGTAGGTAAATACTCACGTTTTAGCTAAAACCTCAATTATCAGTCTGCCGCCTGTGCGAAAACCTTGTTCAAACGCTGCTTCCACATACATGGACGTGGACTGTCCGATCAAGTCTATCAGTTGCTCCAGAGCATCGTATTCTGTATCTGTGAGATTTGTTTTGTAGTTCTGCATCAGGTCCGATATCTGGCGATTGATCTCCTGATATTCGGCTTGTTCAGGATGAATCGACTCGTCCAACCGCAGGTTTCCGTGAAACAAATCTTCAATCAGGTTTGACATGTTATCCCCACCTAGTCTTTTTACCAACTATTCTCACTATACTTTAGCGGATTTTCCGCTAAAAATCAATAGCGGATAACACGCTAAAGTATGATATTGGTGAGGTGATGAACATGTATGCTCGTATACGCAATTTGCGTGAAGACAAAGACTTATCCCAAACACAAATGGCCACCTATCTTGGCTGTAGCCAACGTGTCTATAGCAACTATGAACGTGGCGAGTTGGACATTCCAACAGCTATATTGATTAAGCTGGCTGATTATCATCAGACCAGCACAGACTATCTTTTGAATCGGACGGATGTAAGGAAGCCTTATCTTTCAAATTGATTTACTTTGAGTTCTTTCAAACAGAATCCGAGGCTAAGGGCACGCACATTGAAGGCATAGCCTCGGGTGAAGCATACAGTACTGTGACAAAAAAACTGATTCCACCATCCCCATCATGACAGGTACGCGAGAATGAATAGCATTAGTTATATTCAATAGATAAAAAGAGAGGTTTATACTTTCGTTCTCCAAGAATCTGTAAAATAATCTTGAAAACACTCAAACATTTGCTCCTTATTTAGAAGCTTTATTTGACTCAATTATGTCTTACTTTTAATAAATTATAATATATTTTAAAATTTCTTTATTCCTTAAAAATCCATTCAAGCAAATCTTCAAAATTATTTCTTATACAACACATCAAAATTTTACCGATTGTTATCGGACAAAAATCGCATGAATTCGCCCAATTTCTTTCAAGGAAAGCATAGCTTCACTTATTGCTTCATAATCTCCAATGTTACTAATAGTCTCATTCAATTCATCATACTTCTTTTTCCAGTAAGAGTCATATTGTAATAATATTACTAGCGGTTTATATAGTCTATCTTATATATCCCAAGAAACTTCGTCACGCTTAAGGTTGTCTTTTAAAATATTAACTGACGGAGGAGTTGTTCGATATAATCAGATGATTCTATAGACGGGATAAAGTCTCCGATTAACCGCTGACGAATATGTGCATCTGGTAAATTAATAAAAAAACTTGCCTTCCAGTATATATAAGCCCTGTCGAGTTCAGTCTAGCAGTTCCATTCCGCCGAGACGCAGCTTGCGGAATTTGGTTAACAGGCTGGGATCAATCACGTCTTCTTCTGGTGCCATATGTAGAAAAAACTTAAAAGCAAGTTCGGTTTTGGTTCGTTCCACGAGATCTACATCAGACAAGTCATGCATGCATTTTCGCAGCAGATATTTAAACATCCGCACAGGGTCTACCGCTGAACGACCATTGTTCTGGCAATAAGCACTTTGAAGCTCCTCATAGACAAAATGGGAGTCCACAAGTCCATTCATTTTTCGCAGCACATGCTCTTGTGGGATGAGAATACGGTAGAGTTCCACATAGGGACTCAGAATGAAGGTTTACTGCTCTGGAAGCATGCAGATCACCAGCCTTTGTCATGTTACTTTCAGTATAGCGAAAAAATAGACAACTTTCTTTAAAAATCAAGAAAGTTGTCTATTAAGGACTTTTTCAGAGGCCACATACTATGGCCTCTGCTGATTTCTCACCACAAGATTTACTCCAACTTTAGGATTTTTTCCTACTTTGACGTCAGTGAGACCTCCCCGGGTAAGAGCGATAAGCTTCCCCCGCATCCATCTGCCACATTTACATGTTAGGATTGGGTAGTATTGGACTTTGCTTTGTCTAGCAAGCTCGTCCGTCCCCCCATGCCTTTTATGTGGTTTCTGTTCGTCAGACCGAGGGTTTCCCTCCGGCTTCCTTCAAATTCCGCTTCTCGGCGGAAACCCTTGCCTTTAGCTAATAGTTCCTACTGCCAAGCCTGTAGCGAACTTTCACAGCCAAGTTATCGCCCAAGCCGGACGCACAACGAAAAAGTCACTATACTAGGTGACTTTCAAACGAAATGCCTTCAGTATTTTAATTGTCGGCCCTCACTAGCTGTTTAAAATTGAAAATTGTATCAGACAAGTCTTTCTTGATTTGGTTGTTATTACTTGAAAGATTGTTAAGACTCTGATTAAAACCTTGTTCACATTCTACAGAATCAGTGTAAACATTTGGCTTATCATCTAAGTAAAATACATAAGTGGCTCTTGCATCACCAGACTGCTCTTTTTGACAGGGAGTCAATCGTTTCGGAGCGTTTTCATCAGCTAAATTGATTGACTCACCTAAGAATAAAGAAGCTTGATTAATAAAATCATCTTTTAAAAATTTTGTGGCGCTTTCTTTATCATCGAGTAATGCATATGCACACAGAATATTACAAGCAGCTAAAAAATATGTCCATAGTGCTGCGCCTCCTTTATAACGAAGTTTATTTAGTGTATCTTTATTTTTTTCGATGGTGTCACGTATCAGCAGAAGTTCTTCAGCTTCTGCTGATACGTTATAATTTTGAAATAATGAAAAGGTTTGTTTTATTTGTTCCTCATAATACTTCTTTTCGCTTTCATCTAAACGTTCTCTTCTACCACTAAGAAAAAGCCCGCAGTCATGTACGCAAGAAAGAATCACATTTTCCGAGTTAAAATCTCCTGTTCCAGGTGTTACAAAAGGGGGGATATCAACATTTAAAGTTGTTGTGCCCAATTTAATTTGGTTTCGATAAAGCGCTAAAACATACCTTTTATCCCATGAAAGGAAATAGTTGGAGGCAAGTTCAATAAACATGGTTCCTATTGAAAATCCACTCATTAATTCAATCTCCTTTATTATTTTTTTGTTAGAGGCATGTGTTGCTTAAGATGAAGTCTTCGAATTCATGCGTGACGTTATATGTTGGAATCGTGGGTCCTATGTTATAGATCTTTCAGGGGTGATTTTGCTGTCACCTTGCCTTCGTGGAGTTATATTGAAACGGGTTCGATCGTTTCATTGACTATTGTTGTATATACTGATTCTCCATTAAGACGAATTTCTACCTCATTATGTTGATCATCTTCGATATCGATTTGAGATAACCATGGGGTCAAAAGTGTAGGACAAATATCAGGACTACTTGTAAATTCAATAAAAACTTGAGCAAAGCCTGGGTCACGTACATATATAATGTTTCCACCAGGGTATTTATCAACAATTTTAGCAGAATCACAAGGTCTTGGAAGGTTCCCCATAACTAATATTGTAATGACACCTTCTTTTCGATAAGCAATAGCGGATGATATTTGCATTTTGATTAAGCTCCTTAGATTAATTTATTGAACTATGATTGGGACCGATATGGAAATATTTCCGTATCTTCCCATGAGGGTATATATACCATTATCATGATTCACACGGAACGTCGCATTTTTTTCTAAAGTAGCTTGAGGATTCAGTTGAAATTCACGCAGATCACGGGTACAAACCCTCGGTTGTATACTACCTTCGCCAGACCATTCATCTCCGCTTTTTTTCGTTTTAGATATTGAGAAATATAAACTGTTATCGCAAGTACTTGAGCCTTTATAAGAATACGTTTCAGAGCCCGTATTCTTGATGATCCCTCTAACCTGTATTTGATCTCCACGGTTATATACAGGTTTATTAGTGATTAACTGGAATTGAATATGTTCCAACTTACAATTAGTTTCTATTTCTTCCGTAATTGTTGACATTTTGACACCTTCCTGTTAATTAATTGAGTCATTTATCGACCTTCACGAATTAATATAAGCATTATCTTTATAATTTATGTTTAATAAATTTTCCCAATAAGCCAAACTAATTGTAATGGAGAATATTATGGATCTTGTCCGTTTAATATGTGACGGATAGTTATATGAAGTGAGACACCCCGATCCTGATGCTCAATAGATTGGGCTAGCCGCTATTGAGATGCCAATTCGATTTCATACAAGCATATATTTTCTGAACTCATTTTTAGCATTTTAACAAGTGGGGAAATTATTGATCATCATGTTCTTGTCCTTGACTCGGTACCGATAAAATAAAAAGCCTATAATAGCGACTGGTCAAGACCCCATTTGTAGACATTGAAAAAAGGCCCTAGGCTGCAAATTGGCGTCAGTACTCTGATCTTGCCCCCGTCAAGTAGACAGTATTAAAACTGGAGTCATTAAGAAACCTGACTTCGGTACTCCACAGGACTAAGGTTGTCTAGTTTTGCCTGGAATCTGTCTTAATTGTAAAAACTTATGTATTCATGAATAGCGGTGATGAGTGCTTCTTCCGAATCAAATGATTTAAGGTATAAACATTCTGATTTAAAATGCCCAAAGAAACTTTCCATACAGACATTATCCTTTGCCCTTTCTAGTATTTGTCCATTTTATTTCTCAAAATAGTTATAAATGTAACACTCGAGAGATTTTTTGGATTTCATGGAATAATAAAAAAGAAAGCCCCAGAGTGTATCATAGCAATAGAACAATCCAGATTACTTGAAGATGCAGATGTATTGACGATATATCGTATTCACGTAAACTAACAAAAGTTTTAAATTCTTCACCAGTCCTTAACAAAATTCCCCATCAGTTATTGCCTTTACCAATATCTATCCTGCACTGAAAGGACGATTTCAATATAATGCTGATAACAGCAAAAATGTTAAAATTCATTACTTATAAATGGACAAATAAACCATAACTTTAATCACTATTCGGACGCGGCTGTTTAAGCTGAAGATCATAAGCCAAATTCCTCGTTCAAGATACTGAGGGGGTTAGGCTTTTTTTGTCTTTTAAGATCTATTTTTGATAAATAATAGAATTAATGAAGAAACTTGACTGTGCCAATGATTAGGTGTACTATATGTTTGTATAAATGGAATATATTACAATTTAAATATTTATTTTGGAATCTTATATTTTCAAGATGGGTATCAGAGCCTAACATAACTAAGATATCAATGCGTATAAATGAGTTTTACATTTTGTCTGCAACACATAATCATTGGCAGGCATTCATTTTACATATACATTCCTACTTCATAGAGTTTTCTAGCCTGTAGAGTTCTACCTCCTTAATTTCTTTTTCAGTAAAGAAAAAAGGGGAAGAACCATCTTTAAAAGAGAGGAGGGCAAGAGGCTTTAATCTGCAAGCAGGTCTATTTGTCGTAACCGCACGTTTTTGTAAATGAATACCCATAACAAGAAAGGTGGAATTTATTGCTATGAGAAAATTGATTAGTTTAGCTCTTATTCTTGTTCTAATGCTTTCGTTTAATGTTGCTGCTTATGCAGACGGTGACGTGAGTCAAGCCAAACCGTTGACAAAGGAAGAAATTATTAATTCCAAAGAATTCCGTGAAGCTGTGAAAGCGGCTAAGGCTGAATTTGAATCGCAGAAGGCTGATAATGCGGGTGGTCCAGTTCTGTTTGCGCCTGCACCAAAAGTATCTCACATTAATGTATATGGTGTCGTATCTCCTAATGGCGGTCAAGAAATTTACGGATTCAATAACAACCCGCTCTCCACGACCAATGATCATGGTGGGGCTTGGATTCAGTGTATTACTTTCCAGATCGGTTATGACAGTAGTCACTACGGCACACTCGCTGGCAACACAATGACAAACAACTGGTCTGAAGCTATTGATCTGGACGGTGATCGTGTCGTAGATGCTTGGGCCCATTCTTGGGTTTATGAAGCCCCTAGTACAGGGGGACAATTTGTAGGAACGGTCTATTCCATTAATATTCCAACACAGTGGACCGCTTGGATTAATGTTCGTTAACAGGTAGGATGTAATCTGAATATTGGAGGAATTGGCTATCCTGGTTCTATCATGAGGAATACGGAAAGTAAGCCCAAAGGCTCATCAGCTTCGGATACGAATCAAATCGCACCTAAATTGGATGTGACAGCTCCCTCTTCTGCTAACAATTATGTTAGTACATTTTCTCAGGTGACCTTGAAGAATGCGTCTCAAGAAGTCAAGGATGCGTGGAACAAAGCAGAGGAAAAAAAGCAGTGGCTTCAATCCCTTAACTGATGCTGATGGTAAACTTGCAGGTTCCTCCTTGCTCGCGCGACATATGGAGATGGAATACAACCCGATGCTGCGTTATTGTGCTAAGGAAGCCTGTGTACGCATGGACAATGTGGTTGCAGACAAAGATTCTGCCAAGTCTCTAATCCGTACGGCTTTGGAACGAGCTAATCATCCGTTAACAAGTGCTAAAGGCTCTGCCCAGATTGAATTAGAAAAGCATTTTTTAGAGTCTTTTTTATCGCATCTGGATTGATGGACACGGATTTGACTCTTGATTAGGCGCAGGGATATACATCCCCTGCGTCTTTTCTCCGTTGTGACGTGATCCTAAGACCAACATTGCAAAGAGCATCGCCGAGTATCCTGCCACGAACAAGCTAGAAGTTGCAGCCCGCCACTACCACGTTTTCAACTTTTCAATATGTGGCTTCAAAAAATGAGGATCTGGTTCAATTACTGATTGATATCAAAAAATTCCTGATAGTCCGTATCCAAGAACCAACAGGTTTCTTTTCGATACAAATCTCTATCATCAATCTTTTCTCCTTTTATATAGGTTCCTGATGGCTCGATTCCAATCTGTTCTGAGATTAACTTCGGCTCGAAAGGATCTCCCGTAATATTAAATTCAGCCATGATATTCGTTTTGTCCATTAAGAACTCCCAACTTGTTCATATTCATTTGTCAGAAATCACCCAAAATATATCTAATAAATTGCTTAATTATCTCCTCATTGACATTGTCACCGGAGAAAACTTGCGCTAACTCTTCATCACAATCTGAAATGTGTTGTTGATAAACTGCTTTAGTAGTCTTTTACATCAAATTCCCCTCCGATCCCCATGAGTTTCTTACTTCTTCCGACCTTAGATATAGTAATAAAGTTAACAGTAGCCAGAGTTTTTCTAAATCGGGTTATTAATGTGTAGTCTACAATCATAAAATATGCTACGAATATAGAAGTTTCTAAGGAACCCGAATTGAATCGTCCTTATAGCAACATTTGTTTAATGGTTCACAAGTTTATTCAAACATAAAGAAGAACACCAACCTCTATTAGCAAGTTGGTGTTCTTTCTCTTTGCATTTTTATCTAAGTGAACATTTGCTGATTATCTAGTAAAAAACAACATTAAATATAAATGCTTTGTTAGTATCTGTTGAAGACAAGAAATAATAGTTTATGGAATTTAAATGATCTTCTCTAACATATAAAGTTGATTTATACTCAAGGAATTGAACTAGAGAATTAAAAATCTCTTTAGCCGTTACTTTACAGAATTCTCCTAGTTGGATCCTCAAATTATATTGTTCATCTTGAAATGCCAATGAAAAATTCTCAATTTTTTGCTGGCGCTCCATAAAGTCCATTGTTTCAGACCAAACTCCTATTTCATATCTACAATCTAATCCCTTTGACAACTCAAACAATGTACTTTTATTCATTATTTTATACTTCCCTTTCATCGTTTTGGTTTAGGTATATAATTGCCTCCGGCAGCAGGAGAGTGCACAGATATTATACCTCCACTCTCATTAGTTACAACTTTATTTCCTCGAGAATCAATATATTCATAAGTTTTTTTTCCATCTTTGTCAACTTTGCTTTTTCTATTCCTTTTATTGTTATTTATAATATTATCTATTGTTTGTGCAGTGAACCCTCTCTCGTTAGCACGTTCAGCGCCATGTGTACTAAATGAGTGACCTGCTGGAGTCTTGTCTCCTGTTTTATAAAGGCCTAAAGCGCTGCTCGATTTACCAGCCAAGAAACTTCCTGCAACCGATGCCCAAGCAACTTTTACATCATACGAATCTTGCCCTCTTTCCAGTGCATCTAGTAACTGCGTTTTGGCCCATCCAGCATTTCCTTTAGAGTTTTTATATGCACTGGTTTGTGTTAATACTGCATATAAATAATTGAATCTACTTCCCTTGTCATTATATACCTTAGTATAGACTTTTTTAAGACTTGCTTTGTAAGTATTGTCTCCTTTCATTGCTGCATTAAGCAGCATCTCAACTTCGTAATATGTCGAGGTTTTGCGATGCCCACTCGGGTCTACATATTTCAACGGATTATTACTTACATAGGAGTACAAATTCAAACTTAATGGATCATTCAGTTCGCCTTCGTACGTGTCCTCACCGATGAAACGTGCCATGCCTGGATCATACCAGCGTGCTCGCAGATATTGCAGACCTACCGTATCATCCCAATATTCTCCGGCATAGCGAAGCATATTCGGTACGGTTTCTTCAGTCGTTAACGGTCCACCCCAGATATCATAAGTGTAACTGTTCAGCACTTTGCCTGCATCGTCCACGAGGCCAACGACATCGCCATGACCATTCAACTGGTAGTATTCCAGTTTACCTGTTTGCTTGTCCTGGCGAGCCCATAATTGCCCATACAGATCATAGATATAGGCATATGTCAGCTCTGCTTTTCCAGACGTTACAGTGCCTTCAGCCATAAGTTTGGCTTCTTCATCGTAGTAATAACGAATCGTTTGGTCACCTTCCGTACGTTCATACAACAGTCCATCTCCATTATAGCTGTAGGTTACCGTTTTGCCTTCACCCGTTGCTTTAATCAGACGATTCTGGCTGTCATACGTATACTGTGCATCCTTTAGGCCGTATACCTTACCACTTCCGGTACTGTACCGGTTACCATTCGGGTCATAAGTATACGTTTCTTTTTGCGTACCCGTTTCGGTCTGAATCCGGCTCAATTCATCGTATGTGTATTGATCAGTTTCCCCATTCTGTGTACGGGACGTGATGTTTTTATTACCATCATATTCATAGGCGAACTGTTGCACCGCAGATGTCCCTTGAGAGATCGTGATACCCGACAGGTCATAGCCGCTGAACTGGTAGCTTGTGCTGAGGCCCTTGCCAAACGACAATTTCTCCAGCAAGCTATTGGACGCATAACTGAATGTCATACGATCCACAGGCGTCGTTCCCGATGCTGCGAGTGCAGAGGCCCCTCCTGAACCCGAGGTAATATCCATGGAGGTTACCCGATTCATGGCATCTACTTCGCCGTGAATGCGCAAGGATTGTCCTTTGGCATCCGTTAAGGTATACCCTAGACGTTGCTGGGTATTGTTTTCGTAATCAAGTCGTGTCCCATCCGGGAACGTCAGTCCGTTCAACATCCCATCTGCTGCTTGATAACTGTACGTGGTCTTTCCATGATCATCGGTCATCGATGTTCTGCGGCCAATCTCGTCGTACGTATAGGATACATTCGTATCCGGTGCTTTCATACCTGTGAGCATGTTGTCACTGTTATACGTATACTCTGTTACTTTCCCAAGTCGATCCTGTTTTTTAATCAGATTACTTTTCTTATCGTAATATAACGTTGTCGCATACCCGGCTGGACTCGGATGCGTCTGTTTAATGAGTCTTCCCAATTCATCATACTGTTTTGTGACTGTTTGCGTATTCGGTGATACGATCTGTGTCACTTGGCCCTGATAGCTATAGAAGTACCGGCTTGTCTCTTGCTTCGGTGTGGTTACCGTCGTGATTTGTCCAAGCGCATCATACGTATAGGTCGTTTGTTGACCGTTACCATCGATAGATGCAATTACGTTACCATCGATATCATACTCGGTTTGTTGTAACGGAACATATGCACCATTCCGATATTCTTCCACCGCCGTCACTCGACCAAGTAAATCCTTCTTCTCCCGTGTTTGATTGTCAGCAGCGTCCCTATAGGTCACTGTTTGACCCACAGCATCAATATTGGTTGTTCCAATGGTCCCGTCTGGATACTTTGTCTCTATCGTTTGTCCAAACGCGTCGACTACAGCTCTCGTAACATTGCCTTCGGCATCCTCAACAGCCGTTACATTACCTTCGCGGTCATAGGCGTATTTGTACGTAGCCTCAGCCGTCTGCTCTTCTACCAAAAGGCCTAGCGGATTATACCGCTCGGTCGTGACAATGCCATCTGGTGATGTATTTGTAATGATGTTCTTAACATCATCGTACGCCGTAGTTGATTTCGTACCATCAGCATGCACGATTTGCAGAAGTCGCTCTTCCTTATCATACTGATACGATTCCTGTTCCCCGGATGCATCGGTTGTCTTTTCCAGTTCACCAGCATTCGTATATTCATACGATTCCACGAGGGCTTCTGCTTTACCGGCAGCATCATTCACGGTCATGGACTTGGATTTCACCAAATGCCCTGCATTAGCCTGATAACTCAACGTAGCTACGCTGTCTTTAGCTAAATAGCCGCCTTTATCCGTAGTGCTGATGACTCTTCCTTTATCATCCAGCTTCACTTCCGATTCAGTGAGCAACTGACCACCGTATCCATTTTTGGTGGTAGTACGTAATGCGTCACCTTGATTGTTGTATGTCGTCTCGGTATATCGCTCTAACGAGCTGTTAATTTTCGTGGTAGACCGCACTGGCTTAATCCAGTTATACGGAGCTTTGCCAGTTTCGTACGCATAGGTAGATTCCTGTCCTGTACTTTGTTTTTCGGACGTCACCATGCCGTTGGCATCGTAGGTCATGGTCGTGGTTAGCTTCTCGCCCGAACGGCCATTCTCGCTTACCCACTCCGTCATTTGAGTCGGAAGGTTTCGCTTCGTCTGGTTATCGTACTGCAACTCCGTGGAATAAGTCACGTCATCTCCAGTTAACGTGTGCTTATCTGCGCGAACCAAATCTGGATGAATTGCAGCGCTAAACGTTTTGGAAAACGTCCAAGTATCTACAGTGTTCTCTGCTTTCACTTTCGTTGTCCATGATGCAGATTGACCGTAAGAGTCCAGATCTTCTCCAGAGTAATCAAAGTTAACCTTGTCCAGAACGCCTTCGCCATCCGTTGTGCTAAACTGGCTCTTGCGCTCTCTTACTTTGAATACGAAATGGGAGGAAGCTTCGCCAATCTGCTTCAGCGCCGGAATATATGCATAATCCGTTATAGCTGATGAAGGGCTTGTAATGCGCGATAGCAACGCTGTATGCATCACACCTTGAGCATTTTGGTTGCTTTGCAAGTCAGGCAGGAAATTGAATTTGGATTCCGGATAATAGTACGTATACGTCGTTGTGCGATCGAGAGCATCCGTGTATTCTCGCAAAATGCGAATGCCTTCGTCCTCGCGTTGCGTGTACGTTGCTTTCCGATCCGTTCCGGCAAGCTGTACAGTAACCTTCAGGTTGTCATAAGTAAATGTCAGCGCCTGACCTTCGCTGTTTTCAATTCGTGCAATAGCTTGGTTTCCGTTCAATGTCGTATAGTGAAAATTCACGGTATTGCGGTATTTGCAACAGCTCTCCGGCTTCATTAAATAGATAATCGTAGCCGTTTCGGATGGATAGACGATAACTGCTAGATACGCCATTAACAGTCACGGTCGCATCTCGCTTAACGGTTAAGTCATTCCATACGTAACCTTCCAGTTCCAGGTTCGCATTTAAGCGGTAATTGCCCACGCCTGGAATCAGAATATACTGATGATCGCCACGCTTTTCCATGAAAGGAATGTCCCAACGCCAGCCTTGCCCCAATCCAGCAGAGAGTTCTTCCTCGCGTGGCGTAACTATATTAGAATACGTCTGTGTCGTTTCGTCATATTCAACGCCCAGCTGTCCACTCGCTCTAGCGCTGTCATAGACGCGTGTCAGATCAAACGGAATGAGACCAGGTAGAGAAAGGTCAGTACTCTGAATCATCATTTCCCCTGTAGCAGTTGAGATGGATTCTGCTCCATAAGACGTCATATAAAGCGATGCGTCATCTCGGATATCTACATGGTTAAGTCCAGTTTCGTCCACGGTTGTTCCTGTACCTGGAGCATCCTCATTAAGAGCATTAATCGAGAAGTTATTTTGCTGTGATGATCCGGAAGGGCGTAGCCCCTCCATTTGAATCGGTTCGCTTATTTCTTGTGCTTCTAGCCATTTTTCAGCAGCCTCGCCGCCTGTGCGATCTGTCTGTAAAGCTTTATACAATTGGTACAGCGAGTAACCTTGATCTAGTTTTTTCTCAATCCAATCTTCTTTAATACCAAATTGCTCTTTTAAACTATGGATTGTAATGTAGGTAGCGGAAAGGAGGGAATCCCTACCTTCTGCCGCCGCTGCTGCTTGTCCTCCATATCCAAAAGAACTGAACCCACTAAGAACCAATATGACGCACAACCAAATAATCGTTATTTTCTTAAACACTCCATCACCTCAACCTAGATTTAGACAATCATTAATTAAATGGGAAAATCTTTTTCGTTCGTTTCGTTAAATTACCGTTGCGATCATACTCAAACACAATTTGATCTCCTGTAAATAGAACGACTTTAAGCAATTGATTGCCATAGCCGTACTCATAGCTATTGTCATTACGAATGTCCATCCATGCTGCTTTTATGGCTCCCTGAATCGGTTTTCCATCCTTTTCACTTAGCTTGAGATAATAATTCTGTCCACCTTCAAGCTCCCATTCAAGAACGGTATATTGCTCACCATATACCTGTTCTTGCTCTATTGAAGCAGCTACCGGCATGCTCAATTCCTTATCTGAATACAATTCGATCCGAGGTTCAATAGAAAAATCACCTGATTCCTTTATGGCAATCCGATACTTGTCAGAGCTATACGGACTAAAACGGTAGTATACATTCCCTTGCTGAACTTTCGGAAGCGCCGTCTCTGTGTTTTCATACAAAGTCAGAAACTCCACTTCCACTTCCTTGACCGTAAAGTGCCGATAAGCACCTACAAATTTCAGCGTTTGAGCTGACACGTTATGCACCTGAATATCAGACTTTCCAGGTACAAATTGTCCTCCTGTAGCGTTCTTTCCTTCCTTAATAACTACTTGATTCTGATTCCGAATAACGTAATCATAGGTTCCTCCTTCAGAAGGAGAACCAACGAGTATAGCCTCATAAGGTGAGGTATTCGAGAACAAGAGCGTGTTATTTGGCGTCAAATTCCGCTTGATAAGTGCAGGCTCCTGACTTGAGCTGGCTGTCACAGGAGAATGATATTTAATCGTTACAGGTTCCGTAGATACTACGGTAACAACAAGCGTTGCACCTGCTGGAATATCCCATGTTGCATGACTCATACCTTCCACGAAATACAATGCTTTATTAGATTTATCGTAGACTGTATAATCCACAACGGATGCTACTCCTGCGATTCGTTCAATTTGAGCAGGTTCCGAACCCGGATTTGTAAATACTGCGCTCTGCCCTTGGTTAACAGTGATTTCCGATTCTGGTGAAGGGACTTGATCATCTTGTCCACGGAAAACGCGGTAAATCCCACCATACGTTATGGGTTGATCCGAGATGTTGGTAACAACAACTTTTTTACCACCCAAGACATACGCCTCGATCGCTGTTGCTGTTCTACTGCTTGACACTGTTCCATCTACGTTGTAAATCGTGTAATCATACACCCGTCCCGCGCTGCTGGAAGCATCATTTCGGACCCTTTTCGCATCTGAGCTTATGTTGGTGAAGGCATAGCTCTCGCCCTTGTTCAACGTAACGCGCAGATAAGCTGGTTCCTGGCTGTCCACGACAGAGAAATCATCCGTGTATTCAAATAATACAGGTGTACTTCCCCCTACAGTAACGATGGCTTCACCACCAGAAGGAATGGTAGCGAGACTTACATTGCTATTGAATTTGTCACTATGCGCTCTGCCGTCTGCCTTATACACGACAATATCAAACAGTGCACCTATTTTTTTGGCATTACTCCGTATTGGGTTGCTGAGTGAGCCTCCATTATGGAATTTGACCGATTGACCCGGTGATACGGTAATCTTACTTAGTGCTTCATTTGGTCTATCCTCTACATCAAAAATGGTGTAAATCGCACCTATGGTTACAGGCTCCGCAGATACGCCTGTGATTACTGCTTTATTTCCATAGTAAACAACTGGTTCAACCGCTGTGGCTTTTCTTGTACTCCGTTCTGTTCCATCCGGATAATAGGTGACGTAATCAAATATTCGCCCTTGACTGGTGGACGCATCACTGTCGAGATATTCCCGATCGGTACTGTTATTCCAGAATGTCACGCTTTCTCCCTGTTTGAGTGTTACGCGATGGTACGCAGGTTCCATGCTTTCTTCAACCGAGAAATCATCCGTATAACTAAACTCAATTGGGACTTGCCCAACTACGGTCACGACTGCGTACCCCTGTGAGCGAATGATCGGATTAGTATTTTTGTTGAATCCATCCGAATGAACGACGTTTTCTGCTGTATAAAGAACATAGTCAAAAAGGGCTCCATTGGTACTGCTGGCATTGTTTTTTATCGGATTGGCCAACGAACCATTATTACTGAAAATCATAGATTCTCCAGGATATACAGTGATTCGAGTAATTGCATCGCCACCGGCTTTTTGGACATCAAATGTCCGATAGGGTACACCATATGTTACAGGCGTTGCTGTAACCAAAGTTACAACGGCGGTTCTTCCTGCTGCTACAGTAGGTTTAGTGGTCGTATTCGTCCCTGTAGAACTTTCCGTTCCATCCGGAAGATAAACAACGTAATCATGCTTATCTTTGGTCGTTCCATCCGTTTGGAGTGCATCGGATTTGGAACTGATATTAGTGAACTGGTAGCTATCTCCCTGATATAGCGTTGTACGCGTATAGGCTGGCTCATCGCTCCATTCACCGGTATAGACTTCATAGGGAAAACCAACACTAACAGGCTGTGAGCCCGCTCCAGTAATAATGATTTCGTTCCCTCCCGCAAGTGAAGGTTTCCCAGTCGTTTCGAAATTGGAAGCTACAAGACTACCATCTTCTTTGTATGAAGCGTAATCTATCTTCCTGTCCTGAGCTGTGGAAGTATCGGCACTTAGAACTCTTGACTGTGTCCCTTCATTAAAGTATCGATAGCTCTCTCCTTTGGATAACGTAACCCTAAGCATGGCTGGGTTAGCTGATACACTGTAAGAAAATTCTGAACGGATTGTCACTGTAAACGGATTCTGACCCGTTGAGGTGATCACAGCTGTATAGCCTGATCCTACTGACAAACTGCTAATAGAATTCATGTTTTCGCTCATGATGCTGCCATCTGGTCTATAAATAACGTAATCGTATGCACTGCTTCTTGAAGTCGCCGCATTGGTACTTAACGATCTTGCGGCACTTCCGTTATTCGTGAACGTATAGGAATCTCCGGGACTCATGGTCAAAGTTCCGTCTGCCATAGCCATAGCTTGAGGAGAGAAAGAGTTTTCCCCGTATGTATCATCAGTTACCGTCGGTTCATCTTCTGCTTCTTCGATAACTTCATCTACACCTTCTGGTTCTTCGTAGACATCCGGATCAATAACATCTAGATTCTCGCCATCTGTTAAAGCTGATTCCTCCATAGAAACATCAACATTCTCCGCGCTACTTTCACTTATTATTATGGCATCCGATTGATCCGAAAGCGCATAACCGCTAGTCGGATACATGGTTCCAATCAACAACAAAGCCATCAGAAAAACAATAAAACCTTTTCTTAAACTCATGGAATTCATATTCCTCCTTTATGTTTTTTCTCCATTTCCTCCCTCAACAGATGTATAAATGGAGCCTAATAAATCATTATCGTCATTTTCCTTATTTTAGGACATAGTAAATTAGCCCCTAAATTCAGGGACTTTTTTCCTTTTATATCTCAGATAACAATTTAAAATACAACCTTTCATTATCCTGATACAAAATAGAATAATAGATTAGATGCAGTTCAAATGCTATTTCAACTGAGTTAATCTTTCCTATTTAGATTAGGACTTAGAGTTATTATCTGAAGAATAAAAAAAGCCGCCAATTGGCGACTTTTAAGTGAATCAAATAGTATCATTCTGGTACATGATCAGTGCACAGCAGGCTACTTTCCCTCTGCTTGTATGAATACATACGTACTCTCGTCGGATCGTTCTTCTGAAAAAGCGAAGTTCAACCGATCAAAGTTCCTTACGCCCTTCACATCTGTAATCTTATGCTCTGCCATATAACGTACCATTTCACCTCTGGCCATCTTGGCCCAGGTTGCCTTTTCAACAAGCTTCCCATTGACCATTTGTCCGAATACACAAGTAATGAACCGGGTTTCCTCACTCAGAAAAGGTAAAATATTTTTGCTATACTCTTTGGAAGCCAGATTTAGGATGTAGTTGCTTTCTGATTGAAGCTGATCTGCGAGTTTGCTACCCCAGAATTGATAGAGCGTTTTGAAGCCTGGACCTTGCAGCTTGCCCTGCATCTCCAACCGATAAGGAGTTACCCCATCCAGAGGCCGCAACATGCCATAAAAACCGGATAATATGCGTAAATGCTGCTGAAGATACGCCAGTTCCTCATTTTGAAAAACACCTGGAGCCATATACTGATACTGAATGCCCTCATAGGCATAGATTGCTGGTGTCAGATTTGCTTTTATATTCATATTCTGAATCCGCTCCACGTTCTGTTCGGCGATTGCATCGTTACACTTCCACATCGCTTTGAGTTCGTCATAGGATAACTCTTTAAGCAGACTCAATAGCTGTTCTGACTCGTTTATAAACTGCGGCATCTGCGCGATAGCCATAAGATCGGTATCAATCTTCATCTTTTTAGCTGGTGATATAATAATTCTCATCGTGCTGATCCATCCTTAATCTACGTTGTTTTTGTCGTTATCCATTGTACAGGATTGGACAGGCGAATCCAATGCCAAGGCTTAACTAAATCCCTCATGGTACCTTTGAAAAGACTCAAAAATGAACAAGTCAGCCCACGATTGGACCGGCTTGTTCATTCGAATTCAACACATTCAATTGGTGAGAAAGCAAGGCTCGCATTTCAAACCGCTATTAGGGAGATACGCTCCCCGCGCTGCTATTTTGCTCTGTTTTTGTAGTCGGCAATTGAATCATTGGCGTATTTGATCCACTTACATATGGAAGGGCTCCATCCCATTTCTTGATAGTTTCATATTCAACGAGTTGACTCGATAATGATTGTTGAAGTTCTTTATTTGCTTTAGCTTGACCTTCTGCTTCGATCAAAAGTTTGTCTGCATTACCTTGCGCTTCCACGCGCTTGCGCTCTGCTTCTTTTTTGGCGATCTCAAGTTCAGTCGTTTTACGTTCCAGTTCTTGAGAAGCTTCAACACGCTTATCGATTGCTTCCTGAGTCTTAGCGTCAGGTTGAGGAACACCTACAGTAACGTTGGATACAATGAAGCCTAACTCTTTAACATCATCAGAAAAACGTTGTTGCACGTCTACTCCTGCTTCGGATGACTTTTCACCATACACATCAATGACTGTAAACTTGGAAATCCCCTTACGAGCTGCGTCACGGAAACGTGTTTTGAGATATGTATCCTCAATTTCTTGAATGCTAATTGGCCCAAATGTATTAAAGATAGAAGATACTTTACTTGGTTCTACTTGGTAGTTGTAAGCAAAATCGATTGTGATGTTTTTCCCGTCAGAAGTAGCAATCTGAATATCTCTGTATTCCACCGTTTGAATTCGGATCGGATATTTCGTCACTTTATCAAACGCTCCAACGAGTTTCCACCCTTGACTCAGTGTACTATCTTTTACGCCTCCATTGGGTGAATAGACAACACCGACATATCCATTAGGAATTCGTGTGACAAAGAAGGTCACCAGTAGTGCTCCCACAATAATAGCCAATGCCACCGTAATTGCTCCTACCCTAAACGTCTTTGAATTTTTCATCACCATTCTCCTCTTGTTTGAATTTATTGTATTTCTTCAAAATTCTACTACCTATTTTATTGAATAACGGGAACATTAATGACCATAGAATAAATGCTAGGATAAAAATTAAAATGATTCCCCCAATAAATGGCATATCCGTCCTCCCCTCTATGGATGTAACCGAGTACAAATTTATAAATGGTAACTAATTATATCCTCTTTTATATATACTTTGTAAATTCGTATTAGGTTTCAAGGATGTTTAGAGCTTGAAGTACTATTAGGTAAAGTAGAGAAGAGAAAGGTGGGTGAATGGGCGTCCAGTACCATGTTATTCATATTCAAGAAAGTGATCAATAATTCATCTGGCTATTATGGATCAGGCCATAATTGTACCCATTTCGTTTCTCTCTGGGTGTATACAACTTCCTGTGGATTGTCCTTCAATATGACGACTACAGGATACTGTGGCATTTTACTGCGACGAGCAGTGATGCTAATGATATCATGTTCATCCACACCCTTTTCAACGATTAAATACGTTCTTAAACCATCTTCAAGATCCTTCATATCATTCTTATAGGAGCCATACCATGTGACTGAAGCTATCACTATTAATGTGATTACAATCAATAATCCCTTTAAGAATTTCATTTTATTCACCTCACTTTAGCCTGTAGTTTGTAATCTATTAAGATTCCCACTTATTATCACCATCATTTGGTAACCACTATCTTTTCCGAGTTTCCTTCCCAATCAATCTGAACTATAAATTCATCCTCATCCAAAAATGGGGAAATCCCTTCAGCTTTTCCTCTGATCACAGTATTAAAAGGAACTTCTCTTGTAGAATGAATATTTTCGCTCATGAATTTGGTTTTAATTTTTTCGATTAATGAAGGATTATCTCCTAAGTACCTAATTTCATATTCATAGCTTGCTACATCGCTATTACTTTGAACTGTAAATGAGACACGCCAATTCTCACTCTCTCCTGTATATGAAGTGACTTTGTTTGAACAAGCGGATGCTGTCAATAGAAGAAGAAAAAGCAGAAAAAACGATACTCTTTTCATATAAATCCCCTTTATTATGGATTTCAAATGTTAATCCTGTTATTGCAACACAGGACGAACCAGACTTTGACACAAGCAAATATACTATTGTAAAAAAGACTGTCGCATTTGTATGACAATCTGCCAAAGTGATCTATAACACTCCGTTCAAGCCACCGAATAATCGCCCTAGAACATCAAAATATATCATGATGAAAGACAATATTATAGATATTGGTAGTATAATCAAAAATTTAAGTCTTTTCGTAGGAACAATAAATAATAAAATAATGACCATGATTAGATATATTCCCATAAGTATTGGGATCAAATAGTAATGAGTATGCTCGGGCAAGTAAGCGTCGCGCAATTGATACCCTTCGGACAGTAGAGCTGTGATTGGAAGGGATACAACTAAACTAGATACCCATCCATTGCCACGTGCATACCACATCACATAAGCACACATCGGAGATACTACTGCACACATCCCCCAAAAAACAATTTCTCTCCTTGGAAAGAAATGTAGGAAAAACACGGTGTATAGGTAATAAACGGTTAACAGCGACAAAAAAAAGAAGAATACCTTAACTGCTGCTAGTTTAGGAGAATAACTAAAAACTGATATGAGTGTGGCAACAAAAATCCAAATACCTAGACGCCCACCGATATCGTCAAATATGGGGTGAACCCCCTGAGCATCCACAAGCTTTGCCGCTAAACCTAAAATCAATCCGATCGTTATCGCACATACAATTGAAAAAACTTTTTGTTTAGTAGTTGATTGGTTTTCAACTCTAATTTGACTTAACTCATTATGTATTCCCACTGCAATCCTCCAACTTCCATAATTCCTATATTCTAACACAAGCGATCCAGCCTGTAGAATCTGTTCGATCTGTTACTCCGATACATTTCATTGTTATTCTTCTAAAATGGTTCTATGCACAATCCTCACTGCATAAACAAAACATTAAACAACCCCCGGTAGCACGTCTGCATATACAGCAGCGCACAGCCGAGGTTTATCATTATTATCTCAAATATTAAACTACATAACTCAAACTATCTTATCTCGTAAAATCATGCTGCCCAATGGTCAGCAACGTCGGCCTGCTCTTACTCCACACCGAAGTGGCAATCTTCGGATTGTAATAATAGAGCGCTCCGTTCGTCGGATCAGCGCCATTCAAAGCCTTGCGAGCAGCCCTGTAAGAGGTCTGGGTTGGCTTGGTATTAAACTGCCCATCATCTATAGCCGTGAATTGCCCTTTCTGGAAAATAACCTTCGAAATAGATGACGGGAATTCACTCGAATGTACCCGATTCAACACAACCGCTCCGACAGCGACTTGCCCTTCAAAAGATTCTCCGCGCGCTTCACCATGGATCAGCTTCGCCAACTGGCGTAACGTCTCACCTTCGGCTTTAGCCTTTTTGTTTAGCCTATTCAGCGTCACCGGACCTGCAACACCGTCTGCACTCAACCCCTGGGCCTGTTGGAACTTGCGGACAGCACCTTTGGTGATGGTACCGTAATATCCAGTCATTCCGGCGTCAAAGTACCCCAGATCGCTTAATTGCTCCTGCAATTGCAGTACATGCTCGCTGCGAACGCCCTGTTCCAACTTCTGTGCTCCCGCTGAAGGAGCTGCCACGGTTAATCCCAGAGTCAACGCGCAGGCACCGAGAAGCATGCTGACCCGCCCTGCTCTTTTGCCAGCCGTGTTCCCATTCCCATGAGTGACTTTCCGACTGACAGTGATAGGTTCCATGCTGTCAGCAAACATTAATAGATCCCGCCCCTGATTCGTGCTATCAACTGTAGTCCGTTCAGTACTGTTCACATTGCTTACCACCTTCATCTCTGTCATCTCACTCACGCTATCTAATTCACTTATCATATTCTTTTCATTGATTTCATTCGGTTGATCCATTCCAATATTGTTCTTCATCATTCCATTAACCTCCACTTTTCTGAATCCAGATCCCACATCTTCCTCCTGAATCCTCACGGTTGGACATCCCGAGTGTCATTATAGGATATAGAAAAAATGAAGTCTATCGGACCGATGACGCAGTGAAAAAACGACGCTGAACATAACAAAAAGAGGCATGAGCCCATGGTCACACCATGGTCATACCCCTTCTTCTATCAACCTTACACCGCTTGTCCAACCCGGCATTTTCGTAGGCTGGCAGACCTGTACAAAAGTTGCGTTGTATTTATTGACAATTACTCGGCCAGTTCCTGACCCTTCGTTTCCCGGCCCCAGAACAGTACAGCCGCTGCGCCAATGAGGATTGTCACGAAGAAAATCGTGAAAATCAGGCTGATCGCAACCTCACGTTGAACCAGCATACCGACCATTAATGGTGCAAGTACCCCACCGATCCGGCCAACCGATGTGGCAAGTCCAACACCTGTCGAACGAACGGAAGTCGGATACAATTCCGGGCTGTAGGCGTACAGACCACCCCAGGCTCCCAGATTGAAGAAGGAAAGACAGATTCCCGCGGTCAGGATCGTGGCTTCCGTTGTAGCCAATCCAAACGCAATCGCACTGAATGCAGTCAAGGTAAGGTACACAACCAGTACGAACTTGCGCCCGTAACGTTCAATGAAGTACGCCGCGGTGAAGTAACCTGGCAACTGTGCGATCGTCATGATCAGCACGTATTGGAAGCTTTTAACCAACGTAAATCCTTTTGCCATCACAACCGAAGGCAACCACAGGAACATTCCATAATAAGAGAAAATGACGGTAAACCACAAAATCCAGAGCATCAACGTTGTACGGCGATGTGGTGCTGACCAGACGGTAGCCACTTTCTCGCGGAACGTGATTTTATGAAGCTTGGTATGATTCTTGTACCGCGGCGGGTCCTGAATGGCACGTCGCAGATATAATGCGTAGAACGCCGGAAGTGCACCAATGGCAAAAGCAATTCTCCATCCGTACTCCGGGATGACAAAGTTGGCAATGAGCGCCGATACAATCCAGCCCCCTGCCCAGAAACTTTCCAATAATACAACGGCACGTCCACGTTCCGCTGTAGGCATCGACTCCGATACCAGTGTGGATGCCACGGGCAGCTCTCCGCCAAGTCCAATACCCGCAACCAGACGCAGTGCACACAATACCGCAAATCCAGTCGCCAATGCAGACAGACCGCTTGCAATCGTAAAGATTAACAAGGTCCACATCAGTATGGCCTTCCGTCCAAATCGGTCCGCAAGTGCACCTGCAAGCAAAGCACCTAGCGCCATACCGATGGAGTTAATACTCGTAAGCACGCCGACTTGTCCCGGACTGAGACTCCATTCCTTGGCGAGTGCAGCCACGATAAAGGAGATCATGCCAACTTCCATCGCATCAAACAGCCAGCTCATGCCGGCACTGAACAGCAGCTTGCGCTGCTTGGGATTCCGCAATACTTCCAGTTTGCTCATCACTTATAGCTCCCTTGATCTCTATGTAGTCATTCTGACACTAAATCATTATTATGCAGAATGCTCCAGAAATCAATGCAAAATAAGCTTTTCCTTCCGATTTCTGCGATACCTCACCCCTTGAGTGAACCCGCTGTCAGACCTGCTACAAAGTAACGCTGGAGTAGAAGGAACAGCACGATCATCGGAATGGCCGTTACCAGCACACCCGTAAGCATCATCGGATAGTTCGTCACATATTCCCCGCGGAACTGCATAAGCGCGAGCGGTAAAGTGAGCTTGGACTTACTGCTGAGCATCAGCATCGGAATAAGCAAGTCATTCCATACCATGACGAGCAGGAACGTAGCCGTTGCCGCCAGCGAAGGTGCAGCCAGTGGCAGTGCAATCCGCGTATAGAGTCTCCACTCGCTGGCCCCATCCATACTGCCCGCTTCCAGAATTCTCCGAATTGAGCATGCGCATGAAACCTGTCAGCATAAATACAGAGACAGGCATCAGCACAGCTGCGGATACGACAATCAATCCCGTGAGACTGTCCGACCACCCGAGTGTACGCGTGAGAGAATAGATCGGCAGCATACTCACTTGGGAAGGAACGATCAGCCCTGCTACGAACAGAGCAAACACGATTTTGCCTACACTGCCGCCCCAGCGGACAATGGCGTAAGCAATCATGCTGCTCAGCACTAACTCAATGGCAACCGTACCAAGCGTCACGACCAGACTGTTTCCGAAATATTGCCACATCGGCTGATTGCGGAACATGCCGGTGATGTTATCCCACGTAAACGGGTCCGGCCAGCTGAATGGACTGGTGAAGAAGTTGCTGCTTGTTTTGAACGAGGATACAAATACAAAGTAAAGCGGCACCAGAATCAGCAGCGCGTACACCAATAAGATCAGGCGATTGAACCATTTTAAAAACATGTGAACTCCCTTCTGCCTCGATTACAGGATGAATGCTCCAACATCAACCTCAATAACTTACCCGGTCGGCACGCAGTGCCTTGAACTGCAACAGCGTCAAGAGCGCGAGCAACACCAGGAAGATCATGGAACCGGCAGAAGCCAGACCAAATGAATAGCTGCCAAAGGCGGTATGATAGATATATGTTGTTAAAATTTCAGTTGCGTAGTTCGGCCCTCCGTCCGTCATTGTGAAAATAAGGTCAAATGCCTTGAACGACTGAATCGTCGTATAGGCCACAACAATCGTTGCCGAAGGTGCCAGCAGTGGCCAGGTCACGGTACGGAATACCTGCCATTTGCTACCGCCATCCATGCGAGCCGCTTCATACAGTTCTGCCGGGATGCCTTGCAGACCTGCGATGAATACAATCATCATCTGCCCAGCATGGGCCCAGACCTGCACCGCAGCGATGGAATAGATGGCGATCTTGGGATCACCAATCCAGTTACGAGCGATGCTGCTCATCCCGGCTTCATTCAGTCCATAGTTGATCAATCCAATGGATGGATCATACATAAATGCCCAGATCAGTCCAACCGATACGGAGGACAGAATCGCAGGCAGGAAATACAATGCCCGAAGCACAATGCGTGTCTTGGTATTACGTACCAAGAGCAGAGCCAGGACAAGTGAAATAAAGGTTTGTGCAATAACAACCGTTAACATGAACTCCACGTTGTTACCAAAGGCTTTGCGGAATACGATGCTGCTGAGACTGTCCTTGTAATTATCCAGCCCTACAAATGCATACGACGGGGATACCCCATCCCAATCCGTAAAGGAGTAGAACAGCCCCGTCAATGTAGGAAATACAAACAATCCAACGTACAGCAGCAACCCAGGGATCAGAAACAGGGATAGCTGAAGACGGTTTTTCATCGTTTATTTCCCGATATGCTGATCAATGATCGCTTGTGCCTGCTGTGCTGCTTCTTCTGGAGAAGTGCCGCTTAGTACAGCCTGGATGGAGTTGGTTACGGCTTTTTGATTATCTCCATTCAGGATGGTGAACCGTGGCTGGAACACGGTCTTTTTGCTCGCCCATTCTCCGGCTACCTGAAGCTCAGGCGTATCGTACTTCACATCATTCACCGTTACATTCTGTCCCGTTTGGTTGGCATAGTCACTCGCTACATCGGGATTGCTAAGGAATTCGAGGAACTTCTTCGCTTCTTCCGGATGTTTTGATTTGCTGTTCACGGCGAGCATGAATGTGGTCGTATGCACTCCTTCATACTTCGCTTGATCGGCACTTACCGTAATCGGTGCAAGCAGTTTTTGCTCCAGGTTCGGATTCTGCTGCTTGTTCTGAGCCAACTGATACGATCCACTTGCCAGCATCGCTGCTTTCTCTTGAATAAACAGCGCGCCCGCCGCAGGATCTTTGGTACCCAGTGCATCCTGCTGGAAGTAACCTTTATCGTTCAGTTCCTTGATTTGAGTCAATGTTTTCACCCAAAACTCATCTGTCAGTTTGGCTTCGCCCGCTTCTACTTTGGTAAAAATGTCGTCACTCGGTGCATTGTTCATCACCATCGTGTTCATGAATTGCCCTGGGCCAATGTCCGCTCCAGCGAAGGCAATCGGAATGATCCCATTGTCTTTCAGCTTCTGGCAAAGGGCCAGAAAGCCTTCCCAATCGGTTGGTGGCGTCAGGCCGTATTGTTCAAACAGTTTTACGTTATAGATGGGATCGTTATATACGAGTTGATACGGGATCGCATATTGCTTGCCATCGTGCTGTCCTGATTCAATCAGCTTTGAATTGTAGGCCGACAGAAACGATGATCCGGTCAGGTCCGTGAACAGGTCGGCTTTGGTGAAAGCTTCGAACTGTGCACCCGGGAAGGATGCAAATACATCCCCTACCGAACCGTCACTGATTTTGGATTGAACGGTGGATTGGTATTGATCGGAGGGCAGTGTCTGCATCTCAACGTTGATGTTCGGGTTTTCTTTTTCAAATGCGTCAATAGTCTTGTTGAGTGCTTCGGAATCTTCTCCACGCCAGTGCATGAAGCTGAGGGTCACTTTGCCTGAACCAGAGGAGCCGTTCTCTCCAGATGACGCATTATCCCCACCGCCGCAAGCTGACAGCAGGATGGACATGACCAGCATACTGACGAGCGGTAGGATCAATTTTTTATTTTTTTTCATGAAAAGGTGACCTCCTGAGGATGATTAATGTAAGTTGCACGAAAGTTTTTACACGGGGCACTCCGAGTGCAGTACCATCTTCCGATCGCTGTTATCCCCGGATTTTTTGAATCATTTTTCTCAATGGTTAAAATCCGGGGATAAAGGCGAGCGCTCCGCTTCTTCAGATCGGTTCTGCCCTCTCCGTTAAAGTGTAAAAAAAGGGGCACTTACTTAGAGTTGGTAGTAACTTAGTTAGTAGTAACTGAGTGCTGCTTCTGTCTTGTTTTCCATTTCTCGCGAATGATCGGCATCACGGTCCGTCCGAAGATTTCTGCCTCTTCCAGATGCGGATAACCGGATAAAATGAAGGTTGTAACGCCGAGATCTCCATACTCCATCAAACGCTCTGCCACCTGTTCGGCTGTACCCACAATAAGGATCGCACCACCGGAACGCACAACGGACAAGCCTGTCCACAGGTTGGGACCTACGACAAACTGCTGCTTCTCGGACAGTTCCCGTAACTCGTTTTGTCTGCGTTGGTTGGTTGCATCCGTCTCGGCAAAAGCGGCTTTGGCTTTCTCAATCGCTTCTGGTGGTACTTTACTAATAATCTCCCAAGCTGCTGCCCATGCTTCTTCTTCGGTATCCCGAATGAGTACCTGAGCACGCATGCCGTAACGGAGTTGACGATCTTGTCCGGTTTCCTCTTTCACCTGCTGTCGGATGACCTCAATCTCTTCAATCTGCTCTTGAATCCAATCATGAGGCTCGCCCCACATGAGGAACGTATCCGCATGTTTAACAGCGACCTTCTTGGCAATTGGTGAACTTCCTCCCAGATAAAATGGTGGATGCGGATTTTGCACCGTCTCCGGCATGCCTACCGGTCCTTTGAAGTTGTAATACTGACCGTTGAATTCAGGATTGGGATCGCTGGGTGCGTCTGCACCAGATTTTGAACCACTTCCGGCAAACTCCGTCAGATTCAATCCTGTCGATTGAGTCCATGAACGCTTCATCACTTCCATATACTCGCTCGCCCGTACATACCGTTCATCATGCGCATGTGCCAGTGGATCGCCGAGTTCCTCCAGATCTCGAACAGAACTGCCTGTCACCACATTGATCATGGCGCGACCACCCGATAGCTGATCCAGTGCGGCTCCCATGCGTGCAGCGAGTACGGGTGTAACCAATCCCGGGCGAATGGCGACAAGGGGACGCAATGTCTTCGTGTGACTCATTACTGCCGAGCCGACAACCCACGCGTCCAGACAGGCTCCCCCTGTCGGAATCAGTACAAATTCGAATCCTGCCTTCTCCGCCGTCTGTGCCACATCAACCAGATAATCCAGACTTGGCTCCCGCTCCGGGGCAACTCCCACATACTTACCATCCCCTGCTGTAGGCAAAAACCATCCAAACTTCATTTCTTCCTGTTCGCTCACAAAAGTCAATCCCTTCTATGAATAAATAAAGTCTCATGTTAAAAATAAGATCGCTGTTATGCAACTTGGCCGTTACGGTTACGAATCGTTCTTACGATCACTGTTATCTCCAGATTTTTTGATCCCCTTTTCTAAGGGAAAATCCGGAGATAAAGGTGAACACTACGTTTCTTCAGAATCGATTTCGTCCCCTCCACTACTTGGCATCTCTTGAAACTTATTTTTAAAGTGCGCCTAATTTCTAACTCATTTTCAAAGTACACACTCAAATGCCGATTAATTAACTTGGTTTAATAGGTATGGACATCATAACAATTGATTTGTCTGTGAGCAATGTCATTTCGCGGCAATTTCATTTTGTCATTTTGTGGTCTTTTCTCAGATTTAGGTCTTCCTGATCTTGAATATATATAAAACCCACCTGTATAATAGGTTTAAATGCGTGTTCAAAAAGTCTGGTTTTCAGTACCAAGAAGATGGAATGAAGCTAGAAATGGAGTAGCGGAGCGTAGGAAAACTACGTGAGCAACGGACATCTCGGCTGAATTTCAGCTTCGATGTTGATGATGCCACTAGGCATGATTCGTAATCAAAAGTGGACTTTTTGAACTACATCTGTAAGCGAAACTTTTGGAATGTACAAACGATACTTATACAATAAAGAGGTGTTCCTGATGACCGAGAGCATGAAGGAGGACCACCATGAGTTTTTGGATATTATTTTCTTCACTCCATCTGAATTCGAGAAAGCTGGTGGCGCCTGGCCGATTCGCATCGGCCGTAATATAGCCAAAACCAACTATCATATCGGCCCTCGTACCACACCTTATCATTATTTGCTGTTTGTGCTGGAAGGGGAAGGTACATTCATACAGAACGGACAGCGTCATGCCCTTCGAGCAAGGGATGCGTTCTGTCTGTTTCCACATGTTACGCATGAGTACTGGACGGACCCGGAAGACACGTTACAGAAAATATTTATTGCCTTTGACGGTGCACATGCAGCCGAGCTGCTGTCTCGAATCGGACTTACACCCGACTCACCGTATCGTTCAGGTGTACTGACGCCGGAGACTGCAAGCGCCATGCGCTCGTTCATGGAGGATGTTCGCAAACCGCAGGATGGAGCGAGCGATCTGGGACGACTCACCCGGTTTCTAACCCTCTTTGACCGCATAGCCCGTTCCCCGGCAACCAAAGGATTACAACCGGATTCGGCCACACCTTGGCTTCAGAAAGGCAAGGAATACATGGACATTCATTTTGCAGGCGGCATCTCCGTGGAAGGTGTGTCCACTCATGCAGGTGTGGATCGAACCCATTTTGCCAAACAGTTCCGCAAAGCCTATGGTCTGTCCCCTGTACAATATATCCAGCAATTGAAAATGAATCAGGCCAAACGTCTGCTCGTGCAGACGCCGCTAAGCTTAACCGAAGTGGCTCATTCTGTAGGTTACCCGGACTTGTTCTCCTTCTCTAAAGCGTTCAAAAAGCAAGTCGGTTTGCCGCCCAATCGCTATCGCACATCGGAGAGCACGAAAGAGTGAGGGAGCGACCTTTCGCTCCCCAGCCTAATCCATGCCTCTGCACCACGCCTTGTGTACGGTTTGTACGATACCGCGTCTACCAAATTGCCAATAGACTCCTGAGTTTCATATCCTGCACATCATAGTGCTGCAAAACCCATTACTATATAAATTGAACTAAACATTTACACGGGAACGGAGAGGACAGAAATAACCTGAAGAAGCGGAGCGTTCGCCTTTATCACCAGATTTTCTCCTTTGTAAAGCCGAATATAAAAAATCTGGGGATAACAGCGATCAGATGGTTGTTCTGTCATCGGAGTGGCAAGTGTAAATTTTCTTTAGTTCAATTTATATAGATCCACCACCAAAAAAGGCAAGCCCCATCTACTCGGGACTTGCCTTCTTTCTATACAATAGTCTTGACGCATGTACCAGGAACCAGCAACTTGTTAACACTGACCTAACGCTATTCCTTCTTTTCATCCTTGCGCGCAAGCGGAATACCGTTCTCCTTCGCATACCATGCTTCATAATGATGCACAGCTACACCTGCAAATGAAGAATGCGAGGAACCGAAATCAAACACCTTTGCCATCTCTTCATTCATATTGCTAACCGGTTTACGGAAAAAGGTCAGGTGATCCCCCTCGTGTGTATCCGCGAGTTCCGCTCCAATCCAGACTTTCTTGCCGAGATCATCCGCTTCGTCCAGTTCTTCCTTGGACAGATCATACATCTGCTGCCCACTATCCCGGTAAGCCATAATGGCCACCGCATCAAAGTGGGAGATCACCCAGCGACTGAATGTACCTCCTTCAGCCGACTGACGGGCATCAAGCCAGAACGGAATGGCAGCGCTCATGTACAGTCCGGCATCCTCGCCGGCTTTTGTCCAGGCCTTCATGTTGTTCTGCCACTCTGCAATGACGCTGCTCTCCTCGTTCTCCCAGCGCTTCAACTGATACGGCTCCACATCCAGTTGAATACCTTGGAAGCGTTCATTCTTGGCCGAAGCTGCATTGTATGCTCGTACTCGCTCGATAAAAGCAAGTCCTTCATCCCGCTTCTCCTCATAGGCCCAGTCTGCATGACCGTTAAGTCCATGCACTTCAATCTCAGCCTGTCGGGCAGCCGCAATGAATTTACGGTATGTTGCGTCAGGCAACTCATCCTGGATTTGCAGGAAGATGGTATCTACGCCCTGTTCTTTGGAGAAAGCAATAATCTCAGGTGTCTGCTCTGCAATAATGGACGCGTCCCACAGCCAGGTCGCTTTGTGTTCCTCTGCCGAGAACCATTTGAACATCCAGGACAGAAGCAGCAGGCACAACACCACAGCCAGAATAGCCCATTTCGCCATACCCACCAGTTTGCCCCGTTGCCTCATATATTTCCTCAGACGAGCAACGCTTCACTTGGCTCAAGCACAGGATGCTGTACCGAGTGACCAATCTTGTAGATATGCGGATGTGTGTACGAACGGAACGCATTACGTGTATCCAGAATCGGTACACCCATCTCGGCAATATCAAAGTAAGGCAAATCGCTGTGGTTGGTGATCAGCACGATGCAATCGTACTTTTTGAACTGTTCCAGATTGAACACTTCGCTGTGTACGGTCTCCCCATGCTTGTCCTGGAAGGAATCCGCATGTGGATCGTAGTAGCTAACGTTAGCTCCACTTTCCTTGAACAGTTCATATACTTCCAGTCCTGGTGATTCACGCAGGTCGGCAATATTCGGTTTGTATGACATACCGAGGAGCAGAATATTGGATTTACGTACGGATTTAGCGTATTCGTTTAGAATCGTTGACGTTTTGTTCAACACATAATATGGCATGTTGTCATTGGTAGATTGTGCTAGCTCAATGAATTTGCTATAGAAACGGAAGCCTTTGGCCTTCCATGACAGGTACATCGGATCAAGCGGGATGCAGTGTCCACCGATGCCTGGGCCTGGATAGAAAGGCATGAAACCAAATGGTTTCGTCGCCGCCGCGTCAATAACTTCCCAGATATCAATTCCCATACGGTCACACATCATCGCCATTTCATTTACAAAGGCTATGTTCACACTGCGGAAAGTGTTCTCTAGCAACTTGGACATCTCAGCCACTTTTGGCGAAGATACCGGTACTACGGTTTCTACATATTTGCTATATAACGCTGTTCCAAGTTTCAGGCAGGCTTCGGTTGTACCCCCGATTACTTTCGGCGTATTAAATGTGGTGAAACGTCCGTTGGACGGGTCCACACGTTCAGGCGAGAAGCAGAGGAAATAGTCTTTACCTGCTTCATGTCCAATCTTGTCCAGCTTCTGCTGGATCAATTCTTCGGTAGTACCCGGATAAGTGGTGCTCTCCAAGGTAATCAGCATGCCTGGTTTCATATGCAGTTTGATCTGATCCACAACGGTCTCAATGTAAGACGTATCCGGGTCCTGATTCTCACTAAGCGGTGTTGGTACGCAGATACTGAGTGCGTCGATCACGCGCAGCATGCTGTAATCTGTCGTTGGCTGGAAACGGCCGCTTTGCATTACTTTTTTTAACTCATCGGACGAAATATCGTGAATATAGGAATCTCCTTGATAGATACTGTCTACTTTGGACGCATCCAGATCAATTCCGATTACCGTGAAACCTTGATTGACCATCTCCACGGCAAGTGGAAGTCCTACGTAACCGAGCCCGACGACGCCGAGTACAGCTTCTTTATTTTCAATCGCATTCAGTAATGTGTGGAATTGTTGATTCTCCATGATATTCCCTCCGGGCAGTGTATTTGGTGGTGCTTAAAATCCATATAAATAGATGAGTGTCTGTGCTCTAAATGTTGCTCTAATCTATCTGATTCATAGTGTGAAAAAGCTCTTACTTGGCACTTCACACAATCAGCTTATTCAAGCCGTCTTTTAATGCAGGCAGCGTCTGATTCGGGCATCCAGCTCTACAGGTGAGAACGGTTTGGTCATGTAATCATCGACTCCGCTGCGGAAGCATTGGCTGATCGTCTGCTCGACACGTTGCTCGGTCAACACGACAATTTTGGGCGGATGCTCCATCTCCAGGTTCTGAATATGATGGATGAACGGCAGACCGTCGATGCCATACAGATTCAACTCGGTGAGCACCAGGTCTGGTGTGACTTTCTCGATCAATTCCAGTGCAGCCAGTCCATCGACGGCTTCATAGGTTTCGTAGCCCTGCATCTTCAACCGCAATTGCAGAAATTCGCGTACCGTAGGATCGTTATCCACAATCAAAATTCGCTCCGGCTCGTCCGCCGTATTGTCCAGCGTGTAGATATGAATCTCCGACGAATCTATAAGCTTCGAGGACTCAGCCATATGCTGAATGGTTGCCTTCGAAGGGCGCTCCCCTTCCGGGAAACTGGCCAGTGTAATCTGTGGATCGGCACCGGGTACAGTCTCTTGCAACTCATGCTTGATCCGAAGTCCTTCATAATGAACTTCATCCAGTGACAACCCTGGCAGCAGGACGGCAATCGCCTGAGTGGCCCCATCCTTCCACACCTGGAAGGCTGTCCCGCTCGTCTGCTCCAGATGTGTCCTGACCTGCTGCTCAGGTTGAGAGTTTCCTGCACAATGGATGAACATTAAGCCGCATGTTTCGGCACCCGTTTCCTTCAATCCCTGTTCTACACTTCGGTACACATTAACGGCAGCCTCACGCTGCAATGTCGCCGTATTTGGCATGTTCTTTTCCACCCTTCTCCTCGATTATCTATACATGTTCAAAATGTTATTTACACTGACACTCCAATGACAGAACAACCTTTTGATCGCTGTTATCCCCAGATTTTTTGATTCCTTTTAACAAGGGGAAATCCGGGGATAAAGGCGAACGCTTCGCTTCATCAGGTTATTTCTGTCCTCTCCGTTATCGTGTAAATATTTAGTTGAACATCTATATTGCTGTTACTGTATTACCATGATCTCTTTACTTAAGCGGCTTCGCTTGTTTTCTTCTCATCCTCGGACCAGCTTTGGCGTGTCATGGTACCCCATGAGTTGTTGTTTTGCATGAACTGCACATGTCCCTGCAATCTCCACAGTACGCCGAGCTGGTGGTAACCCACGAATTTCAGCGCGGAGTAGACCAGCATTTTGACCAGATCGGAGAGTTTGTTGTAACGCTTGAAAGCAATCTCCTCCAGGACAAGTGCGCCTACACTCAGCAGATAACCACTCACAAAGTTCAGCAGTCCGAACAGAACCAGAATCGGCCATTGCGTCATATCCAGAAGGACATATCCGGCGAGAGCCAGAAGTCCGGTAATCCGGAAATACGGGTTCAGCGCTTCAAAAAGGACGTTATATGGCATGGTCACCATACCCATAACCTTATATTTTGGATTGAACAACATGCCGCGATTCTCGATCATGTTCTTCAGATTCCCGCGGCCCCAGCGCTTACGCTGACTGGACAAGATCCGGTAGGAATCCGGTGCCTGCGTCCAACATACGGCCTCAGGACAGAAGGCAATGCGGTACTTCAATTTGTTTTCCAGCATGTAACGGTGAAGTTTGATGATGATGTTCATGTCTTCCCCAGGATAACCATCCCGGTATCCACCCACGGCGATTACAGCGTCCTTACGGAACATGCCGAAGGCACCGGAGACAATGATTAGACCGTTCATGTGACTCCAGCCAATCCGTCCGCCCAGGAAGGCTTTGAGATATTCAATGGACTGGAACATGGGCCAGATTTTGCGTGGCAGCGATACATCTTGCACTGCCCCGTTTTCAATTTTGCAGCCATTGGCGATCCTTACATCTCCACCGATGGCTACCGTCTCTTCCGGATTCTCCATATACATGCGTGCCATGCGGATCAGGGCATCCTTCTCCAGCAAAGAATCGGCATCGATGGAAGAGATCAACGGATAATGGGACAGGTTGATCCCGGCATTGAGGGAATCGGCCTTTCCGCCGTTTTCCTTGTCAATGACATACAGATCAGGGAACTCGGGATTATGGTAGATCCCGCGAATTTTCTGACAGGCGATCTTGCCCCGAATCTTCGTATTGGGTACTGGCTTCAGACGATATTCCTCCAACAGGATCTTCAGCGTGGCATCACTGGACCCATCATTCACAACAATAACTTCATATGTTGGATAATTCAGCGTCATCAGACAGTTCACATTTTCAATAATCGTCAGTTCCTCGTTGTATGCCGGTACCAGCAGAGAAACGGAAGGTACCAGTTCCGAGCCTGACAATGTATTGTATTTGGAATAATGCGACCGTCGGAAGATCGTCCAGATGTTACGGAACGATAAGGCCAGAATGGAAAAGTAGAGCGTATTTACAAAAACAACATAGTAGATTGCGACCATGCCGTAGATTAATAGTAGATCCCTAAGCAGTGTAATCCCCTCCTACCGTAGCGACACCTGTACGTTTCTTGCTGGTTCTGTTCTCTCGTACAGGGCCAAAATAACGATCGTACAGCAGTCTTTTTTTGTTATGTGCAATCATCTGCTCTACAGCTCTGTCATCGGTTCTCGTATGCTGCATGGTGCTCTCAATCTGCTGCATCGCAATCTCACGCTCAGCAACTGTACCTTGCACCGCAGCCTGACACAGCGCTTCGAATCCCGGTTCACCGAGCTTGCTCAGACTCTCCGCACTGTTATAACGAACTCTCCAGTCTTCATCCCGCAGCGCTTTGCGCAGCAATGGAATACTGCCAGATGCATGCTTCGAACCAAGCGCTTGTACCACTTCGGCGCGAACTTCCGGATCGGGGTCCTGGATCAACTTCAGAATGGTCTCATCCCGGAGCGCCGGACTTGCGCTAAGATACAACTTCACCGCTTCGGCACGTACATCCTGATGTTCTGCGCCTACCAGTCTGTCGAGTGCAGGCATCACTTCAGGTACAGCCTGTCCCCACATGGCAACCAGTCCGACTTTGACAAAATCAGGATTCCGATCCTCCAGCAATTCAATTAGAATTCTGCTCGTATCCAGACTCGTTTCGAGCAGAATATCGGCTGCCAGATGGTGAATGGACTTACCTTTGGTTAACAGCAACGCGAGCATGTCTTTCAGTTCACCTTGCCGAGTCGTACATCTGGAGATGGATCGACCAATCATAATGGCCATCGGGCCCGGTTTCTCATCCTTCAGCAATTCCATCAAACCCGGAACGGCTTCGGGACAACGCATGCCACCCAAGCGATAAGCCGCATCAATCTGGCGACCATAACGCAGACGGCCCAGTTCCTTCAGATCATGCTCTACGAATCCTGCTTCGCGGCACAGTGCAATTAATTTGTCGCGATACTCACCTTTGAACTGGTCGATCCATTCAATCAGTCTGTCCTGAATGACTCTGCGTTCCAGCGGAGCCAGCTTGCCTGGCGGCAATTTGAGCGGACTATTCTCGGTCAAGGCTGTTTGCAGATAGGTGAAGTAGTCACGCTGCTTCAATTCATAAAACGCCGTCTTGCGTCGTTTGCCATTGTGGGACATTTTCATGGCAAACAATACGATGACGCCTACAACAACAAGTGCGATACAGATGTACAAAAACAGATAGGCCAAAGCCAAACTTGGAAACATGTGAAAAGGTCCTCCTTTATACTCATTTATTCGATCTGAAAACTAGGAATTTCTTCATAACTCTTCTTCATTTTTTCGTAGCTTAGCTTCAGGCGTTCACTATACTGCACCTGCTCCCAAGGCTGCCAGCTATATACCGGCAATGTATTAAGATCCAGGGTCGTCTGTTCACCCCCAGGCCAAGATACTTTCTTCGTGGCGCGGTCCGTTAACCACGGAATGAGGGTAACGCCTTCCACAGCAACTGTGGAGAACTCACGTCCATTCTTGAGCGGTCCATAGTCGATCGCTTGCAGCGAACTCGGATCACCGAACCCAAGCAGCATCCAGGGAATTCGCATCTCCACCTGATTGCCGTTATACTGCCATGACGTTAATGAATCCGTATCAGGCTGGCCGGGAGCCGTCGTTCCTCGCTTCAATGTTCCGACCTTTTCATTCATGAACGGTTGAGCAGATCGGGTATCCGGCGGTGTCATCCTCAGGCTGACTGCCAGATTCCATGGGTGGAACGGATTATCTGCGGAATCTGACTGCTGATCTGGCAGCATATCGTATCCTTCTTTGCCGTACAGACGCTGATTAAAGTCATAATCCTTGGCAATCTCCACCTGTGATTCTTCATCCTGCCCCAGTGTAATCACTGTCTCAAGACCATCACTGAGTGTCCGGCCCGGGAGTAACTTGTCAGGCTGACTGCCTCCAGCAAGTGTATCTGTGCCAATTCGCAGCACTGTCTTCTCCGGGTCAAACGGTTGATCCAAGGTCAGCCCAATATACAGATAGGCTTCATCATGGGTCATCTTCATTTCCTGAATGCCGTCCACTTGGCCCTGCCAGGTCGTGACCTCTTCAACCTTCAGATCATCCCAGTCATCCAGTGATCCGTCGATGGTCAACTGTTCCTGTTTACCCGGGTCCATGGCAAGCAGACCAAACATCTTCTCGTTTGTCAGCACGTTCAGCCAATATGCACGGCGATCAGCCGGGATTTCCAGTGGCATCGTGTTCCATGTTTTTTTGAACCATTCATCCTGCCACATGAACACAATCGCTCCCGAGTATCCTTCATCATAGATATCCTGCGTCAGTGACGCGTCAATATCTCCCTGCTCTACTTCGTTATGTCCACCCTGATTCCGGCCTCCCATACCCAGATGGGAAATACCATGAGAAGAGGGTACGCCATATTCTGTAATCATTACAGGCATATCGGAAAACTCGGCTTTTAGCTTGCGCAGATAACTTTTGTACGTGTTGTACTCACCGTTCTCATCCTTGATCGTTTGGAGTGTTTTATCGATATGGAACAGATCAGGGTAATACGGGTACACATGGTAGGCTGCAAAATAACCTCCCTGCCACGCCTCCGGCTGAATATGTCGGGCATCCACACTGACGAGATCCTCTTCATACAGCGGCTCCCCGGGATGATCCAGCACATCGGTGGTTACCCAGTTGGTGAAGGTCATCGGATGCTCCCATCCATATTTCTTCTCCAGGACAGCCGTATGATCCAGCAGTTCTGCGAGCCAGTTCTCGAACGGTGACGCTTCTGGACTGGCGGAGAAATGAACTCCCTTGTATTGCGGCACGTCCGCATGTTTTGCGTTTGTATTGTCTACCATCGCTGGGTCCCATTCCGTACCCACATGCCAAGCCATCAGGTATTTTCCTGCATTCGTTTTGTATTTGCCGCTGGACTCTCCCTGCTTGGCAGGAATGTCCGCATCGCCATAGACAGCAGATACGGCCTTTTCAATCTCCTGCTTGAACGTCTGCTCAATATGCGCCGCATAGGCATCCTGTTTCTCAATTAACTCTTCTTCAGGTGACCATATGCCCTGTATAAAATATAACGGTTGCTCCCGGCCGCGGTTATATTCGACTAATGCAGAGTAGAAAATCGGTTCGTGAACCGTGTATACCCGGATTACATTGGCTCCCAGATCCTCGATCTGCTGGAACCACCGCAAGTAATCCTCTTTGGTCAGCGGGAATTCTCCCGGGTAATGCCCCGGTGAAGTTGCGCCCAGGTTGACACCTTTGACGAACATCTCCCTCCACGTTCCATCTGGCCCGTATTCCATGAACCGGTCTCCATCGGTCTTGAATTTCATCTCCGTGCCGTTCTCCGCTGTGTACGTAACGAGCTTGGGTTGCATATAGTGCCACCCGGCAAATATCCCGCCAGTCACCACCACTGCTCCTGTCAACACCGTTAATAACCAGCGTCTTCGTCTTTGTCTGCTCATGTCTTTAGATTGCTCACCTCTCTATTATGCATCCTGCTTCAACACCGAATGGTCCAACATGAAGCATAGGAATCATTCCGCTTCGGATGTCCGCTTGGTAGAGATGTCAGCGGTGTAGTTCTCACTATAGCGCTAAGACTCTGCATTTGTAACTAGGCTGATGGAAGCAAACATGAAATGGAACATTCTGCCCATGATTCGTAAAAAGGTCCATCAACTACCACTCGGAAGCCTCTGGGATACCTCTGATTCCCAAACACTAATATTTGCTCGAATTGCATGGATTAGATGCCTGCTGATCTTGCACTTCTGGAACCTTTATTGTTATGTGCAACGCGGGTACAGGCATCGTTTTCCGTTGAACACATACCCCATTAAACGCGAGTCATATGTTAAAGTTGCGGACCTTTTTACAGTATTAACCATAAAGATTACAAAATTGATACTATAGTCCGATAACGCATCAGCGATATTCCGCGTCACATCAAGGTTTTCTGAAAAATGCAGAAAACCAAAAAAGGACGTCAGTCCCCCTCTATAGGACTGTACCCATTTATAAACCTTTTACAAAAACCTAAATGAACGCCCGGTCATCACCCAGAGGTCACGGATCTCTCACATTAAATGTAAAAAAGCACATCTTATTTCCTAATTTCTGCCTCTAATATAGCTAATCCATAATTGTGTCCAATTTGCAAAATAATTCCGGTTGCCGCATTTCGAATTGTCAGATATGCTTATAAAACAAGAACACTTGTTCCATACTGTAAATAAACTGTTAATTATCGATGTTCAAATGAAGATAATGGATGCTTAACAGAAGAGCTTAGCATCACGGATAAGGAGAGAAGTCTTATGCCCCGCCAAGACAGACGTGTCATCATGCTGGCAGACTGCCAGTCATTCTATGCCAGTGTGGAGAAGTCTGCACATCCCGAATACAAGGACCGCCCCCTCGTTGTTGCGGGAGATCCGGCGCGCCGTTCGGGTATTATTCTTGCGGCCTGTCCACTCGCCAAGTCCTATGGAATTACGACAGCAGAACGACTGGGCGAAGCGCTCGCCAAATGTCCGGATGTTGTTGTTGTTCGCCCCCGGATGGCCGAGTACATTCGGGTGTCCCTTCATATTACGCGTATCCTTCAGTCTTACACCGATCTGGTGGAACCCTATAGTATTGATGAACAGTTCCTCGATGTCACCGGAAGCCTGGATCTGTTTGGCAGCCCCGAGACGATTGCGCGCAGCATTCAATCGAGGGTGATGGATGAGACGGGTGTGTATATTCGAATCGGTATCAGTGATACCAAGGTCGTTAGTAAGATGGCCTGTGATCTATATGCCAAAAAAGTCCCTGGCGGAATCTGCACGTTGCCTCGCAAAGATCTGCCGTCCACCATCTGGCAGAAGCCTGTACGAGACATGTTCATGGTTGGTTCCCGCATGGCGCAGCATCTCTACAAGATGGGCGTCCATACGATCGGTGATCTGGCCCAGACCCCACTGTCCCGACTGAGAGAACGTTGGGGTGTGAATGGCGAGGTACTTTGGCGTATCGCCCGCGGTATTGACGATTCCCCGGTCAAACCTGGGACATATGCTCATCAGCAGCAGGGAATCGGACATCAGATGACGCTGCCTCGGGACTATGACTCCTGGGAAGATATCAAAGTGGTACTGCTTGAACTAGCGGAGCTCGTCAGTCGACGTTCCCGGGACAAATCGCTCATGGGCCATGTGGTCTCGGTTGGATGTCGCGGACAGGATTATGATCGGCCAACCGGTTTCTCCCGCCAGATGAAGGTGAATGAGCCCACCAACATTACGGATGAAGTATATGATGCGGCAGCAGCTCTGTTCCTGCGCCATTGGGACGGATTACCCATCCGCCGCATCAGCGTGTCACTGACCGGACTAGTGCCTGATTCTGAAGTGCAGCTGTCCTGGTTTGATGACCGCGAACGTAAAAGAGAATTGGAACGTGCCACGGATGATATCAAGCGCAGGTACGGAGATACCGCCATCATGCGGGCATCCTCCCTCTGCTCGTCCGCGCAAGCCCATGAACGTTCTCATAAAATTGGAGGTCATTATAAATGAGTAAAAAATTGCAGCAAAACGGTATCTTCGAATCCTCACGCATGATGCTCCCCGAACACCGGGAAGCCTACATTCTTCATCAGGAACAACTTGCTCCTCGTACCCGCCCATCCCTGGATGCCCAGGCCGCGGAAGAAATGTCCCGTTTGCTCAGCAACTCGATGATGCTTGGAGATATCGTTACCATTACGTTGTTTCACGAACATGACGATATCCGTTACACGGGGCAGGTGCTTCGGCTGGACCGTCCTGCCCGGACCCTCAGACTACTGATGGAAGATGGGTCCCGGGATATTCAGATGAACCTCATTACAGATGTGACCCTAGCCGATGACTGAAGAGAGATATACTCACCCCGATGTTTTGGATATTCCATGATAGATGCAGCATAGCCGTTGCCATGCAGGACTGTCTTCCTACACTTCCAGATGAATACCAAAAGCAGCCGACGAGACATATCCAGACCATTCACTTCGTTCTAAAGAAGCAAAATATCAGATACGTGATTCATCGGCTACATATAAGGGTAAAGCTTCTTTTTTCTGAAAAACTTTTAGAAAAAGCTCCAGTCGAATTCCTTGGACAGACGCTCGAGCAGATGCACGCCGGCAATGCTATTGCCTTTGCGATTCAGAGCCGGGCCAACAAGACCTATGCCGAATTGCCCCGGTACAAGGGTCAGAATTCCACCGGATACTCCACTTTTGGCGGGCAATCCAACCTCGATGGCAAATTCGCCTGATGCATTATACATACCACAGGTGGTCATGAAGGTTTTGGCAATCTGAACATAGCGACGAGGGATGAGTTCTTCTCCCGTAATTGGATCTGTTCCATTATAGGCCAGAACGAGTGACATTCGAGACAGATCTGCACACGTCACTTCAATGGAGCAATGACGGAAATACACGGCAAGCACGTCTTCAACGTCATCCTTAATGACTCCGTTGTGCTTCAAAAAGTAGCCAAGTGAACGATTCATATGACCACTCTCCGATTCGGACTGAAATACCTCTTCGTTATAGCCCAGCTGATCATTATTCGCCAGTTTGCGGAAAAACTCCAGAATGCGGCGTGATTTCTCTTCCTTACAGTCTCCTCCAACAAGCGAGGACACCGTAATCGCACCCGCATTGATTAATGGATTAAACGGAATACCGGGTTCGACTAGTTCAAGCTTGATCATCGAATCGTAATCGTCGCCTGTGGGTTCTTTTCCTACATTAAAGAAGACTGCTTCTTCACCATGGTCCATTAAGGCCAGAATAAGGGTAAATACTTTGGAGATACTTTGCATCGTAAATGGGACACCGCAATCCCCTGCCGACACATAGTTCCCTTCGGCGTCCATGATATGTATACCAAGCTCATCCTGAGAGGCTTTCACAAGCTCTGGGATATAAGAAGCCACCTTACCCTGCCCGGTGTGCAGACGACTGGTCTCCAGCCACTCCGGCAGCAATGCATTCAGACGTTCCATGGTTGAATTGCTCATATGTCATCTCCTCCACATCTCTATATAAGAAAGCATCTGATTACCCTCAGAACAGTGCCTTTACCGCTTCGTTTGAAGATTTAACTCCAAAATCTCACCAGGAAGACCATCGTAATCGCCTGTCCAGGTGGATACAAAGTTCTGTCTGGTCAAGATCCGGCGGGAAGCAGCGTTACCCGGATCGATAACTGCATAGAGTGATCCAATCCCTGCGGCTTGTGCCTGGATAATCAACCGTGAAGCTATGGATGTGCCTTGACCTTGGCCCCAATGTTCAGGCAAGATCATGTAACCTATCTCAGCCTTGGTCGGGTCCTCCTGATCCGGAATCAATTTGGCATACGCCACACCGGCACCCTCTTCACTGAATACCCGGTAATGTCCGCAAGTGGAACGCTCATTAAACTCCAGCATGGACTCGAATTGCGTTCTCGCCTCTTGCTCCGGTATTGCACGTTCTGTAATCTGTTTCATTACTTCCATATTGGAAACCAACGCATAATAATCATCAAAATCAGGTTGTGTGTATTTAATGAACTTCATGATATGCCTCCTCTGGGGTACATAACTTATCTTGGTCTTGTTGAATTCACCTAGAGTATAACAGATGCGAAGGATGGAATGCACACAAGGCACCACGCTTGCAGGCAGCCAGATGATCCGATAGGCCAACAAGTCAGCAATCTGACAACTGTAGATACCAAAAAGCGGCCTCAACTGGAGACCGCTTTGCTTACTTTGTTTTAATTTGCTTTTTAAGATGAAGAAATATTCTCTGTACCGTACTTCCAGTGCATGTTGTTAGCTTGCCCGTGATGAAGGGTTAAGATTCATCTGTTTTTCACGTTGACGTGCACGACGACCTTCACCTGGAGGGGTGATGATCAGTGCGAGCAACAACGAGACAGCGCAGAGTACAGCAATCACAATGAAGGTTAGATGGAATCCGCCCAGCAGGGCGCTGATGAATGATCCAGCCAAAGCACCAAATCCAAATCCCTGATAGATCACACCATAGTTTTTGCTCTGATTTTTCAGTCCGAAGTAATCGGCCACAATCGCCGGGAATACCGTAATGTTACCGCCGAAGCAGAATGCAACGGCCGCCACACAGGCGAAGAAGATCCCGAAGGTCAGTGGAACCAGACTAAGTGTCATGACAGCTACGGCTGTAACCAGCAGCGCACCAGCGATGACTTTCATTCGTCCTACTTTATCCGACAGCGCACCGAGAATAATACGTCCTGCCGTGTTAAAGATCGCAACCATGGCCACTGCATTCGCAGCGGTAGCTACATCAAGACCTGCAAGCTGTACACCGATATCTTTGACAATACCGATCAGATACAAACCGCTCATACACGCCGTGAAGAAAATAACAAACAGCATGTACGCTTCTTTTGTACGCAGCATCTCTTTCACCGTGTAATCATGACGTGCCACGACTTGTTTGGATCCTTCCTTGCTTGCCGGAGCCTGTTCACGAACAACCGCTTCACGGATCAGGAATGATCCCGCAACGACCAGAACCAGAACGATAATACCCCAGTACATAAATGCCTGAGCAGGACCAACGGCACCAATCAATGCCGTGTTCACATATTTAAACAATAAACTACCAGTACCAAAGGCTCCGACCGAGATCCCCGAGATCAGACCTTTACGCTCCGGGAACCATTTGATCAGATTAGACAGCGACGTAATGTACGCCGTACCATCTGCAAAACCAACGACAAATCCAGCCAAAATGTACAGCAGTGTTAGCGAGGTGACTTGGGAACTCAGAATAAGACCCAGTCCAAGCACAACCCCGGCTACACGGATCAGGCGCTGAAGACCCCAACGTTCCTGCAACCGACCTGCAAACAATGTGGCAAATGCCAAAGCAAAACTGGTAATTGAAAAAGTTATCGCGACCGAGCTGACGTCCCATCCGAAACGATCAGACAACGGTTGATTAAATAAACTCCAAGTATAGATGGTTCCAAGACCCATTTGTACAATGATGGTCCCCAAAACAATAAGCCAGCGATTCATTTTGGTAGGTGCAAATGTTGATTCAGGTGTTGATGAAACGGATGAAATTGCTGATTTCATCGTGATCTCCCCTTTGCCGATGTCATATACATGAATGCGTTCACAGGCTAATCATACATGAAAGGGGATTCATTACACCGTTTTGAGCATGAGTTGCATCAGATGCGGAATGAAATGCTTCTAGATGCGCATGAGTTGCCTGAATTCTTTGACCTTCCCCCGACTCACGGGCACTTCAGCCTCCAGATCGCGCAGACGGAGCAGATACGTATTGTTGAACCAAGGTATAATTTCACGGATTTGCGACAGATTTACGACGTACGAACGGTGGCAGCGAAAGAAGGTGTCCTGTGGCAGTCGGCTGTGGAAATCCGATATACTCACTGGCATGGTGAACTCCCCATTTTTGGTATATACCTTCGTCACTTTCTCTTGTGCTTCCGCATAGTAGATGTCTGCCGTATCCGTAACAATAATATTATCATTCCGCAGCAGATTAATTCTTCTGTCCGTATGGGAATTCGTATCTCGTTCTCGTAACAGATCTCCCTGTGCAGCAGATCCGTCCACCATAGGAGCTGGTCCATCCTCAACATGTTGCTCCACCGGCGTATGATCACGCTTGAAAGCCATCTCCAGCTTATGGAGCATTGCAGCAATTCGTTTCTCGTCATACGGCTTCAGAATATAATCAAACGCCTCCAACTCAAAGGCTTCCGCTGCATGTTCCTTATACGCCGTCGTAAATACAATGTAGGGTTTCGTTGCAAACTTTCCAATATGATGGGCCAGCATCATACCGTCCAGCGAGGGAATATTGATATCGAGAAAAATAACATCTACTTCTTGTTCCTGCAAAAACTTCAGTACATCCAGCCCATCTTCAAGGCGATCCACCACTTCAATCTGACTATGTTCCTGGATTAAATAATTCAATTCCTCACTTGCCAGAATCTCGTCTTCCACAATAAGAGCTCTCATTGATCCATCATCACCTTGTTACGACATCTCCTTTGGGCACATCAAATAAAATATCGGTTCCTTGTTCCAGCCTAGTAATGGTTACACCTTGTCCGTAAATAAGTTTGACCCGGCGATGCACATTATATAGCCCGATCTGGTTACCAGGCATACGGTCGTGGTAGACCCGTTCAATAATATCTGCACTGATGCCTGCACCTGTATCACTGACACTGATTCGCACAAACTCCGGATAATCCTGTACCCGAATTCGAACAGTCCCGGGTCCTTTGACCTTGAGAATGCCATGAATAATTGCATTTTCGACGAGCGGTTGGATAACAAGACTCGGAATATGCACCGCGACCTCATCAATGTCATAGATCACGTTAAGCCGACTACCAAAGCGAGCTTTCTCAATCTCTACATAATTACGGACCTGCTCCAGTTCCTTATGAATATCAATTAACTCATCCGACAGCTCCAGATTGTAACGCATGTACCCAGATAGATTCACAATCAGCTCCCGCGCTCGATCCGGTTTGGTTCGGATGGACGAAGCAATCGCATTTAACGCATTAAACAGAAAATGAGGGTGAATGGTTGTCTGTAATGCACGCAGCTCTGCTTTGTTGGCAGCAGCCTTGATCTCTTCTACCCGCGAAACCTCCATCTGGGTCGAAATGATCTGTGACAGACCTACAGCCATCGTTTGCAATGGATAGGTAATTTTGTACGCTTTGCGATAATAAATTTTCAGCGCGCCTGTAATGTCTCCTCGTTCTTTGAGCGGAATGATTAACAGTGAGTGGATATCGGGAGTTTTTTCATCAATCACATCATTACTGATCGTAATCTCCCCGCTGGATATCGTCTTCTTGGTCATCTCACTTATAATTTCATTACCGATATGATATCGTTCCTCGCCAAATCCTACATAAGCCAGTACATTCCGGGTATCCGTAATTGCAACCGCATCAGCCTGAATATCCTCCTGGATAATCCGGCAGATTTTGCGCAGAGAATCCTCATCAATCGAACGGAAATACGGCAATGTTTTATTTGCAATCTCAAGCGCCAGCTTCGCCTGACGAGCTGCAATCATTTCCTTTTCCCCTTCAACACTCTGCACCAAGAGCACAATCAGCCCAATGTTGACTTCACCCAGAATCATAGGCAGCGCAATCTTCGAAACAATGTCAGCACCCAGTGGATCGGGATAGGAAAATAACAGGATTAATAACATCGTCAGCGCTTCACAGATCATTCCAGCACCAATACCGATGATCCATCGCTTGGGCTTGGGCGTGTACTTATGTATATATCCAGAGACCAGACCTGCCAGGATACTTGTGATCAGACAAGGTATAGCTGTGACTCCATCCATATCGATCAAATACCGATGCACCCCGGAGACAATACCCGTAATAATACCCACAGGCGCTCCGAACAAAATACCACCCGATAACACGGCGATGATCCGCACGTTTACCAGTGAACCTTCAACATTAATACCCGTATATGTCCCGAAAATGGCAAAAGCACAAAATAACAAGGTAACCGCAATAGACTCCTGCCACCTTAATTTCCCCTTTTGCAGAATCTGCCTAAACCTTGGCACCCTCGACAGAAAGAATAAAAATATAATCAACAGCGCCGCCCGTTCAAATAAACCCAGCAGCATTGTAAACATTTCCAATCGTACTTCCTCCACATCTGTTTGAAAAATAAAATGCATAGCGACACAGCCACGCCTTTTTGAAAGAACATCTAGGACATTAATCCATAAGGCTAGTACGCTCGTATGCAACAGTTTACCGCTCCCCCCGGAGGAAAGCAAAGTCCGTCCTGTGAAAATGCATCAACAATACTGCAATATGCCCTATAAGGGTTCATCCCTTAACTTCTATGAAAATGTGCGACTCCAGAAAAACCTATGTTATAATCAGTTGTCATGTTATTCCAATTATTCAATGAAATTATACAGAAAGGTGTTCATGTATGCTTGCCATTCTACTCTTAGGTTTGCTTCTGCTTTTTAGTCTTCTATGGTACACCCTATACTTTATCTCCAAACGGAGTCAGAATCCCCATCGCTCATCGGCGATTGTCCTGCGAATAATCTTAAGCATCTCAACTCTGGCACTCATCGTTCAAGTCTACAACCTTAAAGGAAACCCATATAACTTTATTTTAATATTCGTATTTATCGCTTCATTAATAGCCACTCGTTCTTTTAACGTTACGAACAAAAACAGATAATTAAAACAATAGACCATGGCAGGCTCTGTACTATCTGAAACTAATCCAAAAAGGCCAACCAGACGTTCCTGGTTGACCTCAAGTCCATAATTATGAAAAATATCGCCTGATAAAATAACTTGGTGTGCAGCTCCAAGCATGGCAATAACTGTTGACCAAATTGCTGCCATAAGGAGAATACGTTTTGTCGTCCGGGTCATACAACTCCCAGAAGGTGTCCGCTCCATCCTTCAGCATACCGCCCCAATACCTTCGGATCTGCTCCAGTGCCTTCTCCTCTTCCCCGCACATAATCAATGCATCAACATAATGATGAACCATGTACGGCGTGGTCATGCCAATAGCTTCTCCGCTACTTGTTAATCGATCTAGTAATTGCCGAGCCGCAGGAGCATCCATGATCTCAGCCAGAACCATCCATACTTGCGATGCCCAGGATACCTGTCTTTTTTCACCACTGACGAAAAAGCCCTGCTCACCATCCCACAGATATGTCAGGGCTGCTTGCTCAGCGTCTTTGATGTGTGCGTTAATCCATTCCTCATACTCCGGCAGCCCTAGTTCTTTGGCAATCGTTCTTCCCCTTTTCATACTATAGATGAGCACTGCCTGAGCACCCGCCTGTTTATTTAATTCTTCATGCCAGTCCAGAAAACAATACCATGTATCGTCATCCCGTACGATGCCCCGCTCATCAAGTCGTTTAAGTCCAATCTCAATCTGCTCTTGAGCGATCGGCCAAAGTTCTTCCAACATTTCCCTGTCCTTCGTAGCCTCAAAATAGTCCCATAATGTCACAATAAAGAACAACGCATAGTCATATAGGTAAATGTCGTCCACATACGGTTCCGGCTGTTCGTACAAACAGGCTCCTACCTGGCCTCCCTCCAATCTTGTTCCGGCAAAGAGATACAAACAGCGCTTGACGAGATCATTACAGCCGAATGTTTCATAATTGACGAGGGCCTGAAGGCGAAGATCTCCGATCCATAAACGTCGATCGCGCTTTGGTCCATCTTCGAATACCGTCTGCATGCAATCCCGGAGTGTCTTCACGGACACGCGATCTATTTCCACTAGCTCCGTGTCGATACCTTCAGACAATTGAGGTACTGCCCCTATGTCTCCTGATGTCACCGTCATACAATATATATCGTTAATTCGAATATCGTAACGGATCGACGTTTCTACCACCTCGATTTTCAGATACCGAAAGGCATAGCGACGGTCCAGTGTTAGCGTGCCGGGTAACACGTCCACATTCACGATCTCATCTTGAAGCCATGAACGGCTAAGCCAACCCGAATATTCTGCAAAATCCTCACCGACCTCACAGGGCATTTCTCCAAATGTGAGCTTCAACCTGAGAGGTGCATCTGCATTACTGCGCTCGTTAAGAAGCGACAAGGTTAGATAACCGACGAGATGTTCTCCGAAATCCAGCGTTACACTGTCTCCCTTGCACAGCACTTGATCCGATAAGTGTTCTGCTAAGCCGAGTGGTTCGATACGCCATCCCTGAAAAGCCAACGCATCCGGAACTGCGCTCACGATATGTTCCGGATAGACCTTCTGCTGGCGAAGCTCCGGCATCAGACGCTGCGCTTTTTCCAGCCAGGCTTTGTTTATCACATTTTCACTCATTGCAGTGTCCTCCTCAACCTTTGACCGCCCCAACGGTCATACCACCGATAAAATATTTTTGCAGGAACAGAAACGCCAGCAGCAACGGTAGAGCGCACAGAAAGCACGCTGCAAACAGGACGTTCCACTGCGTGGGATTTTGCTGATCGCCCAAAAATCCGAGCATGGCCAGTGGTAACGGCGAATCTCCTGCGCTGGAAATAAAGATCATATTGAAGAAATAATCGTTCCAGATCCAGACACCTTGCGTAATAATGACCGAAACCGTTACCGGAATGAGTAAGGGGAACACAACTGTCCAGAACCGTTGGAATAATCCCGCCCCGTCGATGTGCGCCGCTTCTTCTACCTCCTCAGGCACACCGCTTCGAATAAAACCCGTGTACAGGAAAGTTGAAAACGGCAGACTGCACGTAATGAACATGAAAATAGGCGTATATTGATTCGTTGGAATATGCAGCGCATTAATCATTTGCACAATCGGTATCAATACCATTTGCGCAGGTACCACGAGTCCGGACAAAAAAAACAAATACATGAACTTACTTAGCTTTGTCTTCAAACGGGCCATCGGGTAGGACGCCATTGCCGCAAACAGGACAACGAACACGACCGATATCCCCGTTAACACCACGCTGTTCCATAGCGCTTCCGGAAAGTGCATGCGGTCGAAGGCAGCCTTGTAACTTGCAAAGGACATCTCCCGGAACAGGACCAGCGGATTTGTGTTGTTGCTTGGATCTCGGAGTGATGTCGAAAAGGCAATAATTAACGGAATCAGGTTTAACGCCATCACCAACAACACAACGACCTGAACGGACCCTTTCCCCAAAAATTTACGAAGCGTCATGCCGAAACCTCCCGTTTGTTCATTTTCAGGACAAAAACAGCGGTAATGACGATAATCACGGCAAAGGAAATGACACCAAGAGCCGAAGCTTTACCAAAGAGTTGTTCGGTAAATGCCATCTTGTAGATGGTATATATCAGCGTGTTGGTAGCCGTGCCCGGACCGCCATTCGTCATGATAAACGGGAAGTCAAACGCTTTGAGTCCATTGATCAAACTTAACGTCACGTTGATTGTAATCGCTGTTGCCAGTAATGGAATCTTCACATGTCGCAGCAATCTCCATGAGCCGCAGCCATCGATCCGTCCTGCTTCCAAAAGGTCGCTTGGAACAGTCTGTAGTCCTGCAAGGAAGATAATCATTGTCGTTCCGATCGTCTTCCAGATTTCCACGAAGATAATAGAATACAGCGCGGTCGAGTAATCACCCAGGAAATTCAGTTCATTTGCGATACCCAGTTTATCGAGAAAGGAAGAAATCAGCCCGTAATCCGGCATATAGACGTAGCTCCACAAAAAGCCGACGACAATCGCACTGAACAATGTGGGAATATACGCCAGTGAACGGTAAATCCCGGTTCCTCTTATTTTCATATTTAACAGCAAAGCCATTGCCAAACCGATGATATTGCCAGCTATGACGGTGACGAACGTATAGATCAGTGTATTTTTTAAAGAAATGCCCAGGATGTCGCTGCGGAACAATTCCTTATAGTTGTCGAAACCGATATAGTTATAGGCTTGGGCGTACCCGTTATAGTCCGTTATACTGTACTGGAACAACCGCAGGATCGGGAAGATCCAGAAGGTCAGGTAGAAGATCAATGCCGGCAAAGCAAACCAGTACATGGACTTTTTCATTACAGTAGAGCTCATCCTGCTCCATCCTTTCCAAGAGGGCCTGCGGCAAGGGAAGAAGGACAATCATTCTCCCCTTTACAGCAGACAGCATCGTTTTGTTCTAGTTTTTCCACAGCTCTCTGAACTTGGTTTCCATTGCGTTTGCCACATCTTCTGGCGTTGTTTTCTGTCCAGCGATAATCTCAGCAAACTTTGCCTGCATGACATCCGATACTCCGGCTGGCCACATCTGGTTGCTGAAGTAGACGGAATTTCCAGTTTGCTGATAGTTGTCATTCACTTCCTTGAACAATTCTTTTTCAAGTTCTACGTCCTTATACACACTGATGGAACTGTTGGCTTCCACAAGTGCCTTGAACAGATCTGATTCACCATCGAACAGGTAGTTCAGTACTTCCTTGGCTGCATCCAGGTTTGCCGATTTGGCGTTCAAAGCGTATCCGGCAGATGTTGCAGCAGATACAAATACCGGCTGTTCCGGCTCGTTACCTGGCAATGAGGCGAATCCGCGAGTAAATTCGGCAGCGCCTTTGGAGATCATGGAAGCATAATCCCATGTTCCCGTAAAGGTCATTGCTGCTTTCCCGTCGATAAACAACTGCGCAGATTGGGCACTACCAATGCCAAGCGAGTTTTTCACCACGTAGTTCTTATCATAGAGCTCTTTGTATTTGGATATGGTTTGAACCCACTTTGGATCAGTCAGCGATTTTTCGCCGTTCTGCAGTTTGACATCAAAATCCAGCTCATTCGGATACACGACATTGGCTGCAATCGGATACATACCGAATTGGATCACCCAAGGGTCCTTGTCACCCATCGCGATTGGCGTTACGCCCGCTGCCTGCAACTTTTGACACAACTCCAGAAACGAAGGCCAATCCTTCGGAAACTCGGAATATCCTGCCTGTTGTAACAACTCCTTGTTGTAGTAAACGCCCAGGAAGTCCAGTCCTCTGGCCACCCCGTAAGGTTTACCCTCATAGGACATATCTTCCTTCGCTCCTTGGCTGATGTTGTCCCAGAACTTCAGATCTGACAGATCTGCAGCGAAGCCAGCCTTTGCAAAATCAATGACGCCGCCAGCCGCATTTTTCGGAAAAATCAAGAAAATGTCCGGTCCCTGTCCGGCCGCAAGCTTGGTTCGAACAGATGTATTGTATTGATCATCAGGCAACTTTTGTACTTCCAAGTTAATGTTCGGGAACTTCTCTTTGACTAGGCGCGGCAAGGTCTCCAGCTCAAAATCCTCTCCCTCGGATGCCTTGTTTCCCGAAAGCATCATCGTCAACGTAATTGGCTTTTCTGACTCATCTGTACTCCCGTTATTGGTATCCGTACCGCTCCCCTCCTGGCTACTGGAGCTACATGCGCTCAGAAACATCATGAGGAGCACCAAAGTTAGGGACCACAGTCGTTTTCTTTTTTTCATCTTGTCATTCCCCCAATTCATGTTTATTCTTGCTTTGTGCACATTCTCATCATACTGTGGGCAAAAGTGCATTTGCTTTGGCTCGTATGGTGCACTATTTTTAGAATTGACAAATGGCGGGAGGAGCACGTATGATTCTGTTCAACATCAAAACTAAACTTTTTCTGGTCCTCGTCCTCGTATCCATCGTGCCAATTATCGTTGTTTCTGTCAGTTCCTATCGCAGTTACACGAAGCTGGTGAATGAGCAGACCTCTCTCGTGACGTCGACAACGATAGGTAATTCGGTCAAGAGCATGGAGGAAATTTTGCAGAACATCGACCGGATCTCCGTCACACTCCTTCAGCAATCTTCAAATGCAACCGCTTACAGCACTGTGAGTGATGAACTAATCAAGTTGAACGGTACCAACGATCAATATGAAATCTTCATGATCCGCAGCAAATTGAAATTGATCTTTGAAAACATTCTGCTTGGTTACAATTACATCAATGGTTTGTACCTGTTCACACCTGATGGCAAATGGATAAGTTATGGCAGTAGCGGCACAGACCTACGCCTCGATTATGTCGCACTTCACGAAGAGTGGTATCTGGATACGATCCAGCGTAAAGGCGATTTGTATATTGGTGAAGTTGGCGTCAAGCCTTACATCATTAACGCCAAGGAATCCATTGGCTTCTCCAGAGCTCTCTATGATCCTAACAACAACGAGTTCCTTGGTGTGTTTATGCTGGATTGCAGCATGAACATTTTTGACGGTCTAAAACGTAATCCGGCACCAAGCTTATCCAATCTATATCTGGCGAACGACGCTGGCGAGATCCTGTACTCCACCGATGGAAGTAGAGTTGGCACGCCTCTCTCCGATTCTCTGGCTACGGCAACGCATCAAGTCAGCAACAGTTCACAGTACAAATCAATCCAAGATAATATGATGACGGTAATCCAGAAAGTTCCCGGCCGCAATTGGAACGTGATTGCCAACATCTCTATGGATCGGCTGTATGAGGAGTACAACATCTCGCAAAAGTTGCTGTTATACGTGGCCATAAGTTGTGCCGTCATTTTCCTTCTACTTTCCTTTTTCTTGTCCAACCTGATCACCAAACCCATCATCGAATTGACCAAACTGATGCGCAAAACCAAATCTCATCGTTTTGTGACCATCAAGCCTCAAGTAACGAGGCAAGTCGACGAGATTGGGATCCTTTATCATGAGTTCAACAAAATGATGAAAGATATCGATACGCATATCCGAGAGAGTTACCAGAATAAAATCCTCATGCTGGACTCCCAGATGAAGGCATTGGAAGCACAGATCAACTCCCATTTTCTCTACAATACGTTGGAGTCGATTAATAGCATTGCCGAGATCGAAGAAGTCGAGAGTATTGTGGTGATGACCAAGTCACTCGGGGACATGTTCCGCTACAGCATCAAAACGGACAGCGAGCTGGTCGCGGTCAGCGAAGAACTTCAGCATGTAGAAAACTACATGGCCATCCAGCAGATTCGGTATGGTGACAAGTTCGCGTTCAACCTCAAGGTGGACCCGGAAATTCGGAGTCGTCGCATGCTGAAACTTCTGTTGCAACCACTCGTGGAAAATGCCATCTATCACGGGTTGGAGAACAAACGTGGGAAGGGTTCCGTTACCATTACCGGGTTGTTTCAGGGGGACAGCATCGTGTTCGAGATCTGGGACGATGGCGTGGGCATGTCCTCAACACAAGCGGAGGAACTTCGACAATTGCTCCAGCAGCCACCTGAATTCGTCGCCGTTGGTCAAAGGCATAAACAGAGCATCGGCATCAAAAACGTGCATTCACGAATTGTTTTGTATTACGGAGAGGGTTACGGCCTTTCGTTTCATACCGATTTGAATACAGGAACTCGAATTACACTCGAAATTCCGGCCATTTGGGAAAAGAGGTGACCAAAGAGATGTACACGTATATTGTTGTGGACGATGAACCTTTGATCCGCAAAGGTTTGTTGAAAAAAATCGGGACTTTTGAGCACTCGCTTGAACTCTTAGGCGAAGCAGATAACGGCGCGGATGCCTTGGCTTTGATTGAATCGTTCAAGCCGGACATTATCTTTACAGACATGCGCATGCCTGAGGTTGACGGCAAGCTGTTGATCAGGACAGTATGCCAGCAATATCCGCGCATCAAGTTAATTGTCATTAGCGGACATACCGATTTTGATTATATGCAAGAGGCCATCTCTGCGAAAGTTGTAAATTACCTGCTGAAGCCTTTTAGCCGGGATGAAATCCACGGTACGCTTCACCAAGCCATCCAAGCCATCGAACAGGAGCGCTCTCTTCAGCGGGAAGTCGTTCTAAGAGAAGTAGAAACGGAGCAGATGAAAAGGGATGCAGACATGCAAGCCTTCCTGAATTATGTGCTGGCTCCCCATTCATCCATCAAAACACCTGTGTTCCGCTCTGCGGAATTTGCCGCCATCATGGCTTCTGACCAGTTCATTTTCTTGACGATTTATGGTCCTCAACCACTTACAGCACAGCAACTGCCTACCTTTTCGAATGGCCTGTACATTCCTCATCCACAAACGGATCAGCTACTGTTTTTCCTGATGCATGATCTGGGTTGCTCAGGCCAGCTTGATTTGCAGAAAATGGCGGAACAAACAGCAAGTATAATTTTGACCAAATCCGAAACTACGGATTGTTGTGTGGGGATCAGCTTGCCGCATACAGGCATTGGTGGGGTCCGAGAAGCTCATCATCAAACAATCCTTGCGTTGGACGAACGAGCCATTACCGATTTTGGAAAATGTTACGTATTTTCACCGGAGCAAATTCCTTTACATCAACTGAAGTGGGCTCGAACGTATGAACTGTTATTTTTTATAGAGAGCGGGAATGTACCGAAGGTGGAAGAGCTCATCACCGATTTCTTTGCTTTCTACATACGCCAGCCTGACGCTTTGCTTGCCCACCTGAAAGAGCAGTGCAGAGACATTATTACGGAAACCAAACGGTTGCTGAGTAACTATATCCAGAACGGAGGTAACAGTAGCGCCTCTTCCAGCTTGGAGGCCGTCCTGAACGTCTCGTTCGATATGGAGTGCATTAGGCATTACATGGTAAAGGTGCTGACGGGAACAGCTCTTCTGCTTAAGGAAGACAACCCCTACGCATCAGATCAAGTGATCGACAACGTCAGGACATATATCGATAATCACTATACCAAGGATTTAACGCTGGAATGGGTATCGTCCCTGTTCTACCTAAACCCGAGTTACCTCAGTCATTTATTTAAAGAAATGACATCCGAGAACTTCACTGATTACGTAAACAGACTACGGATCAGGCAAGCCAAGCAGCTCTTAACGAGCACAGACGATAAAATCTATCGGGTTGCCAAACAGCTGGGTTACGACAATCCAAAATATTTTTTTCGGGTGTTTAAAAAATTGACCGGTTGGACTCCAGAGGAATACCGAAAGCAACACAAATCCTTCACCGCAAACAACAAGGAACCAGGCCATGCATGATGGCCCAGTTCCTTGTTTTCGTTGTTGTGGTTCTTAGCGATCATTCGGCAGGTACTGCCCTTCTTCCATCAGCCCATATTCCTTGAAGGCTCGTAAAATCGGATCAAACCATTTCTCGTTTGCTGCCGCTCCCCTCGGCTCAATTCCTAACGCATTCAATGCAGCCATCAACGTTTGAGCTGATATGCTCGATTTAACCAACAAAACATACTCAATGAAACTTTGTTTTTACGGTAACACAAGCCAAGTCATAGGTCATTTCGATAACTAAAACGAATATTCAACCGAGTAATTGCCACAAGGCTTGTCCCTAGTTATAACAATCAAAAGGGCGTTCCATAAGTCATCTTCCTGACTTATGGAACGCCCCACCCACTAAAATTACTTCATAAACATTCGATGTAATTTGGTTTTGTAAAATAAATCAATTTACACAACAACGGAGAGGACAGAAATAACCTAAAGAAGCGAAGCGTGCGCCTTTATCACCGGATTTTACCCTTGTAAAGGTCAATCAGAAAATCCGGGGATAACAGCGCTCGGAAGGTTATTCTGTCATCGTAGTGCCCTCGTGTAAACGAATGTTTTTTTCCACCCAACATTACATCGAATCCCTACCTAAACATCCCCCACAGCTTAATCAAATGAAACGTATTGTTCGGATCAATCTTCTGCGCGAGCACAAAAGCAACAAACTGCTCTTCCTGCGCCGGAGAGAAATTCTCATTCATAATGACTGCTGAAGACTTGACCAACCTTCTGACCTTGGCCTTATCTTGCAGATCAGACTTGGTCACGCCATCAATCAACTTTTTGATACGCTCTTTGACAGCGGGATTTTTCATCTTTAATTTGATCCGCTCCACCAGCTGCGGACTAATTCCATATTGTTGATAACCCAAAACGTATAGCACCTCCCAAAAGAATGAACTCACTTCTTATTCATATGTCGGGAGGGCTTGTACACTTGTCTTTTTTTACAAAGGTAATACGAAAAACCCGCTATTATGGCAACCTTTAGTCAATCAGATCACCCTTGAATACTTGCTGTTGCTGCAGGAAATCACGCAGAGGTGCATAGTCCATAGAGGTCCAGAAGGTCGCATCCTCAATTAAGTGGGTCACGTCATCTCTGGCCTGTTCCAGCACAGTAAAATCGGCAACCATATCTGCAAGACGGAACTCGGGTAATCCGCTCTGTTTGGTACCAAAGAAATCACCCGGGCCCCGGAGATCCAGGTCACGCCGGGATACCTCGAATCCATCCTCCGTTTCCGTCATGACCTTCATGCGTTCCTGTCCAACCTCCGTTTTCGGATCAGCAATGAGTACACAATAGGAAGCATGCGCACCACGACCGACCCGACCACGAAGCTGATGCAGCTGGGAGAGACCGAAGCGGTCCGCGTCCATAATGACCATCAACGTGGCATTAGGCACATCGACCCCAACCTCGACAACGGTGGTGGAGACAAGCAACTGAATATCATTGCTATAGAAGTCCCGCATCATCTCTTCTTTCTCCGCAGCCGTCATCCGGCCATGCAGCAGACCTACACGATATTTTGGAAAGTTCTGCTGCATCTGCACATGCAGATCAATGGCATTCTGCACATCCAGTTTCTCCGACTCTTCAATGAGCGGACAGATCAGATAGGCCTGACGGCCCTGATCCACTTCTCTGGAGATAAAACCGAGCACCCGCTCCATCATATCGTGTTTAACCCAATACGTTGAGATGGGAATCCGTCCCTTCGGACGTTCCGAGATCGTGGATACTTCAATATCACCAAAAGCTGTAATGGCCAGTGTCCGCGGAATAGGCGTTGCCGTCATCGTTAACACATCCGGATTATATCCTTTGCGTCGTAAAACGCTGCGCTGATTCACCCCGAAGCGATGCTGCTCGTCCGTCACCACAAGACCCAGATCTCGGAAGAAAACATCTTCCTGAATCAGGGCGTGTGTACCCACCACGATATCAATCATGCCCATTTGCAACGAGGCGATCAGATCTTTACGTTTGCGTCCATTTACACTGCCCGTTAACAGCCCTACGGTTACCCCAAACGGTTCAAACAGCTTTTGCAGTGAGCGCATATGCTGTTCCGCCAGAATCTCTGTAGGCACCATCAGAGCCCCTTGGAACCCAGATCGAACAGTCGTATATAGCGCAATTGCCGCAATAACCGTTTTACCCGATCCCACATCACCCTGCAATAACCGATTCATTGCATAGGGCGAACGCATATCATGCAGAATTTCAAGCTCCACCTTTTTCTGAGCATCTGTCAATTCAAAAGGTAAACTGCGTACAAATTCACGGATCGTCGTATTGTCCGTTGTATGTACTACGCCATCCATGCGATTCCGGTTCAACGCACGATACGCCTGCATTTTCAATTGGAACAGAAACAGCTCTTCATAGACCATCCGCTGTCTGGCCTGTTGACCTTCCCGGTTGTCCTGTGGACGATGGATTCCAGCAATCGCCTGTTTACGAGGCATCAAGCTGTATTTCTTCAACAAGGACTGAGGCAGAATCTCGGGAATCATATCTCCGAATTGGATTAATCCCTGATTGATCGTTTTCCGCATCCATTGTTGCGTCAGTTTGCCGGTTACCGAGTATACAGGTTGGAGTGTGCCTGAACGCCCATCGCCTTTATCAGGGAACTCCGAGTCAGTCACGGTCATCTGCATACGTTTTTGTTCCCATTTTCCCGTAATCACAATCTCCCGATTGGGTGTAAGTTGTTCTTTGAGGAAATGGCGATTGAACCAGGTGGCTGTAATCATCCACTCTTCCGTCATGATCTTACAGGTAAGACGGGACTTTTTACCGTATCGTTGTAATACAGGAATACCCATCACCTGTCCCTGGACCGTAATCTTGTCCCCATCCTTCACTTCACTAAGTGAACGCAGACGATAATCCTCGTAACGGAACGGATAATATTCAAGCAGGTCTTTAACAGTAGAGATGCCAAAGGCGTGAAGCTCTCCCTCTTTGAGAGCACTCACGCCGTTAATTTGCTTAACTGATATTTCTTCCAATTTCATGTCTAATCCCTCATTCCGGAACAGGCCACATAAAGATCGCAATGACACCAGGTCCAACATGACTGCCTATTACGGCTCCAATATTGGTATAGATCACTTCATTCAGTGTAAAATGACCCCGCAGCTGCTCCGCACAAGCGATCGCTGATCCCGGGTCAGCGGTATGACCTACCGCCAGGTTAACCCGTTTGCCTGCAAGATCCTTCTGGAACAGCTCAATAATGCGTGCCATTGCTTTTTTATGACCTCTGACTTTCTCAACTGCGTAAATAACGCCTTCTTCATCAATAGACAGGATCGGCTTAATGTTAAGCAACGTTCCCAAAATGGCTGAAGCTTTGCCAATCCGACCGCCTTTTTGCAGATACTCAAGGGTATCCACGAGAAAGAACAATTTGCGAGATTGTTGCATCCCTTCAATGGCAGCAGCGATTTCGACTGCTGACTTGCCCTGTTCGGCAAGTTCAGCAGCCTGTACCACCATTAGACCATATCCATAAGATGCTGACTTCGAATCCAGCACGGTGATGTCACCCTCACGCTCCAGCAAAGACTTGCCAAGCATGGCCGATTGATAGGTACCACTCATGCCGGATGACAGGTGGATCGATACAATCGGACGTTCCGGGTTCTCATCAAGAAGTGATTGGTACACATTCATGAAATCGGTTGGAGATGGCTGTGAAGTTGTAGGCAACACAGATACCTTCTTCAACTTTTCGTAGAACTGTTCCGAAGTCAGATCAACGCCATCTGCATAGGTCTCTTCACCGAACAGAACACGTAGCGGAACAATATGAATCCCGTATTTGCGAATGAGTTCTTCGGGAATATCCGCTGTACTGTCTGTTACTATCGCAACCTTGTGGCTCATGACTCTCCTCCTCTTTGCTAGAGTGCTATTAATACATGTTCAAAAAGTCAACAAATGACTTTTTGAACAATCCCTTTATTTTAGGACTCTACGGAGAACAGATAATAATACACCGGCTGTCCTCCAAGATGTACCTCTACCTCAGCATCAGGATACTGTTCTTCAAGCCATGCAGCGAGGGCAGCAGTAACCTCAGGGTCAGCTTCGTCCCCTTCAAGGATTGTCACCACTTCATCTCCACTCTCCATCATCTGTTTGAGCAGACCTTCACATGCTTGAAGCATGGTTTCATCCGTCGCTACAATTTTGGAGTTATGAATACCGATATAGTGCCCCGCCTTAATATCTAATTCATCGTATTGCGTATCACGAACCGCATGAGTCACTTGACCGGACTGTACCCGGCTAATGGCCTCCAACATTTGGTCACGGTTTGTTTCCGCAGACTCATCTTCTTGGAAAGCAAAAGCAGCAGCCATTCCCTGTGGAATGGTCTTGCTTGGAATAACCGTAATCCGGCGCTCATCTTCAAGCAATTCACGAGCCTGCTCCGCAGCCAGTACAATATTCGAGTTATTCGGGAGTATAAATACCTGCTCCGCAGCAATGGAACGAACGGCTTTTACAAAATCCTCAGTACTCGGATTCATCGTCTGTCCACCGGACAGAACAACATCAACACCAAGACTTTGGAAAATCTCTGCAATACCGTCACCGGAGGATACCGCAATAAAACCATACGGTGCCATCTCATCTGCAGGAAGCACAGCCTCTTCCATACTGCGCGCTGCCTCAGGTGGAATCTCTGCAAACAATTCAGGTGATGGAGCAATGTCCATGCCTGCTGTCAGGAGATCCCGATGCTGTTCACGCATATTGAGAATATGAATCTGTGTAATCTCACCATAATGCAGCGCCAGGTTTAATACATCGCCTGGTGTCTTGGAATGGACATGAACTTTGATGACTTCATCATCGGCAATGATGATGATCGAATCCCCATTAACTGACAACGCTTTCCGGAATGCTTCGTCATCAAATGCCACTCCTGCGTTCTCTCCAAGCTCACGATTAATGAAGAATTCCATATCATACAGGAATTCAATATCTTCCGTTTCCAGTCTCGCCTGAGCAGACAATGGCATCTCCGGTGCAATCACCTGCTGCTGTGCAGGCTTCTTGATATCCACTTCTGTCGGTGCAGCCGGTTTCAAAGCAGATGCTGCCACGGATGGGGTTACTTCTTTGTTCAGTGAAGTACGACTCCCTCCGTCACTTTGCAGCAATACTTCCATAAAGCCCTCGTAGATATATACAAGCCCCTGACCACCTGAATCCACAACACCAACCTGTTTCAGTACAGGCAGTAATTCCGGAGTCATTGCCAGTGCTTCTTTTGCTTTTAACAAAACTTCATTCATTAATTCAGTAATATCATTCGTCCGTCTTGCGTAGTAGTTGGCATGTTTCGCCGCTTCCTTAGCTACGGTAAGAATGGTCCCTTCAACGGGCTTTACGACTGCTTTGTAAGCTGCGTCAACACCGTTCTGCAGGGCTGCTGCAAATTGGAGCGTATTCAGTTCCTCATAGGGAGCAGCTGAACGACTAAAACCACGGAACAATTGCGACAGAATAACTCCTGAATTCCCCCGTGCGCCCATAAGCAGGCCTTTCGATAGAATACCGGCAGCTTCGCCGATGGAGGCAGAACTTTTTCTTTTAATCTCTGCGACTCCTGCACTCATTGTCAAATTCATGTTCGTTCCCGTGTCACCATCCGGCACAGGGAAAACATTCAGGGAATTGACGTGCTCTGCATGCTGTCCAAGTTGTTCCGCTCCGGCAAGTACCATTGCGGTGAAATCTGTTCCATTTAAAGAACGTATACTCAAGTGAGAATTCCCCTTCCTAGCTTGATACACGAACACCTTGCACCAAGATGTGGCTGGTCTGTTCATGCGCTAACGCGGACTGCGTTATTCTTCGTCCATACCTTGTCCGGCACAGGCATACAATACAACATGTCAGCCGGATTAACGGTCTGGGCGGCCGGGCTACCAATATCCTGCACTCTCTGCCCCCCTAACTTCGGGGCATACGGATATGCACCGGTATCAAGAGCCGGCATGAATGCCGCATGGAGACTGGTGCCAATGATGGAATGCCGCAGCTCACAGCGTTGCCAAAAAGCAGACCACCGACCTCTAAGTACGGTTTATTCTCCGACTTCCTCGCGGCAACAGCCTGTTCACCACTGTATTATGGACTACTCAACATTGTACTATATTAGACAAGAGAAATAAATAAAGTTTTTGGATCAGTTGACGAAGCTTTTTTAATTATGATATTATATTCAAGTATTGTTTTATGCAGGTTAAGTAATGGAAATGATCCGGTTTATGCCGGCTTAAACAACGCCATTAGCTACTGAAACCTGATCTTTATGATCAGGAAGAACAATTTAGCCCTTATGGAATGACTTTTCGTTTCTGAAGGCAACTGGTTATTTTAGGATAGGAGGTGTAATCTATGTCTCGCAAATGTTATGTGACAGGTAAGAAACCGGGCACCGGTAACCACGTATCCCACGCTAACAACCGTAACCGTCGTACTTGGGGCGTAAACGTTCAGAAGGTCCGCATTCTCGTTGACGGCAAACCAAAACGTGTATACGTAAGCACCCGTGCACTGAAAGCCGGTAAAGTGACTCGCGTATAATCACGCAAAGCTACTATAAATCGGGTAAGCAAAAAGCACCTTGTTCCTTGCAGGTGCTTTTTTGGTATTCAAAAAAGGGATTCTTGAATACGCTCATTAACATGTGAATGGCCGCCGCATGGCGCTTCGCAGGTACGAATTCCAGATAAGCCTGAGCCAAAGCGGCGGTATTCCCTGTTACCTTATCAATCGGATCAGTTCTTTTGAAACGTATTAAGTATCGCCTTTACAAACCCTCCCAAAAACTTCGGCAGTTTGAATGTGTAAAATTTCATAATTCACCCTCCCCATCATGCTCATGCGTCCGCCGTATCCTATGCTTCAGGCCTTCTTTACCTCAAACACGACAAAAAAGGCTACATGAGAAACCTGCTCATGTAACCATATTTATGCGGAACCTTCGATCCCTATTCCACAATGACAAGCCCGAAGATCAGTTCATTTACGTTTGGGAAGGAATATATTGATAGACAGCGATCATGAAAACACTCAGTACATAATACAGTATGCTGAATATGACAAAAGTAACCCGATGTCCCGTACGATCAAATTTGCGGAAATACATAATAACAACGCCTACCCCGATTAAGGACGTAATGGCATTAAACGGGGATTGAATAACCGCAAACAAAGCAAGCACAAGTCCCGTTACAAGACTCGCAGCCATCGTCCACAGTGTCTCCTTGAGGGTCATAGATCAGCCTCCGTAGCTACGGCGAATTTCAGTAATCGCTGCAGCGCGATCCTCACGTCCAAATACGGCACTCCCGGCAACGAGCACATCTGCTCCAGCTTCCACTACAAGTGGAGCTGTATCGGCTGCAATCCCGCCATCTACTTCGATATGTACATCATGGCGTCCCTTTTCGTTCAACCAGGTACGAATCTGCTTGATTTTGTTCATCGTACCCGAGATAAATGCCTGTCCGCCAAAGCCAGGATTGACCGTCATGACAAGAACCATGTCCACATCATCCAGAACTTCGAGAATGGCAGATGCTGGCGTTCCTGGATTAAGGGCAACTCCTGCCTTCACTCCTTGCTCCTTGATTAGATGAATAACGCGGTGCAAGTGCACACAAGCCTCAGCATGAACGGTAATTACCGCTGCACCCGCTTTGGCAAATTCCTCAACATAACGCTCCGGATTCTCAATCATCAAATGCACATCGAGCGGCAAGCTTGTATGTGGAGCGATCGCCTTCACAATCGCAGGTCCAAGCGTAATATTAGGGACGAAATGACCGTCCATAACGTCAACATGAATCCAGTCTCCTCCTGCAGCTTGAGCTTCTGCAACTTCCGCACCAAGGCGGGCAAAATCAGCTGATAATATCGATGGGGCAATTTTAATCATGTTAATACCTCCGCTTCTTATCTTTCATTTCGTTCAGGAACAGCACATAGTGCTGATATCGGCTTTCGGAGATCAGACCTTCCTCCTTGGCCGCAAGCACACGACAGCCTGGTTCATGTGTATGGGTACAACCTCGGAATTTGCACTGATCTGCAAACTGGGCGAATTCCCGGAAACAAGTGGAGAGTTCCTCCACACCGATCTCCAGAAAGTCCAGTTGGCTGAATCCTGGTGTATCCGCAACAAATCCACCATTATCCAACGGAATAAGCTCCACGTGCCTGGTGGTGTGTTTCCCTCGTCCCAGACGCATGCTGATTGCATTTGTCTCCAGCGTCAGGCCCGGCATCAATGCATTTAACATGGACGACTTGCCTACACCGGATTGTCCAGAGAATACGCTGATCTTACCAGCCAGACGCACTCTGAGCAATTCACTGCCTTCACCGGTACGTGAACTTGTCGAGATTACTTCGTAACCCACCCGTTCATACAATGCCTTCACTTCAGCAATGGTATCTTTGGCTGGATCTGCCAAATCCAGTTTGGTCAACACAATGAGTGCATCCAGCCCCGCCTGCTCGATGTGAACAAGGAACTTGTCCAACAGGTTCAGGTTCATATCCGGTTCCTTCACAGAGAACACAAGAACAGCCAAACTTACATTGGCTACAGGAGGACGGATGAGCTCTGTCTCACGCTTCCGGATTTCATCTACCGTTCCTTCTCCGTTCTCTGTCAACATGTAGCTGACGCGATCACCTACAAGCGGTGACGTTCCCCGTTTTCTGAAGATACCTCTGGCTCGACATTGAACGGCGGAACCTTCAACCGAAGGAACCCCGTTGTCTTCCACTGGCATGACATAATAGTAACCGCTTAGCGCTTTAACGATGATACCTTCTGGCATAGCTCCGACGCCCTCCTTTAGATGGTGGTACATTTACTCCAGACGCCAGCATAAGCCGCCCTTATGGACGGCTTGATGCGTTAATGACTTCCTTTTTCTTCTCTTTTTCCTTGCCGTGCCCCTTACCATTATTCATGGCAGAAGTGTCCTCATCTACGCTCTCACCCTCACCGTCTGCCGGTGTGGACTCAGGTTCACCTTCCTGATTGGAATCAACACTTCCCTCATCCACGCTACCTTCACCTGGATCAGGCTCATTTTCTGGCGGCGTCTCCGTGCTTTGTTCCGGGTCAATGGAAGGTACATTTACTGTTCCGTTTTTGGCTTCACTGTAGGAGACAAGATACGTATCCAGGAACTGTCCATCACGATATACGGACACAGCCCCATTTTCATTTGGAGCGAGCACAAGTGGAATGGTCAAGGTCTGGGTTGAGTTCACGGTGCGTGTTCCCCATTCCTGATTCTTGCCGCGTGCGTCTTCATATGTGATACGGATTTTACTGTTTTTGCCCTCTTCTTTGGGTGATACATTGATATCAAAAGGATATTGCAGCGCTTCAGGTGGATACCCTGTGCTGATAAAGATCGTAATCTTATCGCCAGGACTCACCTCTGTGCCCGCTTCCACAGGCCATTGCTGCGTCACTTTGCCCTTTTCTATCGTATAGCTTGGTTCTTCCTGCACCTGAGCAAGTTCCAGTCCAGCAGATTTAAGCTTTTCTTCAGCTTCACTGCGGGTAAGATTTTTCAGATCAGGCATTTTGACCGTTTCAGTGCCTTTACTTACGGTTAACTCAATCTGAACTGTCACAGGATCGAATTCCTCATTCACACCCGGCGTCTGGGAAATAACAGAACCTGAAGCCACATCATTGGAGAAGTCATCTTTCCGCTGAATCTGATCTTCCTTAATGCCAAGCGCAGTCAACTTCTTGACAGCCTCATCATAAGGGTCTTGTTTGACATCAATCATTTTCACCAGTTCTTTTTCTGCCCCAACACTGATCTGGACCTCGGAACCTTCTTTGACAACATCGCCTTCTTTTCTGCTCTGTTCATAGACGATACCGGGTTCGACACCTTCCTGGTACAGACGGATGACCTCATCACTGACGACGAGTCCTTTCTCCTCAAGCATTTCCCGAGCTTTTTCTTCTGTCTGGGTGATCACGTTAGGCACGGTTACTTCAGGTACAACCAGCATACCCTTGACATACCATACAACGCCCACCATGGCGATTAGAATAAGAACGGTTAATGAGATGAGTAGTGCTGGCTTCTTCCAGCTCTTGGATTTGGCCTTACCCTTGCCAGTTTCTTCGTCAGACTCCATCACTGGCACCGCACCCGTCGATGTAACTCCACGCGGTTCAGGCTTGATCGCTGGCATTACGCGAGTCTGGTCTATATCATCCTCATCCGGAAAATCAATCTTCGTTTCATTACGTCTCTCCGGCATCAGGCAAGTTTCCAGATCGGTCTGCATTTCTTTGGCCGACTGATAACGTTCCTGCGGATTTTTACGCATGGATTTTAAGATGACATTTTCCACACTTTGCGGAATCAATGGATTGAATTTGCGTGGTTCATCGAACTCTTCCTGCAAATGCTTCAATGCCACACTGATTGGACTTTCACCCAGAAACGGAAGTTGCCCAGTAAGCATTTGGTAAAGTACGATCCCAAGAGAATATAAGTCCGATTTTTCACCAGTAACGATGCCTTTGGCATGCTCTGGTGAGAAGTAATGTACAGAACCAACTACGGAACCCGTCTGCGTAATCGTTGTAGATGTAACCGCACGGGCAATCCCGAAATCCGTTACTTTCACACGGCCATTCCGGCCAATTAATATATTGTGGGGTTTGATATCCCGATGAATGATTTGATTATGATGTGCATGATCAAGAGCATCTGCAATCTGGGAAGCGATTCGCACCGATTCGTCAACCTGCAGAGGGGCGCGTTCTTTAATAATTTCATTCAGGTTTTTGCCTTCCACGTACTCCATGACAATATAATGAACGTCATCTTCCTGCCCCACGTCATAAATGCTAACTACATTCGGATGAGACAGCGATGCTGCCGACTGTGCTTCCCTGCGGAAACGGCGAATAAACTCTTCGTCATGCACAAACTGTTGTCTAAGGACTTTGATCGCTACATTCCGGTTCAACAGAAGATCCTGGGCTTTGTACACAAGAGCCATGCCGCCACCGCCGACACGCTCAATCACTTCATAGCGTCCGCCTAGCTGGTGCCCAATCATGACTCACACCCCGTTTCCGTATCCACGGAACCTTCCCTCTGCAACTCGAACAAAGCAACCGTGATGTTGTCGTCTCCCCCAGCAAGTAAAGCCAACTGAAGCAGTCGGTCTGCACGATCTTCCAATGCCAGTTCCAGATTGCCGGCAACCTGAATAATCTGCTCATTGCTGACCAGGTTACTGAGACCATCACTGCACAGGAGAAGGACTTCGCCTTCCTCCAGCTTGACGGTATCCAGATCTACCTTCACCTCGGCATCTGTTCCAAGCGCACGAGTCAGTACGTTGCGACGTGGATGATGGGACACATCTTCTTTGCTAATCTGACCATTTTTGAACAATTCATTCACCAGTGTATGGTCCTCGGTTAGCTGGATCACAGCTTTGTTCGCAATTTTGTAGGCTCTGCTATCACCGATGTGTCCAATAACACCTTCCGTATCGTTCAATAAAGCCGCAACCACCGTTGTTCCCATGTTGTGATACTTGTCATCTGTTGATGCCGTGCGGAAGATAACTTCGTTGGCATGCAAAATAGCATCGCTGAGAGCCGCAGACAGAGACGCATGTGACAGACCTGGTTCCAGTGTTCCCAGATCTTTCACCAACGTCTCTACTGCCAAGCGGCTTGCCGTATCCCCTGCAAGATGTCCACCCATGCCATCGGCAACAATACCCAGAATATATCCTGTATCGAGATTACGAATCCAGGCTGAATCTTCATTCACCGAACGCACTCGTCCGATATGGCTCACATGAACTGTTTTGATCAAAACGTTCTCACCTCAACTCCATATGCTTTGCACGAAGCTGACCGCAAGCGGCAGCAATATCATGTCCCTGTTCACGACGAATGGTTACATTAACACCCTGTTCCGAGAGAATCTTCTGAAAATTGAAAATGTCGCTTCTCGATGTTCTTACGTATTTGCGTTCAGGTACATGGTTAACCGGAATCAGATTCACGTGGCACAACATGTTCTTAAGCACACTTGCCAGTTCTGCTGCATGCTCTGGCTGATCGTTTACCCCACCAATAAGTGCATACTCGAACGTAATTCTCCGACCTGTTTTGGCCAGATAATAACGAAGGGACTCCATCACGTCTTCAAAAGGAAAACGACGGTTAACCGGCATCAATTTCGAACGCAGCGCATCATTTGGTGCATGGATCGAAATGGCAAGGTTAATCTGTGTATCTTCATCTGCAAACTTGTAGATGTTCGGAACGATTCCGCTCGTGGATACCGTGATGTGACGCTGACCGATATTCAGCCCTTTTTCATGAATCATAATGCGCAGGAAAGTCATCGTAGCTTCATAGTTTTCGAAAGGTTCACCCGAACCCATGATCACGATGCTGCTGACACGCTCGTTGCGTTCATCCAGAATTTTCTGAGCCTGCACAACCTGGGCAACAATCTCACCAGCCGTAAGGTTACGCTTGAGACCACCCAATGTGGATGCACAGAACGTACAACCAATACGACAACCAACCTGTGTGGTTACACAGATGCTGTTCCCGTAGTTATGCTTCATGATTACTGTCTCAATGGCATGATCATCATGAAGACCAAAGAGGAATTTAACCGTTCCATCTTTGGATTCAAACTTGGTAATTTCCTTAAGTGTTACGAATTCAAATTGCTCTGTCAGCTTTTCACGCAATGGCTTGGACAGATTGGTCATTTCACTGAAATCATTCACACGTTTTACATAAATCCAGTCAAAGATTTGGCCACCGCGAAACGCCGGCTCCCCATTCTCCACAGCCCATTGCTGCAGTTGTTCCAGAGAATAATCATATATAAAAGGTTTCATTTTGTTGTCAACACCTATTCCTTCTTTTCTTTTCGTTGGCTTCCTTCTTTTCGTTCCATTCGTCCTATTCTATCACAAAGACCACGTTACATCCATGTATACCCTTGATATCTGTACTTCATGCATTATAACATCTCAATGCCGCCATCGCACCCTGTCATCACATTCTCTGACAATTATATCGAAGTCCCATCACAAAGAAATCCGCCGAAGTTCCCCTCGGCGGTCATGCTTCCGTGCTCTATTAAACTGTTATTTCGCTGTTTTTGTCAACCGTGCGATGAAAAATCCGTCGCTGTGAGCGTATTGTGGCAAAATCTGAATACCACCGTTCACAACCTTCAAGTTCGCTGTCTCCGATTCAGACCAGACGGATGCTTCTGCTGGACTAAATTCCGGATGTCGATTCAAGAAATCTGCAACCATATCCTCATTCTCAGCAGGCTCAATCGTACACGTGCTATACACCAGAATACCACCTGGTTTTAACAACGACGCAACCTGATCAAGCAATTCACGTTGCAAGCCTGCGATATCTTCGATATCTTTTACGGTTTTGGTCCATTTCACATCAGGCTTGCGGCGAATAACACCCAGACCTGAACATGGTGCATCCAGCAAAATGCGGTCAAACGACGCTTCCGGGTACCGTTCATTCAGGTTTAGCGCATCTCCAGTTACAGCATCGATACAAGTCAGACCGAGACGCTCCGCCTGATCCAGGATCAGCTGGCGCTTGTGAGCATGTACATCATTCGCGACAATACGACCGCGATCCTGCATTTTCTCAGCCATGTGAGCTGTTTTACCACCTGGAGCTGCGCAGCAATCCAATACAAGTTGGTCTACTTCTGGCGCAACTGCTTCAGCGACAAGCATGGAACTTTCGTCCTGTACAGAGAACAACCCGTCCCGATACCAGGACGTTAGAGCCATGTTTCCGCCACTACGTACAAGAATTCCATCGGAACTCAGCTGAGAAGCTTCAACGACTGCACCTGTACTGGTCATCTCATGCATCAGTTTCTCCCGTGTGGTCATTGTGGTGTTGACCCGGACACTCACCGCTGGCGGCTCATTATTCGCACGACAGATCGCTTCCGCCGTCTCTTCGCCGTACTGGGCAATCCAGCGTTCAACCATCCATAACGGGTGGGAATGCTCCAGTGAAATACGTTCGGCAACGGGCAGATGTTCTGGAATACGAAGTTCATCCCGATTGCGGATCATATTGCGGAGCACTCCATTCACCATACCCGAGATTCCCTGATGGCCCAGTTTCTTCGCCAGATTAACCGCTTCGCTCACCACGGCATGCTCCGGAATACGATCCAGGTATATCATCTGATATACGCTGATTCGCAGCAGGCTACGAACCCATGGTTGCAGTTTGGCTACTCCTTTGGCGACGTAACGTTCCAGAAAATAATCAAGTGTATTCAATCTGGCGATTGTTCCATACACCAATTCGGTAGCTAGTCCAGCATCTGCGGGGCTTAAATCCGCCTCTTTCAGACGGCGGTTCAACTCCAGATTACTGTATGCTCCATCTTGCTCAACAGCACTCAGAACCTTGACTGCTAATGCACGAGCAGATGTTTTGGGTTGCTGGGAGCGAGATGCACCACCCGAATTCGGACGACGGTTTCCTTCACGCCCGGATGAATTTCCAGTAGGTTTCTGGCCTTTTCCTGACGAACGACCTGGTATGTTACCGCTCATCGCAGCACCGTTCCAGGTTTCAGTGTACCACCGCGAGCAAAGTCAGCGGCCTGCATCACTTTTTTGCCTGCTGGCTGCACTTCAGTCAACCAGAGAGACCCATTGCCTGTGCGGACTTCAATCCCTGCCTTGTTCAATTGCAGCACCGTTCCCGGTTCTGCTTGTCCAGCATCCGAAGAAGTTTCTAGGTCCACCTGATTGGGGTTAGCCGCAGCCCAGACTTTGAAGACCTGATCATCCCACATCGTAAATGCACCGGAGAACGGCACAAGACCACGAATCTGATTGAACAGTTCACGTGAAGTACGACTCCAGTCCATTTTCTCGTCATCCCGAGTCAGATTGCGAGCATATGAAGCCTCGGCATCATCCTGAGGGACCGCCGTTGTCTCGCCTGCAATCAATCGTGGCATTTCTGCCTGAAGCAGTTTGGAACCAGCCTCACTTAATTTATCAAACATCGATCCTGATGTATCTTCATCCGTAATTGGCAGTTCCACACGCGAGATCATATCTCCAGTATCCAGGCCTTCAGCCATATACATCAATGTGACTCCTGTCACGGATTCCCCGTTAATAATGGAACGTTGGATCGGGGCTCCTCCGCGATATTTTGGCAAAAGAGAGCCATGCACGTTCACACAGCCGCGAACAGGCATATCCAGCACAGCTTTGGGCAGAATCTGTCCAAAGGCCGCGGTTACGATCAGATCCGGTTTCCATTCAGCCAAGCGGGCTACGGCTTCCGGATCACGCAATTTAACAGGTTGAAACACCGGCAGACCGTGGCGTTCTGCCGCGGCCTTAACCGGTGTTGGCGTAAGTACTTTTTTGCGTCCTTGTGGTTTATCAGGCTGAGTCACCACACCCACCACATTGTATCCCTCTGCCATCAGCATATCGAGAGAAGGAACTGCAAATTCAGGTGTTCCCATAAAAACAATATTCAAATCGATCACTCCTTAATTACGACGCGGTCCCGTTTGATCGGCTGCAATTTCGTACACTTTCTCGGCGACATCCGTAAAGAGTACGCCATCCAGATGATCAATCTCATGCTGGAATGCACGGGACAGCAAGCCACTACCCGTAATAATCAGCTCTTTACCTTCACGATCCAGACCTTTAACCGTAACGGTCTCGAAACGGCGAACATCACCATTAATTCCAGGGATACTCAGACAACCTTCAGGTCCAAATTGTTCTCCCTCACTTGCAATGATCTCCGGGTTAATCATCTTGATCAGCCCTTGCTCATCACCTGCGTCGATAACAATCAGACGTTTCAGAATACCAACCTGTGGCGCAGCAAGACCTACACCTTCTGCATCGTACATAGTATCAGCCATATCATCCAGCAATTTTTGTACATTTGGTGTAATTTTGGTTACTTCTTTGGCTCTCTTGTGGAGCACCTCATCTGGTTCTTGCACGATAATGCGAATAGACATGTTGTAAGCACCTTCCTAATCCTCATCATAATTTCAGGACGATATCTGTATTTTGGGGTATTCAATTTAATCTATGTTTATACCGCTTGTTTACATCCGCATTGCTGCAAAATGCTTACATTAACATTTGCGGGTCTACATCCAGACTAATGAGCAATTTTTGCGCCTGAACATCATCGTCCATGCGCCGGGCCGTAGCCAGAGCAAGTCCTATGGCGTCTACATCCCCCCGCCATTTTATCATACATTGGAATCTGTATCTATTCTTGATCCGAGGAATCGGAGACGCTACCGGCCCCAGCACATCAAAGGCATCATTGCTGAATCGATCCAGACTGCCGAGCCATCCGGCCGCATTAGCCTTCTCTTTCAGTATTCGTGTATAGTTCTCAGCAAGACGAATCAATACCGGAAGCTGCTCATGCGAAAAGGTCACCAGAATCAGGCGACAGTATGGCGGATATTGCAAATTGCGACGGTGCAGCAATTCCTCACGTACAAACGACACATAGTCATGCTGACTCGCATGACCAATGGAGTAGTGCTCCGGCGTATAGGACTGAACAAACACTTCACCAGGCAATTGGTGCCGACCAGCTCGGCCAGCTACCTGTGTTAGTAACTGAAACGTTTTTTCCGCAGCACGGAAATCAGGTAAATTCAACGCTGAGTCCGCTGTTATCACGCCAACCAGGGTCACATCCGGGAAATCAAGTCCCTTGGCAACCATCTGGGTGCCCAGCAATACATCCGCCTTTTTCTCACGAAACTGTTTCAGCAGCTTCTCGTGAGCCCCTTTTTCCGTTGTTGTATCCACATCCATCCGAATGACCCGAATTCCCGGAAAGAGCTTGGCAAGTTCTTCCTCGACCCGTTGTGTACCTGTACCAAAGTATCGAATATGCTCACTTCCACAATCCGGACACACTTCCGGAGCCGCTTCCGCATACCCGCAGTAATGACAACGGAGATTATTCGAGCGCTGATGGTACGTCAGTGAAATATCACATTCGGGACAACCTGCCACATATCCACAGCTTCGGCACATAACAAAGGTCGAATATCCACGGCGATTCAGCAGAAGCACCGTCTGTTCACCACGCTCCAAGCGTTCCTCCAGCCCTTTGTGCAAAGCCCTGCTGAACATGGAGCGGTTGCCATCCTTCAACTCTTCACGCATATCAACGATCCGCACTTCAGGCAGCTTGTTACCCAGTGCCCGTGTTGGCATCTCCAGTAAGAGTGGTGCAAAATCATCATTACTCTGCGAGCGTGCAGCGTAATAACTTTCCAGCGAAGGTGTCGCTGAACCCAGAACAACCACCGCCTGATGCTGCTGTGCTCTTTTTACCGCTACATCACGGGCATGATATTTCGGCGTTTCCTCCTGTTTGTAGGAAGTCTCGTGTTCCTCATCCATAATGATCAACCCAAGTCGACTGAACGGAGCAAATACAGCTGAACGCGCCCCAATTGCAACCTTCACCTGACCCTCACGAATCTTGCGCCATTCATCATAACGTTCACCACCAGACAGACGACTGTGCATAACAGCAACTTGGTCCCCAAATCGCCCTTTAAAACGTTCTACCATCTGTGGTGTGAGTGCAATCTCGGGCACCAGAACGATAGCCTGCCGATCCTGTTCGATGCACTGTTGAATGGTTTGAAGATAGACTTCCGTCTTGCCACTTCCCGTAACACCATGTAGCAAAAACACCCCGTGGCGTTGTTCCTGCAATCGGCCATTGATATTGTCGTAGACAAGTTTTTGCTCATCGGTCAGAACCAGTGGTTCAGTCGCTTTGAACGTCCTGCCCTGATACGGGTCACGGAAGACCTCAACGTCCTCGGTGACGATCAGTCCCTTTTCCTCAAGCCCTTTAATCGTTGCAGCCGATACCTGTAGTGTAGATAACACTTCTTTCATCGGCATGGGTAGCAGTTCTTTCATTTCCAGCAAAAAAGCCAGAATCTCCTTCTGCCGCTGTGCTTTCGCCGGGAATGAAGCAAGTGCTTCCTGAGCAGCAGCAATATCTACAGCCAGATCAACGGATTTCATCGTTTTTTTATTTAACTTGTCCTTGATGGCCTGACTTTCCAGCAGCACGCCACCAAGCAATAATTTCTTAATTAGTGCAGCATGATTGGGATATTTTCTACTCAGTTGTTGCAGCGGTACCTGACCCCGACTTTTGACAAAACGGATGATATCCTGCTGTACTTTCTCGGTCGTAGACTCTTCTCCCCAAACAAATAACACCTCATCATCCGGTTGTGCACCCGCCATCTGTCCATCAAGTGCATCTCCCAGCGAGATGTATCGCTCTGCTTTCCCTTTCAATGCCGTCGGCACCATGACCTGCAATGACAAAATCCGGTTACTGGCGTAACGTCCACTCATCCATTCGGCCAACTCAACCAAATCCTTTGACAACGGGGGAACAATGTCCAGCAACTCCTGAATCTGCTTAAGCTTGAATGATTCCTCTCCGGTACGCGGCACAAGATCAATCACGAATCCCTGCACCGTCCGATGACCAAAAGGTACACCCACCCGGCTGCCAATCTCGATCCATTCCCTCATCGATTCAGGTACCAGGTAATCAAACGGCCGGTCTGTTTCCTTCACGGGAACATCGACTATGACCTTGGCAATCTCCATATCCTAATTCCTCCCGGCAATGCGCTCCGCCGCAATCCGGAGCAACCGCTGAGCCACATCGTCCTTGGCCAACACTGGAAGCTCCTCCACCAAACCTTCCCGGTCATAGATATGTACCGCGTTGGTGTCTGTTCCAAATCCTGCACCCGTGCGGGTTACGTCATTGGCTACGATCAGATCACAGTTTTTCCGTTCCAATTTCTCACGTGCATACATCTCAAGCGACTGAGTCTCCGCAGCAAAACCAATCAAAAACTGATGGGTCTTCTGTTTGCCCAGCGTTTCAAGAATATCTATATTTTTAACAAGTTCGAGCGACAGCGTGTCGCCTTTCTTCTTGATCTTCTCGGTATAAACTTCCTTTGGACGATAATCGGCAACTGCCGCCGCCTTAACCACGATATCAGCATCATCCCACTCGCGTGTTACGGCTTCATACATATCCTGTGCAGACTGTACAGGAATCAACTCAACGTTCTCCGGTGGCTTGGCTTGGGTATTGCCCATAACCAATTTCACATCAGCCCCCAGATCACGCGCAGCTGCGGCTATGGCAAATCCCATTTTGCCAGATGAATCGTTCGTAATATATCGTACTGGGTCAATGCGCTCAATCGTACCGCCAGCCGTAACAACAACCTTCTTGCCTTGTAACAACGAAGCTTGTCCCTGCCGACTAATATCTGCAGATTCGCGCTGTTCAAAGAAACGTTCCACCACATCCACAATGCTCTCCGGTTCTTCCAGACGTCCCTTGCCCACATATCCACACGCAAGCAGACCTTCACCCGGTTCAATCATCATGGCGCCCCGTTCAACAAGCAGGTTCATATTATGCTTTACAGCTGGATGATCATACATATGTACATTCATCGCTGGAGCAATCATGACAGGGGCTGTCGTGGCAAGAAGAGTTGTTGAGAGCATATCATCTGCCATGCCATGCGCCATCTTGGCAATTACATTGGCTGTTGCCGGAGCAACCAGAACAAGATCAGCCAGATCGGCCAGATGAATATGAGATACGACTGCCGGTTCACGCTCATCAAATGTATCGGTATATACGGTGTTTCGGGTCAACGTCTGCAGCGTTAATTCGGTAATAAACTGTGTAGCGGAAGCTGTCATAATCACATGTACATCCGCTCCCTTTTGCACCAGTCTGCTGCATAATGTTGCCGCTTTATAAGCGGCTATGCCGCCAGTCACACCAAGCACGATTTTTTTACCGTTCAACATGTTTATTTCCCCCGATATTTATACGACGTCTAAAGAAGATTCCGTTAAAATATGCTTATTCGTAAAAAAATAACAACCTCGCGGTTGTCAATTAATCCGGCTTGCGCCGTATGCAGTTGAAGAGCAGCCGCAGGCGGCTTACTCTTCTTCTTCGTCCTGTCCTTTGATGACAACGAGCAGGTCTCCATAGATTTCTTCCAGTGCAACGCCAACTTGTTTATGGGATCTCGCACCTCTTAAATCCGTTTTTTCACCTTCACGTAGCTGTCTAGCCCGGCGGGAAGCAGCAACAACAAGGGAATACTTGCTGTCGACTTTGTTCATCATTTCATCAATAGAAGGATACAGCATATTAACAAACACCTCTTCGCATTAGTATAATCGCAAGTTGCCGCCTGACAGAACTGATGTGGCATGTCTTCACACCCGGGCATTCCGAGAAGGAGTGCTTCAGTATATGATATGACAACTGCCCCACTTATATCGCATTCTGCAGCGGCAAAAGGGATTATTTATTGATCTTACAATGTTCGGCGATTATGATGCTTTCTATTCTCTTGCACGCCAAATCAATTTCATCATTAACAACAGCGTAATCATACTGCTCCAGCAGACTGATCTCATCAACCGCCACGGACATCCGGTGATCAATGGTCGCTTGGCTTTCGGTACCACGGCCTTGAATGCGATCTTTCAGCTCGTCCAATGAAGGAGGAAGCAGGAAAACAAAGATCCCTTCCGGGAATTTCTCTTTCACTTTTAACGCGCCTTGAACCTCAATCTCCAGAATGATGTCGCGGCCTTCGTTAATCGTTTTCTCCACAAAATCACGCGGTGTTCCGTAATAATTACCAACATACTCCGCATGTTCCAACAATTGATCTTCAGCAATCATGTTCTGGAACTCTTCATGACTTCTGAAGAAATAGTTCACACCATGTTCTTCACCCAGACGAGGCTGACGGGTTGTTGCCGATACGGAATAGATTAATTCCGGAACCCGTTTGCGCAAAGCGCTGCATACAGTACCCTTCCCGACCCCAGATGGGCCGGACAACACTACCAGTAATCCCTTAGACATATTACACTCCATTTTATTCGTCGTTATCATCATCTTTCGAAGAAAGACGATGGGCGACCGTCTCAGGCTGAACTGCAGACAAAATGACATGATCGCTATCCGTAATAATTACGGCACGAGTACGTCTTCCGTACGTTGCATCAATCAGCATGTGACGATCTCTTGCCTCTTGTATAATTCTCTTGATCGGCGCCGATTCCGGACTCACGATGGATATAATCCGGTTCGCCGATACGATGTTACCGAATCCAATGTTAATGAGTTTGATTGCCATAATCAGGTTCTTCCCCCTATACATGCGACTCTTTTGCCGAAATATGGCTGTTCATTCGATATTCGCCGCTTGCTCGCGAATCTTCTCCAGCTCTGCCTTCATCTCGACAACACGATTCACCAGAGCCAAATGGTTGGCTTTTGATCCAATCGTATTGACTTCCCGATTCATCTCTTGAATTAGAAAGTCCAACTTACGACCTACGGGTTCATCACTCTTCAGCAGTTCCCTGCTCTGTCCAAAGTGACTCTGTAGACGCGTAAGCTCCTCTTCTATGTTAGAACGATCGGCAAACATTGCAATTTCCATACCCAATTTATGCTCATCAAAAGGGAAAGAGCCTTCTTCCTGCATTTCCGTAAGCCTCTGTCTTAGCTTGTTGCGGTAATCACTTACCACAGTCGGTGCAAGATCAAGCATCTCGGTATGCAGTGACTCCAGACGGGTAATCCGCCGTTCCAGATCACTGGCCAGATGAAGACCCTCGCGAGCGCGCATCTGTTCAAGGCTGGACAGAGCCTCTTTCAATCCTTCCTGCAGAACTCGCTCCCATTCGTCCTTCTGCTCTTCGAGAATGGAACTTGTCCCATCCGAATGAACCATGACGTCCGGCAGCCCAAGCATATCCACAATACTTGGTTTGCCCTGCATTCCATATTGGGTCTCCAGTTGCTCTGCAGCCTGCAGATAGGCCCTGACCGTCTGTTCATTCAGAACAGCGGGAAGAGCCTGGTCTTCCTCTTTTTCTTTCATTACATAAACATCAATCCGCCCACGTTTCAAACGACTCTGTACGATCTTCCTCAAACCGTCTTCATAATACGTCCACTCTCTTGGCAGACGCATCATCACTTCGCAATAACGATGATTAACAGATTTGATCTCTAATTGTACCTTATAGCCGCCAAAATGAAAGGCGGATTGACCGTATCCGGTCATACTGAATGACATCGGCATCACATCCGTTTTACTATTGTAATTGATTATTAGGGTTGAAACAAGTAGGACATTGATGCTCCGACTTCTCCCATACGTATTGAGTCAGTTCGGCCGTCATGCCGTAGAACATAAACGGTGTCATGAGATAGATGCCTTTGAAATGCGCTGTTGCTACATCCAGCAGTTCTTTGGCAATTTTCACTCCCATCGCACGGCCTTCTTCGCCTTCCAGACCTGCCATACGGGAACGCACTTCATCCGAAAGCTGAATTCCGGGAACCTCGTTGTGCAGATACTCTGCATTCCGTCCACTCGCCAGCGGCATCACACCTACAAAAATGGGCACATCCAGATGTTTGGTCGCTTCGTGCATTGCTACAATCAACTCAGGATCATAGATCGGTTGTGTCATGATGTAATCTGCGCCAGAGGCAACTTTCTTCTCCAGTCGTTGTACAGCTTTCTCCAAATATTTCACATTGGGATTAAATGCTGCTCCGATGACAAAACCCGCTTTTTGCTTCAGCGGTTTACCTGAGAAAGCCACTCCATCGTTCAACTGTTTGATCATGCGTATGATTTCAAAAGAAGTCAGATCGTATACCGAGCTTGAACCCGGCAGATCACCAAATCTTGCAGGATCTCCTGTTACAGCCAATACATGATTAATGCCCAGAGCATCAAAACCCATCATGTGGGACTGTGTTCCAATCAGATTCCGGTCACGGCAGGCAATGTGCACAAGTGGGCGAAGGCCCGTGCGATCCTGAACGAGGTGACCCAGCGCCATGTTACTCATCCGTGTAACCGCGAGTGAATTATCCGCTAGGGTCAGGGCGTCTGCTCCTGCTGCTTTTAATGTCTCGGCACCTTTCATAAACTTGGCAATGTCCAAGTCACGCGGCGGGTCAAGTTCAACGATAACAGTGTGACGCTGCTTGACCAGATCAACGATCGTAGGCTGTCCGCCACGTCCGGAACGCTCATCCACATGTTCATGCAACACAATACGCGGTTTGGATTCTGACGGATCAGGCTCCAAAATAGGCGAAGGCACATAGTCAGCAAGCGCCTCCTTCATAGCGGTAATATGATCAGGTGTCGTACCACAGCAACCGCCGATAATACGAGCGCCCAGTTCAGCAAATTGCACTGCCGTCTGACCAAAGTACTCCGGAGTCGCACCATAACGGAACTGACCATCCACATAATCTGCGGCACCCGCGTTCGGGTAGACGGACATTGGAATACCAATTCGTCCCGAGACGGTTTCCATGGCACGCATAATCCCGTTTGGACCTGAGCGACAGTTAAAACCAATTACGTCCGCACCCTGCTCCCGCATGATTCGGAAGGCTTCAGGCATTGTATATCCGTCCAGTGTATGCCCTACATCCTCTACCGCGAACTGTCCAATCACGGGCAGATCACTCAGCTTGCGCGCTTGCAAAAGGGCAATATCCATTTCCTCGATATCATAGAAGGTTTCAAGCAAAATGCCATCCACGCCTTCATCAAGCAGTGCAAAGATCTGTTGTTGATAAAAGCGTTTCAGTTCACTCGTTGACACGTTCGTCCGCTTGCCACCTCGAATGGAACCAACTGCACCAAGCACATAACCGGTATCCCCAGCTACCTCTTTGGCAATGCGTACGCCGGCACGGTTCACGTCCTCCACCTTGGACTCCAGACCGAACTTGGACAACTTGTCGTAATTGGCAGAATACGTATTTGTTTCAAATATTTCTGTACCTGCATCCCGATAACGGCGATGTACATCCGCCACCACTTCAGGTGAAATCAAGTTTAATTCTTCATATGAAATCCCCACCGGGAACCCCATTTGGTACAGAAATGTTCCCATGGCCCCATCTCCAACGAGAACCCGTTCCTGCATAACTTTGCGCAAATCCGCCTTCATCCCATTTCCCCCCGCCTAGCTGTGATCATTTACATACTAATGTAACACAAAAAACGCTAAAAAACGAAGAAAAACACAGGTTTTTGATGAGTATCCAGCTCATATGGACTTTCTTGCCATACAGCCCCCAAATGTCTCTGTACAGGAGACACGACCTATCCTTTTTGACAAAAAAAGAGGCCCGCAGGCCCCTTTGGTTAAACCTTCCACTTTTTATGAAGTGATTCCCTTAAAAACAACTTCAGCAGGTCCAGTCATGTACACATGATTGTCAGCTTCATTCCACTCAATGTGGAGATCCCCACCCTTGAGGCTGATGACTGCTGTACGATCTGTATGTCCATTCAGGACAGAAGATACCAGTGTCGCACAAGCTCCGGTTCCACAAGCAAGTGTTGGACCCGCTCCGCGTTCCCATACACGCATGTCCACATATCCACGGTCACGAACTGTTGCGAATTCCACATTGATTTTTTTTGGGAACATCGGATGCACTTCAAGAAGTGGGCCCCAAGTCGTGAGATCAAAATTCACAGCGTCATCTACATAGATAACCGCATGCGGGTTACCCATGGATACGGCAGTGAATTTGAATGCATGTCCATTCGCTTCAATGTAGTGATCAACCACTGGGTTAGCATCCACCGTTGTAGGCACTTGAAGACCGTTCAGAATCGGCTCACCCATATCGACACGAACCGTTTCCACTTTACCATCACGAATGTTGAGACTCACAGGTTGTACCCCTGCACCAATCGTTTCAATGGTGATCTGCTCCTGGTTCACGTGACCATGATCGTATACATATTTGGACACACAGCGAATGGCATTACCGCACTGCTCTGCTTCCGAACCGTCCGAATTCATGATACGCATCTGAAAGTCTGCCTTCTCTGAAGGCAGTATATAAACCAGGCCGTCCGCTCCGATGCCAAAGAAACGGTTGCACCATTTCACAGCCAATTCTGCTGCATCTGCCGGAAGCTCCTTTTCACCAAATACAACGATAAAATCGTTACCAAGTCCATGCATTTTCGTAAATTCCATAATCTTGCCCACTCCTTTTGGCAGTCTGCTGCCAAAGCTATATTCTTGCTCTTCTACAGGATTACCATAGAAATTCATATTCAACATTTATACAAAAAAAGCTATCCTGCAAAATGCCAAAGCTGCCGCTTTGAATCATTTTGAGGATAGCATAACGAAATAGGTCAGGAAAAGGTATTGATTTTATGCTGAAAACTTTGTACTTTTCGGTACGAAGCGGCCAGAACCACCCATACGGCGGCGGTTACGACGACCACCCCACACGCTGCCTGCGCCCATAAGGAACGTTGGAATGCCCGCAGCAACGATACAGAGCGCCCATTCACGCAATCCCAGAGGTACGGTTTTGAAGATCGGCTGCAATGGTTCAACGTACATGACAACCAGCATCAGTACAACCGATGAAATCACCGCAAGAACCAGATATTTGTTCTGTAAAGGATTCCGGTGGAAGATGGACCGTGAACTACGGCAATCAAAAACATGGATAAGTTGCGCCAAAACGAGTGTAGCAAAAGCTACAGACTGTGCCTTGATGAGTTGACCCGGATTATCCGGTGCAGCCTGTAAGGTAAGCCAGAACGCTCCGAGTGTGCACAATCCAATCAACACACCCCGGCTGACGATTTTCCAACCCAGTCTGCGGGCAAAAATGTTTTCCTTGGCTCCACGGGGTTTGTGTTCCATCAAATCTTTCTCCGGCTGGTCTACCCCGAGCGCCATTGCAGGCAAACCATCCGTCACCAGGTTAACCCACAGAATCTGGATAGGTACGAGTGGTAGCGGCAAGCCCATCATCATTGCAAAGAACATTGTCAATATTTCGCCCACGTTTGATGCCAGCAAATAACGGATAAACTTGCGAATGTTCTCATAAATATTACGGCCTTCTTCAATCGCAGCCACAATGGTTGAGAAGTTGTCATCACTCAGAATGAGTGCCGAAGCTTCCTTCGTCACGTCTGTGCCTGTAATGCCCATCGCGATCCCGATGTCTGCTGCTTTAATGGCTGGAGCATCATTGACTCCATCACCCGTCATCGCGACGACATGCCCCTTGCGCTGTAATGATTTCACGATGCGAAGCTTGTGCTCAGGGGAAACTCTTGAGAATACATATATGCCCTCTACCTGTTTATCCAGTTGCTCGTCTGTCATGCCTGCCAGTTGCTGACCACTTAACGACGCGCCTCCACGTGGAAGAATACCCAACTGATGAGCAATGGCTTCTGCCGTTGTTCCATGATCACCTGTGATCATGACAGTTCGTATCCCCGCCTTGCGGCATGTTGCAATTGCATCTCGCACTTCACGACGCGGTGGATCTATCATACCTGCAAGTCCTACGAAGACAAGCTGACTCTCGGCGGCGTGTTCGTCAGCCACTTTTTCTTCCGGCCGCACTTCACGATAGGCCATTCCGAGGACACGCAGTGCCGCTCCGGCCATGCTCTCGTTAGCTGCCATCACTTTCTGTCGCAGCGTTCCAGTGAAAGGTACGACCTTGCCTTCCCACAAAATATAACTGCAGTGTCCGATTAACACATCCGGTGCACCTTTGGTGTAGATCATTCGGCCTCCCTGATGATGAACGAGGACCGACATGCGTTTTCGCTCCGAATCAAACGGGAATTCCTGCTGGCGGGCATACAACTCTTTGAGTCCGGCAGGAGTAAGCCCCATTTTGGAGGCCAGTGTGACGAGTGCCCCTTCCGTCGGATCACCTTTCAGCTCCCAGAGTACATTATCTCGTTGAACGGTTTCTTCTTGAAGATCACCTTTTTTCGTGTTTTTCTTGCTGTCCTTTTTGTTATCCTTGCCCTTTTTCTTGCTCCCCACCTCGCTTGCAACACTTTCCACAATACTCGCATTGTTGCAAAGCGCACTAATCTGAAGCATTCTGCGCAGGGACTGGTCACTCTTCAGTTCCACCGTACGACCGTTCTCCAGCATCTGCCCTTCAGGTGCGTAACCATCCCCGGTAACCTTGATGTTACGTCCCTCCAGCCACACATCCGTTACCGTCATCTTGTTCTGGGTGAGCGTGCCAGTCTTATCCGAACAGATTACAGATGCACAGCCCAGAGTTTCGACAGAAGGCAGTTTGCGTACAATGGCTTTACGTTTGATCATACGCTGCACGCCTAGTGCAAGTGCAATGGTTACAATAGCCGGAAGGCCCTCCGGTATGGCCGCCACCGCGAGGCTGACCCCTGCCAGAAACATGCCAACGGCTGGTTGACCGTGTAATATCCCGGCGACGACAACCATAATGGTTAATCCCAATGCGACAAAAATCAGAATTTTGCCCAGTTGTTCCAGCCTGTGCTGTAACGGTGTTTCCTGCTCCTCCGTATTCTGGATCAGATCGGCGATTTTGCCCATCTCCGTCTCCATCCCCGTACGGATAACCACACCTTTGGCTGTACCACGAGTGACCATGGTACCCATAAAACCAATATTCTTCTGATCACCCAGCGGAACGTCCTCATCCGCAATCGGAAGGCAGTGTTTGCTTACAGGAACCGATTCCCCGGTAAGTGCCGACTCCTCGACATCCAGACTGTTCGTTTGCAGCCAGCGCACATCAGCGGGTATGCGGTCCCCACTCTCCACCATGATAATATCCCCGGGGACAAGTTGTTTGGCGGCAAGGTGTACTTCCTGGCCTGAACGAAGCACTTTGGCAAGAGGTGCAGACAACTGTTTCAATGCACGAAGAGATCGTTCAGCCCGGAATTCCTGTACAAACCCCAGAATCGCATTCAGTACGATAATAGCCACAATCGTTACCGCATCCAGATACTCACCCAGTAATCCGGATACCAACGTTGCTCCCATCAACACCAGCACCATAAAATCCTTGAACTGATTCAAGAGCAATGTAATTGGAGAAATGCGTTTCCCCTCGCTCAGCTCATTCGAACCGACCACTTTCCTCTTCTCTGCTACAGCTTCATCCGTCAATCCTTCCTGCGGGCTGACGCCAAGAGTGTTACGAAGCTCTTCATCACTAAGTTGATGCCACTTGGTATGTTCCATGCTTCAAGTTTCCCTCCCAGTCTGTATTTCATCTGCAAAATAAGCTCACATGACTCACCGGCGCGCTGGTCGACAGGCTGTACACTATGCCGGACAAACTACCTGCTCTATATGTATTCGGACAGGTCAGTGATTAGCACCCGGAAGGTGAATCCTTTCCCTGATGGACAGAATAGGCTAAAATAAAAGTCTGCGATGTTCTGCGCAGTACCAATTCCAGCGTTCAACAGGCAAGCAACGAAGAATCTGCAGCCAGTCCTTGTTTTTTTACATACCTGGTTGCACGTTTCAGTTATATAGATGAAGCATTTGGCATGATAAATGCAGATGCTCGATAGAGAGAGGAAGTGGAAAAAAATGGCATTGGACGGCATCGTAACACGGGCCATTGTTCATGAACTGCAAGGCTGCATTGGTGGACGTATCAGCAAAATCCATCAGCCGAATGGCCATGACGTAGTTCTCACCCTGCGTGCTCAACGCGGAAATAGTAAATTGCTTGTTTCGGCAAGCCCAACCTATCCCCGTGTGCATTTTACGGAAAAGACATTCCTTAACCCTACGGAAGCACCCATGTTCTGCATGCTGCTCCGCAAGCACTGTGAAGGTGCAATCATTGAGGAGATCCGTCAGATTGGCATGGAGCGTATTATCCACATCAATGTGCGCCAGCGCGACGAACTGGGGGATGTTTCGGTTAAACGGATCATCATTGAATTGATGGGGCGTCACAGTAATATTATTTTGCTTGATCCTGTTACAGGAACGATTCTGGATGGCATTCATCATGTGACTCCTTCCATCAGTAGCTATCGGGTAATCATGCCTGGATTCGCGTATACTGCCCCACCCGAGCAACATAAAAGTAATCCGCTCGAAGTGAGTCGTACAGCATTCGAGGACAGCTATCATGCCGCTGAAGAAGATGCATCACGCTGGCTTGTGAACTCCTTTAGCGGTCTTAGCCCGTTAATTGCGGGAGAGATTGCTGCACGTGGGATTGCTGCTGAAGGCCCAGTGAGCACTCAGGCTGTGGTGGAGGGTGAGAGCCAAGTTGAGGCTGGTGCACTCTGGAACGCTTTTGAAGCCGTGATGGGGCCTGTCAGAGATCATATCTACACACCTGTAACCGGAACAAACGCCAAAGGCAAAATGATTTTCTCGGCCGTTCATCTTGAGAGCATTCAGGAGTTGGAGAAAACCTATGACACGATGAGCAAGTGCATGGAGGATTATTACGGAGACAAGGCTGAACGGGACACGGTAAAACAGAGAGTAAGTGATCTGCTCCGTTTTCTGCAGAATGAGCGAAGCAAAAACATCAAAAAGCTGGACAACCTGAACAAGGATCTGCTGGAAGCGGACGATGCGGACAAGTTCAGACTATGGGGTGAGTTGCTGTTCGCCTCCCTGCATCAGGTCCACAAAGGGGACAAGAGCGTGGAGCTTGTGAACTTCTACGATGAAGACCAAGCCAACATTACCATTCAGCTTGATCCGCTGCTTACACCATCTGACAACGCACAACGTTATTTCAAGCGGTATAACAAATACAAGAACAGTCTGGCTGTCATTCATGAGCAGCTTGGCAAAACCAAAGACGAGATTGACTACCTCGATAACCTGTTGCAGCAGCTGTCCATTGCATCCATGAACGATATTGAGGAAATACGGGACGAGCTTGTGCAGCAAGGATACCTTCGTGACCGCAATAAGAAAGGTAAAAAGAAGAAGAAAAGTGACCGTCCAACCGTACACCAGTTCACCTCCTCCGAGGGGATTGATATTCTTGTGGGCAAAAACAACCTGCAGAACGAGTACGTGACCAACCGTCTCGCTTCTTCCAACGACACCTGGCTGCATACCAAAGACATTCCAGGTTCACATGTCGTTATTCGCAGTACGGACTTTGGTGAAGCTACATTGGAAGAAGCAGCACAGCTTGCTGCCTATTTCAGCCAAGCCAAGGAATCCAGCAGTGTGCCTGTGGATTACACATTTATCCGTCATGTACGCAAACCAAGTGGTGCGAAGCCTGGTTTTGTCATCTATGATCATCAGAAGACCTTGTTTGTCACGCCAAATGATGAATTGATCAAAAGTCTGCCATCCACGATTAAAAATGGATAAGGCTATATAAGTTGAACTAAAGATTATTTACACTGACACTACGATGACAGAACAACCTTCCAATCGCTGTTATCGTGTAAATGATTAGTTCAACTTATATAGATGTAACAGTAACAATAGAAAAATCCCCTGACCATTAACGGTTCAGGGGATTTTTGTGGTTGCATTAGTTGTTTGAATGATAGTTGAAGCTCGGCTTATTTAGTTTTCTATTTGAATATTAATTCATTTATATGTATAATAATTCAATTGTGATGAATAAAATTTGTAGTTAAAGGAAGTGTACCATGACCATACATATCAGAGAAACTCAACCTGATGATCTGAAACCCCTGATGGCATTAATGCATGACTATGTGGTGGGATTCTACAACAACCCTTGGCCTGGTGATCAATCCATCCAGCTTTTGATCAACAACCTGCTTAATCAGCAGATCGGTGCTCAATTTGTGGCAGTAGAGGACGGAAAGCTTATCGGATTTTCCACTCTGTTCTTTACATATAGCACGATGAAAGCAGAGCGTGTCGCCATCATGAATGACCTATTTGTTACGGAAATATTCAGAGAGGGCGAAGCAGAAGCTAAATTATTTGCACACTGTCAGCAATATACGCGTGACCACGGATGTGCATATATGTCTTGGATCACAGCAGTGACCAATGAGCGAGCACAGCAATTATTCGAACGTCTTGGGGCTACACGTGGTGCTTGGGTAAACTATTCCATTACATAGACTATTTTGAGAACAAAAAAAGGAACATGCAAACATGAAGGTTCAGCCCTATCATGTTTGCATGTCCCTTACTCCTTCGATCTTAAAATGTATCCAGTAATACAGAATTTATTATAGTCAGATAGAGCGTTGCAACGTCTCGCTTACTCTCCCTTTTGCTGTGAAGCAACTGCCTTCAGCCTTTCCAACACATCAACCGTTACGGTCTTGCTACCAAGATCCCCGTGGAAAACAACACCTTGCCGTTTACCATGATAATCAGATCCACCTGTTTCAATGAGGTCGTATTCCTTGGCCAGCTTACCATACCTGCGTTCCTCTTCTGGGCCATGGTCCGAATGAAACACCTCAATGCCATCGGGAAGGGCGTCTTCAATGATGCGACGTACCAATTCATCATCATTATAGAGACCCGGATGGGCAATCACAGCGGCTCCACCTGCGGCTCTGATCCACTCACACGCATCCTCGGGTGCAACGCGGGGTACAGACACGAAGCCAGGCTTGCCTTCAGCAAGATATCGATCGAATGCATCCCGCATGTCGACAGCATATCCCTTCTTTACCAACACGTCAGCCATATGAGGTCTGCCGATACTCTCATCCGGCTCTAGTGGTCTTCCCAGCTCATCCAGTACTTCCTGCCAGCTTATATCAAGCCCGAGTTCTTGGAGCTTGGCAATAATCAGATGATTGCGCTCATCTCGCGCTTCTCTTAATCCGCGCAACCGTTGCAGGAATAGCTCATCCTCTGTATTCACATAATACCCGAGCACATGAATATCTTTCCCACCAGCCCGAGTGCTGATCTCCACTCCAGCAACGACATCAATATCGCACTCTTTTCCCGCTTGCTGTGCTTCGGCTACACCAGCTACTGTATCATGGTCCGTTAGGGCAACCGCAGATAGCCCTTTTTGTTTGGCAAGCTTCACATTATCAGCAGGTGGCTGCATTCCATCGGAAGCCTGACTATGCGTATGAAGATCACAGCGTCCTTGGCGCTGATCCATGATCAACAGCTCCTTTGTTTAAAATTGATTATGATTCAATCTTATCTACCATTGATGTTGCCAACGATTATGCCTTCCCCGTCTTATGTACCGACTGAGGCTGCTCCTGCTGACGCAGATAATTCAGGAAAGCGACTGCTGACAGGGGCAACAAGGACGATTTTAGATGGATGGCATAGAACTGCCTTTTGAATTCGAGTCCGCGGATATCCACAATATGAACAAGTCCCAGAGCCAGTTCATGCTGCACCGAAGAAGGAGATAACATCGTAATACCTACCCCTGCCTCCACGGCCGATTTTACCGCTCCTGTACTACCAAGTTCCATCACAACATTCATATCCTGTGGATCAATCTTTTTCTTTTGCAATTGGTCTTCCATCACCTGACGAGTACCCGAACCCTTCTCCCGCAGCACAAAAGGATAATTCATTACATCCTCAATATTCACTTTGCTGCGCTTAGCCAAATCATGTCCGGCAGGCACAATCAGTTTCAGCTCGTCCTGCATGACAGGCTCCACAATCATGTCCGGGTGGTGCACTGGCGCTTCAATCAGACCAAAATTAAGCTGGTGCTTCAATATATCATCCATAATTTGCGTTGTATTCATCACTTTCATGACAATTGAAATATCAGGATATTGAAGTGCAAATGGTCCGAGCATGCGTGGAAGCACATATTCTCCAATCGTTAAACTGGCTCCCAGCTGGAGTCTGCCCTGTAACATCTGGGTAAACGCCGACATCGCTTCGTCCGTCTGTCTGACCAGCTCTACACTCCGTTTCGCATGAGGTAATAAAGTCCGGCCAGCCTCGGATAATTCTATTTTTTTGGTGGAACGATGCAATAACTTGGTGCCAAAATAATCCTCCAATGATTGAATCTGCATCGTTACTGCCGGTTGAGTCATATGTAATGCTTGTGCAGCAGCCGAGAAACTCCCCTTCTCTGCTACCGTATAAAAAATATGCAATTGGTGAAAATTCATATCTTCGCCCCTCTTCGATTACACTCTCTACATTGTAGCCGATTTCCCGCTTGGCAACAAAAAAAGCATGCAGCTTGTCTGCATGCGATAATACTTGAATCTATGATTTCAACATATTGAATCTACTCGGGCTTACTTATGCTTACGGCTATTTTTGACCAACGTCATTCTTCTTGAATGTCTTAACCATGAATAATATGACTTCAGGTCCCTTAATTCAATGGTCTCCGACATACGTCCCAGAAACGTAACTACAATCATTTTGTGCAGCGGGTTGCCCGCAATATCATATTCTCCTTCGAGTTCGGAAAATTCGGCGACCACAACCAGATCCTCATCAATCAGGTAGACGTCCTGTTCATTACGGTAGTATGGTGTTATACGGTCCTGCTTCAGACACTCCCATAACCACGCCGCAATATGGTCATCATCACTACGTGCAGGCTCAATACGGTCTGCATACCGCATCTTGGCATGATGGGTAATGACGATGTCGGCCACTTTCTTGTCTCCAAGAGCCACGAAAAACGGCTCGTAGGTGCTCCAACGTTGCATCACCTTATCACGCATGGGAATCACTCTCCACCAGATAGGACTTTCTATCTATTTATTACCAAATATATTACAACATTAGTCCCGCAACCTCAAGGCGTAAGTTTAACTTTTTTTCACAATAGCCAATTTGTGTATAATTCAAGAAAAGAGCGACCCCAAAGGGTCCCTCCAGTTTCTCTTCTATATTCCGTAAAAGCTCGTTTTGTCCATCGTTCTGCTGGCATACTCGGTTTTGATCTCATTACGATACGAGCGTTCGATCTTGCGCACATAGGAAAGTCGCTTCACATTTTTCATCGTATCATCTGCCCGTTCTGCATTAACATACATGACTACATAATGCATACGGCGGGAGATATAATGCACGGTGCCATATTTTTCGAGATTACGGGCAGCCTTCAAATCACTGACCCAAATAATGAATCCTGTCCTTTCCGCAAACATCATCGTTCCCCGCCCTTCTATAATGATTACTTAACTGCAACCACACTTGCCGCCACTACCGCAGCCGCCCTTCGGATTCGGGTCATTGCTCGGTACCTTAATGGTCGTTGACACTGCAAATGCAATGGTCTCTGACATCTGGAATAACATATCATCCAGGGACTTCTCTGCCTGTTTGAAGCGGATTACCGCCTCGAAATTTTCCAACTCCTGTTCCAGAGCCTTCACCTGGTCTTTTGCTGCATGATAATCCGGGTGAAAATGACCGAAACGCTGTGTTTCTTCAAACAATTCCTTCTTGGCATTCAGCTTCCGAATCCCCATCTGAATCTCAGGGGTAGTCTCGACTTGCTGCTTCCAATATAAATAATCCGATACTTCGGCAGATTGGTTAATCATGTCGCCCAGTTCATATGCGCCCGTTAACACTTGGGCCATATCGACCGTGTTCATTTCCGCTACGCTCATGAAATATTCATCCTATCTATATATAAAGTTCTACTTAACGTAGACTACCTCATCATAGCATATCCATGAATAGTTAAGAAGAGTTTTTCCTGCAATTAGAAATAGGGGGAACTCGAAAATTCGCCTTTCAACCTGATATTCACGTGAAATAGTCAGGTTATGACATCATCTGGCAGGATAAGACGCATTGTATCCCACTCTGACGGGGAGAATGTACGCCATTCCGTCTCTGATGTATTTTCACTTGAATCCAGCATGCACCAACCGCTTAAAGTCCATTGTTCATGACCCTCTACCTGATGTGGAATGAGGTATTGCGTACGATTTTCCTGTTGTATCCCCAGCTTGGTCTGCCACTCAATGGCTTTGGCAGCAATCTGTCGGGCGGTTGAACTATGATATCGACGCCACTCCTTGTACCAGGTCTCCGGTATCTCCTCAAATCCCAACAGAGAGAACTTCTTCTCAATGACAGAATGATCACGCTCCAACCCATGCAGAGAAGCAGGGACATCAACCAGACCTTGATTATCGGGTGTGTAGAAAGAAGAATATACACCGCTCAACATATCTTTTTCTAATAACTTCGGATCATCTGCGGAGCCTGTACTTGCCTCCATTACCTTCATACTCCGATTTACAGTCAACGGTGCAGCATCCGTCTCCTTGCCCCAATCTGCTAACGCAATCCGTACATTCTCTGGTATGCCTGTCAGCGCATATTGATCCAGAAAATCCATCACTTCATGTAATCCATACCCTCTGGCTAAGGCTGAAATGAATCGTTCTCTTGTCATACGGTAGATGGACATTCGATCACGCGTCACCCGTTCTGCGTATTGCTCCAGCATCCAGATTACATCAGACCCTGCTTCCGGCGGTACCAACACTTCGAAATCAGGCTGCATGTAAAATCCACACGGCTCCGCCTCACTTACCATCTCTTGTTCTCGATATAATAGGCCATGCGGTTCGATCAGCCAACGGAATGCCAGCGCTTCCGACTGATCTTCTCCTACTTCACCATAACCCCAGCAAGCCAGTGCGTATAGCCAGCCCCTGATCCGTGGTTTCAATTCCGAATTCTCTATATGGCACCATATGTTTTTTTCTGGAGCAAACAATGCCAATTGATAACGGAAATGCTGCAACGCGGGTTCAGCTTCTCCGTATCTTTCCATACACGCTTGATATATTTCCCGATGCATCTGTCTCCACGAGAGCTTCAACCATGTTTGTAATCGATGATCTACAATCTGAATTCGTCCATCTGACTTCTGAGCAAGATTCAGACTGAGCAGTAGATCGAGAAGGATTGCTACGTGAGTCGGATACAAATCCGAATGTTCATATTGGATGCCTAAACCATCAAAGTCTGTCGAAGATAACACCGTAATCACACTTAATTTTTGAACACTTTTTTTATGTATCGTGCCTTTACCTGTCAAAGGAAGTCCTTCTCTTTCAATCCACGCGATCAGATGAAGTAGCTCTGCAGCAATATCCGGCTTTCCTTCCTGTAATACATGAGCATGCTGTGCCACCTGTTTAACGGTTATGCCCACTCTTTGTGCGTAAGCAATCGTCAATGTCTCCATCAGCGAAGCAGGAATATAGAATAATCGCTCTCCCCAACTCTTATATACAGATTCAATCCATCTTTGCTGCCTAAGGCTGTCGAATGAAGAATTGGCTTCTGCGACACTTAGTCCTTCGATGGCCCACTGTTCTCGCGGCAGGAGGGAGGAAAAAGGCTGACCGGCATGTTTGTGAAAAATTGCACCAAGCACTTTTTGTTCCACCAAAGACAGCTTTGACCATGAATCAAGGTTCAGTACCACAGGCTCATCTATTGGTTCAAATGAAGACATATTCCAATCCCTCCTCTTTTCGCGAGTATAAATGCACTATTCATTCTCATGAACGATGGCATATTCATATCCCTGCTCCACCAAGAACATCTGACGGTTTAATGCAAACTCCTGTTCCTTACTATCCTCTGATACCAACGCATAGAAATATGCTTTGTTTTCTCCAGCTTTTGGTCTCAGAATTCTCCCCAAACGTTGTGCCTCTTCCTGCCTTGACCCGAAACTCCCGGATATCTCAAGCGCAACAGCAGCATCGGGCAGATCCACAGCAAAATTTGCAACCTTGGATACCACAATTGTTTTAATCTCTCCACGTCGAAAAGCGGCAAACCACTTGATTCGCTCTTGCTGTGACATGGTTCCCGAGATCAGAGGTGCTTCAATTTCCCGGGCAATCAACTCAAGTTGATCCAGATATTGTCCAATCACTAGCGCAGGTAAATCCCGATGACGTTCCAGCAAACGCTTGACTACATGTACCTTCGCCGGATTCTCGGCAGCCAATCGAAATTGGTGCTTAACCTCAGCTTGCAGATAATTCGATCTTAGTTCCGGGGAAAACGGGATACGTATCTCCTGACATTGTACATCAGCAATCCACCCTTGCTGCTCCAGTTGTTTCCACGGCATATCATAGAGCTTTGGACCAATCAGCGAGAAAACATCCTGTTCACAGCCATCCTCTCGAACCAATGTAGCCGTTAATCCTAGTCTTCGCGTAGCTTGAATATCCGCAGTTGCACGAAACACTGGTGCTGGCAGCAAATGTACTTCATCATATATGATCAGCCCCCATTGCCGCTCACTGAGCAGTTTGATGTGGGTAAAATCAGCATCCTTTGATTTCCGGTGTGTAAGAATCTGATATGTAGCTACAGTCACAGGTTTCACCTGTTTTTTCTGACCTGAATACTCACCAATCTGTTCGCTGGTAATCGTGGTTTTGTCTTGAATTTCCTGAATCCACTGTCGCACAGACGTTGTATTGGACGTCAAAATAAGGCATTCACATTGAAGCCGCTCCAGCACGGCCATGCCAATGACCGTTTTGCCTGCCCCGCAAGGAAGTACGAGTAGACCACTTCCTCCCATGCCCTCACTGCCTTCGAATGCATCCACAGCCTCTCTCTGGTAAGAACGCAGCGCAAATCGCTCAGAGTGGTCCCCTGGATCATTAGACCGCCAATCAAATGAAAGCTTGGTTCCCTCCCGATACCCCACGTAATCAAGTACGGGGTAACCTAACCTTGTTAATTCCCTTTTTAATAACCCGCGCTGTTCTCCTGGGAGCAGAAGTTCATGAGCGTCCTTGCGTTCCATGCGAAAGGCAGCTATCGTTTTCAATCCACTTAATTCATCCAGCAACCGCTCATCCTCACTGTAAAGACGCATTCTGGTGTGATCTGCTTCGGAATGCAGCTTTAATTTGCCATACTGATCCATGATTCTCCGAACATCCTGTATGAGTGCAGCAGGCACGTTCCAGCGAGATATCAGCTCCAGACTTGCGATGACCTGATCGGCATTCCATCCCAGCGCAGCCGCATTCCAGAGCGATAGCGGAGTGATTCGGTAGGTATGAAACGCTGCCGGTGTCTTAACCAGTTCTGAATACATCCCAAGCTGCTCTCTTGCTCTTTCGAATCCGGGGTGGCCAACTTCCAGCAAAACTGTAAAATCTCGCTGAACGATACAAGCATCTGTCCTTACCATATGTTCTGTTCCTTCCATTTGGAGCCTTCCTCCTATCACAAAAAAAGTCCAGTTCCGGTAGCTTCCGAAAATGAACCTCTATAAAGTGCACGTTCAAAAAGTCTAGTTTTCAGTACCGAAAAGTGGACTTTTTGAACAACCTCTAATAAAATCCACAAAAAAAACATCCTGCCCATACCTTGGTATGAACAGGATGCCCAACTGCATCTAAAGTCATTCGGCTGTGTAACCTTTAGCCATGGCGATAAATAATCTCACGGCCGTCTGCATCGCGTCTTCATCAAAATCAAACATCGGATGATGATGCGGATAGATCGCATTTTTATCCGGGTTACCTGCTCCAACAAACATAAAGCACCCTGGAACCTTCTGCAGATAATACGCAAAATCTTCCGCTGGCATCAGCATTGGGGATGCTTGCACTCGTTCTGCCCCAAATAATTCTGTAGCTTCTCTGAAGAAACGTGCTGTCTCCTGTTCATTGTTCACCACAGGCGGATATCCCATAATATATTTCACTTGCGTCTCTGCTCCATATGCTGCCCCTGTCTGGGCTACCATGGTAAGCACGCGCTCTTTCATTCCATTTCGGGTCTCTTCATCAAACGTTCTTACCGTACCGCTCATTTTGCATTGCTCTGCAATTACATTCTGAGCCGAGCCCGCCTGCATTGTACCAATGGTCAGCACCGCGGGTTGCAATGGATCAACCGAACGACTGACAACGGTCTGAAGCTGCATCACAAGCGCAGAACCCGCGATAAGACTATCTATCGTGGATTGTGGCATCCCGCCATGTCCACCTTTGCCTTTGATCTCAATGTAAAAATCGTCCGCCGCCGCCATCATCGGTCCTGCTTTACTGGCAACTACACCTACAGGCAACGGGGTCCACAGATGAATGCCATATATGACATCCACGCCTTCAAGCGCACCATCCGCAATGACCTGAACTGCACCGCCCGGCAGCAGTTCTTCTGCAGGCTGGAACAAAAAACGAATCTCTCCTTGAATCTCCTGCTTGTGACGGCTGAAATACAATGCCGTACCGAGCAAGATGGAGATATGACCATCGTGGCCGCATGCATGCATCGCTCCTGCTTGTTGTGATGCATACTCAATATTCTTCTCATCCTGAATTGGAAGTGCGTCCATGTCAGCTCGCAGCATGACTACAGGACCCGGCTTGTCCCCACGAATGGTACCGATGACCCCGTGACCACCAACATGACGCCTCACTTCCACGCCAAAGCTCTCCAACATATCCGCTACAAAAGAAGATGTCTTCTCCTCATGAAAGGAAACCTCGGGATTGCGATGAAGGTGACGCCGCCATTCCACCATGTGGATCTGCAGATCTTCCCACCATATATTATTAGTCATGTCTCTCCACCCTTTCAATCTTAAACGGGACTTATATCAAGCCCGAACCTTCCTCTTCAAACCTATTGCTGTATATTGTAGCAGAATTGGAAGAAAACCGATACGAAACGCCTTTGGAAAGCTTGCACGGGAAGGGGAAACATACTATCATGAACTAGAGAAATACTCGAGAAATTATACTCGGAAGCTTATGAGGAGGATCAAACGCTTATGATTTTTGAGAATACAGGCTTGGATGGCTTGAAGAGCGACTTGGCATACCTGGATGAGAGCGCCGAGAAAGTCGGATTTGTCCGGTGGCAATGGGAATATTACCGTGCTACATATGACTACAAAATTGAAGATGAACTAACCAACTCAGAATACTTTGTACGCATTAATACCCGCGCTGTGGAAGGCAAATTGGAAAAACCGGATACCGTTCTTGCTGTTGAAGCAGTATACCTTGGCAAAGCGACTTTCCCTCACGGCCTGGATTATGACTCTTCCGTTCCGCAACCAGTCGTGAAGCTGGCAGCCCAAAAATTACAGCAGCTTAAAGAACTGCTGGAAGCATAGGCTGGGCCAAACGATGAAACAACAAACGGCCCAAACGAAAACGAAGAGAGGCACGCCGGATTTTCAACTGCTAATCCTCACTTTATTGTTGGTGGGCTTTGGACTGGTGATGGTATTCAGCTCCAGTTCCAGCATTGCAATCGCAAGCGATAAATTTAACAATGATGCCCTTTACTTCACGAAAAAACAACTTATGTGGGCGATTATCGGTCTATTTGGCATGTTTTTTGCCATGAATATCCGCTTCAACAAGTACAAAAAGCTCTATGCACCCTTTTTCCTGCTCACTACGGTCATGCTGGTGATTGTTTTGATCTCAGGTGCAGTATTGAACGGTGCACGAAGCTGGATTCACATTTTCGGTTTCAGTCTTCAGCCTGCAGAGTTCGCGAAAATTGCTATCATTCTCTATCTCTCTGCTCTTATTACCAAAAAAGGTGAGAAATTCAGGGTTTTCAAGACAGGGTATTTTCCCGTCTTGTTCATCGTTGGATTCATCGCAGGACTGATTATGCTGCAACCAGACTTCGGTACCACCTTTATCCTGGTGTCCACCTGTGGTCTCTTGATCTATGCCGGGGGAGCCAGTATGAAACATATCCTGGGTTCGATTCTCTTGGTGGTACTCGGTGGGGCACTGGCGTTTGGAGCGAATTCTCTGTTTTCTTCCATGTCTCCTTCCGACACAACAACTGCTACAACAGCAGTCACTGCGGAGCAGAACTACAAGATCGGACGTATTCAGGCTTTCCTTGATCCATTGTCCGATATTAATGGCGGAAGTCTTAACCTTTACCGTTCCCTTGTTGCCATTGGTGATGGCGGCATGACAGGTTCCGGGATTGGACAAGGCACGATGAAGCTGCACTATTTGCCAAATGCGTATAATGACTTTATTTTCTCCGTAATTGGGGAAGAACTCGGATTCATTGGAAGTGCATTATTCCTGCTCGTTTACCTGTACTTTATCTGGCGAGGAATTATTGTCTCTCTCCGCTGTCCCGATCCATTCGGAACATTGGTTGGCATAGGTATCATGGGACTGATCGCGATTCAGGCATTTATCAACATTGGTGGTGTAACTCAGACCATTCCGGTGACGGGGGTCACGCTTCCATTTATCAGTTATGGGGGTACCTCACTCTTTGTAATGATGGTTGCCATGGGCATTCTGCTCAGTATCTCACGTACTAACAATCTGGACGTGATCAAGGAAGAGAAAACGAAGTCCGTGACTGTACAGACACAGACTCGTACCTCTCCTGCTCTTCGTTCACGGGAGTCCATCCGTCGGATTCGATAAAAAAGCAACACAAAAAAGGTTGTGCACCCAATGGATGCGCAACCTTTTTCTGTGTACTGAGTAAACTCTGTCTATCAAGATGAAGAACAGGTCAATGTAGCTCTGTCCCCCATTGCGGATTGCGAATTCTACAGATCGTCGCCTTTGAAAGATACGCCTTCTACCTTTACATTGACTTCAACCACGCGTAATCCGGTCATGGTCTCTACCGCTTCTCTTACATTCTGCTGAAGCATACGGGAAACTTCATGAATCGGGGTTTCGTACAGGACGATGATGCGCAGGTCAATGGCTGCTTCCAGCTGGCCGACCTCAACGCTCACGCCTTTCTGTACGTTTTTACCGCTGAGTCGCTTCGCCCAGCCCTCTGACAATCCTCCAGACATTGCGGCAATTCCGGGTGTTTCCATTGCAGCCATTCCGGCAATTTTTGCAACCACGTCATCGGCAATCCGGATGTTTCCGCTCTCCAGTTGAAGTTGTTCTGCCATGCCACATCCTCCTTCACTTCGTTACTCGTATTTTAAATCCTTTCCACCCCAAAAAGCAAATTAAACTCAAAAAGATGCGTTTACACCCTACCACCATTTGGTTATATTGAAATATGAAAATAATCTCATAAGCGATTTACAGTGTAATTCAAAACAAAATAATTTATAACCGAGGTGTTTGTTGTGAGAAACCGGATTTCATCCATTTTGCTGATTGCGTTCTTTGCACTCAGTGCCATCGCCCACTACTTGAAATGGGATTCGATTCTACAGTTCGTAATATCAGCCATTTCGGTTATTTTTGTGGCCGGTTTTTTAGGCAAAGCCACCGAAAATGTTGCCCACTATGCCGGACAGCGGCTGGGTGGATTCTTGAATGCAACCTTCGGCAATGCTGCCGAATTGATCATCGCCATTTTCCTCGTCAAAGAGGGACTCTTCGACATGGTCAAAGCAAGTCTGACAGGTTCCATCATCGGAAATCTGCTGTTAGTGCTCGGGTTAAGTATTTTTGCCGGAGGACTCAAGTTCAAAATTCAGAATTATAACGTTTCACTTGCAGGTCTGAATGGTTCCCTGATGATTGTTGCCATCATTGCCCTGTTTATTCCAGCAGTCTTTCTCAATACACATTCCATTACACAGAAAGACACCAATACACTTAGTCTCATCGTGGCCGGATTGCTCATCCTCGCGTATATTGCGTGGTTGCTATTCTCCATGGTGACACATAAGAACTACCTTGCAGACGTTACTGAGGATCGCGATGAAGAGCTACCTCATGAGCATGCTCCGGCGTGGTCCAAGAAAAAATCTATTCTCTACCTGGTGCTCGCAACGGTCATGGTTGCTTTCGTCAGTGAATGGCTGGTGGGCACGCTTGAAGTCTTCACTTCGGAATTTGGACTTAGCGAACTGTTTGTCGGTGCATTCCTTGTGGCCATCATCGGTAATGCGGCCGAACACAGTGCAGCCATCATGCTTGCCATGAAAAATAAAATTGGAGCCGCCGTTGAAATTGCGGTTGGCAGCAGCTTGCAGATCGCACTCTTCGTTGCTCCTGTACTGATTTTTGTCAGCTACTTCACAGGCAGAACCATGGATATCGTATTCACAACGATTGAACTGGTCGCCATCGGCGTATCCGTATTTATTGCGAAGTCCATTACCCAAGATGGTTCAACGAATTGGTACGAAGGTTTACTCCTGCTCGTGGTATATATCATACTCGGTGTATCCTTCTTCCTGGTGTAACCAAGCCCTCACATAACGATTAAAATATACAAGCCACAAGAGGCAGCCCGAATTTACATTTGGTGCTGTCTCTTTATTTGTATACGCCTTCCGGCCGGCTTGTATCCCCATCCCGTTCAGGCGCACAAAAAAAGCATGCATAAACGCCTGCATGCCTTCTATTCTGACCCGCGCATTAGCAGGCTATTGCTCATTCTTCTTGTTCAAGGCTTCATATAAAATTGCCAAATTCCGCTCAAGCGCGCTAACCAGCTGCTTACCTGCACCTTCTGGAAGGAGCCCTGCACGAACAGCAAAATCAACTTCTTTGGAGAACCCATACATCTGTGTATCCAATACTTCCTCATAGAGAGGGCAGTAGCGGGTAGCCAGATTCTCCATCTGTACTTCAATAAGCTTCTGTATTTTATCTGCATCTTCTTGAAGAAGACTGATCGCTTTCAAATTCAGCTGGTCCTGCAGATCAGATGAAGTCATGCATTTTTCCCCCCTATGTCCCAAAAATCGCGTAAAGACGTTCTACCTCTAATATTAGACGAAATGAAGAGCTAATACAAGAACCTGACCAAAATAAGCACGCAAAGTTAAGCCTTCTGTTGAAGCTTAATCCACCTGTTCCAGTCACGTCCAGACGAGTATTCAGATCATTCCATGCCAAAAAACACCCCTGCCTAAAAAGGCAAAGGTGCTTCTTGAGAGCTATTACTCAGATGCAATGCTTACATTCAGTCCATGCTTGGCAAATACTTCTGACATGGCTGCTTTCGCTTCAACTGCATCTGGACCATGAACATGCAGTTCATAACTGTGCGTGCTGATCAGCGTTGTAAACAATCCGAGAATACTTTTTACATCGATATACTTGTTCTCCGAATGAAGCACGATTGAAGAAGTAAACTTGCCTGCTGTTTGAGCAATTTCTACTACAGCCGCGTTATTACTCGACATAGGAATCCCTCCGTCTTTTTACTATTGGTATCATCTATTAATTACCACTACATGATACCGTGAATCCGCTTTCCTAGCAACAGCAAAATCCTGTTCCTACTTCAAACGGTCCGGATTCAGGCATTCCAGCTCAGGAATAACAAAGATACCGTCTTTACGAATCAGCACATCGTCAAAATAAATCTCCCCGCCGCCATAATCCGGACGCTGGATCAATACCAGATCCCAGTGGATGGACGAGCGGTTGCCATTGTCGGTTTCTTCATACGCTTGACCAGGCGTAAAGTGCAAGCTGCCTGCGATTTTTTCATCAAACAGGATGTCTTTCATCGGATGAAGAATATGCGGGTTAAATCCAATCGCGAATTCACCGATATGACGAGCACCCTCATCCGAATTCAGGATTTCATTCAAACGCTCTGTATCGTTGCTTGTCGCTTCAACAATTTTGCCATCCTTGAACGTGAACTTGATATTTTCAAAAGTCACTCCATTGTACAGGGTTGGCGAGTTATAACTAATCGTTCCGTTCACGGAATTACGTACAGGGGCGCTGTACACTTCGCCATCTGGAATATTTTTTTGCCCAGAACATTTTTCTGCACCGATATCTTTAATGGAGAAGCTCAGCTCTGTTCCTGGTCCAGTGATACGAACTTTGTCCGTCCGCTTCATCAGGTTAGCAAGCGAGTCCTGCGCTTTGTCCATTTTGGCGTAATCCAGGTTACATACGTCAAAGTAGAAATCTTCGAACGCTTCTGTACTTGTATTGGCGAGTTGCGCCATACTTGCGTTAGGGTAACGAAGTACAACCCATTTCGTATGTTTGACACGTTGTTCACTATGTACCGGGTGGGAGTACAATGAATTGTACATTTTCATTTTTTCTTCCGGTACATCGGACAGGTCATTCACATTTTCTCCAGCACGAATACCGATATAACAATCCATCTGTTTCATCCGGTTCAGATCAATCTCTGCCCACGTTTTCATCATTTCTTCTGTGGCATTTTTCAGCATCGCACGCTGTACGGTTTTATCGGTCAACTGTACAAAGACGTTACCACCTTTTTTGCCTACCTCTTCAATAATGGCGTTAATCAGATCACGTTCCGATCCAATCATCTCAACCAATACATTTTCACCAGGCTGTACATCTACTGAATAGCCCACCAGGTTTGCTGCAAGCTTTTGAATTCTTGGGTCTTTCATCTTGGTAAAATCCTCCTGTCATCTGCCATACTTGAATTGAACAACGGTAAATTACGATACTATTGTAGCACGCGAACAGTCATCCCGTCAGCAGGCAGTCCCTCACTTCGTTTATTGATATGACTTGAAGTTTACATCGGTGACAAGGGCTTCTTTGTTACTTTTACGGTTGTTGTCCGTGTAACTCATCTGACTTTCAGAGGATAAGCGAAGAGGCAGACTGCTCTTCCGATCTACCGTGAGATGATATACCGTCTGCACGCTCGCTTGTTTCATCATCTGTTGCATCGTTGTTTCACCCTGTTTCCAAACTTTCTCCAGATCCTTCTCAAGCTTCTCCTTACGCGCCCCTTTTACCGTAGCTGCCTTATGCATATATTCTGCCCGAATGGCGTTCATCTCGTCGTTTAGCTGGGTTACAGCCCATGATTTGGCGTCTTCCGGTGCAAGTTCAATACGTAATGTTCTGGTTCGACGACCGGCCCCATACTCCGATTGAATGGTTTTGTGCATCCCATCGATCTTCTCCAATTGGGCAATTGGATTAAAACGAGAAAGAGACCCTCGCAGCGGCTCATGCTGCGCTGACAATGCCATCCATTGCCCTTGTTTCCGCTCGAAAGAAGCCCTAAACCCACTGGGCTGTCCATTGTTTTTTACCGCAGTTGTTTGAATGCCTGTGCCCACAGCAGTTACTTCTCCAGGTAATCGGGTCTGAAGGGTCAGACGATCATGATTCTCCAGCTTGCCTTCAAATTTAAACTGATTCTCGAACAGCCCACTGTTCTCCCGTCGAAGTCCTGCCTCTCCTTCAAAACTCAACGTTTCTTTTCCCGCTATCCCCGATAAAGCTAAGGAAAAAACCTCCTCAGGCGTTTGATCTCGCTGGATTAATCCACAACCCGGAACACCAATAATCACGATGCTCACAAATAACCATAATGTACGTACCGAATGGCGGTTAAACATGTCTATCTTCACCCTTCCGTGAACTTTCTCCATAGATTGCCCTGCCCGTATACGCTTATACTTCCTTCTATACATATCTTGATCTGCGATGCACAAAAAAAAGAGAACGACTCCGCAATTGGAATTGTTCTCTCTTAACGTGTTACATCCTGTTCCTCTACAACGATTCTGTTCCGACCACCATTCTTGGCGCTGTACAAAGCCATATCAGCCCGATAAAACAAGGACTCTACACTGACCTTTTCATCCATCCAATTCCACTCTGCGATGCCACTGGATACCGTAACGGGCGGTCTGGTCTCTTCTGCGACTCTCTTTCGAATCACTTCCGCATAATCTAACGCCTGCCTTACACTCACCTGTGGCATATAGATCGCCAGTTCTTCTCCACCCCATCTGGCACATACATCCTCCGAGCGAACAGAGCTGGTGACGATCTCACTCACTTGCTTTAATACTTGATCCCCCGTCTGGTGTCCGAACGTATCATTCACCTGTTTGAACTGATCAATATCCACCACAATGAGGGAGCCACAGAATTCATGAGCCTGTCGCTCGTGAATCACACTGTCCAGATAATGCCTCACGTACAGACCTGTCAACATATCCAGATTAGCCAAGCGCCGAACCTCGGCATGCAGCGTGGCATTTGACAGGGCAAGCCCGATATGAATAGATAACATCTGCAAGAGCCTATAGTTATCATATGAAAAGTAGTGCTCTCTACTATGTCCCAGCAAAATGGCACCCTTCACTTCACCATTAACTCTGATCGGTGATGCAATCAGTGACATGGATCCCGTATCTTCCATGAAAAAGGAGGACACTTTATCAAATTGCGCATAATTGGCTATAATAAGTGGTTCCTCTGTTCGATACACCAAACCTGCGATACCGTAGTCTACAGAAAAGGATTGGTGAAAAACATCTTTCACGTTAGATGACATGACTTCGAAGTCATTCGTACTATCATTGAGTTGAAGAATGCAACACGTTTCAGCCTGGAATATTTCCTTTAACTCTTGCTCAGATAGTTGATAAATCTCCGAAAGATGCAGACTCTTGTTCAACCGCTGTGTAAGATCATTAATTAAACGAAGTTCCTGAATTAACATATTGGATTGTTCATGCAACTTGGCGTTCTCAAAGGCCGTTCCTGCAGTGTCTACCATCATCGTAATCAATTGCAAGTCCGATTCTTCCATAATCTCTTCATTCATTTCGATATGGAACACACCGTATATGCCTTGTTTGCCTTTCAGCGGAATCCCTACATCTACAATGCGGTTCTCTGCATCATGTGAGCGAGCAACGATCAGCTTACCTTCCATAAATGAACGCACACAAATATCTTCTCCTCGCTCGTGGACAAGCAACGGTTTAATCCGTGGATCAGAGTTGCTCTGATCCTGAGACATATACAATTTGATATAAGTGGCCGGGTACAAGTAGTCCATACTGTCAAATACCTCATCCAATATGGCCTCAACATCCATTTTGTCATGCATTCGCTGAACAATCTGAAAGAGGATGGACCTCCGGTGTTCCTCACGGGCTGTTTGTTCATGAGCATGTAACAGGTCCGTCATAAATATGTATTCAAATCTTCGGTAAAAGCAGGTGTGATAATGCAATGCCTCAGATTGAACCACAGCTTCAGACGTTTCATATCGATTGGATTCATAGATCACAGCAGTGAACACGGCAAACATATCCTTGTTTGTTCTGGAGAATAAGGGATGTGTTATTATGAGATATTCTCCGCGTTCGCTTGTCCCTTTAAAGGACAGGACCTGTCTTTTATCCATACATTCCAATACCAGCCTGCGTGCATCCACACCCGGATCAGCTTCATGATCGCTATCGTATCCTATGCAATCGCCTTCCGTGTTCCACACGCTGTAATAGGTTGATGTCCTGGCAAGGCTTGAACCCACTCTGGAGTTCCAGTCACTGTAGGCCTGCTCTAGCAAGCTGCCCAAATATGAAAAATCAAAAGGTGTGATATCCATTTTTTGCATCCACAACACATGCTCTTCATGAGAACGAGGAGCGGCAAAAGATGCGGAATCGCCCGAACTTCGTGAATTCAAGCTGGCAGGTAAACTTCTTAGATGTTCTAACATGTCAGGCGCTCCTTTGCACCGTTTTTGCATCCACCAGGATGCATTAATCTGCAGACGTTATCGCAAACCTGCAAATTCGTTGCGATAACCTTGTTACATAAAGATGATTTAAAGTTAAGATACAATCTATTTTACTCTGTTTAAAGCTTTTTTGCATCCATATTTCAGAAAATTGTCCCATTATTTTAGGCCCAATGACCTATCGACAAATTTAGACGTTTTTTTGCTTTTATTCTACGCTTGACTTTGTTTCTCTTAAACTGTAAAATAAATTGTTGATGAAGACTACTAATGGGTCTTTAAATTTGGGCATTACCGGTTGTGTCACCCTCATTCTTTTTGTTGCTTTCAGGACAGCGGCTGAACTTTCCTGATCGTTCTATGCGAGGCCAAGCCCGCATCAACAAATTGGAGCGCAAACAGAGCCCTAATATGAACTTTAACTAAAAAGGAGCTACTTTAAACATGGCACGTTACACTGGTCCTAAATTTAAATTGAGCCGTCGCCTCGGCATTTCCCTTAGCGGAACAGGCAAAGAATTGAAACGTCCTTTCCCTCCAGGTCAGCACGGAGCTAACCAACGCAGAAAAATGAGCAACTACGGTATGCAATTGCAAGAAAAACAAAAATTGCGCCACATGTACGGTTTGGGCGAGAAGCAATTCCGCACACTGTTCTCTAAAGCTCAAAAAATGCAAGGTATTGCCGGTGAGAACTTCATGTTCTTGCTTGAGTGCCGCCTTGACAACCTCGTTTACCGCCTTGGGTTTGCTAACTCCCGCGCTGGAGCGCGTCAGTTGGTAGCACACGGTCACGTAACTGTAAACGGCAAAAAAGTCGATATCGCTTCTTACCAAGTAAGCACTGGCGATGTAATCGGCTTGCGTGAGAAGAGCCGCGCTCTTTCTTCCATTAAAGAAGCTTTGGAAGGCCGTTCGCATCTTCCAGCATACGTTGAATACAACGAAGCAGCTGTAGAAGGTAAATTCATCCGCTTGCCTGAGCGTGCTGAATTGTCCCAAGACATCGATGAAAAACAAATCGTCGAGTTCTACAACCGTTAATCGTTGCATTCACATTAAAGATTCAATCCAAACAGCTGTCGAGATTTTCTCGGCAGCTGTTTTTCTATGCTTTTTTTCTATTTATCTTCATTATAGGACCTCAAATATCGATATAAAATATAAACTCCCTTTAGGAGAAGCAGACATCCATATATACATCACAAGAATGACATCGAGGGGGATTAAACCATGCATTTTTTTCGCAATCGCAAGCTCGCTGTTAAGCTTGGACTTTTACTCGGGATCGTATTACTCTGTTGTGTTGGAGCCCTGATTGCATTTAATACCAAATCCATTTACAACAAAAGCCTCCAGTACGGCGAAACCGTTGCTGGACAGGCAGCAAACCGGGCTACGAATGAGTTTATGACTGACATTAATCAGGTTAAAAACACGTTGGACACCATGAGTACCACCTTATTGGATGCCGCTCAGAACGGATCACTCAACCGTGAAGAAATCGTCAGACTCCTTGAACAATATCTGAAAAAGGACGAGAAAGTTTTTGGCTTTTATACGGGCTGGGAACCTAATGCCTTTGATGGAAACGATGCGGAGCACGTGAATAAAAATGACTATGATGATGCTACAGGCCGCTTCATCCCCTACGCCATACGAGACGGTAACACCCTGCATTTTGAGCCTCTGACTACCTATGAGGGAAACAGTGAAACCAGTACGTACTATCAGCAGCCAAAGAAAAACAAATCCATCTATTGGTCCGAGCCTGTTACCTATACGGTTGGTGGAAAAGAAACACTGCTCGTTTCGATTGTCCTCCCTCTATTAGATGAAAACAAAAATTTTCTCGGCATTGTTGGTGCCGACTTTACCATTGATCGTTTTCAGCAAAATATAACATCACTTAATCCGGATCAGGGTTATGCCATGCTTATTACTAGTGAAGGACAGATTGCTGCACACGGCTCCAAACCGGAACTGGCTAATGAAGGAGCCGTGATTCCATCTGAGATGAAGACAGTCATTCAGCGTATACAGTCTGGCGAGTCTCAGTTTTACGCTACAGATCCTGAAGTAGGGGAAGAACTATTTATTGCCGAGCCCGCCAGGTTACAAGGAACAGATTCAAACTGGTACCTTGTATCGGCGCTGCCAAAGAGCCACATCCTTCAACCTTTCTATGACAGCTTGAACTGGTCCATACTGATTGCCGCACTGGCTGTACTTCTGCTTGCAGGTGTGGTTACCTACACCATCCTCTCCATTGTTAGACAGTTGAATCAAGTTAATATCGTCGCTGGACAGCTGGCTGGCGGAGATTTGACACAAAAGTTACCTGTACGATCCAAAGATGAATTTGGCATTATGGCGGGTCATATGAATCAGATGATGGATACACTGCGACATACCATATCGGTTATATCCGAACATGCTTTATCTGTAGGCTCCACTTCTCAACAGTTGACCGCAGGTGCCGAAGAAACAGGTAAAGCAGCCGAACTGATTGCATTAACAGGAGTCGAAGTTGCAGATAAAGCAGGTAAACAGGTGCAGGAGCTGCAAGAGTCCTCCCGTTCCATGAATGAAATATCTGCAGGGATCGGAAGAATTGCAAAGGCCGCCTCCGATGTATCGGATTCATCGCGAGCTGTGGCTGAGCGAACAACTGTTGGAACCGATAAGATTCAGTCCGCCATGCGTATGGTCGATAGCGCCACCTCTTCTGTGCAGACATCCATGACCGCACTGGAGAATTTCCGTCAACGTTCGGAAGAGATTGGCCATATTACAGGCATGATCACGGAAGTTAGCCGTCAAACCAATCTTCTTGCCCTTAACGCTTCCATCGAAGCATCACGAGCAGGTGAACATGGGCGCGGGTTTGGTGTTGTTGCTTCCGAGATTCGTAATCTGGCTGAACAATCCAGAATATCAGCAGCGCAGATTGCAGCATTGATTCATAATGTTCAGCAAGAGGTCCTTTCTCTCGTTGAAAATATGGAACAGGGGAATGCTGAGGTGAGCCATATAGCGGAAGTGATTAATGAAAGTGGTGAACTATTCCTCTCGATTTCATCACAGATTTCAGATGTTAATGAGCAGATTGAGCATGTCTCAGCCATTGCGCAGCAGATGTCAGCTGGATCACAGCAGGTTGATGCCACGTTAGTGCAACTCAAAACCATTGGTCATGAGACAGCAGATCATGCAACTCGTGTTGCCTCTGCCTCTGAAGAACAACTCGCATCCATGGAAGAGATTACGGCGGCGTCTGCCTCACTGGCGAATCTTACCCAGGAACTATTAGAGCTGATTCAACGCTTCAAAACCTGATATAGAATACCTCCAATACGACACATCATTCAGCCACCCTATGCACCTCAGCATGGAGGTGGTCTGCTTATTTTGGCTTACAACTCATGAAATGTGCTTCAATATCGCATGATATATAGCATAATGCATGGCAGAATGGCAAATTTCGACCATTACTTGTATTTCTCAGGCATGCAAACCCGCCTTTTTATGCTATAATAAGTGCTGTTAAAAGGAGGAAGACACTGAATGGTTGATGTTAATAAGAAAAAGCCCGATGAACAGCCTGTACGCAAACGCAGCTTTGCCCGCAGACTGGGAAGTTTCGTCAAATGGATGGTTGTCCTTGGATTTATGGGGGCACTATTTGTAGGCGGTGCTTTGATGGGATACGTCAGTTCCATTGTGAAAGACGAGCCTGTCCGTTCAAGGGCCCTGATTGAACAAAAAGTCAGCGAAAACTCCATCACAGGCTTTGCTTACTTTGCCGACGGCAGTCCGATCGGTCAATTACGTACGGAAGAAGACAGGCGTCCGGTCACTACGGACCAGATCCCACAGAAGGTTATTGATGCTGTCATTTCGATTGAAGACAATCATTTTTACGAACATAAAGGTGTAGACATGAGCGGAACGCTACGTGCCGTGAAACAGAAAGTGCTGAAAGAATCAGTACAAACCGGCGGTAGTACACTGACTCAGCAATTGGCACGTCGTGTGTTTTTGAATCTGGATCGCACGGAAGATCGGAAAGTGAAAGAAATTTTGCTCTCACTCCGACTTGAACGTTTCCTGACCAAAGACGAGATCATGACTGCCTATCTGAACAAAGTTCCTTTTGGTAATGGTTCCAGCGGATACAACGTTTACGGAATCAAAGCGGCCGCCAAAGGATTGTTCAATATCAACGATCTGGAAAAAATCAACATCGCTCAAGCTGCTTATCTTGCTGGATTGCCACAACTCCCCTCCTCTTACTCCGCTTTTAACGGTAAAGGTGATTTTGTAGAGGAGAATTTTGACCGCGCAATCAACCGTCAGCATCTGGTACTGCGCCGTATGCTTGAACTGGGCAAAATCAATCAGTCCGAGTATGACGAAGCTCTTGCTTTTGATATCAAAAGCTCGCTCGCTCCGAAGACCATCAAGGCTTACAACACTTATCCATATCTTATGATGGAAACGGAACGACAAGCTGCACAGATTTTGATGAAACAGTTGAATTCCGACACAGCTGAATCTACAGACAAAGCTACGGATGCAGACACACCTCAGAAGGAAAGCAGTGCATTATTAGAGGAAGCTCAGACGCAACTGCGGACAGGTGGATATCGGATATACACGACCATCAACAAAAGTATCTACAAAACGATGCGTACCATTGCGGAAGATGACAGCAATTTCTCAGCAGATGATCCTGTCAAAGGAAAAGAACAAACTGCTGCTATGCTGATTAATCACAAAACCGGTGCTATTCTAGGTATGATTGAGGGTCGGGATTTCCAGGACGAACAGATGAACTATGCAACACAGATGGTACGTCAGCCAGGTTCAACGATGAAACCTATTGCAGCTTATCTGCCAGCTCTGGATGAGGGTCTTGTCCAACCTGCTTCTATTATTGATGACTCACCGATCATTCTCAAGAATGGTCCGAGCGGCTACCACATTGCCAAGAATGCCAACAACCGGTATCAGGGACTGGTCACTGCCCGCAGAGCACTGAATTATTCTCTTAATATACCAGCTCTGAAGTTGTTTAATGAAGAAGTAGGGATCGAGAAGGCTTGGACCTTCGCCAAGAAACTGGGGATTACCACCATTCAGAAGGAAGATTATCAGGCTCAGACCGGTGTTCTCGGAGGTCTCCAATACGGTGTAACCGTTGAGGAATTAACCAGTGCCTATGGTGCGATCGCCAATAAGGGTGTATATAACGATTCTTACATGATTAGCAAAATCGTAGATTCCAAAGGCAACATCGTTTATAAACACGATACTGAACCTGTCCAAGCCTTCTCGGAGCAGACAGCATACCTGATGACCGATATGCTGCGGACCGTTATTACAGAAGGAACGGCAGATAAAGTACGTGAAAATTACAAATATTCCAAGAGTGTGCCAATCGTAGGTAAAACGGGATCCACTCAAAACTACGCAGATGTCTGGTTTGAAGGTTATACACCAGATGTCACACTTGGCGTGTGGGTTGGATACAAACAGCCGGTGAATACGCTGGAAAGTAAATCACAGAGAAAACGTGCGCAGCAACTGTGGTCGAAAATCCTGAATGAAGTGATCGATACGCAAAAAGATCTGTTCGTTACGGATTCGTTCAAAAAACCATCTGGCATCGAAACGCGCACGGTGTCGGCGTACAGTGGCAAGTTGCCAACATCCATGACTGACAAATTTGTTACGGATATTTTCAACAGCAAGTTTGTTCCGAAGGATAGCGATGACGGTGTAGCCAAAGCCAGGTACATTACTTACAATGGTGTAAACTATATTCCGCGTGACGGAACACCTTCAGACATGTTGAAGGAAAAAACAGTAATCAAGCGTAAAAAACCAATCTCGGATCTCATCAAAGAATTGCAAAATGCATTCTCACGTATGAGTCGACATGAGTCACTTGCTTATTACCTTCCTGAAGATGCTGATGCAGACATGCCAACACAGATTGATCCAAGGACAGATAACGGCAAAGCTCCTGATGCACCAGGCAACGTACGCATCTCAACCTCAGGTGACAGAGCAGTCATTACATTTAATGCCACACCTGAAAATGATGTCGTCGGTTATCGTCTGTACCGTTCTGTAAACGGTGGAGGATTCCAGAACCAGGGTCAAGTTGTCCTGACTGGTGAATCCAGATCATTCTCTGCATTTGCAGCGCAAGGCGGTAACTTCGCCTTCTATGTAACGGCAGTGGATGTTGCAGGCAGAGAGTCTGCTCCTAGCGCTACAGTAAATAGTGCTGGTGTAGCTCCTCCTGTGGAAGAAGAGATTAATGAGCCGATTGAAGTTCCAGGTACAGTCATTACGCCAGGAGAAACGCAGACCGACAATACAACAACGACAGCCCCAGGCACACCTGGTCAAGTCAGCGTAACTGCTCTCTCTCAAGGACTGCGTATTCAATGGGCGTCCAGTCCAAACGCAGATAGTTATGCTGTATATTACAGTGAAACAGGCTCAGCTCCTTACACCAAAATTGGAACAACAGCAGGAAATACCATGGATTATGGAGTACCCGCATCTACCAGTGGATGGTTCAAGGTATCTGCCAGTAACAGTGCGGGTGAATCCGAACCTTCTACAGCCATACATTTTCAACCCTGATTCAGGCATAGCGTTCCAAAACAAGCCGCATCCTCAGACTGTATCTGAGGGTGCGGCTTTTTATTTGTATTTACAGCAGCCAAAAAGCCTGCTTCATGCCATTGGCATAAAACAGGCTTTTATAATCCATTTTAATGGGTAGAGTCACTGTATTCGGAACCGCAGAATATTAACTTCTTCCCCACTACTCAATGCATGACCATCGATACCAACACATTGATGATCCTAGCACTGTCGCGTTAGTCTTCTATGGTGGATAGATCTCCTGTTGGCAGATCAAGCTCCCAGGCTTTCAGGACACGGCGCATGATCTTGCCGGAACGTGTCTTGGGCAGTTTATCCTTAAACTCAATCTCACGCGGAGCAGCGTGGGCAGACAGGCCCTCTTTGACAAAACGATAGATCTCTTCTTTCAGCTCCGGTGTCGCCTCATATCCTTCACGAAGCGCCACAAAGGCCTTGATGATCTCCCCACGTGTTACATCCGGCTTACCGATTACACCCGCCTCTGCTACCGCAGGATGCTCCACGAGCTTGCTCTCGACCTCAAAGGGGCCAATACGCTCGCCTGACGAATTAATCACATCATCAATCCGTCCCTGGAACCAGAAATATCCTTCTTCATCCATATAAGCGGAGTCACCGGATACATACCAACCCGTAAGCCTGAAATACTCCTCGTATTTCACAGGGTTATTCCAGATCTTCGCCATCATGGATGGCCAAGGCGCCCGTATGGCCAGATTACCCATACTGTACGGTGGCAATTCCTGCCCGCGATCATCAATAATGGCTGCTTCGATGCCAGGCAACGGACGTCCCATGGAGCCTGGTTTGATTGGCATTCCGGGATAGTTACAGATCAGCTGTGCGCCTGTTTCCGTCATCCACCATGTATCATGAATTCGCTGACCATAGGCTTTCCATCCCCAACGAACAACCTCCGGATTGAGTGGTTCACCAACAGACATGACATGACGCAGACTGCTCAGATCAAACTGGGCGATGGTCTCTTCTCCCGCTCCCATCAGCATACGGAAGGCCGTTGGTGCACTGTACCAGATCGTGACTTTGTTCTTCTGGATGGTGCTGTACCAATCTTGAGGACTGAAACGACCACCCCGTATCACATTGGTCACTCCGTTGAGCCATGGAGCAAAGATACCGTAAGAGGTGCCTGTCACCCAACCAGGGTCAGCAGTGCACCAGTACACATCATCCTCACGTAAATCCAGAACAACCTTACCTGTATAATAGTGCTGAATCATGGCATTTTGAACATGGTACACCCCTTTGGGTTTACCCGTAGAGCCTGAGGTATAATGAATAAGCAAACCATCCTCACGATTCAGCCACTCTACTTCCATCTCATCCGAAGCGGCAGACATCTCTGCATCAAAATCGATGAGTCCTTCTTCAGTCTGCGCGCCCCCACCCACAATAAATATATGTTTTAGCTCGGGCAATTCGGAACGTTTGATGCGTTTTAGCAATTCGGGAGTGGTCACGAGTGCTACTGCTCCGCTATCCTCCAGCCGATCCTTCACAGCCGTTTCCATAAAAGCTTCGAACAACGGACCCGCGATGGCTCCAGCTTTCAATATGCCCAGAAGACTAAAATACAGTTCAGGACTTCGAGGCATAAAAATAAACACCCGTTCCCCTTTGGCTATGCCATATTTGCGGAGAACGTTCCCGAACCGACTCGACTGTTCACTCAGATCAGCAAAAGTATAGGCCTCTTCACGCGAAGCATCGCTATACAATAAAGCGGTTTTCCCGCCCCTTCCTTCCAGTACATGACGATCAATCGCTTCATGCGCCATGTTTACTTTTCCGCTGGCGTGCCACGTAAAGTGCCTTTCCACCGATTCCCAATCGAACCGGCTTCTCGCCTCCGTGTAATCGCCCAGATTAGATTCAGACACAACCGTTTGCAGCATCTCACCATGTGCTTGACTCATGCTTGCCAGCCTCCTTCAACTCGACATTTCGATTCCCGTTAGGGGTCAATCCTCATTGCCTTTGTGTTGACTGAACTTCCAGTTAGCGCTTACATTAGTAGAGAGAACTTCTCATCATGTACTTGCTCGGCCAAACAGATGTTAACTATACTGTATTGAATTGTGAACATTTTTTGTCTACGCAATTATAGCAAATCTTTTCAATTGTCGTCTATGGCTTTTCAATTTTTTGGATTTTTGCTATAGCGTTCTTTTTGAAGAACAACCTCTATAAGTGGGAAAGAGAGGAGCATGAACCATGGAACATATCAAAGAATATCATATGCGTTCCATCTCCAAGTCCGGCCACCGAATTACTGTTGAAGGCCCAGTGCAGGCCGAGGAGGTAACCCGTCTTGCCTTTCATCCGGATCTGGATGCCTTTCGGCGCCCAATGGAGCAGCAGGAAGCTCTGGCCGAGATTGCAGCATTGCCTGAAGGTCGAATTATCATTGCACACGAAAATGAAACGATTATCGGTTATGTAACCTTTCACTATGCGGATGATTGTGAACGCTGGTCCGAGGGTAATATGACTGATCTGATTGAGCTTGGGGCAATCGAGGTTGCGGACGACTATCGCTCGCTTGGCATTGGACGTGAGATGTTACTTACGGCTCTGGAAGATAAATACATGGAGAACTACATTATTTTCACCACAGAATATTATTGGCATTGGGATCTGAAGGGCAGCGGATTAAACGTATGGGATTATCGCAAAATGATGGAGAGGCTGATGGAAACGATCGACATGACCTGGTATGCAACAGACGACCCCGAAATCTGTTCACATCCTGCGAACTGTTTGATGGTACGTATCGGAAGCCAGGTGCCCATCACATCGGAAGAACAGTTTGATCGTGTACGCTTCCGCCATCGGTTCATGTACTAATTCAATGATCTGTTCGAAAAACGATATACATAACAAAAACCGCCTCTCGCAGCGTTGCTCCATACTTCATGGAACAGCTAATCAAAAGGCGGTTTTTCAATGATTTTGGGTTGGTATTGCAATAGTAATTTATGCCATTACATATTTTCTAACATATGCTCCACAATACGGTGTGAACGCTGGGAAGATTCCACGGTAAATTCAGCAAAGTTAACATGCGCCGAACCATCCGCTTTATCTGACATCCCACGCAGGACAACAAACGGTACTCGATTCATGTAACAGACCTGGGCAACTGCTGCCCCTTCCATCTCGGCACATGCACCGTCCATTTCAGTATATAACATGTTAACCGTATCTTTATTCGCAATAAATTGGTCTCCAGATAACACTTTACCGACCAGGTAATTGGCTCCCTGAGCTTTACACGCTTCTTCAGCCAGTGTAATAAGCGAAGCCTCGGCAGGGAATGCAGATGTCTCCTGGTAAGGAATAACCCCGCGTGCGAACCCCAGTGGCGTTACATCCATGTCGTGCTGAACACATACAGACGATATAACCATATCTCCAATGTTCAGCTCCGGGTTAACTGCACCCGCAACACCTGTGAAGATAATCCGATTAACCTGAAAACGATCAATCAAGATCTGCGTTGTAACCGCTGCATTTACTTTACCTACGCCGGATTTGCACACGACAATTTGCTTGCCCAGCCACTCGCCCGCAACGTATGTAATGCCGGTTTGTTTGACCGTCTCAAGCTGCTTCATACCTGCCAGCAAAAGCTCAACTTCCTCATCCATCGCTCCGATGATACCAATCGTTTCACGCATCTTCTGATACCCCCTGTTTTCATTTTTAAACTAATTCAGCACAAAAGCTCCGTCTCCGGAGCTTTCGCATATCCACTATGTAGAGAGAATAATGACTTCTCCCTTACTGTATATAATCCCGATTAAACTACATCTGCATGACTTACAGACAGACGAAGAATCGTTTCATGCGGCAAAATAACCCGTGGGTTCTCCACATTTTCTTTCTTCATCAACTTGGTCAGCAAACGCATCGCTACTGCGCCAAGGTCGTACATTGGCTGAGCCACTGTTGTCAACTGAGGACGCACCATGGAAGCCATACGGATGTTATCCACACTAATAATGGAGAAGTCATCCGGTACTTTCAGACCGTCATCCTGAATGCTGTGAATGGCACCAATGGCCATTTCATCTGTAGCAGCAAAGATAGCTGATGGTTTTTTCTTGAGTCCAAGGAAATATTTCATTGCTTCCACACCGGATTCATATCGATAGTTACCGATTCGAACAAGATCCTCCTGGTATTCAATCCCCGCTGCTTCCAGTGCTTTTTTGTATCCTTGGAAACGGGCATATCCATTCGCCGGATCTTGCAGTGTACCACTGATCATCGCAATTTCCTTGTGTCCATGACGAATCAGAGTGTTTACCGCATCAAACGCAGCCGCCTCATGGTCAATATCCACTGAAGGGAATGTGCCCTTCTCATCACTTGTTGCACAAAGTACGATCGGCACAGCCGCAGACTGGAACGCCTGAATGTGTTCGTCCGTTACTGTTCCGCCCATGAAGAGCAGCCCGTCTACTTGTTTTTCGAGCAAGGTGTTAATAACACGAATTTCTTTTTCTTTCTTCTTGTCTGCATTACACAAAATAATATTGTAGTGATACATATTCGCAATATCTTCAATTCCGCGGGCAATTTCCGCGAAGGTTGAGTTCGAAATATCCGGAATAACAACCCCGACCGTGGTTGTCTTCTTGCTTGCCAGACCTCTGGCTACCGCATTCGGACGATATCCCAACCGTTCGATGGCTTCATATACTTTTTTCCGCGTTTGCGGTTTGACATTAGGGTTATTATTAACTACCCGTGATACCGTTGCCATAGACACTCCAGCTTCACGTGCCACATCATAAATGGTTACCGTCACAGTACTTCTCTCCATTACCAGTAAATTTTCATACCATTTTCATTAAGATTTATATTACGACAAATTTTTGCATTAATCAATTAAAATAGGCTTTAGGACTCACTCAAAACATTCGCAAGTGTGGTTCTAGTAATATCTGAATGGGAAGTATGCCATACAGGAATTCCCTTTTTGATCAGGATTGCCTGTGGAGATTCGTGCTTAACACCCAGCTTGTCTGCTGCTTCATTCGATACTGGGCGATCTTCCACAACATAGATGATGCCATATTTCACTTGTTCATTGGCATTGTTAAGCAAATAATCGTTCATCTCCTGATAAGCGTTCGAGCTGATCGGACAGCGCGTGCTATGCTTAAACAGAAGCAAGGGTTGATCCTTGGTAGCCTCCACTGCGGAGTTTAGCTGTTCAATACTTGTCATTTTAGTCATGTCAGCCATTAGATATACATCCCCCTTTACCAGGAATACCGCTATGTTGAGCGTTTTCACTCTTCGATATCTTAACAAAAAGTGCGCGAAAAAGCCAATTTTCATGAAAACAAGCATTTTACACGTCAAAATTAGACAGCATTTGAGAAGTACTCCTGCCACACAAATCCGGATAATTGACTTAATCTGCGCTCCGTGGTCTCAATCCACGCCGCATCACCAGACTTCGTTGCGTAACCCATAATGTCCAGCAGCAGATTGATACGCTCCTCCACTGCTTGCTGCATTCGATATTCCATTTCCCGATCGGTCGCATCCGGCCAGGCCAGCAGTAGCTCATGAAACAGGTCCGCCAGTTCATTACGTTCACCAAAAGATACGTCTTGCTTCACGGGCTGTTCACCCAATGTGTTTATGCATTCTGTTAAGTCCGGCTTGACCGGCGGAAGCACTTCGTATGATACACAGTCTGTACACGCAAATACGGGTACGTTTCGAATCTCCACTTTTTTGGCGTATACCACTGTTCTTAATTCCAACTCCATTACATGTCCACATCTGCACGACTTGCGCACCACCATCACCTCATTCGTTCTATACTCTATATAAGTACCATTCGACCTATTTCGGCTCAAATCCTGCTATAAACGAAAGGTTGCACAAATTACCACTCCCACCAGATGAAGGTTATCGAATGCAGGCAGTTACTGACTTGTAATCGCTTCCTCCAAACTGAATATGCACTTCCATGAAGTCCCTTGGAGAATCTGTTACAATTAAAGACGCAACAGACCTAATCACCGCAAAAAGGAGAGATGGACATGAGATTAACTGGTAAAAAAGTCATCGCTCTGGTCGATGAAGAATTCGAGGATTTGGAATTGTGGTACCCTGTACATCGGGTTCGTGAAGAAGGTGCAGAAGTGCATCTTGCTGGAGAGAAAAAAGGAAAAACCTATATTGGCAAATATGGTGTGCCTGCTGAAGCCGAATACAGTTTCGATGAACTGGGCAGTTCAGATTACGATGGCATTCTCGTGCCAGGCGGATGGGCGCCAGACAAGCTGCGTCGTTATCCCAAAGTACTGGAGCTTGTGAAGGAAATGAATGCAGACCGGAAACCGATTGGACAGATCTGTCATGCGGGTTGGGTGCTGATTTCTGCCAAAATTCTGGACGGGGTTACAGTAACCTCTACACCAGGCATTCGGGATGACATGGAAAATGCAGGTGCGATCTGGAAAGATGAAGCCGTTGTTGTTGATGGACATATCATCTCAGCACGTCGTCCGCCTGACCTTCCTCCTTATGGCAAGGCATTCTGTGATGCACTCGCTGACAAATAAAAATAACCCCATTGTGCTCTCATGCACAGTGGGGTTGTTTTATATAACAAGCATTCCAACGAATAATTATCACAAATGTAAATATATTAACTTAAAGGTGTTTATATCCAGTTAACCCAATTATGATGCGTTCGAACCACTTTGTTCATCCGGACTTCCCGTGGAGTCATTAAAGACTTGCAGTCGCTCCTCAATATCTCCGCTGGTCCGTAAGGCGAAGCACTTTCGCGCTTCTTCTTTGGCGGCCGATGCTGTTGTGTTCAGCACTCTGTGCTTCACACGTAACAAGGATTGTGGAGACATACTCAAGTGGCGAATGCCAAGCTCCAACCAAAGCGGAATGGCACGTTCGTCCCCTGCCATCTCTCCGCACACACTGACATCAATTCCAGCCGTATGAGCCGCATCTGCTGTCGCACGAAGCATCCGCAGAACAGCCGGATGATAGGGGTGATACATATGAGCAATCTGCTCATTCATTCGATCTACTGCCAGTACATATTGAACCAGGTCGTTCGTACCAATACTGAAGAAATCAGCTTCCTCTGCGAGCAGATCAGCAATCATCACCGCTGCAGGAACTTCAATCATAATTCCCACCTGAATGTGAGGGTCGTAGGATAATCCGCGCTCGTCCAGATCGGACATCGCCTCACGGAGAATCTCATTGGCCTGCTGAAGTTCTTCCACCGAAGAGATCATCGGGTACATGATTTTGACATTTCCAGCAGCGCTGGCACGCAGAATGGCTGTAAGTTGTGTTTTGAACAGATCCTTGCGGTCGAGACTAATCCGAATGGCTCGGTAACCCAGAAACGGATTGTCTTCCTCCGGCAGTTCAAAGTAATCGAGTTGCTTGTCACCACCGATATCCAGTGTACGAATAACAACAGATTGTCCTGCTGTTTTCTCTGCCACAAGACGGTACACCTCATACTGTTCTTGCTCACCAGGGAAAGTAGCACGGTCCATATACAAAAACTCTGTTCGGAACAAGCCCACACCTTTGGCTCCTTGTTTCAAAGCAAGGTCCAATTCCTTCACCGAACTGATATTGGAAGCCAAGTGCAAAACGGCCCCATCTTTGGTTACAGCATCCACGGTAGCAAGGACTTGAAGTTGTTCCTTTTTCTTCAGTTGTTTGCTGCGAAGCATGGTATACCGTTCAATCGTCTTGCGATCCGGGTCCGTAAATACCAAGCCATTGTCACCATCCACGACAAGCATATCCCCTGTCTCTACTGGCATGCCAAGACTCGCTTCCAGACCGGAAACGAGAGGAATGCCAAGGGCACGAGCCATAATCGCAGAATGTGATGTTTTCCCGCCAATCAAGGTTACAATACCTAGTACATGGGTGGGATTCAGATGCGCCAGTTGAGATGGCGATAGTTCTTTGGCAACAAGTACATACGGCTGGGTATCCGAAGGAAGTGTAATCTCCGGTGCACCGAGCAAATGCTTGAGCAGACGGTTACCCACATCCTTGATGTCAATGGCCCGCTCCTTCATATACTCGTCTTCCAGCAAGTCAAACATCGTGACAAAGTGGTCAATGGCTTCTTTGACCGCCACTTCTGCTGCCTTATATTGACGCTCGATAATGCCGCGAATTTCGTTCATGAATACCGGATCTTCCAAGATGGCCAGATGTGCATCAAAGATACTGGACTCCTCTGGACCAACAACTTCCTTGAACTCATTTTTGATATATTCGATCTCATCCTTAGATGTCCGTATGCCCTCATACAGCCGTTCGAACTCTTGGGCAAGATCCACCGAATCCATCTTCTGATCCGGCAGATCCCATTCCCAACTGGGCAGGACAAATGCTTTGCCGATGGCTATGCCTGCAGCTCCGTTGATGCCTTGTATCTTCATTCTACCCCTCCAACGTTCCTGTCATAGAGCACCACGGACATAACGGATGCCTGACCTTTCTTAACTTGCTTAAATGGAGCAAAACTCCATGATTTTACACGATCTGGATTCGTAATTACCATTGGTGTTGTTAGTGACGCCGCTTGATCGCGGAGTACTGCCAGATCAAACTTGATCAACAACTGCCCTGGCTCCACCGTATCGCCCTCCTGAACAAAAGCTTCAAAATGGCCTTTCAACTGAGAGGTATCGATGCCGATATGCAGTAACACTTCAAGCCCCTCACGGGTAGAAATACCCAAGGCATGCATGGTCGGGTACAAGTGCATAATCGTTCCGTACACGGGTGAGACCAGCTCTCCCTTTTCCGGAACAAAGGCTACACCATCACCGACAAGCTTGGCTGCAAAAATCTGATCCGGCACCTCTTCAATCGGGAGCATTTTGCCCTGAACGGGGGCACAGAACAGCACCTGTTGCAGATCTCTTTCCAGCAGCTTCGCGATTTCTTCCCGAATCAATTCCGAGTAGGTCCCGAATACCACCTGTACGTTACCGCCACCCAGCTTGATCAGTCCGGCGGACCCCATACTCTTCATGGCACCCGTGTCGATCAGGCGGTCATCATGCACAGTCAGGCGAAGACGTGTAATACAAGCTTCAACCTGTACAATGTTACTCTTCCCACCCAATGCTTCGAGGATTAAAGGTGCCTGATAAGGAATGTTACCTACCCAATCTTCCAGCATGGAGCCCTCTTCACGTCCTGGTGTTGGAATCTTGAACGTACGAATTGCCCATCGGAACAGGAAGTAGTAAACCAGCCCATATAGTATGCCAATCGGAATGAGCTTCCAAGCATTCTCCGATAGATGGAAATTGAGTATGTAATCAATAATACCTGCGGAGTAAGAAAATCCATGCCGGATATCAAGCCAGTAACTAATCCACATGGCAACGCCGGACATCACTGCATGCACGATGAACAGATAAGGTGCCGCGAACAAAAAAGCAAACTCAATCTGTTCCGATACCCCGGTTAGAAAACAAACGAGTGCCGATGTCAGAAAAGTTTTCTTGATTTTTGGTTTCAGATCTTCTCTGGCTTCCTGAATAATAGCAAAGGCTATTGCCGGAATGGCAAACATCATGATGGGAAACAAACCCGCCATAAAGAATCCTGCTGTTGGATCACCTGCAAAAAATCGTGGCAAATCTCCTTGCACAATGTTACCATCAGGCGTCTCAAACGTCCCTAACTGGAACCAAAACACATTGTTAAGCAGGTGATGCAGCCCGAATGCGACCAGCACCCTGTATAACACTCCGTAGATGAACAATCCAAAACCCCCGAGACTGTATTCCCAGGTAGCAATGCCGTTCAATCCATGCTGCAGGATCGGAGCGAGCCATAACATAAAACAGGAGAACAATGCCGAACAGAGTCCGACGATGAGTAAAACAAACCTTGAACCTCCAAAAAATTGTAAAATTTCAGGCAGTTTAATGCTTTTAAACCGATTATGCATCCCACCGGCAAGCGCGCCGAGTATGATTCCGATTAAGGAAGCGGGCTGAACGGTGCCATCCCCAAAGTTCCGAGTTACCTGATCATATATCACGATACCAGCCAGAGCAGCAAGTCCCGCTTGTCCGGCCTGGTTGGAGAGTCCCAGTGCTACACCGACAGCGAACAAATACGGTAAGAAATAAAAAATACCGTGTCCGGCCACGGTAGACACTTCACCGACAATATCCAATCCCCAGGCGTCCCAAGGCAGACTGCCAACACTGAGCAAAATTGCGGCGGCGGGCAGGACCATTGTAGGCAGCATTACCGCTCGTCCGAGCTGCTGCAAGGATCCGAGCCAATTCATGGCGACCTCTCCTTTCTATCCTAGATGGTAAGCTTTACGCAACGTTTTGTCAAAGCAAAACAGTAACCAATTGGTAATTAATACGGCAAAAATAGAATAGAAAAAATCCCGTCAACTTCAAGTTAACGGGATTCATCCTATGTTCATTCAATTGGGACAGATCAGGAGATCATTCGATCACAGGTGAACGAGCCTCTCAGCCGCGTCCAGCGCCGCGCAGAACGATGGAATCCTCTACCTTGATACAACGATTCGTTACCGCTGTCATGCCGTTCTCTGCAGCAATCTGGACCGCTTCATCACTATGGATGCCAAGTTGCAGCCACAGCACATTGGCTTTGATGGCAGCGGCGTCACGAGCGACATCCGCGCAAAACTCTTCGCGACGAAATACATTAACAATGTCTACCGGCTCTGGAATATCCGCGAGTGTAGCATATACCGTCTCTCCCAGGATTTCACCTTGCACCTGTGGATTAACCGGGATGATGCGATAACCTCTGCTCTGCATGGCTTCTGCCACCATATAGGAAGTGCGATCTGATTTGTCTGATAAGCCGACGACTGCGATGTTTCCTGCCTTGCGCAAAAGTTGTCCAATTTCTTCACGAGTAGGGTTGTTAAATTCCATGTTCAAGCACCATCCTTTTCTGATTAAAGTGCGTGTTCAAAAAACAGGTTTTCAGTTATTTACTCTTTTACCCATTGAACCGAGGCGCCAAGCGCCTGCAAATGATCGAAATATTGCGGATAAGACTTGGCTACATGGTGTGCATCCCGAATACGAAGCGGCTCCTTGGAACGCAGACCAACGACAGTCAGTGCCATAATTACGCGATGATCGTAGTGAGCGTTAATCTCCACGCCGCCTTCAACGCCTTCTGGACGTCCATGTACGATAATCTCAGCCTGACGCTCTTCAACGTTTGCTCCTGCCTTCCGCAGTTCGTTCAAATAATCGGTGATTCGGTCACATTCCTTGTAACGCAGGTTCTCTACATTATAGAACCGTGACGTGCCTTCCGCAAACACAGCTGCGGCTACCATAGCCAAAACGGCGTCCGTCGCGGCATCCCCGTCGAATTCGATCGCTTTCAGTCTGCCATTACCTTGAACGTGTACAACATCGTTCTCATGTGTCAATGGCACTTCCATCATGCGCAGCACGTCAACGATGGCACGTTCACCCTGTTTGCTCTGCTCCATCAGGCGCAGAATTTTCACATCAGACTGTGTAACCGCTGCTGCGGCAAGAATCGCTGCTGAGCCGGGATAATCCCCTTGAACTGTGTAGGTCGTTGGTTGGTAAGCCTGTCCACCTGGTACACGGAAGGACATATAATCATCACTTGCATGGATAACGATGCCTGCCTGCTCCAGCACTTCGAGTGTCTGTCCGATAACGACCTTGGACTTCAGGTCATTCAGCACTTCAATGGTGCTGTCTTCTGCAAGCAACGGCGTAACAAACAACAATGCACTCAGATATTGGGAACTGACGGAGCCGGATACACGAATGTGTCCACCCTTGGCATTGCCACCCTTGATTGTAATTGGCAAGCGTCCTTGTTCGTGCTGTACATCTACACCCAATTGACCAAGCGCATCGATCAGGTCATCATGGGGGCGTTTGCCCAAAGAATCCGGGTACGTATTCACAAATGTAACGTCAGGGCAGAGCGCTGTAACGCCCATCAGGAAACGAAGTACAGCACCCGCATTCCCTACATTCAATTCACGCACATCACGGGGATGACTGCCAAAACCCTGGATCACAATCTTGCTGTCGTCTTCTTCAAGTACTGCCCCCAGATCACGAATACATCTGCGCATGGCGTCACTGTCTTCACTGTGTGCCGGGAAATGAATGGTACTTGTGCCTTCTGCCAGCGCAGCAGCCAGCAAATAGCGAGTCGTGTAGTTTTTGGAGGACAGAGCCCCGATTTCCCCGTTCAGAGTGGGGGTTGGTTTAACAATAACGTCCATGGATGAAATTCTCCTTCGTTGATTATATTGTGGCCAAATTGACATTCCGTGCATCGCTTGGGTATCATTATAGCGTTAAGTCCATACAGAAAAGAGGACCTGAATATGACACAAATAGCTGAAATTGAAACGTCTGAGCTGCGCCGCCGTTTACAGGCGGGAGAGAAGCTGCAGATGATAGACGTCCGCGAGGACGATGAAGTCGCACAAGGCATGATCGAAGGAGCCAAGCATATTCCGCTTGGACAGATTCCGGACCGACTGTCTGAGATTGAGAAATCAGGCGAGATCGTGATCATCTGTCGTAGCGGTTACCGCAGTGAGCGTGCCTGTGAATATCTGCAACAACTGGGATATGAAGGCTGTACAAACATGGTCGGCGGTATGCTTCAGTGGCAACAGGAAGACTAGAGAAACCCGGAGAGAAGCGAAGTCATTTGTAACCTTGTGACCTCAGCTCTGCTCCACTCCCAGAAACGGGCCTATACGGCCCGTTTTGTTATATCTGCCACCACCTATCAACCATCAAACTTCGATGATAACAAGCTTAGACGCGGTAATGCGCTAAAATTAAACGAGTCACTTCGGCAGCGGATAACTCGGTTGTATCCACCGTATAATGTGCGAACCGATATGCGTCTTTCCGTTCTTCCATAATTGCCTGAATGCGTTCCTCTGCATTACCTGCGAGGAGTGGACGATTGTCACAGCCACTAACACGCTCTACAATCACTGCCGGATCAGCAGTCAAGGCAACAACCCAACCATTCTTCAACATCACGTCACAATTATCCGAACGCAGCACCACGCCACCTCCGGTCGCTATGACCTGTGACTTCTTCTCCAGCACCGAGCATAACATGCGGCTCTCGGCATCACGGAAATATGTCTCTCCCTTGCCAGTGAACAATTCTGGAATCGTACAGCCTTCCTCTTTTTCCACCGCGGCGTCTACATCAATCAATCGATAACCAAGCTCGCGTGCAAGCATGTCAGCGACGGTTGATTTGCCGGTTCCCATCATACCGATGAGAATAATATTGTTAGACTTGCTCAAGGTGTACACTCCTTTAATTCAAGCAATTCGTGAGCACTTTTGTCCTATCATAACACAGCCCTGCGGACTGGGAAAGACCAAAAGAGGCCTGGCGTTAACCGGCAATCACCGGAACGCCAAACCTCTTCTAAGCCCCTCAGCAGGCCAAAGCTCCTGCTTAAGGGCACTTTGGCCAAATCTAATAGACTTGTATATGTGGTACTACTCCATCCAGTTGTGGTGGAAGCTGCCTTCTTTGTCCACACGTTTGAATGTGTGAGCACCGAAGTAGTCACGTTGGGCTTGCAGCAAGTTGGCTGGCAGACGCTCTGTACGGTAGCTGTCGTAGTAAGAAAGGGCGCTGGAGAAGCCAGGTACCGGAACACCTTGTTTTACAGCAGCCGCTACAACTTCACGCCATGCGTCTTGATAAGACTCAACGATGTTCTGGAAGTACGGATCCAAGAGCAAGTTTTTCAGAGCTGCGTCTTTATCATAAGCTTCCTTGATGTTTTGCAGGAACTGCGAACGGATGATGCAACCGCCACGGAAGATCATGGCAATGTTGCCGTATTTCAGATCCCAGCCATACTCGTCGGAAGCTGCACGCATTTGTGCAAATCCTTGTGCGTAGGATACGATTTTACTTGCGAAGAGGGCTTTACGCACGCTCTCGATGAACGCTTTTTTGTCGCCCGAGAACGCTTCAGTCGCTGGTCCACTCAGGATTTTGCTAGCTGCTACACGCTCGTCCTTCATGGCAGACAGGAAACGGGAGAATACGGATTCTGTAATCATGGACAATGGTACGCCGAGATCCAGCGCACTTTGACTTGTCCATTTACCTGTTCCTTTTTGTCCAGCCGCATCCAGAATAACATCAACCATTGGTTTGCCCGTTTCTGGATCGTATTTGGAGAAGATATCTGCCGTGATTTCGATCAGGTAGCTATCCAGCTCTCCTTGATTCCATTCCGTAAAGATCGCGTGAAGCTCTTCAACGGAAACGTTCAATACGGATTTGAGCAAGTGATACGCTTCACCAATCAACTGCATATCTCCGTACTCAATACCGTTATGCACCATTTTCACATAATGTCCGGCACCATCAGGTCCAATATATGTACAACATGGATCGTCACCGACTTTGGCCGAGATCGCCGTCAGGATCGGTTCAACCAGTTTATAAGCACTTTCCTGTCCACCTGGCATGATGGAAGGGCCTTTCAGTGCGCCTTCTTCACCACCGGATACACCTGTACCGATGAAACGAATGCCTTTGTCTTCCAACTCTTTGCTGCGACGTTGCGTGTCAGGGAAGTATGCGTTCCCTCCATCAATGATGATGTCGCCCTCATCCAGGTGAGGAAGCAGTTGTTCAATGGTAGCGTCGGTTGCTTTGCCGGCTTGTACCATGATCAAAATTTTGCGCGGGGATTCCAGGGATGCTACGAACTCTTCAATGGAGAATGAGCCTGTCAGGTTTTTACCTTCAGCTTCTTTCAGAAGATCATTGGTTTTCTCCGGGGAACGGTTATATACCGATACTGAGAACCCTTTGCTTTCAATGTTAAGGGCCAAATTTTTGCCCATGACAGCCAGGCCAATTACGCCAATTTGTTGTTTTGTCATCTGGTCCTTCATCCTTTGCTCCAATTAATTTTATTGAAATAAATTCTCAACAATACTCCCATTTTAACGGTTTTATGTATAGAAGTGAACCCCGTGGCTCAGCTACGCAACGAGAAAACACCCCAATCTGCTGAGGTGTTCATCGTATTTTCATAAATACGGCCTTATCTTGTCAGCCTTCCAACATTAACAGATGTCCGGACAGCTGTTTTAAGACTTCACGGCAAGCATTTGCTTTGTCTATATTATCCATCTTCATGGCCGTGTAGAGACGTTCCAGTTCATCGTCCACTTCCATGCGCAACAACATAAGCCTTTCCTCGCCTTCACGCGAGAGGAACATTTCTTCCATCTCTTCCGCCGTCGGCGCAGGTTCCTTTTGAAAAATGACACGCTGCTTGAACCCGGACACTTCCACGAGCCGTATGACTTCGCCGAATAAAATGTTCTCCACGGTCATCTGCTGATCCTTGAAACGCTTCACAACCGCATGCCCGCGTGTATCTCCAATCAGCTTCTCCAGCCACTCTGCAAGCTTTGCATCCTTAATGATATAATCTCCAGTCATCTTGTAGTTCCCCGTGCGTGTCTGTTGAAAACGGAGCTTTACCAGCTTGCGGCCGGTCCGGACTGACAGGATAAAAAAGGATTCGTCCTCGCTCCAATATAGTGAATATCCCTCACGAATAAGGTCTCTGATCAAATTTTGGATATGCCGACGGTTGAACCGCAGCTCCAGATTGCAATATTCAACTTCATAACTCTTATTCACGGCACTCCCTCCATCTGTACCGGATCAACTCCGGCCCTCGTCTTCAATCGCTTCTACTCAATCGGCTTACCCTATTTTATACTTCATTTTATGTAAGGGTACTTGGTTATTTGACTATTTTTCACCGAAAGGACCGCCGGATTGCAGCTTTCCGCAGACGCACAGGGGCAAGCCCCCGATTATCATGATATAACGGACGCGAAAAAGGGAGTTCCACAACCATGATGGTTAACGGAACTCCCTGTTCTTTTGATTATTTGGCCGGAGCGGTGCGAAACGGATTGCGGGATAACACAAAGTGCACAACGGCAAGTCCTGCCATGACGATGGCACTGCCAATGAATGGAGCCGGATGACTCACGTGGTCCCACAGCAGTCCGGAAACAATGGGGCCTACAACCATGCCTGATCCCTGCAATGTAAGGAAGAATCCCCAGATTGCTCCCCGCTCTCCTTTGGGAATCAGCGTAGCTACAAAAGCATTCCAGGCGGGCAAAATCATGGCATAACTGATGCCGACCAGCATGACAATACCAAACACCACCGGAATGGATGTTATGGAGGAGAATGCGAACAGACTCGCCGCCGCCATCAAAAAACCAATATTCAGGAACGGTTTCGTACCAAACCTGTCTACCATTTTACCTACAGGCAGCAAGGCAATAACGGTTATTCCACCTCCCGCAATCAGCAACAAACTGTAAAGATTCGGTGAAATGTGCAGGTCTGTGCGTGTATATAGCGTGATTACTGGACTAAGCAGCCCAATGACAAACGATTGCATAAACAAGGCAGGATACACGAGTGGATTAACATTAAGCGTGCTGCGTACCCGTTGCAGTGTGCCCTTCACACTCTTTTGCAGCCGGATGAACGGCGTGAGCAGATTCGGTTTGGCTGGATATTTTCCATCACTATTCTTCGCTGCTTGCTCGGCATGCTCCCCTTCAACAACGACACGTCCAGGAAGAATCATGGCCACTAGAATAACGAGAATGGCACAACCCATTAGCACAAGGAATATAGTTCGATAATCATGATGCGTGCGCTCCAGCAGCCAGTTCATCCCTATAGGTCCAAGCCCCGTTCCCCCTAGAGCAGCCATCTCCAGCGCCCCCATTGCTGTACCATTCTTGTTCTGTGGGCCTGACATCGCAGTCACTCCTGTCATGGCGCAAGGCCATAGTGGTGACGTACCAATGCCAAGAATGAGACAGGCCATGGCCAGTCCAAAGGCACTTTTGAGAAAAAGGATCATAATAACAGCGATTAAGGTACAGATTAATGCTGTAACCATCGTTGCGCGGAACCCGATCCGTTCTGCTGCCCAGCCGGAAGGCGCCCGGAACAGATTATCACCCAGATATTGAAGAGCAAATGCCACACCAATGACGCCTGCAGACAGACCCAGTATATTGTCCATATACACGGGCAAAACAGCTACCAACAGGGCTCCTTTGATAATTTCAACTAGAAAAAGTGTCAGCCACATCGCGATAAAAAATGGTGATCGCAAAATTTTGGCTGGTTTTGTGTCGGTTTGCATTCTTTTTCCCCTTTCGGTGTTCATTTGCCTATTCCCTATCCTTAGTGTAACCGTGGGGAATGCGCCCAAATCTCCGCAATTTAAAAAATTGTCGATTATACTGTTGCATTCGGTTCTTAATTTGCTATACTCATCTTTGTTTACCAATTTTATTAGGAAGGGTTGTGACAGCACTGATGAATCACCACCGTACGCCGCTGTTTACCGCTTTAAAAAATCATGCGGCACTCAATCCGGTACAGTTTCATATTCCGGGCCATAAAAAAGGATTGGGAGCGGATACCGAATTCCGTGAATTTATTGGCGATAATGCCTTCTCCATAGATTTGATTAACATCGCACCGTTGGATGACCTGCATCAGCCAACCGGTGTCATTCAGGAAGCACAGATTTTGGCAGCAGATGCCTTCGGAGCCGATTATACCTATTTTAGTGTCCAAGGCACAAGCAGTGCCATTATGACCATGATTCTGTCTGTATGTTCACCGGGTGACAAAATTATTGTGCCCCGTAATGTGCATAAATCGGTTCTGTCCGCGATTATTTTCTCAGGCGCCAAACCCGTATTTGTTTCTCCTTCACAAGATGCCAATCTGGGCATTGACCACGGAGTGACTACACAGTCTATCCGTCGCGCACTTGAGCGTCATCCAGATGCCAAGGCATTGCTTGTAATTAACCCGACCTATTACGGCGTGGTTACCGATCTGAAAGAGATTGTTGAGCTGGCACACAGCTACCAAGTCCCTGTACTTGTTGATGAAGCACATGGCGTACTCATTCATTTCCATGAGGATCTGCCGTTGTCTGCGATGGCAGCAGGTGCCGATATGGCTGCAACCAGTGTTCACAAGCTTGGTGGCTCCATGACACAGAGTTCCGTACTCAACCTGAACACAAAGAATGGGTTCGTGAATCCACAGCGTGTACAGACGATCCTCAGTCTGCTCACCTCAACATCAACTTCATACATTTTGCTTGCTTCACTCGATACATCAAGACGTAACCTGGCACTCCACGGTCGTGAGATTGCACAGAAGGCGATTGAACTGGCTGAGTTTGCCAGACGTTCGATTAACGATATGGATGGACTGTATTGCTTCGGTAGAGAGCTGCTGGGCACAGAAGCGACCTTCAACTATGATCCAACCAAAGTAACGATCCATGTTCGCCATCTAGGTATTACAGGATATGAAACAGAGAACTGGCTGCGTGAACATTACAACATCGAGGTCGAACTTAGTGATATGTACAATATTCTGTGTCTCATCACGCCAGGAGATACGGATGACAGCGTGGATATCTTGCTGAACGCTTTGCAGGATCTCTCCCGTACCTATTATCAAGTGAACCCGGCCCATGAACTGGTCGTAAAAGTTCCGGACATTCCACAGTTGATGCTGACTCCACGTGATGCATTCTACGGTGATACCGAAGTGATTCCGTTTAAGGAATCCGCAGGACGTATTATCTCGGAATTCATCTATGTCTATCCGCCAGGAATTCCGATCCTGTTACCGGGTGAGGTTATCACCCAGGAAAATATCGACTACATCATCGATCATGTCGAAGTTGGATTACCCGTCAAAGGACCCGAAGATCGCAGCGTAACCAATGTTAAAGTGATCGTGGAAGCCGATGCCATTTTCTAAAACAACCCCCTTGCGCTGTGCAGGGGATAAACTTAACGGACCAAGCCCTAGCTTGGTCCTTTTTTATTTTATGGGACAAGCGAGTTTGCATTTTCCCGTCTATTTCGTCGTTCAAACCGGTGGTGTACATGCTCATATACCTCTTAAAAACAAAACAAAAGGCCCCCTGAGATCAAGGAGCCTTCATGTTATGTTCCAAAAGAATGACTATTCTTGTGATGCAACGAGTTCGTTGTAAGCCGCTTCAACGCGGTTCCACTCTTCTTCGTCTTCAATATTGTAGAGCACCATTTCCTCGTCTTCTTCTTCCATACGCAGGATGATGCCGTCAGCTTCAGGATTGTTACGTTCCAGCAGGAGCGCATAAACATGCTTCTCCACGTCAAACGTCTCCACCAAAACCATCTCCACGTCTTGGCCGTTCTCGTCTGTTAATGTGAGAAGGACTTCTTCATGCTCGTGGTCGTGGTCGTGGTCTTGCCCGCATCCGCAGCCATCGCCGTGTTCATGTGTGTGATCGCTCATTGAAATACCTCGCTTTATAAATAGAAATTGTGTAACCTTGCATATCGTAACATGTTCAATGACCCAGGTCAATTTAACTCACAGGGTTATTTTTGCTTCAATCGTTCAGCGCTGTAATGATTTTCTCCGCTACCAGGACGTAGCTGCTGTTTGCATTTTCTTTAATATGAAAGCCAACCTGATACTTGCCAGCACGACTGAAATCGTACGTAAAATCATATGTGCGGAACCAGAAGTTATCCTTCTGTGTCGTAAGCTCCTGGGACTGGATATCCTTCACCTGACCGCTTGGATTGGTAATCGTTACTTTCACCGCAGCTACATCTGCTGTCAGACTGTCCACTTGTGAAAATACATTGAATTTCAGCTTACCTACGTTAACGTTGCCAAATACAGTGTCTCCCTTGAAGAGAAAAATATGTACATTCGGTTTGATCACCGTTACTCTCTTGTTACTGCTGTCCCATTTGACGACGCCTCCGGCTTCTCTTACAGGTACATAGGTCGTTCCATCAATGAGATAACCTCCATCAGCTGCTTCCTTGCCGTTAATGAGAACACGAATCTTCTCGTTCACTGAGTCAGCAAACAATAAAGACCCGCCGAGCAAGGAGAATACCGTGACACAAAGCAATATTCGTTTCCATTTCATCCCGTCAATATTCCCTCCCCTGCTGCTAGCTGTTGTACATTTATACTGCAGATTCATCCACAAAGTTGCGCTGTTTTTCATCATTTTTCATTTTTTATCCAGAATTTTTTCCACCCCTTGGAATGCACAAAAAGAGGCGATCCTCATTAAAGGATGCCCCTAATCTATAACTGTTATATATACGGGATTATACGAAGAGTTATGAAGAAGTATGGCGGGTCAATATACAGGGAACGCCCTTGCCTAAAGCCCCTTCAATTCTCATACGTGCAGCATAATCCATTCCTCGTGTACAGGGTGTCTTACATCTCTCACATACATCCGAAGTGACCAACTTCATGGATACACGTATTTTATCACTCTTTAATGCGGGAGCTTTCTTACCCTTTGCTTTTGCCATCCCGGATTCCCCATTTCCCCAAGTGCTTACTGATGTAGTCCATCATATGGGGATTCGCCCGGTTGTGTGTCTATTTAGAAAACGTATTTAAATAATAAAAATATGACAAGGAGGATACCTCCGAGAATGAGCCAGTTGCTGATTTCATACCAAATGCTCTTGCCTCCGGACAGGTATTTCTGTTCATTCTCCTGATGACGCTGACGGTGGGTATCGGTCTCAGAGCCATGGGGTGGTTTGCTAAAATCCATCATAAGTACATTCCCCTTTCAGCAGTTTTGTATAAACTTTAATACCATTATAACCCATAATTGAGTGTGAAATTGATTTTTATGCTTGAAAAGGCTGTTTCATACAAATGGTTCTATTAGATAGCAGATAATTCTTCTTCTGTGACCCATTTGTGATTCTTTATCGAATCTCCCCCTGTTGTAGGGGTATAATCAACCATATATACCGTTGTCTGTTCAGCAGAATCAATTGTGGCCTTGGCGCCCTTCATTCCTTTCATGTGATCAGCGCTCAACACTACCTCAGAACCTGCCTCATACGCTTGATCCGTATGGTCCTCTATTTCCTCATGGATAACCCATTTATGATTTTGCACGGGATCTCCGCCTGTGGTTGGCGTATACGTAACTGCATATACCGTAGTCTCATATGCTCCAACGATCTTTGCTTTCGCCCCCTTCATGCCTGACATGTGGTCGGCACTCATCAGCGCCTGGCTTCCTATTGGGAAGGTAGGATTGTTTTTTTCGCGCAGTCCTTCTGGTAGCTCTCCCGACTCAGAATGGTGCATCTCACCTGCAGCAGCTGTATGACTGTCATCGTTACTTTCACTAGTCTGCCGAGTCTCCTTGCCACATCCACTCAAAACCAAACTGCTTGTAATCAATATAGTCGATATGGTCAATACGTACTTTTTCATGTTCTGCACTCCTTTAATTCTATTTATACCATTCATTATACCCCCTATAGGTATGTTACAATCATTAATATTGCTTTTTCCGGGCAAAGCACATCTTACAACGGAGCAAAATAAAACCAAAAAAACCTCCGATTTCTCGGAGGCTTCTTATCAATAACAAATAGTATCAGTTACGCCAGTTCCACGTTAACATTCACGTTCCCTTTAATTCCTTTGGAGTATGGGCAGTAGTCATGGGCAAGTTTTACAAACTTCTGTGCTGTCTCCTCATCCAGACCGAGAATCTTAACTTCCAAATCGACTTGAAGCTTCACGCCGTTGTCCTCAGAGTCCGTCACCAACATTACAGTAGCAGCTACGGTACTTCTTTCAATTTCAACTTTGTGTTTCTTCAATTGAAACTCCAGTGCGGAGTTAAAACAAGCACTATACCCTGCTGCAAACAACTGCTCCGGATTGGTAGCTGTTGTCACTTGTCCTCCGAGTTCAGGTGGTGCAGCAACATCCAACATAAACACGTTATCTGGGGATTGTACGATGCCTTGACGTCCGCCTGTATTGATGACTGTTGTTTCATATAATGTTTTCATTTGTGAAAACTCCTTTAGTTGATTAGATTTATTCTGACTAAATTTTGACTTCTCTTGTATCGCTAACAATTACATTGTACACAATTAAATTGTGTATGTAAATAGCTAATATAAAAAAAATAATATAGTTTAATGCTGCGTTTAAATGAATAGCGATGAGGAGGATTATAATGTAGTTATTGGATAACCTGCATCGAACCGTTAAGGAGGAATAACACGTTTGGAGAATAATTCATTTCTAACCCCGGACAAGCCCAAACATAAAGTCAGAGCACTTTCTGAAGTGTTGGCTATATCCACTAAACTTGGCCTGACTTCATTTGGAGGACCGATCGCTCATCTCGGTTACTTTCATGAAGAATATGTTCGCCGTAGAAAGTGGATGGATGAACGAAGCTATGCAGATTTAGTTGCGTTATGTCAATTTTTGCCCGGGCCCGCCAGCAGTCAAGTCGGAATTGGAATTGGCATCATCCGCAGCGGTTTGTTGGGAGGACTGATGGCTTGGCTTGGTTTCACACTTCCTTCTGTCATTGCGTTAGTTTTGTTCGCTTTCCTTCTGCAAGGATTTGATATCAGCAGTACTGGCTGGATTCATGGTCTTAAAATTGTTGCTGTAGCTATTGTCGCTCAAGCGATATTGGGCATGGGGCAAAAACTAACTCCTGACCGTTACAGGGCAACCATCGCTATCTTTACTGCAGCGGCTACTCTTATGTGGCAGACTTCGTTCACTCCAATCCTTTTTATTGTTATTGCAGGCATAATAGGCATGATTCATTATAGAAAAATGACAGGTATTAAGACAGTAGACTTGTCTATCCCGGTAAGTCGTAACTTGGCAATAGTCTGTTTGGCTCTATTCTTTGGAATCCTGATTCTTCTCCCGTTACTCACACCATTTGATCGTTCGGGATGGCTGTTATTCTTTGATAGCTTCTACCGTTCAGGCTCACTTGTATTTGGTGGAGGACATGTTGTACTTCCGTTACTGGAACGTGAATTCGTCCCTACAGGTCTGATGAACAAGTCCGACTTTTTGGCGGGATATGGAGCTGCACAAGCTGTACCCGGACCATTGTTTACCTTTGCCAGTTATTTAGGAGCGATGATGCGTGGGGTTCCCGGTGCCTTGGTTGCAACGATTGCTATCTTTTTGCCAGCGTTCCTTCTAATCGTAGGCGCATTGCCCTTCTGGAATTCTTTATGCAAGAGCTCAAAAATTCAAGGCGCATTAATCGGAATTAATGCAGCCGTTGTAGGTATTTTGTTAGCAGCGTTGTACGATCCGCTTTGGACAACTGCGATCCTAACTCCTGTTGATTTTGCACTGGTGTGTATCTTGTTTCTAATGCTCGTTTTTTGGAAAGTACCACCGTGGATCGTTGTCGTTGCTGGTGCAGCAGGCGGTACAATCATGAACCTTATCTAAATAAAAAAGGTACCTAAACACTGCACTTCTTTTTCAAAGCATCCGTGTTTAGGTACCAAATTACTGCACGTATGTCTTTCACCTATCCATACAGATAATCTATTTTTTCTCTTTGTCATTCCAATCAGTTACTCCAGATATCCACTTTCATCTGTGCACATTTGAAATACTTGGCCTCTGCCTTACTTGTAGTCAGTTTCAAAAGACACTGCAATTCTCCATGTTGGAACAACCCCCCGCTAAGGTCAGCAGCAACACCGCCATATTGATCATCCGCACCAAGCCATACGGACGGTCTCTCGAACCCCGCCGAGAACTGTAACCCGGTACAGAGCAGCACAGTGAGATTCTTACGGTTCTGTGCTTCATCTCCTGCTACGCCATGTGTGGTGAAGAACACCATGTTTTGATTAAAATCCGTGTACGTTCCATCTGCTTTATAGGCACGGACCATACCATACTTCTGATTTACATTTTGAAAAAAAGTGATTCCGGCCTTGCTATCCTTCGATTTAATGCCAACCTGAACTGAGATTCCAATGTTCCCGTTTAATTGTAGCGCTTCCAAAGTGATTGCAATTGCGGTTACTTTCGAGCTGTCAATCAGATGTTTCATTTTCAACTCTGCCGTGGCTCCTGCCGTTGTTGGTGTTGTAACGGTTATGGTCCCTCTGTCGGGCAAAGGCTCAAACGTAGGGGTGCCCACCACCTCCACCCAATCCGGTAACGTTCCGTATAGAAAATCGGCCACAAGCTGTTTGTGAACCTTTCCAAAGGGCACGATCTGACCCGCTGCATCACGTATAACCATCTCTACACCCCCACCGAATAGGCTACACCGATATTATGATCGGTATTGTAATACACGTACACTACACCGTCCATAACGGACACCATCAAGGATTGCATGTTGGTCGTTTCCCAATTCAATGCCGGAAAATATATATCTGTAGGTTTGTCCAGCAGTTGACGAAAGTCTGCGCTGATCTTGGCAATGGCAGGCCGAGCTACAGTCGTAACCCCACCGGAAGCATAAGCTGATAACATGCCCAGCCACCACATGCTCCCTTTGTACATAAATACACCAGCATTGGGTCTCGAAATATTTTCTCCTGCACTTAAAGTGGCATCATTACCACCCATTAATGGTCTTGGATCAGCTAACCAGCTACGTCCGTCATGTGAATGCCAGATACATTTACGACCAAAGTCACCACCACCCATCACCGAGAAACCGATCCATTTGCCGCCATTTCTGAAACACGAGAAGTAACCGGTATGACCATCACCTGGAAACCCGGGAGGTTTGTCCAAAATCAAACCCACTCTTGTCCAGTTGATCATGTCTACAGAGGTCGCAAGTGCCGTCGATTGATTGATCCCCAGACCGTTTTGTTGATAATACATAAAGAACAATTGTTCTTCATCGTTCCAGATCACAAATGGAGTTTCCGTCGAATTCCCAACCACGGTATCGAGATACACCTGTCCGTGTTTGGTCCATGGTCCTGTCGGGCTGTTGGAATAGGCTAGTCCAATTCCTCCGATGTGATGATGGTTGGTAGAATACGTAGCATAATAATCTGCTTTTGCATCAGGGATAAGCCCCTTTACCTTGATCGCCCGAAACCAATAGATCGATTGAAGGCCCGCCATTGCAGCGGTATACATAGGATTGTCCATTTTTTTATCAAATTGAGGCGTGTACATCCGTCTGGTTTCTGCATCGCAATAATCATAAGGTGAAGTGAAACTGTTGGCTGTGACATTAGCAGTCTGTTCTGTCTGGATATTTTTTTCAACCATTGACATGTTACACAACCTCCTTAACGTTCAGGGTGACAATGTCCAATGGAGAGAAGTATACTAATTCCCATGCGCCCTTTAGTAGATTAGAGAGATCAACAACATTACCCATATTCGCAGCCGGCCCCTGAATAACACGAATGATATAGCGAATGCCTGTATTATATGAATACGCTTTCATTTTGTTAATTCCTTTGCTTTCCTTACCGTTGTGATCAGTGACTGTCTCTTTCCATGGCATGCCAGGATAATGTTGATCCTTCATATTAATCCCTCCTATTGTTTTCTCACGATAAGTATATTCATGAAGTTACCTTTCTGTTAAAGCATCATGCCCATTTTAAGGCCTAATATTCCAAGACTGGTTTTCATATAAAACATAAACAGGCTAACCAATAACAATTGGCTAACCTGGTTAGAGGAAGAAACTGCAATATAGATGTTCTCTTAAACAATTATTTCGTGGTGTTACAAGGGATGCTTTCTTAACTTTTCTAAAACCAATGACTTATTACTCCGCAAAAAATGAAGATATGGGATTCGCAATTTTTTTATTGGATTTCTCCTTGCCTTGGTTATCCAATACATAGTACTGGTAAAAGTCGTTAGTGAATCCGATAGATTCCTCTATTTTCAGCTTAAAAGCTTCAAATGCCGCATCACTCAGATGATCCTCATTCCAGAAATAATGAAGCATCAATCGATTCTGGTTATAGGGATGTTTGATCACATATGCACCCGCGGCGAGAGGTTGATTCATGGTATTTTTCCAAGGAAAACCCGTCTGTTTCGTCCGGTCGATAATGTTGAACTTTAAAGCCTGCACCAATCCGTTTGACTTGGCATTGCCAATGACAATAAGGTTGCTGTTGCCGATCTCTTTTTTCATCTTTTGCTTCAATTCCTTGCGATCCCGTATAATGTCGTATCTCATACCGGTCATATCAAGGAATCCGGTCAACTGATTAACCATATCTTCCTGCTGTTTAGTTGCAAGCTTGCTCACCTGATCACTGAGCACAATGGTTAATTCCTCGCCTTGAAGGACTTTGTCCATCAATCGATTCATTACTTCATAAGGCAGATTAGGGATCATGCCCATGACAGCCTGATACTGTTGTTGTAAGATATCATGCACATATGCGGCGGTCTCTTCCTGTGATAATTGGTATTCCGGCTTTAAGACAAAATCAGGCTGATACAGGGCCATCTGCATTTCTGAACGTATTTCTTTACCAAGCACATCTTCAATGGTTTGAAGCAGCCCCTCTACCGTTGCATTTTGGTACACGTAGCGTTTAAAATATGTCCTCATCAACTCGTCAAATTTCTCTTCACCGACGGAACGGTAAAGCTGATAGATCGCTTGTCGCCCCTTCTGATAATATACCAAACTTGCCAAATCCCCAGCTTCATCGTTTGTTGACGCAATCGCCATATCTACGGGCGCAGTATCGAACTGAATGGATCTGAATCCATTTAGCTTGTCTCCCTGTTTCTCGGCAAAATACACCATGGAGAAATCGGCAAAGCCTTCATCCAGGAAGGATTCTGTCTCCGAATTATTACCGATCAATGCATGGAACCACTGATGCGCTATTTCATGAACAAATGTTGTGTCTTCTTCTGGAACAGCACCATTTTGAATCTGTCCCATCTGAATGAGCCTCGCATACTCCACGGCAACGCCTTGTACATACGTCTCGACAATTCGGAACTCTGGATAGGGATACTTGCCATATTTCTCACTATAGAAGTCAATGACCTTGAATGCCTGATTAATGTAGCGGTCAACTATCTTTTTCTTGGATGGATCATCGTTGTAATAATAGTATTCCACCGTCAGACCGTTACGGGTAGCGCGCTCCACTTGAAGATTAGGACTTGCAAAGAAAACAAACTCTCTCGTATTCTCGGCCACAGCAGACACAACTTTACGACCATGTTCTGTACTGTCTTGAGTGGTGATAGAGCCCGGCATGGCTATCTGATACTCATCAGGAACATTGAATTGAACTTCAAAGTCCGATGAGGTGTAATAATCGCTCTCAAATGTTCGACTATACGGTGCCTTGTTCCATTGATGCTTAACCTCGTCGTATACAGACATCACCGGGAACCAGTGCGCACCATTGATCATGTCCTTGTAGTAGGAAACTCGCTGTGAGCCATAGGGTATATTCAACTGAAACTCCAGTTGGAATGATACCGATTCGCCTGGTTGAACGGGATTCTTCAACTGCACGGTCAACGCTTGGTTTTCCTTATGGAAATCCAGCGATTGGCTATCTGCGGTTACAGCCTGAATATCGATGCCACCCAGAAAGTCCTCCGCTGTCTTCTCCGGATGATCTTCACTAATCTTCTCATTATGCTGTTGGTACATTCCCGCCTGTGTAGACTTGGAGAGGTTTGCATCAGCATATGTATGAAGGACCAGCTGCTGGAGTGCATCCTTGCTTGTGTTGCGATACGTTACCTTCTCGCTCCCCTGGATCGTCATGTCTTTCTCATTTAGTCGAGCCTGGATCTGGTATTGAATCGGGGTCTGCTCTAGAGAGTCTTTCGGTGTGTTATATATTTTCGTAGATACAGGTGCTGGGTCTGCTTCCGCGGCAACAACCCCCATGTTGGCAAGTGGGCTTGTTGCCAGTATTAAAGCCAGTGTACCCGCGATCCCTACTCTGGCTAACTTTGATGTAAATGGGTTTGAATAATTCATAAGTTCTCTCCTCTTTGTCGTTTCTGTTGATCTCAGAACCAAGTATAGAAGACGAACCTTACGATCAATTTATGTTTTATTTAAGTTTCGTTTAAAAAGAGAAAGAGAAAATGAAGCACTCGGAAACGCATTAATGTTTGTATGTGAAAAAAGAAAAGAAGCCTTACATCGTAAGACTTCTCGTGTATGATCTGTAGTGGGCTCGAACCACTGACCCCTACCCTGTCAAGATAGTGCTCTCCCAGCTGAGCTAACAGATCATGATATATAATTGTTTCTCAATCAAGTAACAGTATCATATCAAGTAACCGTGTTCATTGTCAATGATTTATTTGGTTATAATTCACCCGAAATGGTGCACAATAAAGGAAAGATTACCATTTCTACAACGAGGTGAATTCCCTATGAGAAACTTAACAAAACGGTCAAAATCCAATAAATATACATTTACCAAATGCTTCTTTCTCTTTGCTGGGCTTGTGATTCTCAGTACAACCGTTACTGGTTGCGGCTTGGAGAGGGATGAACATACGGTACAATTCCAACAATTACAACAGCCCAATGAAAATGATGAGTCTCTGCCCGTTTGGCTGGACGTGTACTCCAAATCTGTAATTCAAGATGTATATTCTCCGCGAGGAAGCAGTGAAGTCTTGCCGTGAAGGTTAACAGGTGAATCACTCGTCTTCATCCCACTTGCGTGAGTATGCTTTCTTCGTAACGTAATACAACAGAGTAATCATTCCCGCTGACATTAACAATGTAATTACCATGATGCCTGTCATGCCCATCACTACCCCCTCCTCTCCCAATATGTTCCAGACTTCACTATACAGGAAAAACATTTTTTTGTATAATTCAGTCTGATATGTCGCGCAAGAGCAGAAAGAAGGAATGGAATTGGCAGCTGAGATTAGTTATGTATCAACAGAAGAACAACTGGAGCAAGCCCTGGGAATTCGCCATCACGTTTTTGTGATCGAGCAACAGGTGCCTGCCGAGATTGAGATTGATCAATATGATGTCATCAGTCCAGATGTGCATCATGTATTGTTAAGTACAGATGGGCAAGCTGTAGCCACAGGACGTCTGATCTATTACAGCAAGGATACGGCCAAAATGCAGCGGATCGCGGTGCTTGAATCTCATCGTTCATTTGGTTATGGACGTGTGCTTTTGCTCGCGATGGAGGAGCTGGCACGTGAACTCGGCTTATCCTATTCTGTACTGGATGCGCAGTGTCAGGCACAGAAATTCTATGAAAAACTGGGTTATGAAGTGATTTCGGAAGAACCTTTTTATGATGCAGATATTCTGCATGTTCGTATGAGAAAGAGCTTGTAAAACCTCCGCGTTGGCAGGTCCTTATTAGCATATGGTGCATACTTCCGATGAATTGGGATAGGCTAATCAGGTAAGCAGATTCCTATCTCGTCATATAAGGAGAGTGTGACATCATGGATCAAACAACACGCGAGAGTTTCACAGCTGTACAGAAAAATGGCGACGGTGACCTGACAGCCTTTCAGACTTCGGCAGGACGTGTACTGGATTATCAGCAGGCACTTGCAGAAGTACAGGCTGGCGCTATTGCCGGTGTGAATGTATTTAAAGGCAAGGATGGCGAAATGTACATTCGTGGCGATGCCGACGGTGACCCAACCAACAACCTGGACCAACTTCCCCATTTCTAAAATAGATGCACATGTCGTACATGTGACACAATAAGCACCGATCCGGTTACCCGGGTTGGTGTTTTCTTATTATGATTAGTAGTCCGTAAAATATTTTACGGAATCACCGGAAGGTTGGCTTTTGCGAATCGGATGTTGTACCTGTTCCCATGCCTGCAAAATCTGTATCCCTTCGAGAGTAGACCGGTTCTCCCACGCGATGTGCCCGGTGCGTTCAAGCTCCAGCAATGACTCATGAATGATAGCTCTGCTTCGTCCCGTCTTGGTCTCCAGTTCATCCATACGCGGCAGCCTGCGCCGTTGTCCTGCATAGTTCACCATAATACGTAAAATCTTGCGTTCAAAGTCGTTCAGCATACTTTACCTCCCCATTAAGGTCCTTAACAGGACGCCATGCCAGAATACCTTGCTCCAGAAAGGTTCGGGGTGAGCCTTCTTTTCCCGCTGATGCTCTAATCATCCCGCCACGTACACTGTTAATTCGAATCTGTCGCTGCGTAATCTGCCCTGCACGATCCATGTAGACAAGCTCCACCATCTGGCCAATATATTTCCCTAGCATAATCATCCCTCCGATAAGAACGTTTGTTTGTATTTCATATTATATGCGAACATAAGTTCTTTATTCAATAGTAAAAAAAGGATTTTGTAAAATAAAAAAACCAGACTTTCACCTTAACGATCAAGGGAGTCTGGTTCCTCTAATAGTGCTGCTCATATAACTACGTGACTTGTAATGACCCAGTTCAGTAAAGGATCAGTGTCGATCCGATTCCGAAAATTGTACTTTCTTTAATTGCTGTGTAGATGGATTAAAATCAACATTCACATAAACTGCGAATTGTTTCCCGTCTTTCGCACGAACCCATAACTTGAACTGTTCCCGTGATTGATCTGCTGTTAGAGAGGTACGACCGATATGCTTATAGTCCAAAATATCCACATTATACTTGGTCTGTGTTTCTTTGACCGCAATAATTCCCCACTTCGCATAATCAGGGATGGCGGCGCCTGTGCCTGATGTAATTCCGGCTAAACTCAGGACTACCGACATGACGGTAACGATGAGCATTCTCATTTTACTCACTCCTTGGGACAATATGTTTCTGTTATATTGCCCGTCCGGGTTTCATTTTACACGAATAAACGAAAGATCCAGGCCAATGGCCGTAGGGAAAAAGGAACCACATGAACAAGTCGGTCAAACGAATCAGGAGGCTCCGTCCGGAAACTCATTCCCCAGTCACCCGAGAAAACGTGTTGTTGTGTCTTCGGCTCCTCAGGACGTTCCAATCCGTATTTCTTTTCAAGTAACTCCCGCGTTTCTTCATCCACCTGAACCTCATTCGTAACGACATATGCTGTGGCAGGCTCGCTGCTTATGTACATCTGAATCATTAGAAACATCACAATCCCAACTATTCGTATCCAACGCTTGTTCATCTCTTACTCCTTTATGGATTCATGACTCTCTTCTCTTGTACGTGAAGACTCGTTTGAATGTTTGATTATACATAAATTTGACCGTATTGGAAATAACAAATGGGAGAAGAGTTGGGGCATGCGTTATGCGATGCTTAAGTCCCATTTGGTTGATTTTTTGTTTAAAAAACCCAATAGACGTGTAATAGGCCATGACAGAGTGACTCCACGATCTGAAACCCTACACGATCTGCAATACCAATATGAGGAGGTTACACCCGAATGTTCAAACGCTTGGATGAAATCCTGATTGAGATTCCCAATGTCGAGAAGCCAGATCCGAATGCTGCGGCAGCTATACAAGAATTACTCGGCGGCAAATTCGGAGAAATGTCAACGTTGAACAACTACCTCTATCAATCGTTTAATTTTCGATCCAAAGAAAAGCTGAAGCCCTTCTATGACCTCGTCATGAGTATTACCGCCGAAGAATTGGGTCATGTTGAGCTCGTGTCTCATGGTATTAACAAGTGCCTCAGAGGTTCAACCGAGTACAAAGAACCCGACGATACACCACTAGGTTCCGTGAAAGATGCTCGTCTGTCGTATCACTACCTGGCAGGTGCACAAGGCGCAATGCCTTTCGACTCTATGGGTAATCCATGGACGGGAGCAAACGTCTTCAACAGTGGCAACCTGGTCGAGGATCTGCTGCATAACTTCTTCCTAGAATGTGGCGCTCGTACCCATAAAATGAAAGTATATGAGATGACGGATCACCCGGCAGCCCGGGAAGTGGTTGGTTTCCTGCTGGTACGTGGCGGCGTGCATGTTGTCGCATATGCAAAAGCACTTGAGATTGCAACTGGCGTAAATGTGACCAAGCTGGTTCCTATCCCTTCACTGAACAACAAAGCCTTCAACGAGGCTCGTAAATATGAAGAAAAAGGCGTACACACCAAGCTGTATACCTATAGTGATAAAGATTTCAACACAATCGGCCAGATCTGGAAAGGAACTCATCCCGAAGATGGACAACCCCTGGAAGTCATCCAAGGGATACCTGAAGGGTTCCCGATTCCGGAAGCTCCTGCGGTCGAGGAAGAATTCGCACCAGGTATATCGCAAGAAGACTTTAAGGAAATTGCGCGTCGTCTGAAAATGGCTGGGAATATTGCGGATTAAGAAACAATTTGTTTAACAGGTTCTTTCCCTATATATAGATTTTTTAACTCTATGTTTAAGTGAAGCCCTCGAACCCTGCTGCTGAATGCAGAGAGGATTTGAGGGCTTTGTTATACTCAATTTATGATACCATTTTATGGTGCAAAATAAGTATTTTGTATGCCGTCATTTTCTGAGAATTTAGCTGTAAAAGTAACCCTGATCTCTGCTCACATCGTTAAACTTAGTTAAACTCCAACACCGATTCCTCCCGCTGACTCATGACTTCAATCAGCATATTGGCACCCAGACGAAAACCTTGTGCAAACGCTGCTTCCGTATGCATGCCCTCACATCTGCCACACAAGTCAAATAACTGTTCAAGCTCAAGAAATTCTTCCTCGCTCAATCGATTCTTCCATTGCTCTGTCAGAGCTGCAATCTGCCGCCCTAACGCTTGGTATTCAGGATGTGTCGGCATCATCATCTCATCCGGTCGAAGTCGTCCATTATATAATGCTTCTAATATCGAATTCATGTGCATCCTCCTGTATATCAATTCGCACCTCACTTGAATGAACGTTCTGCACATGGTAGGATATTTATGCAGTCGCTCATTCAACAAGTGATTGCGGGATAGGAAGCAGCGTGTTCTTCGTGGGACTTGCGCTGCTTCCTTTTTATTTTTGGAGCTCGTCGTAAATCTTCTCAATCCCTTTGCGAACGATGTCTGATCGATTCGTATTCAGCTTCTCAGCCGAAATATCAAGCTTGTTCATAATTTCCTCATCGACACGTATCTCAATCGTTCTGCTTTTGGGTTTGTCAGATTTAGGCCGCCCCATCTTTTTGGCGGACATTTGCTTCACCTCTTTTTTTGTCCTGACAACAATATATTATTGCCAGGACAAAAAGTCAATGTATTTGTAAAACATACGTTCGTTTTTGTGACAGCAGATTTATAGATAAATGTATAGTCAGTAATCCGTTTGAATGATAAAAAACAAACAACCTTGAAAGGCTAGGCGCTCAAGGTTGTTAGAGTACTATTTCACTCTTCCATTGGCTTTCCATATCTCACTAAGACATGCCAGAGTAATTTTAACTCTTGTAGAACTTCAATGTAGGTTCCTCTATCGCTCCAATGGCTTGGGTTTCGTTTCAAGTCCGTAGCTGCATACCCAATCATATTTGCATCAATAAAATCACTTTTTGCAATTCTTTTGGCCAGTGAAGGCATCGAAGGACCTCGAAAATCCATTGGAACGTCATCAACTAATAGTGTAAAGCCCATGTGCCAGTGGAGATCAATGGAATACTTTAAACATATCTGCTCTAAGATTTGTCCTGTATGGGTGCCTTTAAATGATGGGTCGGCAACAAGCATCTTGACGTCTTCTTCAAGGGAAATATCACCATGAACCTGAGCTTCGATATAATGATCCAAATTTCGGTTTGGCTCTTGGTTTGATGGATTTTGGAATGGTTTCTCAAGATTGATGAGCATATGGTCAATCAACTTTTGAACTGTTAGATTTCTTTCACCAATGGCAAAATTACTATAAAATACGTCCCTCAAGAGAGCAGCCAAAACGAGGTCAAATTCCTCATACGTTCCCTTTTCCTCGGGGTCTTGGTGAGAATCCAAATATGTATACGTGCAACGATGAGAGACCTCAGTCGATAAAAGGAGATAACATGATCCAAAACGTGGAGCAGGTCCATCGGGATGTAACATAACATTGAGTGCCCCATACTTGGGCCGTTCGCTATTGGTTGAGCCATTTATTTGGTACGCTCCGCCAAACATTTTATTTTCCCAAACGTCACGTTCACCGCCTGAAAATGCGGATACACTTCCATTCGATAAGAAAGTCTCAAACTGACTTTTATAAACCCCCTGCTCAAGTAGTGCCTCAGCCACGCTTTTCATATTCGGATCTAATCGATCTGGGTGAAAGTGTAGCGCGATACTTGCATGAGATTTTAGTTTAGTGATAGCATCTTCAAATGTCTTCAGCTCGATGTTGGACATACGAATGATTTCCCTAATGGTTTGCTCCGCCTCATTTTTGCGGCTTCTTGCATAATTGGTGACATGCTCTTGAGCTAATTGCTGAGACCTTGATAATTCCATGGGCAGAAGAGTCCTTTCCCTTTTTATAAAATCATAATACATGATGGACAGCGAGGGAACTTACAGGCGTTTCAAAAATCATGATATTGTGCAATGAATCAATCCGTGTCACTTCTTTCAATTTGAATCATATTCATGTGCAACGCGCGTTCTTCCACCATCATAAAGCTATGAACCCCTTATTCTCCGCCTTGTGTCTTAACTTTCTCCTCATCCTTCACGGTCACATGAACTACTTGCCCTTCATTCGCTGTCATCGCATCTCGCATAAGAAGGGTCCATGTCCCTGAATCTGCATCAAACCGCTTGTCCTCAATGACTGGAACACGGATGTTCTCTGCATCAGGTGAAAGAAGTCCACTACGAATCGCATCCGCATCCGTCATATGCGCAACATCCGGTGCCACTGGACAAGATACCGCTATCTTTTCTGCTCTGGCCTGCCCAGGATAGGGTTGATTTTCCGGGCCTCCATCCGTCCAGACTTCAACATAGGAGCCGATCTGTGGATCAGGCGCATTGGAGAACCATTTTGCCGGATAATACCGACTTCCTCCTCCGTTCGCACTGAAATCCTCATATGCAGGATCAACCACAAGAATGGAATCGTCTTTACGATCAACCACATAACCAGTGAATCCATCTTCACTTGGTGCACTCGCTTGAGTCTGCACGGAGTTACACTCGATATGTCCTGAACATCCAGTAAGGCATACGATTAGGATTGAGAGCAATATGAGGACTCGACGAAGATTGGACATATGTAAATCCCCCTTTAATAACACCTCTTTCTAAAATTAACGTTCCATATCAGTTTATTGTTACAAATACAGCTGTCAGCTCACCCTTAACTTCCTGACGGGCTCAGCACGATCAACCCAAATATTCACTTCTTCATATCCCTTTTGTACACGTACCTTCCCCAGACCACCAACGCCGAACACAACAAGATCACACAATAAGCCCATACAAAAAACATGGCAAGCCCCAACCCGATGTTGGCATCCAGGCGCTTATCAAAGATCTCTGTGTATAGCGAAAAACCGAGTGGCACGGCGCCAACAATGAAAAGTCCAATGGACCATCCACCCCAGCGTTGGAAACCGGACCCCGCACGACTTCTGGAAATTTTGCGAATCCCTTGAGTCAGAAGCCACCAAATCAGAATAAATAATAGACAGGTTATAAGAATTTTCAGCATATCGCTCAACTGCATATCGTGTACCTCCTATATCTTGCAAGATGATGAACATATCTTACACGTTGAGTGTTCTCTTTACTATATTACCCGATTCCACATCCATGATCACAGGCAGATATGAGCACAGTACCCCTGACCCACAATTGATTATGAAAAAGAAAAAAACGCCACCGTCCTGACTCCTTCCAAGTCAAGAACGATGGCGTTACTTCTCATATTTACATTTCATTTTACATTGTTACATCCACATCGAACAGGTTACGCACCAAACTGCGCATAGTGCAGACGGCTATATACCCCACCTGCTGCGAGTAATTCTTCATGACGTCCCTGCTCCGTAATGCCTTGTTCAGCAACGACAATAATGCGGTCTGCATTCTTGATCGTAGCCAATCGGTGAGCAATAACCAGTGTGGTTCGGCCCTCTGACAGTTCAGCAAGGGATTGCTGAATCGCCGCTTCCGTTTCTGTATCCAGCGCGGATGTGGCTTCGTCCAGGATCAGAATTGGCGGGTTTTTCAGGAACATACGGGCAATAGATAAACGCTGTTTCTGTCCACCGGACAGCTTCACACCGCGTTCACCAATTAACGTATCCAATCCTTCCGGCATCGATTGAATCAAAGGTTCCATCTGGGCACGTCTAGCGGCCATCCAGATTTCTTCTTCGGATGCATCCAGCTTGCCGTAGGCAATGTTCTCCCGAATGCTTCCATCGAAGAGGAACACGTCCTGTTGTACAATTCCGATATGACTACGTAAGGAGTCCAGTGTCATACCCTGTATCTCCTGCCCATCGATCGTGATGCGACCTTCCAGCACATCATAGAACCGTGGCAGCAGACTGCATAGCGTTGTTTTACCTGCCCCCGATGGACCGACAAGCGCTACGGTTTCACCTGCACGCACGTTTAGATCAATACCTTTGAGCACAGGCTCCTGATCCGAATAACCAAACGTCACTTGCTCATAACGAATATCCCCACGCAAATGGGATACCGTAACGGCTCCTGGACGATCTTCCACATCCGGTTCCATATCAAGCAGCTCCGTATAACGTTTGAAGCCTGCAATCCCTTTTGGATACGTCTCGATAACCGAGTTGATCTTCTGAATTGGTGTCAGGAACACATTGGACAGCATAATAAACGCAATGAACTGACCGTAGGTCATACTGCCTTGAATGACAAACCATGTTCCGCATACCAGGACAAAGAGGGATACCAGCTTCATCAGCATATAACTGACAGAAGAGTTCCAAGCCATGATTTTGTATGCGATTAGCTTGGTCTGACGGAAACGACCGTTGTTCACAGCGAATTGTGCTTTTTCATGCTCTTCATTAGCAAAAGCCTGAACAACACGGATACCTGTAATATTGTTCTCTACACGAGCGTTGAAGTCCGCAATATCTCCAAACATTCGGCTGAATGCCTTGGACATTTTGCTACCAAAGTAGAGCGACAGATAGATAATCAGCGGTACGATGATAAAGGTTAACACCGCCAGATTTCCGTTAATACTCATCATGATGCTGAATGCACCAATTAGCGTCATGACCGCGATAAATACATCCTCTGGACCATGATGGGCAATCTCACCGATATCCATCAGATCGTTAGTCATGCGGGACACGAGATGTCCTGTTTTTGTATTATCAAAGAAACGGAACGACAACTTCTGCACATGATTAAACAGACTTTTACGCATATCCGTCTCGATGTTAATGCCCAACTTGTGTCCCCAATAGGTAACCACGAAGTTCAGGAATGAATTCAATAAGTAGATGCCGAGCAATGCCAGACACGCCCATAGAATCCAGTCCCAGCGTCCGCCTGGCAGCAGATCATCGACTACCCGGTTGACCGCCAGTGGAAAAGCCAGCTCCAGCAGGGCGACTAAAATCGCACAACTGAAGTCAAGAATAAAGAGCTTTTTGTAAGGCCTGTAATAGGCAAAGAAACGGCGAAGCATGGACTGAAGTCCTCCTTATGCAACCACACAATGATGATTACGTTCTATTTCGTCTTGCTTAAGAGATACAGGAAGTATGGCGCACCAATAATGGCAACCAGGATCCCCGCAGGAATCTCCGAAGGCTGCAGGATGACACGGCCCAGCGTATCTGCAACCAGTACAAGCAATGAACCGATCAGTGCAGATGCGGGTAACAGGAATTGATGTTTTGGACCCACCAGACGACGTGCCAAATGCGGTCCGATCAGACCTACAAAACCGATCCCCCCACTCACAGATACACATGAGCCGGCAAGTCCTACAGCAGCCGCAAGCAAAATCAGTCGCTCACGCTCAACCGGAGTCCCGAGTCCGCTTGCCGTCTGGTCCCCCAGATTCAGTACGTTCAATACACGTGCCTTATACAGAACAAGCGGGACAAGAATAATAAGAAACGGTAGCAATGCCGTTACAAATTTCCAGTTCGAACCCCAGATGCTGCCTGCCATCCAGGTAGCTACAAATTGATACTTTTCCGGACTAAGCCGTAACGTAAGCACGATCATGGCAGAACTGATTCCCGCTGCTACCCCGATCCCCGTAAGCAACATACGCGTAGGCAGGATGCCCTCTCCTTTTTTGTAAGAGAGAATGTAGATCAGAAATGCAGCAAAACCGGAACCGATCAGGGCCAGAATTGGCAAAAGAAATACCGGAGCCGCTGTCGTGGTCGGGAAAAAGGAAACAAATAACATGACGACCAGACCAGCACCTGCATTAATCCCGAGGATCCCCGGATCTGCCAGCGCATTCCGAGATACTCCCTGCAAAATACAACCAGATAACGCAAGTCCGGCCCCGACCAGCACCGAAATCACAATACGTGGCAGACGGAATTCAAACAGGATCAATTCCTGTTTCGCCGTGCCTCCGCCAAACAGGGTTCGCAACACCTCAAGCGGCGAAAGCTTGGTAAAACCTGTGTTCATACTCACCACAAAAGCCGTAATAATTAATAGGGCAAGCACAATGAGGACAATCGTACTCTTGGTTCTCTTCTTGCGCTCTGCTCCAACTATTGTTGAGGATTCCATCGTTACAGAGTCCTCCTTTCTTTACGTGCCAGATACAGGAAGAATGGTACCCCGATGAGGGCAACCAATGCGCCAATTGGCGTCTCGTACGGCGGGTTAATCATACGTGCAGCCAGATCCGCAAATACAAGCAGCAAACTGCCCATCACAGCGGAACATGGAATAATCCAGCGATAATCGACCCCAACCAGCTTCCGTGTGAGATGGGGAATAATGAGTCCAACAAAACCGACCGCACCCACCACAGACACAGCCGTACCCGCGAGAATCAGCACAACAATCAGGCCGATGAGCTTGATCAACCCCGTACGTTGCCCCAAGCCCACCGCAATATCTTCTCCGAGACTAAGCAGAGTAATGGAACGGGAGATGAGAAGACCTGCGATCAGTGCCGCGAGTACCCATGGGAACATGACCTCAAGTTGAGACCACTTCGTTCCGGCTACACCACCGGCCGTCCAGAAAGCCAGATCTTGTCCAATTCTGAAATATAATGCAATCCCTTCACTGAGTGCCGACAACATCGCTGATACAGCAGCACCTGCAAGCACAAGGCGTAGTGGTGTAAGACCTGATTTGGAAGCTGCACCAAAACCATACACCAACAGGACACCAAGCCCTGCTCCAAGGAAGGAATACATGATGATATACATAAATGGCAAGCCAGGGAAGAAGGCAAAACAAACTGCCAGTGCAAATCCAGCTCCCGCATTTAACCCAAGCAGACCTGAATCGGCCAGCGGGTTACGAGTCATGCCCTGCATGATCGCTCCAGCTACAGCGAAACATGCACCTACCATTGCTCCTCCAAGAATACGTGGCAACCGAATCTCCCATATGATCTGATGTGGAGTCAATTCAGGATTGAAATCAAAGATAGCCTTCCAGACTACACTAAGCTTAATATCAGCAGCCCCAAAAGAAATGGACAAAGCCATACCCAGAGCGAGTAGCAAAACTCCCCCTGTAAGAATAAGTGTGGCTGCCCACGGACGAGTGTGTATCTTCGCTGTGGGTGAATCCGGATTATGTTTTTCTGGTGAAGCTTGTGAACTCATACGCGCCCACCCTCGTTATGAGTGGAGCTGCTCAAACCTATGTACATAACAATCACCTCTCTATAAATACCGAACTTTAATGATATTGATTCTCATTCCCATAGACCATTGTAAGTGAATCCACGGACTCTGGCAATGGACAAATAGGACATGTTTATTGCATATATGAAGATTTGCACACAATTTTACACCCAAAAAGGCTGCGCAAGAGCCAAAAAGCTCGAACACAGCCTTATCATTGCATATGTAAAACATGTAAAATACAGACTCATTTAACGGGCATATACCGTAAGTAAGGATGCCAGGACATCCGGAACATCGGTAATGATCCCTTGCACACCCATGTCAATCATGGCCTGCATCTCGGCAGGATCATTCACCGTAAATGGATAGGTAACAACGCCATGTGCCAATGCAGCAGCAACATCTTCTTGTGTGACTGCCAGCTTGTAGGGATGAAGGCCGGTAGCTTCGAGTTTGGCGGCATAATCATAGGGACGATATAACTTTTCCATATATAGAAGTGCTGTACGAATCTCCGGGGCAAGACGTTTACATCTCACAAGCGAAGCATGATTGAAGCTCGACAGCACAACCTGTTGCTCCAGATTCCAGTCCCGGATCGCTTGTATGACCTTCTCTTCCATCCCCTTATAACTCACAATACCATTTTTCAATTCCAGATTAAGCAGGGTTCCTTTCCCCTGTACCAGCTTAAATAACTCCTCCAGAGAAGGAATACGTTCGCCGGCAAAATCAGCATGGAACCAGGACCCGGCATCCCGTGTGCGCAATTCATCGTAAGTCGTATCCTTAACCCAGCCATCTGCGCCACCAGTTCGGCTTAACGTCTCATCATGAATCAGTACCAGTCTGCCATCACTCGTCATCTGCACGTCGGTTTCAATCCCTGTTGCTCCAAGCTCCAGACTCCGTTCAAAAGCACTCATCGTGTTCTCCGGGCATACGGCAGATGCACCGCGGTGGGCAATAATCTCCACGTTCCTCATTCCAGCGCCTCCTGTATTCAAGCTTCACTCTATGATCCTCACTATAAACACGGTTTGTTAGAACTGTATTAACAGAGCGTATAATGGGTTGCCTGTTTCGCTAATACTAGCGACCGGGCCCAACATCTAACGGGCTGGGGATTCACTCATTTTTGCGAACTCAATCTGAAAATCGACATAACATAGTATGAACGATGGAAGCACTGCACTCCGTTATAAGGAGGTTGACTATTGAACTCCTCAAAGAAAAAATCGACACCTATGCGCCCTCGCACATCCCAATTACAGTCGGCTTCCAGGCATTCCAGAGCATCTGTCCATATCAAAAACAAATCCGGCAAGACGGCTAATCAGCGTTCCTTTAACTCCAGTTCACCCAACACACTGGATCAGCTGGCTATTGTTGCAGCAATACTCTCCTTAATTGCAGCCGCCATCGGGCTATATATCGCCTGGAAATCGTTAGGTAATCCGGATCAAACTGCTGTTGTGGTGTAAACTGCTTGTTGTGCAGCTATTGGCTCAGGAGGCTCTCTCCTGCTTCTGACCTTATTCAGGGGCAGGTTTTTGCTTTTTCAATCACTCAACGTATGCTGGAAACGTCAAAAAACCGTTCCCCTGAAACGCCGGCATATACCGACGTCTCTTTGGAAAGGTCATTTTTATTCGGGCGCTGCCTCTGCAGCGTGATCCCCGTCCCGGGATACTGACCGAATTACAGAATGAATGTGCGAGAGATAATAACCAACAGAATGAACAATACCAGAATTGCACCTGTCGATGTCCATGCTCCACCACCGAAGCCTCCGCAATATCCGTAACCTGTACCTTTGAGTTCGCTCATCAGTGACACTCCCCTCTTCATCGAAGTACACTATAGACTATGTCCGATAGCGCAACTTGCTTGGGCAGATCGAAAATTCTCCCTCATTTCCCGTTGAGTTGTGACCACTTCTGAGTCAACTCTACAGGAATATAGGATGACATTTGTTTGATCAGTTCAGCCGGATCAGATTCCAGACTCCACAGACTGAGATGCGAAGTGTTGGAGAATCCTTCCTGTACGCTATGTTCTACCATCTTCATCAGCGGTCCATAATATCCGTTGACATTCAATAAACCGACAGGCTTACGATGAATACCGATCTGTGCCCAGCACAGTACCTCGAATAGTTCTTCAAATGTGCCCATGCCTCCGGGAAGGGCAATGAATCCATCGGATAATTCGGCCATTGTAGCCTTCCGTTCATGCATAGTTCCCACTTCAATCAGTTGTGTGAGCCCTCCGTGAACAACCTCGCCCCGGAACAATCCGGTAGGCATTACCCCGATTACTTCTCCCCCTTGCTCAAGAGCAGCATCGGCTACTGCACCCATCAAGCCCATGCAAGAACCACCATAGACCAGTGCATAACCGCTATCAGCAATCTGTTTGCCCAGTTGAACAGCCTTCTCTGTATAATCGGGGTGATTTCCCGGATTGGAGCCTGCAAAAACAGCTATACGTTTCATTGGGTTTCACTCCTTCTCATGATCTATTTTAATAATATATAACATGAATGTTATGGGTATGTACAACAGGTTAACAGAACCAATGGACAAAAAAACCCGACCGTTTGCAGCCGGTCGGGCTCCCATTGCAATACACATCTATTTAGAAGGGGTTGTTACTACCTAATATACAGACCAAACATTAAATCCGTATGATCTTTGCATGAAATGAATATTAAATCTTCGAATAACTAACGTATCCCACGGCGTGAACGTACGACAAACATATGCTTGTCTTTACGAAGAACCCGACCATCTGCAAGTTCAACCTGATCCTCGTCATGACGCAGAATCGTCGTGGATAATGCTACAATTTTGGCCCGGCGCCAGATCATCACCTGTGACTTGAAATAGATCGCATTTTCGAACTGAATCGCCTTTTTCATCACATATCCAACCTTGTGCACTTCAGAACGTGCTTTCTTTAAGGGAAGACTCTCTTCGGGAAGAGGTCTGATCATTGCGATATTGTCAAACGATACCTTAATCCGTTTCGGTCCGATTCGTACACATTCCGCTTCTTCATCCCACTCGACCAGCGTTCCCTTTAATGGCTCCCGTATGCCTGTTGCACGATATACCGCTACTTTTCGTCCTATCCAATGTCGCAATGTTCTCACCTCCATCTGTCTATATAAGTTGACTACAGATTATTTACACAGGCACTACGATGACAGAACAACCTTCCAATCGCTGTTATCCCCAGATTTTTTCGATTTCCTTTTCCGAAGGGAAAAATCCGGGTATAAAGGCGAACGCTTCGCTTTTTCAGGTTTTTTCTGTCCTCTCCGTTATTGTGTAAATGATTAGTTCAACTTATATCGTTTTCAGGTATAGTCCAATCGATCGGTTCAATACCTTTGGAGGTCAAGAAGTCATTGGCTTTGGAAAAGGGGCGACTGCCGAGGAATCCACGATGCGCAGCCAGCGGACTGGGATGTGTAGACTCCAGTACCAGGTGCTTGTCCCTGTTAATAAAAGCACCTTTCTTCTGGGCATGACTGCCCCACAGCATATATACCATTGGCTCTGAACGTTCATTCAGCGCACGAATGACAGCATCCGTAAACGTCTGCCAGCCCAGTGCCTGATGGGAGTTCGGCTGACCTTCACGGACCGTCAGAACCGCATTTAATAGCAGGACTCCCTGCTGTGCCCAATGAACGAGAGATCCATGATTCGGAATGGGCAGGTCCAGATCGGCATGAAGTTCCTTATATATATTTTTCAGAGAAGGCGGTACGCGTACCCCGGGTCTAACCGAAAAGCTTAATCCATGAGCCTGTCCCGCTCCGTGATAAGGGTCCTGTCCAATAATAACAGCCTTAACCTGATGATATGGTGTCAGCTTTAGTGCGGAGAACAGGTCTTCTTTGGGCGGAAAGACCGTCTGCGTTTTGTACTCGGCGGCGAGAGTGTAACGAATCTTGTTAAAATAGTCGGCTTCCGTCTCTTCCTGAAGCACCTTGTCCCAATCGTTTCCAAACATATGTATAGGCTCCTTTCCCCTGATGAATGCAGTTTCGTGCAGCCCAGCTACTGGGCTCTTCCTTCTGAGAGCCGCATGTCATGCAACTCATAGACTATCCACCATTTTAACATAACCGGGGACAGCAGACCAGAATTGCGCATCAGGGTATAAGTTCACCTCAAAATTAACCTTGTTCTTACTGCAATCCGTATACTCATCCGAAAAAGTCACCACGTTATTGCGTGATGACTTGATGACTTTATACTTGAACAGGTACCTCTTCGACTTCTTTCACAAGCACACTGCTGATTCTCCGTAATCCTTCCTGAAGGACAGAACGCGGACAAGCCAGATTCAACCGAATACAACCCTCACCATTGGCTACAAACATATGACCATCTTCGAGCAACACACCCGCTTGCTCCGCGAAGAATAAAGGTAAACTTACATTTTGGGGAGCATATGCCGAGATATCAATCCAGGCCAGATACGTGGCTTCCGGGATGTGAAAGACGGCCAGTGGCAGATGCTGCTTCACATACTGTTCTACGCAGGCAAAATTGGCGTCTAGATAACCTTTTAATTGTTTCAGCCATTCATCACCCGTTTCGTAAGCCGCTTGCGTGGCAGCAATACTCAGAGGGTTTTTGAAACCATAATGGCGTGCCTGCCAGATGTCTCGAAGTGCCTTATTCGGGATGATGACATTGGAGAACATCAGACCAGCCATGTTGAATGTTTTGCTCGGGGACATGCATGTAATGATTCGATCCGTATCCGGAAACAGCTTTGCGAGTGGCGTATGTCTTTTGCCTGTCCGCAGCAGATCACAGTGAATTTCATCCGAAATAATCCATACATTGTTCCTCAGACAGATCTCACCCACACGTTGTAACTCTTCTGCTGTCCAGACGCGTCCAGATGGATTATGGGGGTTGCAGAAAATACATACCGTTACCTTCTCATCCTTGGCCTTGGCTTCAAAATCCTCAAAATCAATCGAGTAACGCCCCTGCTCGTTGATCATATCTGAACATACCAGTTCAAGATTGTTATGCTCCGCAGCTGACTTGAAGAAACCATAAGACGGGGTCACAATCAGTACTTTCTCATCCGATTGACAGATATATTCCACCAGTTCATATAAAGCGGGGATGATCCCGTTTGAGGTCTCCAAATGCTCCTTTGGGAAGGACCAGTCATAGTATCTCTTCATCCAATTCGAAACAGCTTCATAGTATGCCGGATCAAACACTTGGGAGTAACCCATAATTCTACGGTCCAGACGCTGCTTGACTGCATCCAGAATCTCGGGAGGTGTCGCGAACTCCATATCTGCAATCCACAAGCGAATGAATTCTTCGTCCTTAAATGGAAAAGTCATGTCCTCTGTGGCGTTAAAAATATATTGACGGAAACCATCCGTATTCATGGCATTTGTTCCTGTGCGATCAATAATCTCATCAAAGTCATATTTCATAGCTTCTGCTCCTCTATCTGCTTTACTTTTTCATTGTCGTTTCATGTCGTATTACATCTATTATTTCATGACGCAGGAATTGCATCAAATGTAATACAATCTATTCTGACGAAACAAATGAAGTTTATTGTTTCTTCAAAATAGGTATTTCGATGAAAAAGTGATATATTTCTCATATAACATCATTTTTATGAATGACTTTCATCATTTTCACGTACTCTCAAGAAACATTGGCATAAGGAGAACCGGTTATGAACAATATCAATCAGGAAGTTGGCAAGAAAATACGAAACTTTCGGAAGTGGCGGGGACTGACCATTCAACAGCTTGCGGATCAGATCTTCAAGAGCAAGGGTACTCTGTCCAAGTATGAGAGCGGAGATATTACACTTGATCTGGTCACGTTACATCATATTGCGAACGCACTCAACATCCAGGTGGAGCAACTCTTGTACCAAGAGCCAAGACATGCTTCTCCCCTGATGAATGCGGTCCCGTCCAGCTTTTTCAAGAACTCCACTCGTTTCTATTCCTACTTCTATGATGGGCGTAACAACAGTCTCATTCGTTGTGTCATTGACATGATGGCTCAATCGGATGCCAACCGTTATCGCACCGTGATGTATATGAATGTGAAGGATTTTGAGAACTATCAAGAGTGCGAGAATATGTATTGGGGCCACACCGAGCATTATGACACACTCACCACCCTGATTTTGAAAAATCAGGCCACGCCGCTCGAGAACCTATATATTAATATTTTGGCGTCTTTTCAGGAATCGGAGAAAAAGTGGGGACTGATGGCGGGTGTCTCCTTCAGACCTTTCATGCCGATCGCGCTAAAAATGTTATTCTCCAGAACCCCGCTGCCCGAGAATCAGGAGTTATATAATGAATTAAAAATCTCAAAGGAAGATCTGCGGACCTTGAAAATATACAACATGCTCGCTGTCACTTGAACAACGCAGCGCGTCACACATTCTCATATCATATGGGATGGAGATAGTTCCTCCCCATTAGAAAAGGCACCTCTATAAGCTGTTGAAACCAGCTCATAAAAGTGCCTTTTGCTTTGACGCTTATTGGACCGTGGAATAAACGAGACTAACGCTTAGTTTTTAATTAAATCCAGCGTCTCGTCAAACATTTGCTTCTGTTCCTCAATCTTGTTCTCATTACCGATCACGCAGCGCTGTTGCTGTTCAAGTATAGCCGATAAAAGCTCAGCAAAACCGATAATGTCGCTTTCCTTCGTGTTTAACACTTCGTCACGTTCCTGTTGCAGATCCGCTTCAGTCACATTTGACAGATAACACTCGAGGGAGAAAGCTCCTTCTCCATAAGGCGTTCTCGGCGTATCGAGATCCTGAATCGCACCAATGATATAACGTGTCATTTCCCGCTCGTCTGCCCGGAAATCGGTCAAATATTGAGGTATCTCTTCATATATTTTGTACGTTTTATCGAGATTTGGATCACGATACGATGCAACGTAGCTGTCTCCGTTCCGTCTGAATCCTGACATACAGCCATAAGCTCCGCCTTTGGCGCGGATATTCGTCCACAAGTAATCCAGAGACAGGATTCCCTGCAAGACCCGTAGTGAACCGGTGTATTGATATCCTTTGTTGATATAATTGCCCGTTTGCACCACGTACTGCACCTCCGAAGGGGATCGGAATCCTTCTTTATGAGTTGCAGGTGAGAAGGAGAATGCTTCCTTGGCAACCTCATGTGTGAACAGCTTCGCTTTCAGATCAGATACCTGTTGTTCCAGTCCTTCATATCCCTGCTCATCGGCAGTATAACTGACAAGCAAGTTCTCCGGTCTGAAAATATACCCAGTCAACTCTTGCAGACGGGAAGATAACTCTTCTTTTCTAGCCTCAAAATTCGCCTGAAGATCCTCTAACCACTGGTAAAACGCGATACCACTCACCGCTTCTCTGAAATCCGCAACCGCTGAATGTTTGGACGAAGACCGACCAATTCCCGCAGAGTGTCCACTATTGATCAGATTACGTTGCAGATTACCTTTCATCTGAGAGATGATCTCATACAATCGCTTCGAATTGTCGAATCGGGATGTGAACACAATTTCTTTGATCATATCAAAGGCAAATCCAAGCTTGTCATACAACACTTTTGCGTTGAACTCATAGGTCGCCTTGAATTCATTGTGCTTATGCGCATTAGCATAAGATCCAATCCCGCTATGAATACCGCCTGAATGGATATGGATTTCATTGGACAGTTCATTGAACGAGTAGTTTTGAGTGTCCACGTAACCCAATACATTCTTGAGCAATCCTGCATACGGCAGGAGATGACGTGGTACTTCTTTGATATCAAACAGCAGTCTCAGATAACCAATTCCGTTGGTGTAAAGGTTATGATGAAGGATGGTTGTGCCGTCGACCTGGTTCATCGTTTGATGCAACGTAGAGGACTTCGGTTCAATATCTTCAATCGATAACGTCGGAATAACCTGCTGCTGCTCTTTGGTTGAAGGTGTATTCTGATACTCGGCGAGTGCTTCCGTTTTCTGAATCAACGTCTGGACTTCTTCCTCACTAAGACCGGCCTGAATGGTTTTCAGACGTGCTTTCAACGCTTCCTCCTTGCGTGAGTTCAGCCCCTTATCCGGGGTAAGCGCCACAAAAGAAGTATGTGTGTTCTGCAAAATATATTTCTCAATCAGTTGCTCGAAGTAACCTTCGTTCATTTTTGTCCGCAGCTCAGCAAATACATCATTTGCTTCCAAATGGGTGAAAGGTGCTTCCTCATCGTACAACCAGCTTTGCAAGGAGGAGAATCCGTAGATCAGACCTTTCGGCATTCTGCCATAGTCCGCTTCTCTGTGATTGAACTCATACGAGTTAATTCCTGCAAGGAGCGCTTTAGGAGCAAAACCTTCTTTTACCACACGCTCAAGCACTTCTTTGACCGTTCCCAGGAAATCCTCTTTGCTAGACAGATTGCTCTTCTTCAATCCCACAGTGAATACAGGCTGATACAGGCTGTCATCATACGAACCGTAGACATCCTTCGCAATTCCTTTATCCAGCAACGCCTGCTTCAGTACCGCTCCCGGAGCGTTCAGCAGTGCGTATAAAAGAATTTGAAACGAAATGTTCAGTTCCTTGTCCAGACTTGTGCCGATCACCGCGTTATAGGTCAAAAAGCTGTTATCCACTTCCGATTCCGTACTTCCCGCAGAGTAAGTCTTAACCGTGTCTACCCGTTCTGCAAAGGCAGGTTGAAGTTGAATGGCCGAATCAATCTCGATTCGATCATATGCGCTCAGATAATTCTCATCGAGCCATTGCAGCTTCTCTTCCATATCCATATCCCCGTAGAGATAGATGTAACTGTTGGAAGGATGATAGTATCTCGTGTGGAAATCCAGCAGCCCCTGATACGTTAGATCCAGAATAGCTTCCGGGAATCCGCCAGACTCGGAGGAGTATGTAGTATTCGGGAAAAGGGAGTTCAGCACTTCTCTGCGCACCATTCGTTCCGGTGATGAAAAGGCACCCTTCATCTCGTTATATACAACTCCGTTGTAGGTTAACTCATCGTCGGCAGAGGTCAGGTTGTAGTTCCAGCCCTCTTGTAGAAATATCTTTTCATTCTCATAAATATTTGTATTCAATACTGCATCCAGGTAAATATCCATCAGGTTATGGAAGTCATGATCATTACGACTCGCGATCGGATAGATCGTCTTATCGGGATACGTCATGGCGTTAAGGAATGTATTCAATGAACCTTTCAGCAACTCAACAAAAGAATCCTTGGCCGGAAATTTCTTGGACCCACAGAGCACGGAGTGTTCGAGGATATGGGCTACCCCTGTATCATCTTCCGGAGGTGTGCGGAAACCAATACTGAATACTTTGTTGTCGTCCTGATTGGACAAAAGCACAATTTTGGCCCCGGATTTCTGGTGCTCCAACAGATACGCATCCGATTTCAATTCTTCAATTCTGCGCTCCTGTAACACCTTGTATGGCTTAAGCTGTTTCAACATAAACTTGAGTCCTCCGTCCATAAGATTGTTTTATTGGTTTTGTGACTCTACATAAGTTCAAATATGTTTATTTACACTGGCACTCCGATGACAGAATAACAGCTGTCCTCTCCGTTATCGTGTAAATGTGTAGTTGAACCTATATCGTTCAGCAAGGTAAAGGTAATATATGCCTACGGATAGTATACACCATTGTCCCGTCTCTTCATAAAAGTCAGATAAATGTATCTTCTGATATGTATTATGCAGGGTTTATGTTTATGAGCTGCATGGTGATGTGGTCTGCAATGAAGTGACAATCATATTAAAGGGCACAAAAAAAGATCGTATGCAGCTTGATTAACAAGCGTCATACGATCTTTTTTTTTAAGATGCCGAGGACCGGGATCGAACCGGTACGGTAGTCACCTACCGCAGGATTTTAAGTCCTGTGCGTCTGCCAATTCCGCCACCCCGGCATGGATATTATTTCTTGGCGACAAGAAATATCTTACCATGAACTAATTAACTTTGCAACACTTTTATTGAAAATAATCTAACTATATAACTTTAACTAATGATTTACACGATAACGGAGAGGACAGAAAAAACTGAAAAAGCGAAGCGTTCGCCTAAAAGCTTTCTGAAAGAAAGCTACATCGGAAGCATACGCTATCACCGGATTTTCCCTTGAGAAAAGGGAATCGAAAAAATCTGGGGATAACAGCGATTAGAAGTTATTCTGTCATCGGAGTGCCAGTGTAAATAATCTTTAGTTCAACTTATATAAATGAAACAGGCACTGCAAGCGTCAGCTCACAGTGCCTAGAAAGTCCGAGTTGCGGTCTCGGACTTCCGGTAAACCAATCTATATTAAGGGAGGTGTGAGATAAGAATACCTCCCCAACATTAAAGAAACCTAAAATCAGCCTTAAATTAAACTAAAAAAGTAAAATAGGTCGAACACGAGCAGCTTCTTCCTCACTGCACTCCACGATAACCAAGATATGGTCCTTTAACAGCCAATCTTCGTAATACCGCGCATCCTCCTCCGAGATTCCCGCTTCAGTCAGTGTAAGCACCAAATCATCGGTCTCACTCCCAATCTCATTACCAGCGAGTCTGCGCACTGCATTTCCGATCGACATCGTCTGATCCATTCGCTTCCCCAGACCAGCCAATATGCCTTTCAGAGCGCCAAAGGCACCATCTGTTCCGGCACCCTTCAAAGGTTTGGGCAGCCCCGTCTTTTCGCTCACCAGCTCCAGATTAAGCTGCTCCTTCGCCACCGCTCCTAAATATTTATCCTTGATCCCTTCCTCTTTGACCTTATTCAGCATCAATATAGCCTCGTTCTCGGTACGGGCCAGCCCAATGATCAATTTTGTCATTCCGTTCCCCTCCTTTTACCCTAATATAACCCCGTAATCCCCATTCAAAAACGGATCATCCACAGCTAAGACAAATCACCTAGAAGATTGTTGATTTCTCTTCTGGAAATCTATACCTAGTTCTGATAGACTAGATAAAGAAGACAAATTAACCATTGAAAACATTGACATATGGATTTAACATCTCATAATCAGGAGCAATGACTTATGAAAAAAGAGGTAGAAATTGCCATCCGGCGCAAGCAACAGATCATGGTTCGTAATACAAGCGGTCAGACGGTAACCGGATTTCCCGAGCGTACCGCTGATACATCCATTCTCTCCTTACGTACGGTTCACGGCAGTCTGTGGATACCGTTTGATGAGGTCGAACATGTTACGCGTCTGTTAAGCATCCGGTCTCATCATTTAAGCGGAATGCAACTCGTTTAGTCGGCCCTGTAATCCTTGAAACTCCAGTTCGCGTATAGATACTTTAACTAGATCCATTGATGCCAGCACTTTATACCAAAAAACCAGACGCATACACGTCTGGTTTTTCTCTTCTACTTATCCTGTAGCACGCTGCCACTGACCTCACAACAAAGGACTGACTATCCTTGTTTCTGCCCAACCATATCCTGTTGTTACTTCACTACAAACTTCACTCGTGTTCCATCCGGATATGTACTTAACTGATTCCCTACCCATGAACCTGCACCACGATTATCTTTCGGGGTAATGTACTGGATATCTGCACCTGTTCCTCCCTCAGCGCACATCGCCATGGGCCACTCGTCACGATCCTTACCTTTTTTGACCGGAACACCTTTAAGGGATAAATCCCGATTGCCTTCCGCTCCATTACGATCAATGGTGCATACATCCGAATGCCCTGCCTTGATAGCAGCTTTAATATGGTTGGCCGTTTCGGGATAACGCTCTGAAGGGAACGTAATGGTATGGTCTACACTCTTATTAGTCCCTACGAATGGATTAGGTATCTCCTCCGGCCATTCGCCCCCTGCCCAGGCATAGAGGGCTACCAGCAGCATCGCTACCAGCGTCAGAACCTGCTTTTTGAAACCTTGCATGCCTTTACGTTTTCTTCTTGTGCGTCTCTTACTCATGCTGTGTCTCCCCCATTCAACACTTGCATTATAACAGAACGCCCGTTCGTAAAACAATCCAATACAATAAAAAAACAGCCGAGACCGCCCGGCTGTCCTGCTTGTTTGATTATCCTACATTGGGAATGGCCTGTTGGCGCAGCAAGGGCAGTATCACCTCAAACTGTGTGCCTTTCCCCTCTGTACTCTCCACCGAAATCTGACCATTCATCAGTTCCAGCAGTTCTTTGCAGATGGTCAGACCAAGACCGCTTCCACCAAATCGGCGCGCATGGGAGATGTCGGTCTGAGTAAATGCATCAAACAATTGTTCGATCTGATGCTGAGGAATGCCAATCCCCGTATCACGCACAGAGAATACCAATACAACGGTATCCATCAGTTGTTGCCCCACATCCACCTGTAACAGCACTTCACCTTGTTCTGTAAACTTGATCGCATTACTCAGTAAATTATCCAGTACCTGCCGAAGTCTTAGCGGATCACCGATAAGCACATCAGGAACATTCAGATCAGCATGACAGAGCAGACGTATGTGTTTATTCCGTGCCGCAGGCTCATGTGTCTTTACAATCTGTTGAATCAGCTTCAGAGGTTGAAACTCAATGTTTTCAACATCCATTTTGCCTCTGCCCAGTTTCGCCATATCCAGGCTATTGTTAATGATATTAAGTAGCGCCTCACCTGATTGACGTGCTAACTCCAGATATTCTTTCTGTTCATCCGTAGTTTCACCCATACCGGCAAGTTCGATCATGCCCATAATGCCGTTAAGCGGGGTACGAAGCTCGTGATTCAGCTTGCCGATGAATTCCAATTGCCCTCTGCTGTTCATCTCAGCCATGGAAGTGGCAAACTTCAATTGCTGTTCAGCATACTTTCGTTCTGAAATATCGTATTGAATGCCTACAAAATATAAACACTCTCCGGATTCATTAAAGATCGGATCAATATTCAGTTCGTTCCAGAACTTCTGACCACTTTTTGTATAATTTAAAATATCAATCTTAATGGATTGTTGTTTCTTTAATGCATCACGAATCTGCATTACCGTTTCGGAGTCTGTATCCTGCCCTTGCAAAAATCGGCAATTGTGTCCGACAGACTCTTCATACGTGTATCCTGTCAGCCGGGTAAAGTGTTCGTTTACATACATGAGCGGAAGCTCAGGCAAGGTAGCATCGACCACTGTCACGGAGGATTTCACTTTCGAGATGATAAATTCCCATTGTAATGGGAGTTGATTATGTTGGCTCATGCCTTCCTCCTTCATCTCATACACGTTACTGTTTGTATATTCTGTTTTCGTACTTTATATGAAGATACAACTAACCGAATGGTATGTGTTGATATAAAACCAATATATTATAATTGTAACACAGTTATTCAAGTCATGTGTTTCTTGGGTAATAGTTGATAACTAACATTCCACAATAATCTAACAACTCATCAGGAGGAACATACATGAAATTTCTGTTAATTATCATCATTATTATTTTGATTGTAGTCTTTTTTACCAGACGCAAACGTTAAGATAAGATCCGTTATGTAAGAAGTGAGAAAGGAAGATGGGTATGAGAACCCTCTTTTTTATATTCATGGTACTCTGTATCATCAATCTCTGTTTCCCAAAATTCGGCTGGTATCTGCGCTATGGCTGGATTTCCCGGGGTGAAGCCGAACCCAGCAGACCTTATATGACTATGGTCAGAACGACCAGCCTGCTGATGTTACTTATCGCCTTCACACTCGCTATGGCATGAATTACAGGCATTAGAAGATGACTGCCCTGTTGGGCAGTTTTTTTGTGATGAAATGACGGGAAAATGATAACTTTGTTTGTGGTGCAATGATGACAATGCCCGTAATATAGATATATCGTTTCGGAAAGGACATCATTGGCATGAACATCGCATTTTATCCGTACTGGGCCGCCAAAACGCTGCTCTCGCTTATTAATGTCATATATATCATGGTCATTACTACATTTATATACGGTCTCACTGGATCGATACTCTCTGCTGCAATGTTTCCACTTATTCAGATCATTGCACGCATAATAGCAGGTCTCACTTTGCCATTACTTGTGAACCGTTTCCCATTCTCCAGACTATTGATCAGCATTTCCATAACCAAAACATTCATCATGACCTGTATAGCCATTTCGTTGAATCACTTGATTTCACAAATGCCGCTTCTATTGCTCGGAGTGGTCATACTTTCCTTATTGGACGGATGGGAAACTCCGTTACTGAATGCTTTAACGCCACGATTGGTTCAAGGAGAAGACCTTGTGAAAGCAAATAGCCTACTATCTTTCTCCAATCAGACTGTAACCATTGTCGGTTACGCCATGACGGGATTCGCCGTGATGAACTGGGGGGCGTCACAGACCTTCTGGGCAGCTACAAGCCTGTCCTGGGCCGTTCTGATCTTCATGATTGCCATGGGCTCGCTCACACGGAATGTAGAACAACCTCAGAGATCTGCTGTATCGCGGAATGTATTGAGGGACGGCTGGAGTATACTTTGGAACAATCCATCATTACGACTGATTACGCTTGTGGACATTGCCCTGGCTCTTGCGGGTTCCATCTGGATCGGAGCTGTTACGCTGGCCTTTGCAAAAGAATCTCTGGGACGAGGAGAAGGTTGGTGGGGACTCATGAACTCGAGTTACGCTGCTGGAACCATGCTTGGAGGTATTCTGGCTCTTGCACTGGCCAAACGTGTTCAGAAGCATCTAATCGCTAGCATGACCATGGGTTCTCTTCTCTTGAGCCTGCTGACCGTCGTTTATGGTCTAAACAACCTGCCCTGGCTCGCTCTGGTGTTATGCATACTCATGGGTCCAGTTAATCAGATTCGTGATGTGGCTCAGCAGACAGCGCTTCAGAACAGTGTACCTGTCGAATCTCTAACCAAGGTATACACCACTCATGACGTCCTGATATCCACGGTTATGAGTGCATCCATAGTCATCTTTAGTCTAGTCGCCGATCAACTGGGCGTTCGATGGGTATATCTTATCGGCGGAGCCTTGTTTATTGTGTCTGCGATATGCTCATTATCGTTGAGCAGGGTTCACAGGAACCAGCCCATTGGTAAACATACGAAAAATATGTAAAGCAAAAGAGACGAGCAACATTCTGCTCGTCCCTCACAATCTCAATCCAATCGATAATCTGTCAGCGGCTTGCCTTTTTTATAATACAAATTAGGTGACAATATATTGAAGAAAATATGCACATCCGGCATGTATGCTTCTTCCAAAATAGCTTGCACCGACGATGCAATCCGATTATGAATCTCCTGGTCACGTTGAAACATCAGAATCTCTATAGAAGCCGGAGAAGGTGTTAGCGCTTGGACATCATGACGCTCTGCCTTCATTCTCTCCCTTGGAATATGAGTAATTAGGGCCATCTGCTCTGTAATTTGGGGTACAACTTCCTCTAGCTGAGGACCTGTGAATCCTTTAAAGCGAATAAACGGCATTGCTATCCCTTCAATCTCTGTTAATAGTCTCTTATGTGATTTTAAGCACATTGTTTTCAGTTGTCAAATGTATTGGAGGGCATATGTTGCTTCTTATAAACAGGAAAAGCCCCGCTGAAGTCTCAGCGGAGCCACTGTTTGCACGTTTCTACACGTGACTTACAGCCAGAAAGATTTTGTGATGATTACGAGCAGAATGAACAGTACGAGAATTGCACTTGTAGAAGTCCATCCGCCACCAGCATTACAACAACCGTATCCAACTTGACTCATTTTGATTGGCCTCCTTTGAATTTCAAGGTATGCCATAACATATGCGTATTCCGTGCAAGTGACCGGGCGAATTGGCAAGTTCAACAGCCCATTCATCTAGGATTCATGCCCGGTAACCTAACCAGATGGGTCGATGGAGATTTTCAGTTGTTTTTCTTGTGACTCCTGAGGTGAAGGGTCTGTATTTCCTCTGTCCAGAAGGATTGTACGAGTACGTGTATCACTTCGGGATGCCAGAACAACCTCTCCATCAGGAGTTATACAATAAGCGATTGGAATGGAGATCCCGTTATCACGGTACGAACCATCCGCATGGCTAGCCCCCATGACAATACATTGATGCTGGATGGCGATCTGCCGAGCCTCTTCAACCCACTCACTGTACTGCTCTTCACTGAACATGCCCACACCAATGGAATGCATCACAATGTCCACATTTCCTATATTCTCGTTGCGAAATCCTTGCAGGACCAGCTCATCACACAACAAAGTGCTTATTACCCAACCCTGTTCCTGAGCCGTCTCAGCAGGTGTATATTTAGCTTTCTCCAATACAATCTCTCCAGCCTTACTGATGATAATCGATCGGTCCTTTGGACGTTCGTCCAACCTGCGATGACCTGATACAATCATGGTTCCATATTCAGCCGCCAGGCGGCAAGCGTCTTCGACATTCTGGTTCAGATAACCTTCAGGAAAGAATACTACTTCTGCATCAGGATGTTGCTTGAGTTCGGCTTCAAGTTGCAACAAATCCTGTTCGAACCTCGGTTGTCCAATAATAATCTTCATCTGGTATCCCCCATTCATAAATAAAAGCCGGTTCATACCTGAATAAGGTACGAAACCGGCTTAAAGATTGTACGGACAGAACTCCTGCTCATCGTACTTCGCTTCAAGAGTAATTGGTTCTCATGTTATTACTCGACAACACAATTACCTTTACAGTTCAATGATATGTAGTTAGGCATTTCTATGTTCAATACTATCATATATAGCCTGCCCATCATAGCTTCGATCTGTAGCGATATCTTTCACCAATAGGACACTGTTTGCATTTCCAGATAAGATACTCAGTGCCCCCAGCACCCAAGCAAGTGGATATAATGCAACGGATAACATTTTCTTCATAGCTCTGTCTCCTTTATGTACTATAGAAATGATTGGTTGAATATCCCATTAATACGATGAAGTTCAATTAAAGGTTTCAATTTTTATATAAATATTACCAATTACATCCAACATACATACAGGAGACAAACTAAAATTGTTCCGTTCAGATCAACTCGAAACTCTGGAGCAACGCTGCTGCCTCTTCATGATCAGGTTCCAAAGCCAACACTTTATGCGTATATGACAGGGTTTCTTCTTCCAGTTCAAGTTCATAACAGCACACAGCCAAATCGTATAAGACGGCTGGATTATGGTTACTCGGATCTGCAACCAATGATATCTCCAGAAACCGTTTTGCATCCTCATACATGTACATCTCATATAATAGCTGCCCTGCCAGAAATGCGAGACCTCCTTGCTGCTCCATCACATAGTAGGACGACCACATCGTATGAATACCAGACTGAATATCAAGCATTTCCTCATCACTTGCATCAGGAAGAAGACTGGAAATGTGGGTAGCACTGTGAATCAAGAACTCCGCATCATATCCACCCAGACGCCAAAACGGTAAAATATGCTTTAACTCCATACTCTCTATTCGAGAGTCTACCCATTGTTTCATGCTGAAAAAGTCATCCGGTCCAAAACGTTCAACAAATCGATGGTAGGCGAGACGTGTATTCACATAACTGATGGGTTCCTCCACCATCAACATGCATCCAACATTCAGATCTTTATAATGATGTGTTGTGAATCGTGTATGGGCGCCCTGTTGTTCCAAAACATATTGAATGGCATGGTAGTTAGCCGTTAAAGAAAAACTCCCATGAAGAACAAATTCAGGTGGCTCTGCGAACTTCCAGTTATCCAGGCGATGATCCCCTTTATCAGCGGTAATCAACACATAACCTGACTGTGACAGCTTGTTCAACCGTTCGAGACAGGACAACCCGATTGCAGGGAACAGAATGTGCGAATCCTCCAGTTCCTCTTTGTACAATGTGATAAGCTCCTGATACGGATAGTTATCCGCACTGTATTCCGGTGCTCGGCGATACTCATAACTCAGCGTCATATTCTTCAGCATCTCAGCGGGCTCAAGATCAAGACAACGATCCGGAGATTGTACAAGCAGATCGCACTCATAGATATCGCCATCCCCAATATAGATTAATTCCTGCGGAATGCTGTCAAAAAAGTAATTGGCAATTAACAACAACGGCTGTTGCAGATCACCGGGCCGTATAACCGTGCCTGCAACGACCAGATTCAATTCTGTATCCTCTACAGCGTCAAAACGTGCAAAATCCACGATACCTTGTTGAATAAAGGATTGCATGGATGGATGCTCCTGCCAACCCAGTACATTCTCCGCTACCAGATCCGTCATCACATATCTGAAAGGCGGTAACTGTATTCCAGCAAATTCCTTTAACTCAAGCAGTTTCAGGAGAATTTGATGTGCCAAACGCCCTACACCCGCTCCAAGTTCAAGAATGGTTACGGTCTCACTGATCTTTCCTTTGTTCGAAAAGTCCTGAAGAAAGCCAAAAATCATCTCTGCATACGCCGTGGCAATCATCGGATTACTCGTAATATATTGAGGGACTTGGTTCTCTGTCCAAGCTTGTAGCCCCTTCTGTTCATAATAAGCTCTCTGCCAATCCCAGACCGGAGCTTCACTGTAACGAAAACGTTGACTTTCATTTGACGTCATTAAACGGAAACCTGCTTTCTATCACTAATTTCATACGTTTCTCAGATGTTCACGTACTATTTTATATCCAATACCATTCAATCTCTGTAATGCATTATATCATAGAACCCTATTTACTCGATGAAGTTCAGTTTTCCCCTTGAACAGAAAAAAAAACCTGCTTTTGAGGGCAGGTCCTTGAGGCCTTTCATTTAAGAAGACTATTGATCTAGTTTACTTAGGCAAGGACGCTCAACATTAGTCGGAATACACGGCTCCATCAAAGTTCTCAGGGCCTACACGGATCGTACCGAGCAAGTTAGAGCTGATAAATGCAGTGTACGTCAATTGAGGCGTGATCGGTGGATTGAAGTCATCCGCAGAGAACGTAATAATCTGAGGTGCAAGGACACTCAAGCTAAACGAAGACGTTGCGGAATAAATGACAGGGTCTGTTGCCAAAGTTCCTCTGACAATCGTAATCGTTATACCTACGAGAGCCAAAGGAAGTTGTACGGCTACCGTTCCTTTGAATTGTACCCGTGGGTTTGCCCCTGCTCCTTCTGTTTGCAGACCAATCTGACCGAATAATTGTGGTGTATTAATAACCAGGATTGGTATTGCAATAGAGTTAGCCAAACTCGCATTCTGAGATGTTCTTGCATCAAGAAATTGACTCATGAAATCTACCTCCTATGGGTTGGGATAAGGTAGTATATGCGAGATTTGAGATATGGCATGGACATACATTGAGATTCGAAAAAAAGGGCATATTAGAAAGATACCATTAACAAGATACCTTTTACTCCAGTGCTTACATGCAGACAGAAAAAAACCCTTGCTAGGCAAGGGTTTTAAGAGTATGGGCCCTACAGGACTCGAACCTGTGACCAATCGGTTATGAGCCGACCGCTCTAACCAACTGAGCTAAGGGCCCTAGACATAATGTATAACGTGCAGATGATGGCTGTGAATCATCCAAGTGAAACTAAATTGCGGGGGCAGGATTTGAACCTGCGGCCTTCGGGTTATGAGCCCGACGAGCTACCGGGCTGCTCCACCCCGCGTCAGTAAGAAATATTAAAACAGCGACTTAATTAATATACACTATCGTCACCCTATAAGTCAAGGGGTAATGTCAGGGAATAAAACGTACACCGTAACGTCCTTTACGTGATCGATAAACTTCCACTTCCGCTGGTTCATTATGACCGTAAATCCACCCATCTTGCTCCATACGTTTGGCCAGACATCCTGCCTGAAATTTGGTTGCATACAACTTGCTGAAATATACCCAGTGCATACCGCTCGTCCTTTCCGGAGTCGTCATTTATTCCTGCCTTTTGTAGAATACCCCATTTTTATAAAAATAGCCGCCAAAGATTAAAATCTTCAGCGGCTATCCTTAACTTATGATATGACTACTTCATCAAATCTCATTGAAACGTAGCTTTAGGATCCTTTTTCAATTTCTCCAGCATCTCGTTTCCTTTAGCTGCCCACTCACCAAGCGCTTCTTTTGGTGTCTTTTTGTTCTCTAGTACTTGGTTGAAATATTCCATACCTTTTTCATTGACTTGCCATAAACCTGGGGATTTTTGATACATTTTATCCAGATTGGTATTGGTTGGCGGAATCGGCTTCAGCGCATAGAATGCTTGAATGTTATAATCCAGACCGTCTTTGGGCTTAATGAAGCTCTTCCGTGATACCATCTCATAGCTGCTACGTGCTTTGATCTTAGCCCAGTCCTCACTGTTCATGTACTTGATCAGTTCCCACGCATCATCCGGGTTCTGAGCTGCACTATTAATCACCATGAGGTTGCTCAGGTAGATGCTGCCTCCAATTTCAGGAGCTTCCGGGTGAACTGGAGGTGTTACCACATCCCAATCCACTTTCGTAAAGTCTTTCATTTTATCCGCATTTTTATTGGCATCAATTAATTGATTAATATAGCTGTAATCACCAATAACCATGGCTGACTTGCCACTCAGGAATAGGTCACCCTGTACTGGATCATAACGCCCACTCGGATTCTGATCCTGTGGTTCGTCGCCTTTAGGAATAACTTTGTCAATCGCAAGTTTGCTGATGGTGCTCCACACTTTCTCCCATTGAGGAGAATCTACGGTCATCTTCTCTGCTTTGTCATCAAACGTCTTCAGCTGCAACGAGCTGTAGTACTGCTGCATGGAGTAGTACGGCGAACCACCCTGATATGTCGTGAAGGAGAAGCCAAATACATGATCTTTACCTTCACCTTTCGTTAGACGGGTACCCAGATTGAAAATATCGTCCCATGTCATGTTGTCCGTTGGAGGTTCCACGCCTGCTTTTTCAAACATACCCTTGTTATAGAACAAAGCCGATGAGGAGAACGTTGGTGTCAATGCATAGATGCTCTGATCCCCAAGGTCCTTAATTCCCTCCAGTACACTAGGCACGATATCACTGGTATCAAACTTATCTTCCTGCATCAGTGGGTCCAGCTGTTTCACCAGATTCTCCTGAATTAATGATTTCACTGTGGCCGTATCAGCCACGATAACGTCAACCGGGTTATCCCCAGTCATAATCTTTTTCAGACTCTCCATCGTATCCGGAACTTCCGGCTGTTCTTCCGTGTTGCCATACCCATACATGCTGCTCTGATCAACAGCAGCCACAATTTCGATGGTTACATTGGGATGTGTCAATTCAAAAGCATCAGTGAACTGCTGACGGAAGTAACTGTCATCCTGTCCTCCCCACAACGTTGCCACACGTAATACACGCTGTTCCGTATCCTTGGCCTCACTTGCCGTACAGCCGGCAATCAGCGGCAGTGCCAGCGTCGCAGTAGCGATGACAGCCAGCACACGTTTTCCCCACAACCTATTCTTCATCTTCCAATTCCCCCTCATTAATTATCTTGGTGGCGTAATAACAATACGTTCACCGTCAAACTCCAATGTAGCCCGATTATCAATGGATAAGGCCTCCAGATACTCTTTTGGCACCTGAAGCCGTCCTGCACGGTCTATAATGACAAATGCTTCATGGATGTCTGGCATATCCGCCTCGGACAAGTTATGCTCATCATCCAGATTCGGGTTGCGCTTCACAAACTCAGTACTGGTCAAGCCGTCCCGAATCGCAACGATCCGGTCTACCTTGCCAGCAAGCGTCAAGTCATGGGTAACGATGACAATCGTAACGCCAAGTTCCTTGTTCATTCTTCGGAAAATGCCCATGATTGTATCACATGTCTCGGAATCGACCGAACCGGTTGGTTCATCTGCAAGCAAAATTTTGGGACGATTGGATAATGAGATCGCAATCGCTACCCGTTGTTGCTCTCCTCCTGACAATTGATGCAATTTGTTATGCATCCGATCCTTAAGGCCTACCCATTCGAGCAACTGTTTTGCGTAAGCACGATCACGCTTGCCTCCCAGAATCATGGGAGTCTCCACATTTTCCAGTGCAGTGAGATAAGGCAGCAAGTTACGACCGTTATTTTGCCAGATAAAACCTACCGTATGACGTTTGTATTCGACCAATTGGGCATCTGTCATCTTCAGCAGATCCCAGTCTCCCACAACAGCCGTACCAGCCGTAGGACGATCAAGACCGCCCAGAATATTCAGCAGCGTGGATTTACCGCTACCGCTGTTACCGATGATGGCCATCATTTCACCTTGATTGACAGTCAGGTTGAGACCCTGAAGGGCAACGACTTCCACATCGCTGGATTTAAAAATTTTGACAAGTCCTTCGCATTGGATCACGTTTACCTCTCCTCTCCCATTTTGACTGCCTGGTGAACCCGTAATCTGCGAATCTGCCAGAGCAACATCGTGGCACCAATGACCAGCATCACTACGGTGACCCCATACAGTTGCAACATATCTTGCTGTTCAAACACAATCCGGAATGGAGGTACCTGAGCAGATACATTATCTGTCGTTTGCAGGAATGGCAGGAATAAACGACTGGATACCTGACCAATCCCAATACCTAGCAGGATCGACAGTCCCGCTGTGAACACCTGCTCCAGCAGCAGCATGCCGCTCAGTTGTGCCCGGGATAACCCCATCGCTCGTAGCACACCAAACTGCACAACACGTCCAGACAGGTTGAAGAACCAGTACAGCACGTATCCGATCAACGAGATAATAACCGAAACCAGGAAACCAAGGCTCAGAATCCCGAATACGCCACCTCTTGACGGATGTTTACCCTGAGATACCAATTCGGTCCGTACGTCACGCACAGACGATAACTCAATGCCTTCTGCTGCAAGTTTCTCCATTAGTGGAGCCACTTTGGCATCCGGTTCCATTTTCAGCCATACCTCATAAGGAATCAGAGGCACCTGATCATAGATATAATCCAGATTCGCCACGAAGAATGGCATCTGATCCGGATACTGGGCTGGCCAGTAAGGAATGATCCCAAACACGACGAATTCAATCGCCTGTCCCTGTACACCCATGGAGACGAGATCTCCAGTTTTGAGTTTAAACTTGTCAGCAAATTTGGAAGAGATCAATACAGCCCCTTCATATTTACCAAGCAAGTCAAGGTACTTGTAGGGATGTGCCGGGAACAGATCGTTGCGGAACCACGCCACTTGAGCAAAGTCCACATTATCAATTCCGACCAGCATCCCCTGTCCGCCCGACTTACCAGAGACGATAATATTGCCTTTGGTCTGCAGCACTCGTGCTGCATGTTCAACCCCGTCTAATCTGCGGAACACTTCGAATGGAGGTTCGGAGTAGATGACTTTGGATGGCTGCGAAGAACCGCCGCCACCACTTGGAGCACCTCCACCGCCGTTGCCTCCGCCGGAACCCCCACCAGAACCTCCTCCTCCATTGCCACCACCTTGTTGACCTCCACCCGTACCGCCGTTCTGTCCGGAACCACCGGGTTTAACCTCTGGTGTTCCTTCCCACACAGTCTGCATAATCACATCAGAACCATAACGGTACAAGGTACGCTCAGTGGAATTCAGATCAATCGTCCGAGCAGCAGCCGAGTTGTACACCCCAAGTCCCAGTGTCAGTACAAGGAGGATCATCAGTGGATAATATGAAGAAGATGAACGCGATAACTGTGTTAATGTCAGATACAACGGGACCGGGAGAAACTTGCGACCGATCAACTGAATAAGCTTTAATATCCACGGGAACAAGCGCAGGAAGAATAGTCCAAGCGCAAAGATCGCGAGTGCGGGTACAAAAAACAGAAACGGCTGTACCTGCAACTGATCCGTTGTCATTCCGGTCTGGAAAGTCAACATCTGACGTTCATAGAACAGGTAGTATCCATATCCAGCCAGACCCAGCAATACAACATCCAGGAACCAGCGTTGCCATACTGGAGCGCGGTCTGTTCGTGCTTGCCGCCGTTTGGCAGATACAATGGTTGCCCGTGCATAGGTTATCGCAGGGATAAGTGATGCGATGATCGCAACAAGGACCGCTGCTACGCCCAGGAGGATAGCTTCTTTTGATACACCGATCGGAATAGACTTCCGATCTACGAACGAGAGAAAGCCACTTGCTGAACCGATACTTTTGGCCATAAACCAACCAAGCAACGGCCCAATAACCAGCGCAATAGCGCCCAGAAATATGCCTTCAAGCAAGTAGAGAGAGAAGATCTGCCGAGCTGAAGCTCCACGGCTACGTAATACCGCAATATCACTCTCTTGCTTCTGTAATGACTGTCTGGCGTTCATTGCAATAAAATAAAAGACCATCGCAATCATCGGTGCTGCCAAGGTAAACAGCATGGTCTGCAGTTGCAGACTCTGACTGCGGAACTGCTTGAGCAGATCACCGAAGGTGATGTCCACTTTCGTATCTTTCAACCGCTGATACAGATCGATGTCCAGCCTTTCCAGCATGGAAGTCAGACCCGACAATTGGCTGGTTTGAATTTCTTTCAGATCAAAGGCATAATACCAGCGTGAATTCTGAAGTGGAATGCCTTTTTCCTTCAGTAAAACATCATTAAAAACCGATTCATCCACATAAAGTCCATTCATCATGCCGTCAAATCCCTGTACCCAGTAAGGGCTGTTCGGATCATCTGCCTTGAAGGAACCCGTAATCTTCACTCGTAACGTGATATCAAGACCGCTATACACCGGATATTCCAGAATGTCACCGATATGCAGATCGTTACGATACATGCCCTCTTCCAACATGACTGCCTCGATCGTGTCATCTTTGACCTGGTTTCCAGGTTTAACCCCTGCAGAGTAATTCACCTGTGCATCCAGTCCACTCATCGTACCCAGACTCATACTGCGCGCCCTGCTGGCATCCACTTTGGTTGGATCTTCCGGGCTAACCTCTGTGCTGCGAATAGATCTTGAATTCACATACGTATGAAAAGGAAACCCGATGTCGCGCGGAACATCCTCACGAATATAACGATCTACTTCGTCCAGACCCCGAGTGTCTGTCTTCACGCCACCAGGTGCCTGATAGCTCATAAGCAACGAACCGGCTGGCAATCCTTCACTGTTATCCTGCAGCGTCTGCGCGACGACCCGTTTCAACGCACCATCGGCATACATTGGAATACTGACGGTGAACGCTACCGCCACAATCAATCCGATCAGTGTGCTGAATGTCATCCAGCGCGTGTTCCACATTTTGCGGAACAGCAGCCGAAGCAATGGCAGCCCCATTAGCGTCCCACTACTTTCTGGCCTACGGTCAGACCTTTCAGAATCTCAACATCTGTCGACGTCTGCTGACCAACTTCAACGTCCACTTCACGCTTGCTGCCATCACTCTCCACGACTTGTACGTACGTTCTTGAACCGATGGAGCGTAAAGCGGATACAGGAATCACAATCGCGTTCTCGGTACGCTGCGTTACAATCGAGACCGATAGTGGTGTACCACGTTCGACGCCTTTTGGCATTTTTGCAAGTGTAACAATAACATACTTATCCAGCGTTTCCTTGGTTGGAGGCGTACCGCCTTCACCCGTCCCTTCGCCACTGCCGCTTCCCGATGCTTCCGCGATAGGCATAACTTTAATTTTGCCAGCGACTTTACCAGCTCCATTAATATCTACTTCTGCCTTCATACCAGCCGAGAACTTCTCCAGATCTTCCTTGGCAAAGGTAGCGGCTACAACCAGATTGGATGTATCCGCAATGGTAGCAATCGGATCATACGCTTTCACGGCTGCACCCTTCTCTACCTGCACAGCAATAACGGTGCCGCCAAACGGAGCTGTCAACGTGGCTTTGCCCAGTTGTTCCTCCAGATCAGCGAGTTCCTGGCGTAGTTCTTCAAACGCAATCGTTGATTCTTCGAACTCTACCGGGTCCATCTCATCCTTCTTGCGGAGTGTTTCCTTCATTTGAACTTCGGATTTGCGAATAGCCAGTTTCTTGCCACGGATCTCCTTCTCTACACTCTCCACATCGAGGACAGCAAGAAGTTGACCCTTTTTCACTTTATCCCCTGGTTTAACATTTAACTCTTTGATATGCATGCCATCAAGCGTGAAGTACACCTTCTCTTCCCGCTGACTCATCATCTTGCCACTACCACTTACTTTTTTCTCCAACGTTTCCGTCCGGACTTCATATTCCGGTTTCTTGGAGATCGTTGGTGGTGTGATAGGCGGAAGCACTTCTTCCTCTGTTTCTGACGGCAGCAATGAGCAGCCGGACATCGTTGCAACCATTATCGCACCAAGTACAATAAGTGCTGCACGTTTCCCCCTCTTCGGAGCGGCCCCTTTACTTAATAAATCTGCCGTCCGCCATTTCATAAACATGGTCCGCAACCTCCAAAATTGTAGGATCGTGTGTAGTCATACATATTGTTACTTGTTCTACTTCAATAATATTGCGGAATACGGCCATGACCTGAGCGCCCATCTTGGAATCCAGTTCAGCTGTAGGTTCATCCGCAAGCAACAATCTGGGTCTATGGGCAATCGCCTTGGCTATAGCCACCCGCTGTTGCTCTCCCCCAGACATCTCGAAAGGTCGGTGCTTCACCCGTTTGGATAATCCAACCAGATCCAGACAGTGACCAACCCTGTCCTTCCACTCCGCTCGTGGAACATCCGCCATACGCAGCGACAGTTCTACATTTTCCCAAGCAGATAATAAGGGCATGAGTGCATATGCCTGAAAAATAAAACCGATCTCTTTGCGCCGCAAAGCGGTCCGCTGCCGGTCTCCCCAATCCTGAAGAGGCTGACCAGAGAACAGAATGTCTCCACTTGAAGGCTGATCCAGTCCACCGAGCATATTCAGCAGTGTTGTTTTGCCTGAGCCCGATCGCCCCTTCAACATGACCAGTTGTTGCGGATTCACTTCCATATCAATGCCTTTGAGCACATGGATAATGCGACTGCCTGTCTGGAAACTGCGATGCACGTTACGCACCTCCAGTACAGGTCCATCATATGGAGGCAGCATATCCTTCGTTGGTTTGATCTTCTTCTGGGGTTCATCAACAGTGATGACAGCAGCTGCAGCCACTTCATCTGAAGCGATTTCACTTTCAGGTAACGGAGGTTTACTTGTCGGGTAATCATGTTCATTGTTGTATGTATTTTCCCCCGACTCCGTCGATGCCTCAAACGGCGTTTCCCCCTGTTGATGTTCGTCGCCTGACTGGCTCTTGGCAGGTCTTTTTCTGAGAAATAAATTCTTCATGCCAGCAATCACGCTCATCCTTTCTTCAAATCCCGTTCATTTCTTCAAAAAACCTAAAATTAGAAATCTGTTCCAACCTACACTGAATTATAAACGACCGATCCCAACTAAAAGTTACAAGCTTTTTACAACGGTAGAGTGAAAAAGTTAATATTTTGATGAACAAACAAAAAAAGCACCCCAAAGTGCGGGATGCATCTTGCATATTCGATGGTTTTGCCGCTATGACGGCAATCATTACAATTTTGATACCGTTCAATTCTGAACATTTTTTCGAGATGTCAATGATATTATTTACCAAATGAAGAAGGATCTTCACGCCAGGATTTAAGCAACTCAAAGTCACTCTCCTGAATCGTTCCCTGAGCCAAAGCCACATCCATCAGCGCCGTGTAATTGGACAACGTCTGAAGTGGAATTCCAGCATCTTCAAATGCTTTCACACCTTTATCCAGCTGGTAGCTGAAAATGGCAAGTACGGCCAACGGTGTTGCACCTGCTACACGTACAGCTTCGGCTGCTTTGATCGAACTGCCACCTGTAGAGATCAGATCTTCGATGACAACCACTTTCTGTCCTTCGGTAATCAGACCTTCGATCAGGTTCTCCTTGCCGTGTCCTTTCGCTTTATCACGAATGTAGGCCATCGGCAGATCCAGCTTCTGAGCCACCCAGGCAGCATGCGGGATACCTGCGGTTGCCGTACCTGCAATGACTTCTACATCCGGGTATTGGTTCCGAATGATCGTTGCAAAGGCTTCAGCGATATCGTTGCGAATCTCCGGATAGGACATCGTTAAGCGATTATCGCAGTATATTGGTGATTTGATGCCGGATGTCCATGTAAATGGCTGCTGCGGACGTAACGCCACGGCTTTGATTTTCAACAGTTGGGAAGCAATATGATTTGGAATCTCATTCAGTTCGATCATGCGTTCAACATCTCCTTCAAAATGGTTTCTACCGCTTCACGCGGATTGGGGGCGCCTGTAATGGGTCTGCCTACAACAATGTAATGACTGCCTCTGGCAATGGCTTCCCCCGGCGTCAAGACGCGTGTCTGATCTCCCAGACCACTACCCGCTGGACGAATTCCTGGTGTAACAGTGTGAAAAGCACTGCCACACGCTGCCCGAATTGCAGGCACTTCCAGTGGAGAAGCAACAACTCCATCCAGTCCGGCCTCTTGGGCTAGTCCTGCATAACGGACCACAGCAGCTTCCACACTTCCCGGGATGCCAATCTCGTTATTCATCGTTTCCAGACTTGTACTCGTGAGTTGGGTGACTGCAATGATCTCGGGCTTGCTAAGGGAAGAATCAGCAGCGATTGCTGCCTCAGCACCTTCACGTGCAGCACGCATCATGAGAGCTCCACCCGCTGCATGTACATTGAACATGTCTACACCCAGACGTGTGATACTCTCAGCACCGCCACGAACGGTGTTGGGAATGTCATGCATTTTCACATCCAGAAAAACGGAGTAGCCTTTGGATTTCAGCTCCCGAATAAAGTCAGGTCCTGCTGCGTAGAACAGCTGCATACCCACCTTGAGATAACAGGGAATGCCCTCAAGAGCTTGTACCAATTCTTGAGCTTCTTCCGCTCCAGGATAATCCAGTGCCACCATCAGACGGCCAGCCATTTCATTGAAATTCGCTTGATTCATCACCAGCGCTCCCCTCCACTTGCTCATTTTTTCCGTTTTTGCCCGATATAAAGGACATCCCGCCAGCCCACAGGCTGACTGATGTCCTTCATCAGAGAGTTATTTATTTTACAAAGACAGGCATTGCTTCCGAAGAGAAGTTGATCGTTTGCAGCATAATCAGCAGCGCACGAATCGTATCCAATGAAGTCATACATACAATGCCGTTTTCTACCGCTTCACGACGGATACGGAATCCATCACGCTGCGGTGTTTTGCCTTTGGTGAGTGTGTTGAAGACAAAGTTTGCTTCGCCGCTACGGATCATATCCAGAATGTTCGGCGAACCTTCACTTAATTTGTTCACAGTCGTTACCGGAATGTTCGCTGCTTCAAGCGCAGCTGCTGTTCCGCCGGTAGCCATGATTTTGTAACCCAGTCTGTAGAAACCTTCGAGCAAAGGAACCGCTTCGTCTTTGTCTTTGTCTGCTACAGTCACAACAATCGCTCCGGTTGCCGGAATTTTCATTCCTGCGCCGATGAGACCTTTGAACAACGCTTTAGCGTAATTCGGGTCACGACCCATAACCTCACCTGTAGACTTCATCTCAGGTCCGAGGGTTGGTTCTACACGACGCAGCTTCGCGAAGGAGAAGACCGGAACTTTAACAGATACATGATCCGATTCAGGCCACAGTCCATCGACATAACCAAGATCTTTCAGTTTCACACCCAGAATGGCTTGTGTTGCCAGGTTTGCCATCGGAATGTTGGTTACTTTGCTCAAGAATGGTACGGTACGGGATGAACGCGGGTTCACCTCGATAATGTACACTTGACCATCATGGATAACAAACTGGATGTTGACCAGACCTACCGTTTTCAGTTCTTTCGCAATTTTGATTGTAATCTCTACAATTTTCTCTTTCATATCCTGGGACAGGTGTTGAGGAGGATATACCGCGATGGAGTCACCAGAGTGAACCCCTGCACGCTCGATATGTTCCATGATTCCCGGAATCAATACCGTTTCACCATCACAGATGGCGTCAACCTCAACTTCTTTACCCATCATGTAACGGTCGATCAGGACCGGATGCTCCGGATTGATTTTAACCGCCTGTTCCATGTATGTCAGCAATTCAGCATCGGAGTATACAATCTCCATCGCACGACCGCCGAGTACATAGGAAGGACGAACCAGTACCGGGTAGCCCAGACTTTGAGCTGTTTCTACCGCATCATCAACGGAAATGACCGTTTTACCTTTTGGCTGTGCAATCTCCAGACGGGAGAGCAGACGCTCGAACTTCTTGCGGTCCTCCGCCTCATCGATGCTTTCCAGATCCGTTCCGAGAATGGTTACACCTGCATTACGCAGTGGTGCTGCCAGGTTGATGGCCGTTTGACCACCGAACTGTACGATAACCCCTACTGGTTTCTCCTGTTCAATCACGTTCATGACATCTTCGAAGAAGAGCGGTTCAAAGTACAGGCGATCGGATGTATTAAAGTCCGTAGACACCGTCTCCGGGTTATTGTTGATAATGACTGCTTCATATCCTGCTTTTTGCAATGCCCATACTGCGTGTACAGTAGAGTAGTCGAACTCGATCCCTTGACCAATCCGGATTGGTCCTGAACCCAGTACCACCACTTTTTTCTTGTCTGAAGGGATTACTTCATTTTCTGTCTCGTAAGTGGAGTAGTAATATGGCGTTGTGGCTTCGAACTCAGCCGCACATGTATCTACCATTTTGTACACTGGGCGCAGGTTCTCTGCTTCCCGACGAGTTCTAACTTCCGCTTCAGTTGTTAATGTGCCTCCCGGTTGACCTTGCGCACGCAGTTCAGCAATGGCACGGTCTGTGAATCCAAGGCGTTTCGCTTGATACAGAATGTCGGAAGACAATTCGGATTCTTCGCGAATGCGATCTTCGAATGCGATCAGACCTTCGATTTTGTCCAGGAACCACCAGTCAATCTTGGTCAGATCCTGTAGTTGTTGCAACGTATATCCTCTGCGGAATGCTTCAGCAATCAGGAAGATACGCTCATCATCTGCTTTGATCAGACGTTCGTTCAGGGTAGCTTCGTCCAGCGTTTCGGCATCCTTCAGGTAAAGGCGATGTACGCCAATTTCCAGGGAACGCACGGCTTTGTGAATCGACTCTTCGAAAGTCCGGCCAATCGCCATTACTTCGCCTGTTGCTTTCATCTGAGTTCCCAGTTTACGGTTCGCAGAGATGAACTTGTCGAACGGCCAGCGTGGGATTTTGCTCACGATATAATCCAGTGTAGGCTCAAAGCAAGCGTACGTTTGGCCTGTTACCGGGTTCACGATTTCATCCAAGGTATAACCCATCGCAATTTTGGCAGCCATTTTTGCAATCGGATAACCCGTTGCTTTGGAAGCCAGAGCCGATGAACGGCTTACCCGTGGATTTACTTCGATAACATAGTATTGGAAGCTGTGTGGGTCCAGTGCAAACTGTACGTTACATCCACCCTCGATGTTCAGGGCACGGATGATTTTCAGGGAAGCTGAACGCAGCATTTGATATTCACGGTCCGACAGTGTTTGGCTTGGTGCTACAACGATACTGTCGCCTGTATGAACACCTACCGGGTCAAAGTTTTCCATGTTGCAGACAACGATACAGTTATCGTTTTTGTCCCGCATCACTTCATACTCGACTTCTTTCATTCCTGCAATGCTTTTCTCGACCAAACATTGCCCAATCGGGCTGTAGCGAATTCCCGCTACCACGGTCTCCCGCAGCTCTTCTTCGTTCGCACAGATTCCGCCGCCTGTTCCGCCCAGCGTATAGGCTGGACGCACGATGATTGGATAACCAATCTCATTTGCAAATTCAAGTGATTCTTCAAGGGTCGTTACGATTACACTCTCTGGTACAGGTTGTTCCAATTCACGCATGAGGTCACGGAACAGATCGCGATCTTCCGCTTTCTCGATGGATGTCAGCTGTGTTCCGAGCAATTTCACATTTTCACGTTCCAGCACGCCTGCACGAGCCAGCTCTACAGCCATGTTCAGACCTGTTTGACCACCCAGTGTTGGCAACAAGCCATCTGGACGCTCCTGACGGATGATTTGGGTTACAAAATCCAGGGTGATTGGCTCGATGTATACTTTGTCAGCCATGTTTGTATCTGTCATAATGGTCGCCGGATTGCTGTTGATAAGTACAACTTCCACGCCTTCTTCTTTCAGTGCCTGGCAAGCTTGTGTACCGGCATAGTCGAACTCGGCCGCTTGACCGATGACGATTGGACCGGAACCAATCACCAAGATTTTTTTGAGATCTTTGTTAATCGGCATGTTATTGTGCTCCTTTCACTGCGGCTGCCAATACGGCTTGACGCGGCTTTTGCGGGTTAGTGATCTTGTGCTCGCGAATCATCTCGATGAAGCGGTCGAACAGATAGCTGTTGTCGTAAGGACCCGGGGCTGCTTCAGGGTGATATTGAACCGAGAATGCCGGGAATGATTTATGTTTCAGACCTTCAATGGTCTTATCGTTATTGTTGATATGTGTAACTTCCAGGTCTGTACTCTTCACAGACTCTTCGTTTACGGTAAATCCATGGTTCTGGGATGTGATGAAGCAACGTCCGCTCTCCAGTTCTTTCACCGGGTGGTTTCCTCCGCGATGTCCAAACTTGAGTTTTTCGGTGTCTGCTCCTGCCGCAAGTGCGAACAACTGGTGACCCAGGCAGATACCGAAGATCGGGTATTCGCCAAGCAGTTCACTGATCATGTCAACTGCGTGAGGTACGTCTTTCGGGTCCCCAGGGCCGTTGGACAGTTGAATGCCGTCCGGGTTCAGGCGACGAATCTCGTCTGCTGTTATATCGTGCGGAACAACGACAACATCACAGTTGCGTTTGCTAAGTTCACGCAAGATCCCTGTTTTGGCACCGTAATCCACGAGTACAATACGTTCAGCCGTTCCCGGGCTGTTGTATACATGCTCCGTAGAAGTCATTGGCACCTGGTTACGCAGTTCGGCAATGGTGGTGTCTCCCATCATCTCCAGCAGTTCTTCCACAGGCTTCGATCCTGTTGTGAGAATTCCCTTCATTGTGCCGTGATGACGAATCCGGCGAGTCAACATGCGTGTATCAATTTCGCTGATTCCTACGATGCCGTATTCCTTGAGCAGATTGTCTACGCTGTATTCCGCACGCCAGTTGCTCGGCGTTGGCTCATGACGACGCACAACGAAACCGTGTACGTATGGACGAATCGACTCAAAGTCATCACGCGTAATACCGTAGTTTCCGATCAGCGGATACGTCATGGTCACGATTTGACCGCAATAGGAAGGATCCGAAAGCACCTCTTGATAGCCTGTAATTCCCGTATTAAAAACGACCTCACCTGTAGTTTCACCTTCAGCACCAAATGCTTTCCCGGTGAACAGTGTGCCGTCTTCCAACAATAATCTTGCCTGTGCCTGCATCCCATTTCACTCCTCTGTGTTTATCAACGTTGAATACTTTGAGTTGAACATGGGGGACGTTACGTTTGGTGCGGCTCCGTGGGCAGAAAACCCTTTGATCGCTGTTATCCCCGGATTACTTTGATCCCATTCTTAAAATGGAGTAATCCGGTGATAAAGGCGAACGCTTTGCTTCTTCGGGTTCTTTCTGCCCTCTCCGCAGTTACGTTGGTGTCCATGTTCAAAAGCATTATTCAACTGTGTTTTGTATCGTATGTTAGACTCTCGGCATGATTTGCCTCGAGTTAGTTGAAAAGATGTTACTAGTAAAAAAATTATAGATTAGGTTTTAGAGTTAAAAAGATTTGTTGTTTTAAAAAAGTTGAGAATTACTATTACTGATTTAAAGAGTTAAAGATATAGCGTTACTAATTTATCAGTTTACTAAATTACCGTTTTATTGTTGTACAGTGTTGCTCCATACGCTTTTGCCATCCACCCATGTTTGTGTGGCCCAGCCTTTCAGCTTCCAGCCTGTGAATGGGGTGTTTCTTCCTTTGGTTGCAAACGTTGCAGGATCAACCGCTTTTTCCTCGTTCAGGTCAATCATCGTGATATCGGCTGGTGCTCCCTCTTCCAGTTTGCCTGTATCCAGTCGGAATACACGTGCCGGATCAGCTGTCATGCGTTTCACCAGGAAGTCCAGGCTCCACAGCCCTGTTTCCACAAACTTCGTGTACAGCAGCGGGAAGGCTGTTTCGAATCCTACGATTCCGAACGGTGCCAGCTCCATGCCTTTGGCTTTCTCTTCTTCACTGTGTGGCGCGTGATCAGTTACGATCATATCCAGCGTGCCGTCCAGCAAACCTTCGATACAAGCCTGCACATCGCGTGGTGAGCGCAGCGGCGGGTTCATTTTCCAGTTGGCGTCCATACCCGGGATATCTTCATCTGACAACACCAGATGGTGCGGACATACCTCAGCAGTTACTTTAATACCGATGGACTTTGCCAAACGAATCAGACGAACCGATTGCTCTGTACTTACGTGACAGACATGGTAGTGAACTCCCGTTGCTTCTGCGAGCAAGATATCACGGCCAACGTGGATAGCTTCGGATTCATTTGGAATCCCTTTGATGCCGTGGCGCTTCGAAAACTCACCTTCCGTCACATATCCACCAACAACCAGTGAGTCATCTTCACAGTGAGCGATCACGGGCATATCCATGCTTGCAGCGAGGCTCATGGCATCCTTCATCATTTGAGCGTTTTGTACGCCTACACCGTCATCTGTGAATCCAATAGCGCCTGCTTCTTTTAATGCGGCAAAATCGGTAAGTTCACGACCCAGTTCGTTTTTTGTAATGGCTGCATAAGGCAACACTTTAACCAGATCAGCTTCTTTGGCTTTATCCAGTACCAGCTTCACAACTTCCGCTGTATCTGTAACTGGTCTCGTGTTCGGCATGCAAGCGATTGTTGTAAAACCACCTTGTGCTGCTGAACGGGCACCTGTCTCGATCGTCTCTTTGTGTTCGAATCCAGGTTCACGCAGATGCACGTGCATATCGATCAATCCCGGAATGACCAGTTTGCCTGATGCGTCTGTCACACTTTGCGCTGACTTTTCGGCATCCAGTACGGCTTGGTCTTCCAGACCAGCGATCTTTTTAATTTTACCTTCATCTATAATGATGGTTTTCCGTTCAAGTTCCCCTTTTTGGTTCAAGACGTTCGCGTTTTTTATAATCTGTAGCATAATTGCCCTCCGCTTCGGTTCTGTCCGGCTTACCAGGCAAGCCGAATGATTTTCTATATCGTGTACTCTCTTATTGCTCTATAAGAACTACCGTACCGTCAGCCTATGACCCACAGCCAGACCCTGTTACAGTTTCATCGCACGTTCCATAACCGCCATGCGGACTGGAACGCCGTTTGCCATCTGCGGGAAGATCCGCGATGCTTCACTCTCCACAACCGCGTCGTCTACCTCGACGTTGCGATTCACTGGAGCAGGGTGCATGATAATGGTGCTTGGTTTTAGGCGTGATGCCCGTTCTTCCGTCAATCCGTAGTGTTCGCGATAATCCTCAGCTGAAGTAATTAAGCCATGTTGATGACGTTCCAGTTGAACACGGAGCATCATGACTACATCTGCATCCAGCGCTTCTTCAAGACCGACATAAGGAGCATGCTCTGCGAGTTCCGGTGCCTGCATCGTTTGCGGAGCACAGAAGCGTACATCTGCACCAAACTTTTGCAGTGCCCACAGGTTGGAACGAGCTACACGGCTATGCAGGATGTCACCAATGATGGAGACACGCAAGCCCTTCAGTTCGCCAAATGCTTTCCTCATTGTGTAGAGATCCAGCAACGCCTGTGTGGGATGCTCATTGTTGCCATCTCCGGCGTTCACGAGTGGTACATTCACTTTCTGAGCCAGTTGTTGCAGAACGCCTGCCGGTTTCAACCGGATCACGCCTGCATCAATGCCCATCGACTCAAGTGTTCGTACCGTATCGTAGATGGACTCTCCTTTTTCCACACTGGATGCGGCTGCCGTAAAGTTCAGCACTTGTGCACCCAGGCGTTTCTCTGCCATTTCGAAGGAGAAGCGGGTACGTGTGCTGTTCTCGAAGAACATGTTCGCAACAAAGCGTGATTCCAGTACAGGAGCCAGTTTCTCTTTCTGCGCTTCCCAGTGAGCCGCTCTGTTCAGAATGGACTCGATTTCTCCTCGACTAAGTTCCTTCAGTCCAAGCAAGCTTCGGTCTCTCAATGCTGTCTGTGTAATCATTATGCTTGCTCCCCCCGGTTCTGAGTGATTTTGACTTCGTCCTGTCCGTCCGTTTCCATGAGTGCAACTTCGATCTCCTCTGATTTGGAAGTCGGCACATTCTTGCCGATAAAATCAGGTCGAATTGGAAGTTCCCGGTGTCCGCGGTCTGCGAGTACAGCCAGCTGAATGTTCTGCGGTCTTCCACAGTCCATCAGGGCATCCATCGCTGCGCGAATCGTCCGTCCGGTATAGAGCACATCATCGAACAAAATCACTTTTTTGTTATGGATCGAAAGTGATTCAGGTGTCATAATCAACATTTCCTTGCGATTCGCTTTATTTTCGTCCAAGCGGTCATCGCGGTAAGGAGTCACATCCAGTTCTCCCCAGGGGACTTTGGCGCCTTCGATTTCTTCAATCTTCGCGGCAATCCGTTCTGCGAGGTAAACCCCGCGTGTACGGATACCGACCAGCACACAATCGTCGATTCCTTTGTTTTTCTCCAATATCTCATGGGCAATCCGTGTTAATGCGCGGCGGATCGCCGTCTCATCCATAATGACATGTGTCTCTGTGCTCATGCGTTCAGCCTCCTCAGGATTTCCCTTCAGCATCATGGCCCCGTGACGAGGAGAAAAAAAAGACTCCTTGCCGTGTTTATTGGCAAGGAGTCTCCGAACTTCAGACCGCTCTGAAGAAAGTTTACTCTCGGGGATGCATCGCTTCATTTGCCGCAGCAAAAAAACGATGTATCGTTCACGTTACCTTGCCAGTCTCACGGGACTGATTTAAAGGTGCTATTCATGTCGTTCATATTGCAGGACCTCACAGGGTTCTGTAATCAATATGTCCGTTTGTCTTCATGAATTATGACAGAAAGACAACCCCCTGTCAACACCTCACCATCGCAGGTGAAAACCCTCTGCTACGTTCTTCTTAGAATCAGCAGTTAGGCTGAAAAACATCCATGCACAATACATCTCATTGGTTATTCATAATTATACAACATTTCTGCATATTTATCCATAGGCAAATGAGAAATTTGATATAACCAAAATAAACCTTTGACTATACTCAAGTAGAGACAAAACACTTCTTTTTAGAACAAACGGTGAGTTTCATTTAAGTAATATATGAAGACTCCGAATTAGTACCGAGTGAAATGGGTACAGTTTATAAACATGAACCCATTCATAGATGCTGCAATAATGCCGATATACATAAGATTCACAAATATGCGACATAGAAATAAGATACGCCCTACATTTATGTACATTTAGGAGGAAGTCATGCGTCACATTTGGCACGTTTACAAAACAGACTGGTTGCATATTCTGAAGGTCCCCACAGGTATATTTCTAATTGTGGCTATTATTCTACTACCTGGGGTGTATGACTGGGTCAATGTGAAATCCGTCTGGGACCCATACAGCAACACTCAAGGGATCAAAATTGCAGTGACAACCGAGGACAAGGGTGCGACTGTTGAAGGAACCAATGTTAATATCGGAGACGAACTGGTATCCAGCCTCAAACACAACGAAAAGCTGGGCTGGACTTTTGTGGACCAGGCTGAGGCTAATCGGGGTGTGCAAACTGGAGAGTATTATGCAAGCCTGCTCATTCCGGGGGACTTTTCATCCAAAATTACAGGCATCGTTGATGGGAAGCTGGAGCGACCGGAAGTAATCTATACCGTCAATGAGAAGGTGAATGCCATTGCTCCTAAAATCACAGGCTCCGGTGTATCTGCCATAACAACACAAATCAATGAAAGTTTCACTGAAGCCGTCAGTGAGGCCGTTCTAACCAAGTTGAAGGAAGCCGGGGTTGAAATTAACACCCAGCTTCCAACTTTGCGCAAGATGGAGAATGGCATTTTTACACTGGAGAAAAATCTTCCGGCTATTCAAGCCGCAGGTCAAAAGGTTCTGGAAGTAGAAAAAGCCATGCCCGAGATTGTAAAAGATGCTCAAAAGATCGTTGAAATCGAGAAAAAACTGCCTGAAATCAATGAAGCAGCACAGTATGTGCTCAAGGTGCAGGAGTATTGGCCACAAATCAATGATGCGGCTTCCGAAGTGCTGGCTATTCAAGGGCGGATACCGGATATACAAAAAGCGGTAGAACGCATTCAAGAAGTGGATGAAAACTTTGGCCAGGTATCAGATGTCATCCAAACGGCGTTGGATAAAACCAACAAAGCTCTGTCTATCGTAACGGCAGCAGAGCAAGATCTGGACAAAGTATCACAAATCGCTGGCAACGGGATTGAGCTTGCAGAGGGATTAAATCAGTTCGTGGATTCCAGTGAAGAAGCGTTTCAGACAATTGGCCCGGCGATCCACCAAAATCTGCTGCTGGTGCAGCAGATTACTAACGCTGCAGGACACGTATTTGCACAATTGCAACATCCGGATCTTAATAACCTTCCTACAGCAGAAGATATCGACCGGATTGCTTCGCGTTTAGGGATTGCGGTAAAACTCGTGGACAGTATGGCAGAACTACTGGGCAACATCAATAACTTGCTTCCAAGCCAACCACTTGCCGATAAAATTACACAACTGAACTCCATTTCAGATAAACTTCAGTTGCAAATCCGCTTAGCTAGCATCATCAGTGATGCCATGCGTCGTAATACAACTCCACCGACAGACGTCATCGCTCAGTTAAATACTCTCTCGAAGGACATCAGCAGCGGGATTGGCAATATCTTAAACACCTATGAAAGTGAAATATCGCCTGCACTTGCAGCTGGTACGGACAAGCTTAGGTCTATCCTCTCCACTTCAGCAGAAACTCTACAAGGAGCAAAAGATCGTATTCCGGATATTGCGGACATTCTTGCGTCTGCCAAAGAAGGAATTATGTTTGGGCAGACTGAGTTGACAAAAATCCAGAGCGAACTGCCCCAAATACAATCTAAGATCCATGAGATATCAGAGACACTCGCGAACAAAAGTGAAGGTTTTATCCAAGCTCTGAACACAGTGTCTTCATTAATTCGAAACGATCTGCCCAAGCTGGGAAACAAACTGAACGAAGCCGCTGATTTTGTTCGTAATGATCTGCCTAATGCCGAGAAACAGATAGGCAAGGCATCTGATTTTGTCCAGAACCAGCTTCCGGAGGTCGAAAAAGGAGTACATCGTGTTGCCGCGCTTGTACGTGATGATCTGCCAGCATTGGAAAGTGCCATCAGCAAGGCTGCGGACAAGCTCAGGGAAGTCGAAGGTAATAACCAGTTTGCTGAGCTCGCCAAACTTTTGCGCGGCGATATCGAAGAAGAAAGTGCTTTTCTTGCAAGTCCGGTGCAAATCAAGGAACAACAGCTTTACCCGATTCCGAATTATGGATCGGCCATGTCACCATTTTATGGCGTGCTGTCTCTGTGGGTTGGCTCAACACTGTTGATTTCTCTGCTTCGTGCCGAAGCTGAGAATCCTGGGGGTAAGTTCCGGGGATATGAGTTGTATCTTGGACGTCTCGCTACTTTTCTGACCATTGGGTTACTTCAGGCGATATGTGTCACCCTGGGTGATATCTTAATCCTGGGTACCTATGTTGCAGATAAACTGTGGTTTGTCCTGTTTGCCATGTTGGTGAGTGCCGTATTTGTCACCATAACGTACACCCTGCTGTCCGTTTTTGGGAATATCGGAAAAGGGATCGCCATTATCTTCATGGTGTTCCAGTTCTCCAGCTCCGGCGGCACGTTCCCAATCAGCATGACATCACCCTTTTTCCAGGCATTGAATCCGTTCATGCCCTTCACGTATGCAATCAGTCTACTGCGTGAGTCGGTCGGTGGCATATTGTGGTCTACTGCCATCAAGGATATTCTGTGGTTATGTATGTTCATCGGGCTGAGTCTCATCGTTGCGCTCGCTTTGAAACGCCCACTCAGCAGTCTCACCAAACGTTCAGCCGAGAATGCCAAGAAGACCAAAATTATTGCTTAACTCATTTGCTGGATACTAAATAAGATAAGGCCATTGGACTTTCCATCCCATGGCCTTATCTTATTTCATTATATGAATCGATACATTTGATTATTTCACTGAGCGTTCCTGTTCCAACTGATTATAGGAATGTTTGATTGTTGTTAATGTTTCTACATGGCGATAGATGTTGTTACTTGCCGTAACGATAACACATAACATGATCAAGCCTATAACCACTTTTTTCCCCAATCCCGGACGAAGGCTGATGACGAAACCTCCACCCAACAGGAAGAATGCAAACAGATAATGCCCCGCATACAGGTACATATCATATTGAAATACAGCCAGACCAAAGCCCACGACGACATGAAGCAAAAAGGCAAACAAAATGTATGGCACAAGGGTCCAGACTTCACGTTCCCGAATGCCCTTAATGAAGCCCATGAATGCCAGTAGTAAAATAAAGATACCTGTCATCTGCACATAGATTGGATTGAAACGGGATAGATCCGTAACAAAGGCTGCCATGCCCGGGTCCAGTAAATGCATCTTCGGTGTCAGCATCGGATTGATGGTTAACATGTTTAATGCTTTCCAATGAACAGCAAACTGGAATGGTGTTGCATAGCTGGTTCCACCATTTTGAATGCCCAACAGCCAGTTACTAACCCAGCTGCGGCCTCCAAAGGCAACATACTGAATACCAGTTAATACGACGATGATCAGAACCGCCAGTGCCATGATGCCGATGTATTTTTTCAAATTCGCCTTATTGCGCCATGCATGCATATTGAAGAATGTGGCAGCAGCAAATGGTACGATATTGGTCGAGGTTAGTCCAAAGTTAATCGATGCAAGCAATGCGTTAGGTACATAACGTACGTCCTGACGCTCACGAGTATATTGCATGTAAACTACAGAGAGAAGGATAACGAACTGTACATACGGATACGAGTCCGGAATCAACGCAGTATACATCAGGTATGAACTGAAACCAAACAGTAAGGCAAACAGCAGCGGTACGATGGTCGGTTTATCTTCTTTTTGACTCAGGAACAGATACGCCAGCACCACCGAACCCGCATTCACCAGCGATTGCAGGATTAGAAAGAACCAGTTGCCTCCCAGCAGTTTCGCTACAGCCGCAAGGGTGACTGCGAGAAAGGAAATCAGCGGATGGATCACGGAAGAACTGTTGTCCCCATAATACATTGAAGGATCAAAGTTGAATAAATTAATTGGAAACAGCGTCGTATTAAATGGGGTATACGCCCCAAGCATCTCTGTATTATTTTCAATGTACAGAACATACGAGCCGTTCATTAAACCATAGAACAGAGCAAATCCCGCAAACAGGTAAAAGGCTGTCCAGTTGGCTCTGCGATTATAAAATAAGTAATCTAAAAAGTTCATGCTTTCATTTCACATCCTGATTAATTAAGTTCTAAAATACCAGTAATAGTAAGCCGCCCATAATACATGCCACACCGATCCAGCGTAAAGGGCCCACGGTCTCTTTAAATACCAGCCGCGCAATGATGAGAGTCCACACATATGTTAATGCGTTAGCAGGCAACACTACGGTTAATGGAAGAAACTTCAGCAATACAATATTCAGCAACGCGCCCGTTCCGTAGAATCCAAGTCCCATGAGTACATGCAGACGATTGCGACTGGATGCATAAGCTTTCAGTCCGGCCCCGCCCAGGGCACCACACAGTGTCATGACAATTAATACGGCAACCATCCAGCTATCGATCAACACTGGTTAATGTCACCCCGATTCCAAGCAACACAACTGCTGCCAGCTTCTGCACCGTAATTTCTTCCCCAAGCAAAAAATATCCATAGATTAAGGCAAATACGTAGCTGGCACACATCAGAGGATAAGCAACAGAGAGTTTTTCCAGAGCAAAAGCTTTGATCATCAAGATCGCTCCAAGTCCATAACACATAAAACCAACACCCAGGTATATCCACTCGGTTAGTCCCCATTTCCAGAACAATTGACCCGTTGCTGTCAAAAAAGCGGAAACGAGCATCAACCATTTACCGGTATGATTCGATTTTATTTCCCCCACGTTAATGCCTCCATGTCCGGAACACGCTTGTTAATAAAGTATCGTTGACTTACAAGCTGCATGACTGGAAGGTCGGATAAGGAGTCCGAGTAGGAACATGACTGGTCATAATCAATGACCATATTCTTCTCACTCAGATAAGCCTGAATTCGGCGTACCTTCTCTTCCCCTTTGCAATTGCTGCCATCAACTCTGCATGTATAACCATTCGCATGACGGACAAGCTCAGTTCCAATGACATGATCCACCCAGGGAAAATTATTAAAGTATTTCATATAGGCATGCGGAGATGCAGTTACCAGTAAGACGTGATACCCTGCTTCTTTGCGATGTTGCATCTCTACACTGGCCTCGGCAAAAATGGACGTACGCAAGCGAGTATCAAAGAAATGTTCGAGATCTTTTTCAGACATACGCTCAATTTCTTGAAAGTAGGATCGTTTGACTTGTTCAACAGTCATGAAGCCTGCCTTGAATAACACGGTATGTAATGCAATGACAGGTAATCTCCATACCTGCCACGGGTAACGGCGAACACCGTAATGCACAAATTGAAACATGGAATCACTGCGTATGATCGTTTTATCAATATCAAAAATGGCGACTTTCGTGCTTTTCACCCTGATCCCCCTCAGCCTTTATTCAAAGATTGCAAAAATTGTAACAACACTTATCACATACAACATAACCGTAATTAATATAGGCTTGTCCTCATACAGCACACGATCGGGCGAGCCTCCCTGGTTCTTCATGTGGATCAGATACAGATAACGGAACATGCCGTAAATGACCAATGGAATCGTCCACATGAGATGAATGGTTCGATCTGAAGTGAATGTAAACAGGGAATAACTGATAATCGTGGCTGTCGTCACAATCGTATTGAACTGATCCAGTAACGTAATAGAGTAGTTATCCAAAACCTTACGGTGTGATCCCGTATTTCCCTCAAGCAACGTAAGTTCATTTCTGCGTTTGCCAATGGCCAAAAACAACGACAACAACATCGTACAGATCAAAAACCACGGTGTGAATGGCACATGGATCAGTACACCACCTGCAATGGCACGAAGTACAAACCCGGCTGCAATGGTCATCATATCCAGGATAACGAGATGTTTCAGCACAAATGAATACGATACATTCAACAGGAAATAGACAATACATAACACCCCGAATAGAGGGTTCATCATGAAGGCCGTTCCTACTGAAAGGATTAATAGAATAATGCCAAACAACAAAGCATGACTCGGATTCACCTGCCCAGAAGCCATGGGACGATACTTTTTCACCGGATGCTGTCGATCCCTGTCCCGGTCTACAAAGTCATTTAAAATATACACACAGCCTGCAACGAGGCTAAATAGAATAAAACCAAGCAACGTCGCAAGAATGGTTTCCGTCCGAATCTCCTCAAAAGAGAATAGTAACGCAGCAAATAACAGCAGATTTTTAGTCCACTGTTTGGGTCTTAACAATCTGAATAATCCTGACACTGTACTGCCTGTTCCTGTAGCCGGTGAGGACACCGTACTTGTTCGTGATGATAACAATTGTAATAACTCCCTTCAACAACAACTTCTGTATATAACAAATAACGTAAAGATCTAATCATATGTTGCTTGTATAATTTTGTAAAGGGAGTAAATGAAAAAAATCTAATATGGGCATAAAAAAGAGACCGTTTCCGGTCTCTTCGTTAGTACATGATTTAACTATTGGGTGATGCGATTAAAATTCAAATTGTACGTCGCTCAGACGACGTTTGATTTCAGCAATAACACGTTTCTCTTCCTCTTCACCCTTCGCTTCAAAGGTTACGGAGAAACGAACAAAGTTACCGGCATCATCCCAAGGTACGGATGAGATCAGTTTCTCACGGATCAGGAATTGGGAGAAATCTTCGCCGGATTCGAAGCGACGTCCGCCAACCACACCTTTTGGTGCTTCTACATACAGGAAGAATGAACCTTTAGGTTTTTCAGCCTGGAAGCCCAGTTCGTTCAATGCGGCAACGAGCATGTCGTGACGACGGGAATATTTCTCTGCAATTTTTTCCGTGATCTCAGGATGATTCAATCCATAAGCAGCAGCCTTTTGAATCGCGATAAACTGACCGGAGTCATTGTTGTCCTTCACGTCGCTGAATGCTTTGACTACAAGCGGGTTACCCGCTACAAATCCGATTCTCCAACCTGTCATGTTGTAGGACTTGGACAGAGAGTGCAGCTCTACGCCGACATCCTTCGCACCAGGTACCGACAGGAAGCTGAACGGTTTTTTGCCATCGTATGTCAATGCCGCATAAGGAGCATCATGTACAACCACAACATTGTATTTCTTAGCCCACTCCACAACTTCAGTGAAGAACTCCACCGTCGCACTTGCGCCTGTTGGGTTGTTCGGATAGTTAAGGTAGAGCAACTTCGCACGTTTTGCAATGTCTTCCGGGATAGCCGTCAGATCAGGCAGGAAGTTGTTCTCTTTTGTCAATTGGATGTTGAACACTTCTCCACCCAGATACTTCGTATGTGTACCCATAACCGGGTAACCTGGAACGGTCATGATCGTCACATCACCTGGATTGATGAAGCATGAAGGCATCATCGCCAAAGCCGGTTTTGAACCAATGGAGTGTACGATCTCAGTATCTGCATCGATACCTTCTACGTTGAATACATTTTTCAGATAAGAAGCAGCAGCGGCTTTGAATTCAGGAATACCATTGTCAGCATAACCACGGTTCTCAGGTCTGGAAGCTTCTTCTGCAAGTGCAGCTACAATGCCTGCATCAGCCATTTCGTCCGGTTCACCTACACCAAGGTCAATCAGTTCCACATCGGGAAAATCTTTTTTGGCCGAAGCTTTGGCACGTTTGATTTTCTCGAATTTATAAATGTTCGTGTCTTTACCATAGTTGGAGCCACCGATACGGTCGGCAAAATTAGTCTGAATGTAAGTTTCTTGATATTTATCGATACTCATAACGTTGTTCATCTCCTCATTTGACGCAAATTTCTACACTTTAATATGAAGCATTTGCGTGATCAAAGCCATGGACAAAGTATCCGAACATTTGTACTTTCTTGGAGCTGTTAACGACTGCGTAGTGAGGCAAGCACGTCTTCCATATCTTGCGGAATCGGAGCTGAAAATTCAAGGTATTCTCCCGTTGTTGGATGCACAAATCCAAGAATAGCCGCATGAAGAGCCTGTCCTTGCATTTTGATGCCTTTATTTCGTCCATAAGTTGGATCTCCTACAAGCGGGTGACCAATAAATTTCATGTGAACCCGAATCTGGTGAGTACGTCCTGTCTCCAGTTTCAATTCCAGCAAGGTGTAATCATTAATCCGCTCTGTAACAGTAAAATGCGTAACGGCATGTTTACTGTTACGTTCTGTGACCGTATACATTTTGCGGTCATTGGTATCGCGTCCAATCGGTGCATCAATGGTCCCTTGATCATGATTAAGATGACCATGAACAAGCGCAATATACCGTCTATTCACCGTATGTTCCTTCAACTGAGCAGCCAGTGATGCATGAGCACGATCGTTCTTGGCAGCCATGATCAGGCCAGATGTATCCTTATCGATACGATGCACAATACCAGGACGCAACTCCCCATTAATACCCGAGAGGTCTTTGCAGTGATGCATAAGTGCATTAACGAGGGTACCTGACGTATGTCCTGGTGCCGGATGCACCACAAGACCACGCTGTTTGTTGATCACGATCAGGTCGCTGTCTTCATATACCACTTCCAGCGGAATATCTTCGGCAATGATCTCCACAGCAGCTGGTTCTGGAATCTGTAGTTCAATCAGATCACCTTCGGATAACTTGGCATTGGCTTTGACTACAGCACCATTTACCGTAACCATTCCGTCTCCGATCCACAATTGAACCTGGGAGCGAGATACGTTATCCACAGCTTCCGTAATATATTTGTCAATTCGTTCTTTTTTATGTTCAGCGGCAACGGTCCATTCCATACGTTCATTGCCATTCATTAGTTCTTCGTCGTTGATCTGTTCCTTATTCGGATTACTCATGATGTTCATTCCCTTCAATCTTCGCGGCTGCTTTTTCGCGCCGTCCTTCAAGCAATGTCTCCACTATGATCAACCCTACACCGATGCAGATTGCCGAATCGGCGATGTTAAAAATGGGAAACGTATAACTTCCAAAATTAAGCTGTACAAAATCTACAACTTCTCCGGTCAATGCCCGGTCAAGGAAGTTGCCAATTGCTCCACCAAGCACCAAACTAAGCGCCACAGGCAGCAATTTGTGCGGGGTATCTTTTACCTTTTGCAAATACCAAATCAAGGCAACGACCACAATCAACGTAACCACAATAAAGAACCAACGCTGGTCTTGCAGAATGCCAAAAGCTGCTCCTGAGTTACGATGTGATGTGATGACAAAGAAATTGCCGATGACCGGAATCTCTTCTCTGAGTTCCATCCGGGTTGCAATCAGATACTTGGTTCCCTGATCCAATAAAAATACGATAAAAGCGAGGATATAATACACCACGTTTGTTTGTCACTCCGTTCTTGTCTTTTCCAAACGATACCAGGCTTACGCCAGACTTGTTTATTGTAGCACAGCTGTTTGGAAATCGTCCACGACGCACTATATCAGCAATGCTTATGGCAAAAACGATAACATTTCCCTTCTGTAATCTTGCCCTTAATGGCACATCCTACAATAGAGTCAAAATCCGGATTCCAGCATGAAAGCAGAAAGGGGAAAATCATGTCACATTTTACTAACGAACAACTGCAATTTTTACGTTCCCAACTGATGTCCGATAAGCGCGATATTGAACATAGACTTTCGGAAAACGAGCATTATGGCCTTGGAGATTCCCTTAAGCTACAGACAGGTGAATTATCACCAATTGATAACCATCCTGGTGACATAGCCACGGAGGTGTATGAACGCGAGAAAGACATATCCCTGCTGGAACATGATGAATTCCAATTGGAACGAATTGATTCTGCACTGCACTCCATCGAAGAAGGACATTATGGTACATGTGCGGTCTGCCAGCAACCCATCCCTTATGAACGTATGGAAGCTGTTCCCTACACCAAATACTGCAAAAAACATCAACCGGAAACCGTTGTCTCCGAAAACCGTCCTGTAGAGGAAGAATTCCTTGCCCCGGCATTTGGTCGAACCAGTCTGGACGAGCGTGATGACCAAAATGGCTTCGATGGCGAGGATGCCTGGCAGATCGTTGAGAGCTGGGGCACATCGAACTCACCAGCCATGGCTGAAGGACGTGATATCGATAGCTATGATGTTATGGCGATTGAAGCAACCGATGAAGTGGAAGGCTGCGTTGAAGCGTACGAAAGCTTTGTTGCCACGGACATCTATGGTCATGACGTCTCCATCGTGCGCAATCGGCAATATCGCCAGTACCTGGAGAACCGTGAGGGCGAGGGTCTGTTAGAACCGGATATGGAGACGGATGACATGTACTAAATGCACTTTGATATCTTTCACCTTTAATCGCTGCTAATCGCTTAGTATGTGTTCATATCAAGCTGGCGCTGGACAATGCGCACAATATCAGCGATGTAATCTCCAACAATGGGAAGATTGAGCGCCCCAAGTAGCTGCAAAACGTAAATGATCGTTGCTGCAAAAAAGGTAAATCCAATCGCGATCCCCACACCTCGGGCGGCTCCAGACAACAGGTTAAGTCCAATCAATTTCCATGGCCTGTTCAGCAATTCTGTGTATTGCGCTATTCGTGAACGTTCCAGTTCATTCGCCAGACGGTTTGTCAGGGTATGTAACTCTTCAATTTTGTCACGGGAATTCAGATTATCTGATGTTGATTGTTGTGAAGTGGATGCGGTTTGCTTGTCATGTTCGCTCATGTTTTGGTCAGTTCCTTTGATCAATATAGATTGACTGCACTATAGAATCATTGCCTTATTGCCTAAAAAACAAACGAGCCCAGAACCAGGGAATATGTCCCTGTCTCTGCGGCTCGTTGGTTTATACTCTATATTCTGTCCTAATTGAATGGGACATGCTCCGAATTACGCTTCGATGTAAATACCGATCGATTTGCCTCCGGCTTCAACGCGTTCCATGGACTCATTCGAGCCAAATGTAACTTCGGTTACGAGAACATTTTCACGCAACACATCATCAAACGCCTGAATAGCTTCCTGAAGGGATGCATCCACATCCAGCGTCAAACGTACTCTTTTCTCAATCGGCAGGTCCAGTCGTTTCCGGGTATCCTGCACAGCACGAACCACTTCACGGACCCAGCCTTCCTGTTCCAATGCTGGCGTGATTTCGGTATTGAGCGCAACCGTCAGACCGTAACCTGATGCTGAAGCAAAGCCTGATTTGGCCTGTTTATCAACCAATAATTCTTCGCTCGTCACTTGCAGCTCTTCGCCTTCCGGAGAAACGATGTTCAGCACACCCTCCGAAACCACTTTACGCGTCTCATCGGCCGTCATTCCCTTGAAGAAGTTTTGCAGGAATCCTACGTTTTTACCGTATTTCTTACCTGCGACCTTCAGGTTCAGCTTCAATGTAAAGTCAACGAATTCCGCATCATTATGCTCCGTACGGATTCCTTTTACATTGATCTCTTCCTTGATGATCTCTTCATAACTTGCCAGGTCAAACCCTTTATCGAGTGAAACGATCAATTCGGACAGTGGCTGACGTGTCTTGATACCTGTTTCGTTACGAACGTTACGGGCAAGTTCAACCACGCGGCGAGCCGTCTCCATATCCTGTTCCAGTCCTGCATCAATCAGCGCTTCATTAGCTACCGGATAGTCTTCCATGTGCACACTCTCGCCTGTTGCAAGGTTCAGATAGATATCTTCTGCCAGCATTGGTGTGAACGGAGCAACCAACTTCGCGGTAGTCACCAGTACTTCAGTCAATGTACGGTAAGCGTCCAGTTTATCTTCTGTCAGGCCACTTCCCCAGAAACGGTCACGCGAACGACGGATATACCAGTTACTCAACTCATCAACAAATGCTTCAATCGCTTTGGAAGAATTCAGATAGTCGTTAACCAGCAACGCTTTTTCTACAACCAGGATCAGGCTGTTCAGTCTCGACAGAATCCAGCGATCCAGCTTGTGTGCGGACAGTTGGAACGGGTGCTCCTGTGGATCAAATCCATCAATGGTAGCATAAAGCGTCAGGAATGCATGGGTGTTGACCAGCGTATCCACCATTTTGGATTTGGCTTCGCCTACGATACCTTTGGAGAAACGTTTGCTGTTCCACGGTGCACTGTCAGACAACAAAGCCCAGCGGAATGCATCTGTACCGTATTCTTCAATCACTTCCCAAGGATCGATAACGTTACCTTTGGATTTGGACATCTTCTGTCCGTTCTCGTCAAGAACGTGTCCTGTAGCCATAACCGCTTTGTAAGGCGCTTTGCCTGTCAAAAGGGTGGAAACCGCCAGCAAGCTGTAGAACCAGCCACGTGTCTGGTCAATTCCCTCACAGATCATATCCGCAGGATACTGCTGTTCGAATACTTCTTTATTTTCAAATGGATAGTGCTGCTGGGCAAACGGCATGGAGCCGCTGTCGAACCAGACATCGATCACTTCCGGTGTACGTTTCATTTCATATTTGCCACAAGAGCTCATGACTTTAACGTCATCCACATATGGTTTATGCAATTCAAGATTCTCAGGCACATCACCTACCGCACGAGCACGCAATTCTGCAATGCTGTGTGGAGCAAATTGTTCGCCCGTCTCCTCGCACACCCAGATGTTCAGCGGAGTTCCCCAATAGCGATCACGGCTGATATTCCAATCCACCAGATCCTCAAGGAATTTCCCGAAGCGACCTTCACGAACGTGACCTGGGTACCAATCCACTTCACTGTTGTTGGCAATCAATTGGTCCTTGATGGCTGTTGTTTGGATAAACCAGCTGTCCATTGCATAGTACAGAAGCGGTGTATCACAACGCCAGCAGAACGGATAGCTGTGTTCATATTTTTCTTTGCTGAACAAACGTCCATGCTCAGACAGATATCGCACGATATCAATATCACAATCCTTCACGAAACGTCCGGCAAAGTCAGTCACTTCAGCGACAAATTTACCTTCCAGGTCCACCATGTTCACAAAGCTGATCCCGTTCTCACGGCATACACGGTAGTCATCTTCACCATGGGCAGGAGCCATGTGTACGATACCCGTACCACTTGCATCCGTTACAAAGCCTGCACCCAGAATGATGTTGGCCTTCTCAGCCTGTACGTAGTTGAACGGAGGATCATACGTTTTGCCAACCAGGTCTGCACCTTTCAGTGCACCGATGATCTCATACTCACCCTTGGTATCTTTCATCACTTTCTCAACCAGATTGGTTGCCATGATGTACACTTCATCACCTTGACGAACACGGGAGTAGTCCATATCCGGATTCACGGCAAGTGCAACGTGTGAAGGCAGTGTCCAAGGTGTTGTCGTCCAAGCCAGTACAAATTCTCCGCTATCATTCAGTTTGAATTTCGCTGTAGCACTCAGATCTTTGACGTCTTTGTACCCTTGTGCAACTTCATGGGAACTCAGTGTTGTCTGACAAGAAGGACAATACGGGCTCACACGGTGACCACGATACAACAGGCCTTTCTCATGGATTGTCGCCAGGATGTTCCATACACTCTCGATGTAGTTGTTATCAAGGGTGATATACGGGTTATCCATATCCGTCCAATATCCGATACCTTCTGTCAGATCACGCCATTGTTGCTCGTATTCAAATACGCTTGCTTTACATTCATTAATGAATTTTTCCACGCCGTAATCTTCGATTTCCCACTTGTGGGAGATACCAAGCTTCTTCTGTACACCCAGCTCTACAGGCAGACCATGTGTATCCCAACCTGCTTTACGAACGACACGGTAACCCTTCATCGTGTTATACCGTCCAACAAAATCCTTGATTACGCGTCCCAGTACGTGACCGATATGCGGTTTACCGTTCGCTGTAGGCGGCCCTTCATAAAACACGAAGTTTGGCTTACCCTCCCGGTTTTCGATGGTTCTTTTGAATGTGTTCTCCGTTTTCCATTTATCTAACACGCGTAATTCTCTGGCACGTGCCTTCTCTTTGACGTCAACTCGTTGCATGATGATTATCTTCCCTTTCTTTGGTTGGATTGTGGACCGTCCACAAAAAGCGTTTCAATCCCCCTAAATCCCCCTTGCCAAGGGGGACCCCATAGGCGCTCCGCCCTCTGGACACCCGGGATGGGTTGTCGGTGAGGGATCGGTGGCGCTTATGGGCGAGAGTTTATGTGCGTAGTGGCGGCCATTTTGCGGCTATTCCCTGCGTGAACGCCGCATGGCCTTACCGCGAGGCGGGTGTTGCCGGGTGCTTCGCTTTCCCGGCGGGTGGGCTCTCTCCTTGAGATCCCTTCGGGCCTCATGTACGCTCGCCTTAGCGAAACCCGTGTGCCGGGTGCTTCGCTTTCCCGGCGGGCGGCTCTCTCCTTGAGGTCCCTTCGGGCCTCATGAACGCTCGCCTTAGCGAACCCGTGTGCCGGGCGCTTCGCTCCCCCGGCGATTGGCTCTCTCCTTGAGGTCCCTTCGGGCCTCATGTACGTTCGCCTTTTTTGGACACAAAAAAGCCCCGTCCCTGGAAAGGGACGAGGCTATACTCGCGTTACCACCCTAATTCTGTTCATCACAAACCACATCCAGGCAAACCTGGGTATGCTCTGTCATCAACAGCGCTTATGCCCCGCTATACTACCGCAGGGTGCCGTTATAACGTACGGCTTACGGTTCGGCTTACACACGGCAATCATAATCACCGCTTCAGCGTCACTTCTCCGGGGAGATATTCGGCTATAACTCATCCATTGGTTTGCACCAACCACCAACTCTCTGAGGGATGAGATCATAACGTACTGAACCCGTCATGGAATCACTATTCATTATGAATATAGTTATAGCCTCTTTGCAGACAAAAGTCAACCAGGCGACAGACTAATAAATTTCTTTCATCTCCCGCTCACGGTCACGCACTTCCTGCTCCCGGCTCTCCAGCACTTCCCAACCATCCTGAGTCAACAGTTCAAGCTGCGCTTCAACAAGCGTGCGGAAACGGGCACGATAAATCGAGGCCTGCTTTTTCAGTTCTTCCACTTCCAAAGCAATTTTACGCGATTTTCCCAGCGATTCGTTCACGATCCGGTCTGCATTTTTCTCTGCTTCCTTCACGATCAACTGCGCTTCTTTCTTGGCATTACCCTTCACATCATCAGCAGCTTCCTGCGCAATGATGATCGTTTTGCTGAGTGTCTCTTCAATCGTGGCAAAATGATCCAGCTTTTCCTGAACGGACAGCAACTGATTGCTCAGCTCTTTGTTCTCGCGAATGACGCCTTCGTAATCTTTGATGACTTGATCCAGGAATTCATTGACTTCATCCTCGTCATACCCGCGCAAACGTCGGGAAAATTCCTTGTTGTGTATGTCCAGCGGCGTTAATGGCATGCTGTCCACCTCCTGTTAAAGTTCCTTCCCGTCCAGAGAAGGTTTGCAGCATGGGTACCACCCAAGGGGCCGTATCGTTGATGACTAACTTTGGCAACGTATACGGAATGCAGGATCAGAATTGCATCCTCCAACGTTCATGTAAAGCTTTGACTTAATGTATATCGGATACACCGCGTATTTTCTACACCTTTATGATAAACATTTCGACAAGAAAGCGGATTTTCCTGCAACAGACTCAGGCAAATTTGCCGATTTTCACTCGGCAGCGGCCTTTTTTGGTCATCCCATCCTGTTCCATAACCTTGAAACGGCCAAATCCCTGGATGGATACGACATCACCCGCTTTTAGCGATTTGGAGGGATCTTCCTCAACTTTCCAGTTCACACGGCAGCGACCAGCTTTGATTGGCACCAGCACTTTACTGCGACTAAGCCGATACACATCTGCGCAGATTCCATCCAAACGAAGAGAAGCGACCGTAATGTCCATCGTCTCCAGTTTACTCTCTGACCACCGCATCTGATCCAAAGGAAGTAACTCTGTGAACACATGTAACCGATGCACCTGATTCAGTTGAAGCGATAAAAAAGCGCCGGTTTCCGCCGCCACCACTGTATGGCAACCGTCCTCCAGCACTTGGATATCCCCGATCTTTCCACGTTTCATCCCAAGCCCGAGCAGGGAACCCATATAGTCCCCATGCTCCAGCTCCGAGATTTTCTGATCATCAGACGTAATACTGAGCACCTGCATTCCCATATCCTCATCATCCAGATACATATAATCAGGTGCAACCAGCGCACGCTTGCGTTCAGCAGCCTCGTAACCACCATCCAGACGAATCTGAACGTCGTTACGGCGATTGGCAAGAGTCTGTAATATAAAAACCTGTCTTGGATCAAGGAAGTCAGTTAGCTTCATGTCATGATACTTACCTGCCCGCTCAACCCAATCCGAAGCCTTATCTACAAAATCCCGCTCATCATGGCTAAAATGTTCGTAAATTTCACCGCTCATCTATGTCACCCTACCCAACATTATATAAAGTATCGGAGAATGGAGATCAGCCCATTAAGCGCGAGTTGCAGAACGATCAGCGCCACAATCGGGGAAATATCCAGCACACCGAACAAAGGGGGGATAAATCGACGGAATGGTCTTAGATATGGCTCCACTAATTTGCCCAGCCATTCACCGATGAAGCTTTCCCGCGCATTGGGAAGCCAAGACATCAATATGTAGACAATGACCATGTAAAAGTAAATCTGGTATAACGTGTACAACACGCTTTCAATCTGATACAAAAGTGGCTCACCTCATTCTGTTATAATCTTGCTCGCTGTCAGCCAGTATTTCCGTAATTGATCCCTGAATTTCAACCGTATCTGGCGTACAGAGAAAAATGTTTCCGCCGATTTTGGAAATACCGCCACCCAATGCATATACCGTGCCACTCAAAAAATCAATAACGCGCAGCGCTTGGTCCTGGCGAATTCGTTGCAGATTCACCACAACGGTACGATGCGAACGCAGATGGTCGGCAATTTCCTGAGCCTCGTCATAAGAACGCGGTTCATACAGGACAACTTTAACATTTTTCTGGGAATGAATGCTCACCACATTATTCCCCCTTTGGTTTCTACGTTTATCGAGACTGGAGGTTTCAGCTTCCTGATGTTCAGCCTCATTTTCCTCCTGCGCAGCCATTCGTTCACGTTCCACAATCTCTTCCTCTTCCTGAAGTCCGAGGAAATTCATAAATTTATTCATTACGCCCATCGTGAACCCTCCTCTTTTCCTACGAGAATCGATCCTAGCCGTACCCAGGTTGCACCTTCTTCAATGGCCACTTCAAAATCATTGGACATCCCCATTGACAGCTCAGTCAATGGCTCTGCTGTAAGGGCTTGTCCATTCAATTGATCTCTCAGCTCACGCAATCCACGAAATACGGGACGCGTCAGCTCCGGATCTTCCTCATGAGGTGCCATGGTCATCAGGCCGACGACCTTGAGATTGTTGAACGAACGAATATCACGCAAAAAAGAACTTGCCTGTTCAGGCTGTAAGCCATACTTGCTCTCTTCACCCGAAATATTCACCTGCAAAAACGTTTCCACTTGTGTGCCAAGTGAAGCTGCTTTCTTATCCAACTCCTTCGCCAATGACAAACGATCCAGTGAATGTATGTAACGAAACTTGCCAATCACGTCTTTCACCTTGTTCGTCTGCAAATGACCGATAAAATGCCAGGTACCCTTTTGACCAAAAGCTTCCCATTTGGCCTGTGCATCCTGCCACCGGTTTTCTCCAATATGCTCAAGACCATGATTCAGCACCGATCCCGTTGTTTCAAGTGAGACATATTTCGTGACCGCAATCACATTCACATCATCACGATGACGGTTACTGCGCCGACATGCGTCCTCGATCTTCTGATTTACCTGTTGAATACGCTCCTCCAATGACACAGAGGGTCACCTCTCTTCCAGCCCAATCCAGCTCGCCATCCGCCCTGTAACACCATTTTCCTTCCGATAGGAGAAAAATAGTTCGGGATGACAACTTGTACACCATGTTGTACATTCGATATGATCCGGCAATATTCCTGCTTTCATCATAATGTGTCGATTACATTCTTTCAAGTTTAACATCGTTTTATCGTTATTCACGGCTCGATATGCTTGTTTAGAAGCAGAATCCTTGTATTCATCATTAACCGGGGAATCATCAAACCAAACCCGTACATGCTGCATGACCGCCTCATCCACTTCATAACAGCAATCCCCAATCGACGGACCGATTGCAGCTCGAATGTCCTGCCTACGGCTGCCATACTCCCGTTCCATCGTCTCCACCATGGATACAGCGATACCCGCGACTGTACCTTTCCAGCCAGCATGAGCAAGACCTACCGCCTGCTGCACAGGGTCATAGAAATAAAGCGGAACACAGTCTGCGTAGAAAGAAGTCAGCAGCACACCAGGCACATTCGTGACCAATCCATCCGTATCCTGCAACGCAGATTGACGATCAAGTAATCCTCTGCTCCGATCTTCAGCGGTAATTACAGCCACATGTTTGCCATGCACCTGCTCTCCACAGGTCCATGCTTCTGCTGCAAAGCCAAGCTTCTCGGTTACAAGCCTGCGGTTGTTAAGTACAACTTCAGGTTCATCCCCCACATGATAAGCACAATTGAGCGTGGCATACGGAACTTTTCCAACTCCACCATGCCTCGTCGTAAACCCGACTGACAACTGTTCAAATTGCTGTGTCCAGGGCTCAACATATAATAATAACGGATCAGGACCGAAATCTGAATCTGGGTTCTTGGTCCGTTCAAGTAATTCCTTATCCAATACAAAGGGTTCCATTATCTCACCTCACTACTTCCAGTGTACCAAATGAGCCACATTCTGTCTCATTTATATCGTTCGACGCTGATTACGTTCCGACCGTTCAATGCGTTCCACACGCTCTGTTCGGTTATGCTGCTGTTCATCATACAGGCGCGCTTCGCGATCACGCTCGTCATACGTATTTTCCTTCACCTCATCCATCTTCACCAGAATCACATCTGAACCAATCTTCACAATGTTTCTCCAGGGAATCACCAGATCCGTTCCCCCGCCAAAAAGACCCATAAAACGGCTGTACCCTGGCACAACAATCGCTTCAATTCGTCCCTGCTTCAGATCCAGCTCCAAATCACTGATCTGACCGAGGCGTTTACCATCCGTAATGTTAATGACATCCTTTGTCTGAAAGTCCGAGATTTTCATGCCTCGTGCCGCTACTTCGCTCGTATTTACTTTCATTCATTTCCGCCCCCTGTTATTCCTCTTCTGCCCGTTCTTCACGCTTCTATACAATATATGTTTCAGGGGCGAAAAATGTCCTGTTTTTCATTGAATGTGGAAACGGTCCAAAACAAAAAGACGACCAACGGTATACACTGCCCCGATTGATCGTCCTTCTGCCTTTGCATCGTGTTACGACTTTACATGTTTTTGCATCTGCTGTATCGCTGATTTCTCCAGACGTGATACCTGAGCCTGGGAAATGCCAATTTCATCAGCCACTTCCATCTGGGTTTTCCCTTCGAAAAACCGCATCGACAGAATCATTTTTTCCCGCTGACCAAGACGATGCATCGCTTCACGAAGTGCAATTTCCTCGATCCATGACACATCTTTGTTTCTGTCATCGCTGATCTGATCCATAACATAGATCGGATCTCCACCATCATGATAAATCGGTTCGAAGAGCGAGACTGGGTCCTGAATGGCGTCCAATGCAAAAACAACATCTTCCTTCGGCACATTCAGTACTTCCGCAATTTCGAATATCGTCGGTTCCCGGGAATTTTTATTCGTCAGGCTGTCACGGACCTGAAGTGCTTTGTAAGCAATGTCCCTCAAGGAGCGAGATACCCGAATTGGGTTATTATCACGCAGGTATCGACGGATTTCACCGATAATCATCGGCACCGCGTAGGTTGAAAATTTGACATTCTGGGATAAATCAAAATTATCAATGGCTTTCATCAGGCCGATGCAACCAACCTGGAACAGATCATCGACAAACTCCCCCCGATTGTTAAAACGCTGAATGACACTGAGTACCAGACGCAGGTTGCCATTCACTAATTTCTCTCTTGCTGAGCGATCATGGTGTTGCTGAAGGGAATGAAACAATTCCCGCATTTCAGTGTTGGTGAGGACAGGCAATTTTGCGGTGTCCACGCCACAAATCTCGACTTTGTTTCGGGTCATCGTGATTTACCTCCCAAGGAGAAACATTAATGTACATTATCTCCGGGGCAGGCTTTTTTATTCGTACTTGGCACCCTTGCCAGTAATACCCATTCTGACCAAAGATGTATTTCAGACCATTTTATTGAACTCCTTGCGGAGTCTTTTAATGATTCTTTTTTCGAGTCGAGAGATGTAGGATTGGGAGATTCCGAGGAGATCGGCTACATCTTTTTGTGTCTTTTCTTCCCCATCCGTCAAGCCAAAACGAAGCTCCATAATCATTCGCTCGCGCTCCGTTAATTTTTCCAGTGCCTTGTGCAGAAGCTTCCGGTCTACCTGCTCTTCAATATTCCGATAGATTGTATCGTTTTCTGTACCCAGTACATCGGATAATAATAGTTCATTTCCATCCCAATCAATGTTGAGCGGTTCATCAAAAGAAACTTCAGTTCGGATCTTACTATTACGTCTCAGGTACATCAAAATTTCATTTTCGATACAACGTGAAGCATAGGTTGCCAGTTTGATTTTCTTTTCCGGGTCAAATGTATTAACTGCCTTAATCAATCCGATCGCTCCAATGGAAACCAAATCCTCAATATTGATTCCTGTGTTTTCAAATTTGCGTGCAATGTACACCACCAGACGCAGATTGCGCTCAATAAGCATCGCGCGAATGGCCGAGTCTCCCGAGGATAATTTTTGCAGTAAAAATTCTTCTTCTTCCCTTGTCAAAGGCGGCGGAAGTGCCTCACTTCCCCCAATATAATAGATCTCTTCGCTTTTGAGTCCCAATAAAAATAACAGACGGTAATATTGCAGCTGCGCCACCAGTTTCCATTTCACAAGCATGTACGTTCCTCCTATACCACATTCAGCGGCTTTTCTGTTGCTCCCGCAGAGAGAGCCGTAGACTGCGCAGAAGCAGCGTCTTGCACAAGTTCAGGATGAATCACGGCCTGGTATTTCCCATCCGACGACAAAACACCTCCATCCAGCCCAATAAGTACCCTTGTCGTCTCGTAACATGTTTCCTCCATCGTCACCTTCACCCGGTCCGGCTTCATTGCCAGCATAAACGCAGTCCCTTTGTTAATGCCCCGATAAGGCACCAGCCGCAGTCGATCCTGCCACTGAAAACTTTCCTGATCAAGCTCCAGAATAAGGTTGTCCGGCGCCTCGTCCTTGAGTCTACCCTTCCATGAAGCAGGTAACATGTCTTGCCATAACGAAACCTCCATCACCATGACCGGCATGCGCGATAAGGGATCTGTAAGTTGATTGCCCGTATCCAGAAGGCCTGTACAAGAAATGACTACCTCATCGATGTAGACCTCAACTTTGCCCAAATAGGTCGTCATGCGATCCGTTTTCCGTTTGGAACTCTGCACAGCTTTGAATAAAAACAGGACAGCAAAAAATACGATAAACGTGAACCAGAAAGCAATTTTCAGATCAAATGACATACCGCCAGAAGCCGTGAACCAAATGCCGTTAAACAACTCACCGGAGCTCTGAAGCATGTAATGCACACCTAGAATACCTCCGGCAGCGACAAAATTAATCACATAGAAGGTACCGAGCGTCCTCGCAAAAGCCTGCAGACCTTTAAAACCAAAAGCAATCGTAAGCATGACCAGCGAGAACCCGAACTTGATCAAAAAGGTGAACATAAAATCAAACTCCGGTACAAACATCATGACCACGTATAATGCACCCACAATGGCTGACAGCAACCATCGCCACCAAACCAGCTTTGTCTTGCGCATCCAGGCGGTCATTCCGATGAGTGCACCGTCAATACACAGGTTTGTCAAAAAAATTAGATCCACATAAACAACCAAAGTCTTCACCTGCCTGCGCGCAACATATCGAAATACCGGTACCCGATATCCTGATATTCATGAGCATATTCACAAGTATACGGAGCCCCCTGTTCAAAGTCTGTCTAATCATGGGGGTGTGGTTCCAACTTTTTTTGTCGGAATTGCTCAGGCCCTTTGTTCAGAATTTGTTCATTACTGTATGCTATGCTATCTAAATAAACAGAAAAAACCCGGTCGCTCCATAAGGAGTACCGGGTTTCCAATAAATTGATTTGCGTATTAATCGTTGTTGTTATTGCGTGAACGATTGCGTAAAAATGTCGGAATGTCCAGCTGATCATTGCTCGGCTGATTTCCAAAAGGACGCAGGTTCGGCGAACGCGTATCTGTCGTCTCCGCTGTTGCTGGAGCTGGCTTACGTCCTGGTGGTGGTGGAGCAGGTTTATCTTCAAAACCAGTTGCAATAACTGTAACCTTAATCTCCTCTTTCAGGTCTTCGTCAATGATGGCACCAAAGATCATGTTTACTTCCGGGTCGGAAGCAGACGTTACGATCTCTGCCGCTTCATTCACTTCATACAGGGACAGATTAACGCCACCCGTAATGTTCATGATTACCCCGCGAGCACCTTCAATAGAAGTTTCAAGCAAAGGACTCATAATGGCTTTCCGTGCTGCTTCTGCGGCACGATTCTCACCAGTTGATTCACCAATCCCCATAAGGGCTGAACCACGTTCGTGCATAATCGTTTTGACGTCAGCAAAGTCAAGGTTGATCAGACCCGGTACAGCGATCAAATCAGAGATACCTTGTACAGCTTGACGAAGTACGTTATCCGCTTGACGGAATGCTTCAAGCATAGGAGTCTTTTTGTCTACGATTTCGAGCAAACGATCATTAGGAATCACGATCAGTGTGTCGACTTTTTCCTTGAGAGCTTCAATACCTTGCTCTGCATGGCTGGAACGCTTGCGTCCTTCAAATGTAAATGGACGAGTTACGACACCAACGGTAAGTGCACCACACTCTTTAGCGATTTCGGCAATAACCGGAGCCGCACCTGTACCTGTACCACCGCCCATACCGGCTGTAACAAATACCATGTCTGCACCTTTCAACGTGTTCATGATCAGATCGCGGGACTCTTCCGCTGCTTTTTTACCTACATCCGGGTTGGCACCAGCACCAAGACCACGAGTCAATTTATCACCGATTTGCAATTTATGCTCGGATTTCGCCAGGTGTAACGCCTGAGCATCCGTATTTACCGTAATAAATTCAACACCTTGTACACCATTTTCAATCATACGGTTGACTGCATTGCTTCCGCCGCCGCCTACACCGATGACTTTAATTTGAGCCAAGCTCTCCATCTCGAAATCAAATTCCAACATATTATTCCATCTCCCCCTCAATGTGCATGGATGGCCCGTCCAATTTTTGATTTGAACCGAATCAATTTCATATATCGACGAACGAAAGCGTTTATTTTAGTACCGGCGCATTCAGACGGCTTCAAGAATGTATGAAATGGATCCAACCTGTTATATAAATTCGCTGAACATATTCTTCAGCCGCTCGAACAGACCGGGTTTTTGCTCCGATTCCTGTGCCGTATTTGGCTTCGGACGGTTGGTCGGTTTCTTGTTGTTATTGTTGTTGTTGTTATTTCCACCGCCGTTATTGATCGAGGGACGAATGCGCAAACTGCGAATTACACTGTGCAATATGCCGACTCCGCTTGTAAACCCGGGGTCACGCACACCAATATAATCCGGAACTGCAACTCGTACCGAAGCAGCAAGCTCATGCTGAGCGACCTGCAGAACCCCCGGCATAGAGACCGTACCTCCCGTTAGTATATAACCTCCAGGAAGCTCGTTGTAACCAAGACGCTTCACTTCTTGGGATATCATCTGGAATATTTCTTGAACCCTAGGTTCAATAATTGCTGCCAGATCCTCCTGTGAAAACTCCTTGTCTACATTACTACCAATTCGGGTGACTTTGAACATCACATCCGCAGCAGCATCATCCAACCAGGCGCAGCCATATTTCAGTTTCACCTTCTCCGCCTGATCCGTTAACGTGCGTAAGCCATAGGCGATATCATTTGTTACGAATTCCCCGCCTATAGGCAACGTTGATGTTGCAACAAGACTGTCTTCTTCAAAAATGGCGATGGTTGTTGCACCTGCTCCAATATCAACAAGCACTGAACCCATCGTTTTTTCATCTTTGGACAAAGCCAGTTGACCCGCTCCAAGCGACATGAGAACCAGATCGCTTACTTTCAGACCCGCTTTTTCCACGCAGCGCAAAAGATTATGTATCGCGGTTTTTGCACCCGTAATGATCGTTGCTTCAACTTCCAGACGAACACCAATCATACCACGGGGGTCCTGTATGCCCTCCAAGCCATCTACAACATATTGCTTGGCGACAACATCAATAATTTCCCGTTCCGGCGGAACTGCAATGACTTCGGCTGCTTTCAACACCCGTTCCATGTCTTCTTCTCCGATTTCACGATCCTCGTTAGACACAGCCACGACGCCGTGACTGCTCATCAGTCCGATATGATTTCCCGAGATTCCAACATACACTTCGGATATTTGAATACCTACCATACGTTCTGCATGATCCACTGCGTTGCGAATCGACTGCACCGTCTGATCGATATCTACGATTACACCTTTGCGAATTCCCTCCGAGTCGGCAGATCCAACTCCTATAATATTAAAGGTTCCATTATTCATTTCCCCAATAATAGCGCGAATTTTGGATGTACCGATGTCCAAACTAACAATGATGTCATTGTTGCTCAAGTCTGTGGCACCTCCTGACTCCAATAGTAAATTACGTTCGAATTTAAACACTCTTAAAACATATTCAACACACTTCAGGCTTTCCCTCTTTTTTCTACAATGTTTTTGGGTGTCAAAATCTGGTTGCCAGACATAAAACATTGAAGAAAAAAGAAGGAGGCAACTCATGTGCCATAAGTTCAAGTGTATCATTTTTTCTTCATCTCAGAAAGAACAAGTTTCATTGCTCTGACGGGGCCAAACCCCGACCTGCCTAGGCTTTCATATTCAGTCCAGCCTCATCATGGCAAAGATCAGGGGGTTGCTCCTAGTTCAGCATCATCTTCCGGGTCATCCGGGATGAAAGGGACATAAGTATCTGCCTCAAGCATGGTGATTTTCCCAGGCCGTTCGGTCTCAATCACCTGATTCAGATACTCCACTTTATCCGATAAAAGAGAGACGGTTGTAATCACTTCAAACTGCGATTTGGTATACATCCGAATCTGATCCGGAAATGAAGGCGTTGGATTCGGAATAATTTCCGAAATATCCGTCGTTAATTCATTCGGAATTTTAGCCAGTGTCTGGCTCAGTTTGGCTTTGAGTGGATCATCAGCCTTCCATTGGGTCAATATGGGCTTCTCCACAGCAACACCAATTGTTGCCGGAACCGTCAAGCTTGTCCCACTGGCTAATATCGCTTTTAGCGTACCGTCAGAACCAAGCTCATAAGCAACCGTGGCATATTCCTGAACCTTGATATGGATAATACCTGGAAACTTTTTGTCCACGGTAACGGTGGAAATGGCCTTGATGGTCTTGAGACGCTCAATAACCTCGGCAGTACTTGTCCCAAAAAATTGTTCGCCTTCTTTCAGCCCGCTTTTCTCCAGCAGTTCTGAAGTTGCTGTATATACATTACCCGTAATTTCAATTGCCGAAATCCGACTCATGGAAGAACGAAAGAATAATACAGCGAGCAATACAATAAATAATAATAAGAGAATAATTACAATTTTGCGGCTTGTGTTTCCTTTTGGTCGATTCTTCTTCAGAACCGGAATTTGACTTTTAGGCATAAGTAGCGCTCCACAAAGCCTCAGGTCCCCTCCCTTCAAGAAGGGGACGCCAAGGACGTTAATTGGCAAAATCCAACTGTTTCGAAACGGGCGACTGTCGCTCAACCGATGCTCCAAGACTTTGGAATAACTTCTCGATCTGATCGTAGCCCCGGTCAATATGATGCACTTGCTCCACAACCGTTTTGCCTTGAGCAGCCAGACCAGCAATTACTAGAGCTGCACCTGCACGAAGATCGGTTGCTTCTACTGTAGCCCCGTACAGACGGGGAACACCACGGATAAATGCTGCGTTCAGATCGACTGAAATATCAGCCCCCATCACATTCAGTTCATCCACATGTTTGAACCGGCCCTCGAATACCGTTTCCTTCATCACGCTGAATCCGTCTGCCAAACTGAGCAGCACCATGATTTGCGATTGCAAATCTGTCGGAAACGAAGGATACGGAGAAGTCACAATACGGTCTACTGATTTGGGACGGCTCATACAGCTCACCGTCATTATATCATTGCAGACTGTGATTTGAACACCAGTGCGCTTCAATACATGTATAAGTGAAGTAAGATGAGCAGGATTGCAGTGTGTAAGCGTAACATTGCCTCGTGTTGCTGCTGCTGCAATCATTACGGTTCCAGCAACGATTCGATCCGGTATAATCTCATAGGAACAAGGCTTCAGTTTCTCAACGCCATTGATCGTGATTGTATCCGTTCCTGCACCAATAATGCTTGCACCCATAGCATTCAAAAAGTGTTGCAGGTCTTGTATTTCAGGTTCTCTTGCCGCGTTGCAAATGGTTGTTGTCCCTTTAGCCATAACGGCTGCCATCATGATATTCTCGGTCGCTCCCACACTCGGGAAATCCAAATGAATATCTGTACCCACCAGATTTTGCCCATGACAGATGATCTGTTGGTCCTGCTCTTCAATCAAAGCTCCGAGCGCTTCCAGGCCCCGGAGGTGAAGATCAATTTTGCGTTCTCCAATGGCACAGCCTCCTGGCTGATACACTGACACTTGCCCAAACTTAGCCAGCAATGGTCCCATCAAAAAAATGGAAGAGCGCATCTGCTTCATTAGATCTTCTGGCACATCATATGACCGGATAGACGAGGTATTAATCGTCACTGTTCCCTGTTCATGCCGACACGTGCATCCAAGCCGTTCCAGGATATACAGCATCACTTCAATGTCCAGCAAGTGTGGAACGTTATGCAGTGTAACTTCTCCATCTGCCAACAAACTTGCGGCCATAATCGGTAAAGCGGCATTTTTTGCTCCATGGATGCGTATGGATCCTGAGAGGGGTTTCCCGCCTTCAATCACCAATTTGTCCAATGTATCACCTCCGGGGTTTACCGCTCACCCACTACGAAGACTTCCGGTACCAGGTTAATACCGTTTTGAGATGATATAGTGCTCTGTATCTGCTGCATTAGGGTGATAACGTCCTCTGCTGTTGCTTGGCCTGTATTAACAATGAAATTGGCATGCATGGTGGATACCTGTGCGCCTCCCTGGGTCATTCCTTTCAGCCCTGCTGCTTCAATCAGGCGGGCTGCATGATCACCCGGTGGATTTCGGAATACACTACCTGCACATGCCATCTGCAGTGGCTGTGTGCGGCGCCGGCGATCTTTGTAAGCCGCCATAGTTTCCGAAATGACGTTGCGCTCTCCATGCTGGAGTTCAAATGTAGCTTCCAGCACGATGCCTCTCCGATCATGCAGAACAGAGTGGCGGTAGGCAAAATCCATGTCCTCCTTGCTGTAACGTACCAATTCCCCTGTCTCCAGTACAATCTCAGCGAATTTGAATATCCGTGACACATCCGATCCATGCGCGCCTGCATTCATGTACACAGCTCCACCGACAGTGCCGGGGATACCGCTGCCGAATTCCAGACCGGTCCATTCCTTTTTGGCAGCAACCACACTGAGTTTAACAAAAGAATGCGCCGCTCCGGCGGTTACACCGCCTTCGTGAAATTCGGCATAATCAAAGCCCTCGCCTGGTTTCACCACAACACCACGTATTCCTTTGTCTGACATCAGCATGTTTGAACCCCGTCCAAGTTGCATCCAAGGAATCTGATACGTGTGAAACAATTGAACGAGATTCATCATGTGCTCTTTATTCTCGGGAATGACCAGTGCATCCGCAGGACCGCCGATCTTCCATGTGGTGTATTTGGCTAGCGGTTCGTTTTCAAGAACTCTGCCAACATTATTCTGGGATAGTAACGATATCCACTGATGCATGTTTGCTTCCTCCTTTGCTTCAAAACCGATGAGCACGGTATGTTCTGTTGTTACAGACCGTGTTCTGGCGCCATGGAACGATGGTCACGATTTATACGGTATCTTATGTCAGCCCCGTCTTGTGTGTGACAATCGCCCACAAACGCACTTTATCGGCGTGCAGCAAGACGCTGAATTTCATGAACAAGCACTTCAGCTGCATCGGGTTTCCCCAGTTTCCGGGAGGCTTCAGCCATTCGTTTGCGTCCCGATTCATCATTCATAATCTTGGCGATGGCTTCATACAGGACTTTGCCTGTAAGATCCTTCTCCAGCATCGTGAGTGATGCGCCCCCACCTTCAAGCGTGCGTGCATTGGCTTCCTGATGATTATTAGTCACGTTAGGTGACGGAATCAGGATCGAAGGAATACCCAGTGATGTAATCTCCGCAAGAAATGATGCACCTGCGCGGTTTACAATCAAGGATGTGCAGGCAAGCACCTCAGGCATATTATGCACGTAAGGCAGGACATGCAGGTGATTTGGCATCGTACCCAATGAGCTGCGAATGGCTTCACGCGTTTCATCAAAATAGGTATCCCCTGTCACGTAAACGACATGTACATCGTCCAGTTGATCCAGCATTGGAGCCATGTCCACCATGGCCTGATTGATTGCTTTTGCCCCGCGACTGCCACCAACCACAAGAACAACACGGCTGTTCATCGGTACACCTAACGTGGCAAAACCACGATCACGGCTAGCCTGGGCTACCGTAGTCGCTCGCGGATTACCGGTGTAGATCACCTTTTTTGCGCCGGAAAACGATTTTTCAGAACCTTCAAAGCTAACGGCAACCGTGTCCACATAACGCATCAAAAATTTGTTCGTCAGACCAGGGATGGCGTTCTGTTCATGAATTATACTCGGAATTCCCAGTTTTGTTGCTGCATATACCACAGGTCCACACACATATCCACCTGTACCAATCACAACATCCGGTTTGAATTCCTTCAGCATTTTTTTGGACTTGCGTACACCTTGAATGAAACGCATGACCGTTTTCAGGTTGTCAATGGACAATTTCCGACGAAAGCCCGTAATATCAATGGATTTAAAAGGAATATTTTCTTGGGGAACCAGCTTGCTTTCCAGCCCTCTGGTTCCTCCGATGTATAGAAATGTCGAGTCCGGGTTCTCCGCCTCGCATTGTCTTGCTATGGCAACGGCCGGATAGATATGTCCACCCGTACCGCCACCGCTTAGAACGACTCGCATCGCATAGTCACCTCGCATAACGGGATAAATTCACTAAAATGCCCAGTGCTGTGAGCATGAGGGTCAATGATGATCCACCGTAACTGATCAGAGGCAATGTAATGCCCGTAACAGGCATCATGCCAATGACAACACCAATGTTAATAATGACTTGTACGGCGACCATACCTACGATACCAACACCAAGCAGACTGCCGAAGGCATCCGGAACGGTCATGGCTACACGCATTCCTCTCCACACCAGCACCAGAAACAACAATAATACAATCATTCCACCTATAAAGCCGAGTTCTTCGGCCAAAATACTAAAAATAAAGTCCGTTTGAGGTTCAGGTACATAACTGTACTTCTGCCGACTCATACCCAGTCCCAATCCCGCCAGTCCACCAGGACCAATCGCGTATAAGGATTGAATGATCTGATATCCGGCACCCAGCGGATCGGACCACGGGTCCAAAAACGCTGTGATACGCTGCAACCGATAGGGTGCTGCTGCAATCAAAGCTGCAAACCCCGCTACGCCGCCAAGAGCAAGCAAGCTCAGATGTTTCATTCGCGCTCCGGCTGTGAAAATAATAAGCATCGATGCGCCCATCATCACGGTGCCAGTCCCCAAATCAGGTTGCAGCATAATAATCCCAAAAGCCAACCCGATCAATCCCAGCGGTGGCAGAAGCCCCGATGTGAAGGTTTTGATTTTGCCCGGTTCCTTGCTCAGCCAGTGAGCGAGAAACAGAATCATGCCCAGCTTCATGAATTCTGAGGGCTGAATACCGAACGAACCAATGCCCAGCCAACTTCGTGCACCACCGCGAACCACACCGATTCCAGGAATGAGCACCGCAATGAGCATAATAAAACAGGCAATCAATATAGGCTTGGCGTATTTCCTCCACACCCGGTAGTCTACATTAGCAGTTACGAACATGGCCACAAGCCCAAGCACCGCAAACAGGGCCTGTCTTTTTACAAAATAAAATGAATCGCCATAGTCATGAAAGGCAAGCACCGAGCCCGCACTATATACCATAATAATGCCGATGGCAAGCAATGCCAAAATACAAATCAGCAACCAAATATCTGGTGCCGGTCGCGTCTGTTTCATCAGGAGGCCACCCCTTGCATGGAAGTAGGGGCTTTTCCACCCCCCTACTTACAAGTTATGCGCCGCCTCTTTAAAAATGCGTCCCCGCTCTTCATAGGAAGCAAACATGTCCCAACTTGCACATGCCGGGGATAACAAAACGACATCACCGGCACTGGCAAGCTTCGATGCTTCCTGCACAGCAACGGTTAACGTCCGGGCAGCGTCCTCCTCATTATCGACGACCTTAATTTGCTTTAATCCGGCAAGTTCCGCGACCTTGGCAATTTTTGTCCGTGTCTCTCCAATTGCAACGACAGCTTTTACCCGTTCCTGGAACAAGGGTAACAACTCCATCATGTCTGACCCGCGGTCCAACCCTCCAGCAATTAATACAACCGGTTCCTTGAACGAATTCAGGGCCATAACCGTAGCTTTCGAATTGGTCGCTTTGGAGTTGTTGTAGTATGCAGAGCCGTTATGCTCCAGGACATATTCAAGTCGGTGTTCAACTCCCTTGAAGTCTGCAAGCGGAGCAGCCAGCACCGCAGGATCAGCTCCTGCCGCTACAGCAATCGCCACAGCAGCCAGTGCATTTTCCACATTAAATCGCCCAGGAAGGCCAATGTCCTCAACGTCGATAATGATGTGGTGATCTCCGTTTTCATCCGCGTAGATTACCTGACGCTTCACATCATCCTCTTCTCCATCCACATAAGGGGGATCTGCATACACACCTGTATCCAATTTCTCTGTCACTGAGAAGGGGATCAATCTGCCTTTGATGTAAGGAACCAGACCACGACATACCGCATCATCCCAATTTAGAATGGCTACGTCGTCAGGCTGCTGATTGGCGAACAGTTTTGCTTTGGAAGCCACATAATCATCCATGTTCCCGTGATAATCCAGATGCGTCTCTGCAACGTTAAGCAAGCTGGCAATCCGAGGACGGAAATCAACCGTTCCTTTGAGCTGGAAACTGCTAAGTTCAACAACCATCCAGTTATCTGGAGAAGCTTGCTCTGCCGCTTCACAGAGAGGTGTTCCGATATTACCGGCAACGATCGGCTTGAGGCCGGCATGCTCCAACATTTTACCCACCCAAGTGGTCGTTGTTGTTTTTCCGTTGGAACCCGTAATCCCGATCATGGGTGCAGCACATAGATGATAAGCTACCTCTACTTCGGTCACCACTTCAATGCCCAATGCCATAGCTTGCTGCACAGGAGCTGCATGGTATGGGATACCCGGGTTTTTAACGACCAGCTTCACACCACTGTGAATCAGATCATCCGGATGTCCTCCGCATACAACAGAAATTCCCAAAGCCTCCAATTCGGAAGCTTCGGGACATTGATCTCTCTCTTTTTTATCATTTACTGTAACCTTCGCTCCGGCGCGATCCAGCACTTTGGCGACCTGTACGCCGCTTTTGGCCAATCCGAGCACAACTACTTGTTGTCCGCGATATGATTCAGGATGGTTCATGATCTACAACCCCTTGTTGAGATAAAGTCCAAGAGCGGCCAAAATTGCGCCTACCGCCCAAAAGGTAATAACAACCCGCCATTCTGACCAACCACTTAATTCAAAGTGATGGTGAATGGGGCTCATTTTGAATACACGCTTGCCACGAGTCTTGAAAGATACCACTTGAATGATGACAGACAGGATCTCGATAACAAAAATACCGCCAATGATGACAAATAGAAGCTCTGTCTTGGTTACAATCGCTACCGCACCAATCGCACCGCCAATACCCAGAGAACCGGTGTCTCCCATAAACACTTTAGCCGGATGTGCATTGTATACCAGAAAACCGAGTACAGCTCCGATCATCGCTGCTGCACACACTGCTGCCGGCATCGACGTGGCTTGCATCGCCACAATGGCAAACGCGCCAAAGGCAATTGCACTTACCCCTGACAGCAAACCATCCAGACCGTCGGTAAAGTTAACCGCATTGGTAATGGCAAGCATCATGAATACGACAAATGGATAATAGAACCATCCGGTCCAGTCAAACGAGAATGACGTACCCGGAATAGAGATGGCTGTGCTGTGTCCATTCTGGATCAGCAAGAAACACATCACTGCACTAAAGAACAATTGGCCCAGCATTTTTTGTCTGGCCGTCAGTCCCAGCGAACGTTTGAACACAATTTTGATGTAATCATCCAGGAAGCCAATCAGCCCGAATCCCAGGGTAGCCACAAGCAAGACATAAAAGTCTGTATTCTTGACTGCCGAAAATTTCAAAAAGGCCAATGTGAACGCAACTAAAATGACGACTCCACCCATTGTAGGTGTTCCGCTTTTTTTCAAATGGCTCTGAGGCCCATCTTCCCTAACTTGCTGTCCGAATTTCATTCGACGTAACAGCGGAATCAGGAGCGGTGCGGCAATCACCGCCAGAATAAATGAAACACCGATTGTTAACAGTAATACCTGAAAATCCATGGGTTCACCCCTCTAGTCTACTCGATTCTGTAATGGTGCTATTTGTAATGCTTCGACCACGTCCTCCAGCTTCATGCCTCTTGAGGCTTTGAACAAGACAACGTCTCTGGGATGTAGTTTCTCCAGTAGATAACGGGTCATTTCTTCTTTATCTATAAAAGCATGCACAGCCTCTGCCGGCATATGCTTTCTTGCTCCTTCAGCAATATGTGCTGATAGCGGGCCATATACGAGCACCATGTCCATTTTGGCAGATGTAATATACTCACCAATTCCAAGATGCAGATCCTGCTCCTGAGGACCGAGTTCAAGCATATCACCAAGCACAGCCACTTTCATGCGGTATCCTTTCAGACCTTCTAGTACATCAATTGCGGCCTTCATGGAGGTTGGACTTGCATTGTATGCATCATTCAGCAGGGTTAGACCACTAACGCCTTGCGTAACCTCAATACGCATGCCTGTCAGTTTCAAGCGAGACAATCCCGCGGCAATCTGCTCCGTCGTCACTTTGAAATGACGAGCTACAGCTAAAGCAGCCAGACAGTTAACGACATTATGCGTTCCTAGCAGAGGTAGCGTAAATGCATGTTCTCCAGACTGTTTGGTCGTGAAAACTACGCCGTTCTGCGCATTCATAAGTCCGGTAGGATAGTCATCATTATCGGTTTGCAGACCAAATGTAAACCGCTGCAATCCATCGGGTTGTTTCGTTGCGGGCTCTTCAAGAACTTGTGCAATTAAAGGCTCGTCTCCGTTGTAGATCAGTAACCCGCCAGGCTTCAATCCCGCGGCAATCTCGGCTTTGGCTCTGGCAATCTCCAATCTGGACCCCAGCTGAAGCAGATGAGATTCACCAATATTGGTTATAATCGCTACATCTGGCTGAGCAATAACCGACAAATCGTTAATTTCCCCGCGACCACTCATACCCATCTCCAAAATGATAATCTCGGTATCCGGGTCCATGCTTAATACAGTCAGTGGTAAACCAATGTGATTATTGAAGTTGCCTTGCGTCTTATGCACTTTGAACGTCGTCGAGAGAATGGCATCAACGATGTCCTTTGTTGTTGTCTTGCCGTTGCTGCCTGTAATGCCAACAACAGCCGCTTTATTCTCCGCTAGATAAGCAGATGCGAGTGCTTGCAGTGCGACAAGTGTGTCGTCAACAACAATGACAGCTCCTTGCGGCGGAATACCATGATCCTTTTGCCAGATCGCCCCTGCAGCCCCCTTCTCTAGACAGGCTTGCACAAATTCGTGTCCGTCAAACCTTTCACCCACTAGTGGGATAAACAAACTGCCTTCCAGAGGTTTACGCGAATCGGTAAACACCCCTTCGACTATTACATTGCCATGAGCGGCAACGTCACTTAATGTTCCTCCACACATCTCGGCCAATTGTGCCAATGTTCTTTTTATCAATTGGATTTGCCCCTTATCGCTTCTTTGGCTATGATTCGGTCATCAAAATCGGTTTTGGTTGTGCCGATAATCTGATAGGTCTCGTGACCCTTGCCCGCAATCAATACTACATCGGCTGGGCTTGCCATTTCAATAGCTTCATGAATCGCCTGGCGTCGATCCACAATCATCGTATAACGTTCAGCAGGAACGGATTCTTCAATCAGGCCCTGTTCAATGTCTTTGAGAATCAGATCCGGATCTTCTGTCCGTGGATTATCGGAAGTAACCAGTACAAAATCACTATAATTCGCAGCAATTTTCCCCATGAGAGGGCGTTTGGTACGGTCCCTGTCACCACCACAGCCAAACACGCAAATTACACGTCCTTCGGCAAATTCCTTCACCGTCCGCAGCACATTCTCCAGTCCATCCGGTGTATGGGCATAATCGACAATAACAGCAAATGGCTGTCCTTCGTCCACTCCTTCAACACGTCCATCCACGCCCGGAACCGTCTCCAGACTGCACTTGATCTCTTCCAGCGGAATACCCTCCACCAGCGCTGCAGAGATGGCTGCCATTGCATTGTACACATTGAATTTGCCTACCATACGCAAGCGAATATCCGTACTGCCTGCAAATGTATCCACGTGGAAAGAAGTTCCCTGAGACGTGATTGAGATTTGGGATGCGCGTACATCCGCCTTTTCACCCATGCCATATGTAATCACTTCAGCCGCAGTCACAGAGATGAAATAAGCCGCAGCCGGATCATCTGCATTGATGACAGCGAATTTACGCTGTGAGACATCTTCCGTATAACCGTTACCCAGACGTGCAAAGAACAATCCTTTGGCCCCGCGATATTCCTCCATGGAATGGTGGTAGTCCAAATGATCCTGCGTCAGGTTAGTGAATACGGCAGTACGGAAATTTGTTCCCTTTACTCGCCCTTGTTCCAATGCGTGAGAAGAAACTTCCATAACACAGCATTCCGTACCCTTCTGAACCATATCATGCAGACTACGCTGCAGATCAAGCGCCTCTGGTGTTGTTCCTGACATCGGGTAGGTGCGACCGTCATACCGCATTTGAATAGTACCGATTAATCCCGTCTTGCGTCCGTAATCACTCATGATTTTTTCAATCAAATAGGTGGTCGTTGTTTTTCCGTTCGTTCCCGTTACACCAATCATATTCATTTTTTGGCTTGGCGAGTCAAAAAAGAAATCTGCCAGAACAGCCATCGCAAATCGGCTGTCCTTCACCAGCAATTGTGGTACAGGCAGGTCCAGCTGCCGTTCAACCACCAATGCAACTGCACCGGCATTTACAGCTTTTTCTGCATAATCATGACCATCTACCGTATGTCCCGGAAGACAGATAAACAGATCACCCGGTTTTACCTGCCGGGAATCTGTCTGAAGGTTTTGACATTCTGTATTTGATTCGCCCACGAGGCGGGCGGTGGTCAGCATCGATGCAAATTGTTTTAAAAGCACATGAATAACCTCACTTTTCCAATTATACTTCTGTTTTAACATATGTCTGTATTTATTAATATCGTCAATACAACCCAATAATGAAACGCACATGGATGAATTTTGTTGCGCTAGAAGCCTCAAACTACCCCTAAGTCCTGTTATTCATCCTTTGTGTGATCATGTGCATCATTCAGTACATCCCCCATATAAATGCGGATGGTTGATCCCTGATCTACCCTCGCCCCAGGTTTGGGTGCCTGATTAATCACGTATTTACCACTGCCAGACTTCGCCAGCATAAAATTCATGTTCAGGTCTTCGTACAGATCTTCAACAGTAGCTCCTGTCAGGTCTGGGACTGTCACGATTTTGGTTTCACCATACTTGTATTCTTTGGCGACCTGATCCTTCCGAACAGGGACATTCATATAATGCAAAGCATCTTCAAGGATGTTCTGCACAATCGGGGCGGCAACCACACCTCCGAACTGAATTCCTTTGGGATTATCAACTGCGGTATAGACCACAATCTGTGGATCATCTGCTGGTGCAAATCCGATAAAGGATACGATATGCTCGGTCGAGGAATAACGTCCGTTGATAACCTTCTGGGCTGTACCTGTTTTGCCACCGACCCGGTATCCATCAATGAATGCTGGACGCCCGGTACCTTTTGCAACAACACTCTCGAGTGCTTCACGTACTTGTTTGGATGTATTCTCCGAGATCACCTGACGAACCAGTTCCGGCTTGGCTTCTTCCATGACTTCCCCTGTGACCGGATGGACCCACGCTTTCGTAACATAAGGCTTGTAAAGTTTCCCCCCATTGATGGCCGCTGACACAGCTGCTACTTGCTGAATGGGCGTTACGGATACACCTTGACCAAAAGCCGTTGTTGCAAGCTCGACAGGTCCCACTCTGGACAGTTTGAACAGAATTCCACTGGCTTCTCCGCTGAGGTCGATCCCTGTCTTGGTACCGAAACCAAAGTCTTTAATATAGGAGAAGAGCGATTCTTTGCCCAGCCTCTGCCCCAAAGCCACAAAGCCCGGGTTACATGAGTTCTCCACAACTTGTAAGAAGGTCTGACTTCCGTGGCCGCCCTTTTTCCAGCAACGCAGACGGGCTCCACCCACCTCAACATATCCGGGATCAAAAAATTGATCCTGTTGCAGATTGACCTTTTTCTCTTCAAGCGCTGCCGCCAAAGTAATGATCTTAAATGTGGAGCCCGGCTCGTAGGTCATCCAGATCGGTAAATTGCGATTGTATATCTCCGCTGGATATTGCTGATAATCGGCAGGTTCGTATCCCGGCCTGCTGGACATCCCCAAGATTTCACCCGTTTTGGGATTCATCGCTATGGCCAATGCTGAGTTCGCCTGGAACTTCACCATGGCCTGATCCAGTTCTCTCTCCATGATGGACTGAATGGATTTATCAATGGTCAGCTTGAGGTTAAGGCCGTCCTTCGGTTCCACATACTTCTCGGATGAGCCCGGCATTAGCCTTCCGGCCGCATCGGACAAGTAGGACACACTGCCATTCAAACCATTCAGCTTATCATCATATTTCTTCTCAACACCCGTTAAGCCCTGATTATCAATGCCCGTAAAACCAAGAATATGGGCAGCCAAATCATCATAAGGATAAAAACGTTTATTGTCCTCAGCAACAACGATACCCGGAAGCTTCAAATCACGGATGCGCTGAGCTTTCTCCATCGTAATTTTGCGGCCGCCGGGTTGTAGTCGTACAATGAGTTCTCGTTTCTTGATGGTTGCGAGCACTTTTTCTTCCGTCATCCCAAGCAATGGGGCCAGCGCTTTAGCTGTCGTTTCAGCTTCTTTAACCTGAGCCGGAATAGCCATAATGGTTGGTGTTGTCACATTATAGGCCAGAGAGGTTCCATTTCGATCCAGGATCTCCCCCCGCTTGGCTGAGTAAGGAATATTACGCCGCCAGGATTCTTCTGCTTTTGCTGACAATTCAGGGCCTTCCCCGAGCTGTACATAAGCAAGCCTGATCATCAGGGCCGAAAATAACAAAACTAAAATCATTAAACTCCATAGCAACCTGCGTCGCAGATTTACGCTTGATCCCTTCACGAAAAGATCCCCCCACTCGTCCCAAAATCATGACATTCGTTCCATTCATGAATATTCAGGACAACCGGGGGTTAGAACAAGCTGTCATAGCTCCCTAAGGAAGCGAAGCTCCGTTTGTTGCTGGATCGTCAGAGGATTCGGATTCATTGGCAGGAGCTTTGTTGTTATCTGTTTCTTCTGTTCCGTCTGTTTCGTCGGTTTTAGCTTCTCCGCCCGAAGGCTCTTGTTCCTTCACTTCAGCTTCTGACGACGGATCAGAAGAGATCGGAGCCTCATCGGCTATACCTGTCACTGCAGCTTTGGCAGTTTGCAAGTTCAACTGTACAGTTCTCTGCTCACCTGCGACCTGCTCGGTTTGCTTCACGACATAGCCCTCACCCTTGACCGTAACCCCCACCTTCATGAGAGAAAGTACTTCAAGGGCATCACGCAGAGATTCACCTGTTAGATCGGGAATCTTCATCTTGCTGCTTTCTTCCGTTAGCAGATAGATTCGTTGGCCTGGATTCATAGAGGCGCCAGCAACCGGATACTGCCGAATTACATTATCACCTTGACCAAGAGTCACATAAGCAATACCTGCGCTTAGAAGCTGGCTTCTGGCTTGTTTGGCTGTCTTGCCACTCAAGTCAGGCGCCTTGGCTTGCACGACAGAGACTTCTTTTGACTTTTTGTCAGGAGTTTTGACTGTATCTTTGGGTATTCCCATGTATTGAAGAGTCTGGCTGACAATCTTTTTGAACACCGGCGCAGCTGCAGTTCCTCCCCCAATGTTGGTTCCATCCGGTTGGTCAATGACAACAAGTATAGCAATCTTCGGATTATTCACGGGCGCGAATCCAATAAACGATACAACGTCTTTCGACTTGCTGTATGCTCCGTTAACAACCTTTCTTGCCGTACCTGTCTTACCAGCTACACGGTAACCTTCAATATAGGCGTTACGACCGGTACCAATCGTCTGGTCTGCAACCACTTGTTCCAGATAACCGCTCACCAGTTTGGAAGATTCCTTGGAAATCACCTGACGAACAACTTTGGGTTTGATGACTTCCGTTGTGCCATCATTCGGGTTCTTGATCTCCTTCACCAGATGTGGCTCCAGCAATTTGCCGCCGTTGGCGATCGCAGAGATGGCTGCGACCTGTTGAATTGGTGTTACCTGTACAAGACCGTGACCGTAAGCAGCAGTAGCAATCTCGGATTTGTAAACCAGTGGCTTGATCGGGGACGCTGCCTCATTTGGCAGATCAATACCCGTCTTTTTGCCGAAACCGAATTCGTCTATGTAATGACGCAGACGTTCACCGCCAAGCATGTTGTAACCCAAGTTAACAAAAGCAATGTTACTTGACCGTTTAACACCTTCTAGATACGAGATCCAACCATAGGCATGACCATTATCACTAATCGGGAAACCACCGATATACATGCGTTTGGATTCAAAACTTGCATTGGGATCAAAGAGTTTTTCTTCAACAGCCCCTGCTAGCGTAACTATTTTGAATGTACTACCTGGCTCATAGATGGATTGAGTAGCATGGTTGATAAAATTCTTTTGATCAGGTGTACTTCCATACGTATTCGGGTTAAAGGTTGGCCAGTTCGCCATCCCCAGAATTTCCATGGTGTTTGGGTCCGCAGCAATGACCGTCATGCTCAATGGATTATACTTGGCAACGGCTTCTTTCATTGCATCCTCAATGTAGAACTGGATCGTATCATCGATGGTCAGCGTAAGGTTCTTACCGTTCTGAGGTGGCAGATAGTTATCCTGTGAATCCGGAAGTTTAATGCCTTTGGCATCCTTCTGATAATTCAGATATCCATCTGTACCTGTCAGTGCTTCATCATATGAGACTTCAAGTCCATTGACAGCTTTCCCATCACGGCTCATATATCCCAAGAGGTGAGAAGCAAGTGTTTCTTCAGGGTAAAAACGCTTCGACTCCTGAGCCATCACAATTGCATTACGCGCCTTATATTCATCATGCAGTTCTTCACGCAACTCGTTGACTTGTGCCGCAAGTTCAGGACTTATTTTATATCCTTCACTGCGTACTTCACGCTGCTGAAAAAACTCACCATTTTTTTTCTTCGCTGTGACCAGAGCGCGCATCTCACTCTCATTTTTCCCAAGAAGGGTAGAGAGTTTCTCCGTAACAACATCCTGAATTCCGAGTTCATTAATTAATAACGGATTAACAGAAACCGTATACGCAGGGGCATCAGTAGCCAAAATATTTCCATTTCGATCCGTAATCGTTCCACGTGCAGCCTTAATCGTCTGTTCCCGCTCTACCAAACCGGCTGCCCGTTCCTGCCATACACCGCCATTCACAACTTGAATGAAAAAGATTCGGGTTACGAGTACAAGAAAAAAGAGGGTAATACATCCCCCTATAAGCAACGTGCGCATCTTTATTCTTTTTATCATCGGAACACCTCTTTACTTACTGCTTGCTGTATTTGAGGACGATTCAGTACCAGTTGATTTCGTACTTGTTGAGCGAGGTACATAAATGACATCCTTACCGGAAGCTTCAACGTAACCAAGTTGTTTTGCATTTTCGATGACCTGGTTGTTCAATGTTTCTTTTTCCACCTGCAGGTCTGCAATCGTCTTTTCATACACCTTGATATCCGAAATAGTGGACTGCGCCTGCTTGTTCAGATCATAGATATGAGCATAACGAGACATCAAGGCTCCTCCAACAAGGATAACTGCAACCAGGGTAATCAGATACAAAATCTTCTCGCGTGCCGGAAGACCCGTACGACGGGTCACCACTTTGGTGGTTTCTTTGTATCGTTGCTGGGTCACACGTTCCTGGGACGCTTTTTCTTTTACAGCGAGATTACCACGTGTATATGCCATACTCCGATTCTCTCCTCCACTCTTGATCTACAATTTCTCGGCTACGCGCAGCTTGGCTGAACGAGCACGTGAATTTTCGGTCAATTCCGTTTCCGTTGGAATCAACGGTTTTCTGTTAACTAAACGCAGGGTCCCCTTGCCGCCGCATACACACAACGGAAAATCGGGTGGACATGTACATTTTTCCAGATAACTGCTGAAAATCTGTTTACATATCCGATCCTCAAGGGAGTGGAAGGTAATAACAGATACACGTCCTCCTGGTGCCAGACAACGAACAGCCTGATGCAAGCCTTCTTCAAACGCACCCAACTCATCGTTGACGGCAATGCGTAATGCCTGGAAGCTGCGTTTGGCAGGATGTCCACCAGTACGGCGAGCTGCCGCCGGGATGCCTTCCTTGATCAGTTCCACGAGTTCACCTGTTGTCTCAATGGTAGACTGCGCTCGTTTTCCGACGATAACACGGGCAATTCTCCTCGAAAATTTCTCTTCACCATAGCGATACAAAATTCGAGCAATCTCTTCTTCTGGCCACTCATTCACAATCTCTTTGGCCGTCAGCATTGCATCCTGGTCCATTCGCATATCGAGCGGAGCATTGTGATTGTAGCTGAATCCACGTTCTCCTTCATCAAATTGCGGGGATGACACACCCAAGTCGTACAAAATACCGTCGACCTGTGGTGCACCATCCTTCATTGGTACATCCAGATCCTTGAGTACCTGTTCCAGATCCCGAAAATTGGTTTTCACCAATGTTACACGTTCTCCATAAGCTGCGAGCTTCTCGCGAGCATTATCCAAAGCCCAATCATCCTGATCAAGTGCGATCAGACGTCCCCCTGGACCGAGCTTGGAAGCAATCACGGAGCTATGTCCGCCACCGCCTAAAGTGCAGTCCACGTATATACCGTCCTGCTTGATGTTTAATCCCTCTGTTGCCTCTTCTTTGAGTACGGTTATGTGGTGAAACAACCTGCACCCCTCCTGACTTTATAAATCAAAATTAAAATCGACCAGCTTTTCGGCAATGTCGTTGAATGCTTCTTCGGATTGATTGAAATAACTCTCCCATATGCCTTTGCTCCAAATCTCCACCCGGTTTGACACGCCAAGAACAACACAATCCTTGTCCAGCTTGGCATACTCTCTTAAATTGCCCGGCAGATTTACCCTGCCCTGTTTGTCCAGTTCACATTCGGTTGCACCCGAGAAAAAAAACCGGGTAAACGCACGTGCATCAGATTTCATCAATGGCAGTGCTTTGAGCTTCTGTTCCATGACCCCCCACTCCTCCATGGGGTACACGAAAAGACACTGGTCCAAACCCCGTGTGACAACGAAAGACGGTCCCAGAGATTCGCGGAATTTAGCCGGAATGATAACCCGACCCTTATCATCAATGCTATGTTGGAACTCCCCCATAAACATTGGCCCACTCACTCCTCACCCGTTTCTCCCACTTTGCCCCACTTTCCACCACCTAAGCATAATAGATTCGCACAAAAAAATCAAAACCCTTCTTGCATTAGTTGATTTTTTAATTTTTCAGCATAAAAAAAACGTCCTTGATCCTGTCACTCAGGATCAAAGACGCTTCCCGTAAACGGGCAATCGTATGTCTACCCGCACATGAGCCATATCATCAATAAACCATTCTATACCTATTGAATCATTTCATCAGCTTGTAATTATTGGATAAAGCTTAAAATTTCCAACTATCCAGGTATTTCTCTTGCTCAGCTGACAAGGAGTCGATGCCAATATTCAGGCTTTCAAGTTTATAGCTGGCCACCTGCTGGTCAATATCATAAGGTACATTAACAACGTTTTTACCCAAGTTTTCATAATTCTCACTTACATAACGCAGACCAAGTGCCTGCAGGGCAAACGTCGTATCCATGATTTCGGCAGGGTGACCATCTGCTGCACCCAGGTTCACAAGACGACCTTCTGCAAGAAGGTACATTTTACGACCATCTTTGAAACGATATTCCTCAATGTTGCGACGAACTGTGCGAATCGATTCCGAACGTTTAGCCAATTCAGGTTTATTCACTTCAACATCAAAGTGACCTGCATTACTCAGGATCGCTCCGTCCTTCATTACATCGTAATGCTCACCTGTGATAACATCCTTATTGCCTGTAACTGCAATAAAGAAATCGCCCAATTTGGCGGCTTCCACCATCGTCATGACCCGGAATCCGTCCATGTGTGCTTCTACCGCTTTGATTGGATCGATCTCGGTTACGATCACATTCGCTCCAAGACCTTTGGCGCGCATCGCTACACCTTTACCACACCAGCCATAACCTGCTACCACTACGTTTTTACCAGCGATAACCAGGTTAGTTGTACGAATAATCCCGTCGAATGCAGATTGTCCAGTACCGTAGCGATTGTCAAACAGATACTTGCAGTAAGCGTCATTAACCGCAACCATCGGAAACTTCAATTGGCCTTCTTTCGCCAATGCTTTCAAACGAATAATACCCGTTGTCGTTTCTTCTGCTCCACCGCGAATTGTTGCTGCGAGGTCCGGGCGCTCGGATGCAATAATGGTTGCAAAGTCTCCACCATCATCAATAATGAGATCAGGCTTCACCTCAAGCGCACGCAGTTGCAGTGATTTGAATTCCGCAGGCTCCGGATTGTACTTCGCATACACCGTAACGCCGTCTTCCACCAATGCTGCGCAAACATCATCTTGTGTAGACAATGGATTGCTATGCGTAATGGTTACTTCTGCACCACCCGCTTGGATCACTTTTGCCAAGTAAGCTGTTTTCGCTTCCAGATGAAGACAAATGGCAACCTTCAAACCTTTGAAGGGCAGATCCTGTTCGAACTGGCGACGAATGCGGTTCAGTACCGGCATATGCGCTTCTACCCAGTCAATTTTCAGGTGACCCTCTGAAGCGAGTCCCATATCTTTAACAATACTGTTTTGCAATGCAGGTGTAGTCATATCATATCCTCCTCGTTTTGGTGTTTCTTCTATTATAAAGGGCTCTATAGTGCAATAACCTTATGCTCTCCAAGGAATTCGCTTGAGGCCTTAATCAGTTCATCGATCCACTCGGTGCCATAACGATTCAGGTAAAAGAGTGCATTATGTACTCGTTCCTGTGGTTTGCCCGTTGGGAATAAGGAGTTCTGAATGCCATTCCAGTGCCTTAGACTCACATTGTGTTTATCTTCGATAGCTTTGTGAGTCTGCTGTTTCAGATACTGCATTTGCTCGTTGATTTTACTCAAATTGGTATCGCCAATTCGTTCCAGCCCCGGATGAATCTCCGCGATCTCATCTAGCAACGGTCCATACAGATCAAGAAACGCTTCCTGAACCTTGTCAAACTGTTCATCTACCTGGAACGTCTCCTGCTGTGCGAGCCACTGCTCCTTCTTTTTTTCCATATGATATTGAACATCCTGAAAAGAAAGTCCATATTGTTTCATATGTTTGTGATGAGTATCTTCCATAATGGTGAAAGACAACCGTGGCAACAAAATGGGCATTTGCAGTCCGAACTGACGGAATGCCTCCCGAGTCAAACCCCAATATGCAATTTCACCTTGCCCCAAAATAACAGCGGCTACAGGCAGCACAGAATCTTGCATTAATGGTCGTGTCAGTACGTTGTTACTGAAGCGCTCCGGATGTTCTCCCAGTTCCTGAAGCAAACGTTCCTCTGTGAAAGAAACCAAACCTTTGCGATCACTATATAACCCGTCTTTCAACAACAAGAGTAGACGCGCACCTTCATGAATGTAGAACAGATTGGCTCCATCCTCTGCTACTTCGGCAGGCATAGCATAACCAGCTTGTTGTACCAGCGAAGCACCTTGTGTGTATGCGTTGCGCAGCATTTCATTTTTTCGTATCAACCGCTCAAACACAGGCTGTTCCAACCTGCGTAAATCTGGATCCGATGCATCCATTAGAACAAGGCCACTGCTGGCAAACAAGGCAGATATCATGCGGGCAAATGCATCACTCAGATTCGAACTGGAATGATGGATCTCTGTGATACATTTCATCAGTCCTGGTTTATGTATCGTATCAGGTAAAAGATGTTCCACCTGTTCGAGTACATTCATCCACTGCTGTGTATCCACATGAACATTACTGACAGAATCCCTTCCTGCGAATCGTCCTTGTAACTTGACCTTCTTGATGTCTCCCTGATGATCAGGCAGATACGTGTGGTTAACCTCATCCCAGTCATGGTCTTCACCGGCAATCCAAAATACTGGGACTACCGGACGTTGAAGTCTTTCTTCCGCTTCACGCGCAGCTGCCACTACGCTGGCGGCTTTGTATATGACGAACAGTGGTCCGGTGAGCAGACCGCTCTGCTGTCCTCCTGTAACCACTAGTGCATCTTCTTCTGCAAGACGTGTGATGGACGCATGAACCTCTCCATGGTCGTTCACCCGCTTATTATATATACGTAAATACTCTGCCAGATCACGACGATCAATACGTGTGTTTTCCGATTGGTCCAGCCACTCGGCACGCGCCTGAAGTCCTGATTCCCAGCGAATGTCATACTCGTAAAGGCCACGCGCAGCATCTCTTGAACAGATATAATCTTCTGCAAGTCTTGATCCGCTGCGGAGTGCCTCGGTAATACCGTTCATGAGGTCTGCCTCCTATTCTGCTTCAAAGAGCCTTTCTTGATTGTACCGAATTCAAGGCCGCTTCGTCAAAAGAAAGTGATTAAAATACGAAAAAAACCGCCGAACGAGTCGGCGGCTCTTAATACATCAATAATAGCATATCGCTTTAAAATTACTGTTATACGTAAGGTTCTGCAACCCAGTGACCTTTGGAAACCTCAATCAATTGAGCATTTTCCAGATTGTACGGGTCATTTGCAGGACCACCAGATCCATTCTGAATCGGGCTCATATGCTCTTCCGGCAGCAAGATGCGACGTTTGTTCGCTTCCACTTCCGGATCAGGTACAGGGATTGCTGAAAGCAACGTTTTGGTATAAGGGTGGACAGGGTTCGCATACAGTTCTTCACTTTCTGCGAGCTCAACCACTTTACCCATGTACATTACAGCGACACGGTCACTGATATGTTTAACCATCGACAAATCATGCGCAATAAACAGGTATGTCAAGCCGAGACGTTGTTGAAGTTCTTCAAGCAATTTCACGACCTGCGCCTGAATGGATACATCCAGTGCAGACAATGGCTCATCACAGATGATGAATTTAGGGTCTACAGCAAGTGCACGCGCAATTCCAATCCGTTGTCTTTGACCACCAGAGAATTCATGTGGATAACGGAGTGCATGACTTGGGTTCAAACCTACCAGATCAAGCAGCTCTTCCACTCGTCTCTTGCGCTCTTTAGAACTGGAAGCCAGACCATGAATATCGAGGGACTCCCCGATAATATCCATAACATTAAAACGCGGGTTAAGAGATGCATATGGATCTTGGAAAATCATTTGCATATCTTTACGCATTTCTTTCATTTTGCGCGGGGACAACTTGTAGATATCCGTTCCGTTGAAGTTAACATTTCCGCCAGTTGGCTCATAAAGACGCAGAATGGTACGACCTGTTGTGGATTTACCACAGCCAGACTCACCTACAACGCCAAGTGTTTCACCTTCAAAGATATCAAAGCTTACGTCATTGACCGCTTTGAGAATGTTACCTTTACCCAAATTAAAGTGCTGTTTCAAGTTTTTCACTTGTACCAGAGGCTTATTGCTGCCTTTGATAATACCAGCCGGAGCTGGTTTTTCCTTTTTGGGCTCGTCCAGACGAGGCAAAGCATTCAGCAATTTAATGGTGTATGGATGTTGAGGGTTACTAAAGATTTCAGCAGTCGTTCCTGTTTCAACAACTTCGCCTTCCTTCATAACAACAACACGGTCACACATACCTGCTACAACACCAAGGTCATGCGTAATCAGCATGATCGATGTTCCCAGCTTTTGCTGCATGTCTTTCATGACATCCAGAATTTGAGCTTGAATTGTAACGTCAAGTGCAGTTGTCGGTTCATCCGCAATCAGAAGGGATGGACGACATGCAAGTGCGATCGCAATCATGGCACGCTGACGCATACCACCAGAGAATTGGTGAGGATAATGATTCATGCGAATAGCCGCATTTTTGATACCGACAAGTTCAAGCATCTCCAAAGCTGCTTTATTCGCCGCTTGTTTGGACATGTTCTGATGCTTGCGCAATACTTCGGTAATTTGTTTACCAATTTTAATGGTAGGATTCAATGAAGTCATTGGATCTTGGAAGATCATACCGATATCTTTACCACGAATCGCTTCCATTTGTTTGTCTGTCTTATTCAGCAGGTCTTGCCCGTGAAAAGTAATTTCTCCGCTTTTGACCTTCGAAGGCGGGGAGGGAATCAATTTCATGATGGTTTGGGCGGTAACACTCTTACCACTACCCGATTCACCTACGATCCCCAGCGTCTCTCCTTTGCCAAGTTCAAAACTCACATGTTTAACGGCATCAAATTCACCAGAACGTGTTGAGAACGACACACTCAGGTCTTTGACAGTTAAAATCGGCTCCATAATCCCACCTCCTGTTTCTATTTACGTAATTTCGGATCGAGTGCGTCACGCAGGCCGTCTCCGAGCAAGTTAAATGCAAGCATTGTAAGAACCATCAGACCTGCTGGGAACCACATCCGCCACGGGAATAGCGTCCAGCCTGTAAGTGCATCATTGATCATAGAACCAAGTGAAGATCTTGGTGCTGATACACCCAATCCAAGGAAGCTCAGGAACGCTTCAGCAAAGATTGCATTTGGAATAGACAACGTCAATGTTACAAGAATCGGCCCTATTGCATTGGGCAGCAAATGACGGAACAATTGACGCCCTGTGCTTGCTCCCATGGACCTTGCAGCAAGAATAAAGTCTCTGTTTTTGAGTTGCATGATTTCACCACGCACAATCCATGACATGCTGATCCAGCCTGTGATGGTGAGGGCAATGATAATCGTTGTCAGACTTGGTTCCAGTACAACCAGCAACAAAATTACAACAAGCATGTACGGCAAGGAGTAGAGGATTTCGGAAAACTTGTTCATAATTCCATCTACACGTCCACCGTAGAAACCCATGATCGCTCCATAAATAACCCCGATAACAAGGTCAATCAAGGCTGCGGCCAAACCTACAGTAAGGGATACACGTGCTCCTACCCAAGTTCTTACCCACACGTCACGACCAAGCTCGTCCGTACCGAACCAGTGCTCCGCACTCGGCGCTGCATTGGCATTCAACAAATCATTGGAATAATAATTATAACTTGTAAACAAAGAAGTTGGACCAATCAAAGAGAAAATCACGACAAGAACCAATACACCCAGACTTATCATAGCAGCCTTATTGGTTGCAAGTCTGTACATGGCATCTTTAAAAAGGGATACACTTTCTTGCGGTTTAACCGCTGCCTGACTAGTCAGGTTCGTGTTCGCCGTTTCATTCTTTTTATTATTCGTGCCAGACAACGTTATGCCCCCTTCCGGCTTTCCAGCTTAATTCTAGGATCAATCAGCACGTAAGCGATATCCGTAAAGAAACGAGCCAACATCAGGAGGATACCATAGAAAATTGTAATCCCCATGATCATAGTGTAATCACGGTTTGTGATACTCTCTACGAATACTTTACCAATTCCCCCGATGTTAAAGATCTGTTCAATTACAACGGAACCTGTGATGATATTCGCTGTCATTGGACCAACATAAGTTACTACCGGTAGAATACCGTTTCTTACAACGTGTTTGAACATAATTGCAGGCCATTTCAGACCTTTGGCTTTAGCTGTTTTGATATAATCTGCATGTAAGACTTCAAGCATGCTTGAACGCGTCAAACGAGCGATAAAAGCAATCGGAGATGCAGATAGCGCTGCAACCGGAAGAACGTAATCCAATGGACCATCAAAGCCCATAACGTTAAACCAGCCTAATTTAGTAGCAAAGAGATACTGCAATAGTGACGCCAGCAAGAAGCTCGGAACAGCTATACCTATGACAGCCAGGATCATCGTGATATCATCAATGAGTTTACGATGGTAAACTGCAGCAATAAGCCCCAGCAAAACACCCACGATAATGGAGATAACAATTGCAAACACTCCAAGCTTCAACGAAGCGGTGAATGTTTCGCCGATCATTCCGGCTACATCTCGATTGAGATATTTCATTGAGACTCCGAAATCTCCCTTAAGGATTCCACCCATATACTTCAGGTATTGTTCATACATCGGTTTGTCCAATCCATACTTCTGTTCCAGCAAGACCCGAATTTCAGGCGATACTTTTTTCTCGGATGTAAAAGGGTCACCCGGAATAGCCTTCATCAGGAAGAAGGTTGCAGATGCGAGTATGAAAAGCGATAGCAGCATAAATAATAGTTTTTTCAACACATACTTAACCAACCCTTGCACACCTCCACAAACAATATTTTGTATACAAATCGATTGTAGAATTAGACAGAAATAAAGTCCAATCCATTTATCGGAAATTTCAAGAATTATAAGGAAAATCGGTGCACATACAAAAAATCGGGATATATATGGAATTCCACATATATATCCCGAAGTATTCATATTAGACTTCAGAACAACTTATTTCTCTTCCAGATATGCACGCGTGAAGTCAATAGCTCCACTGAAATCAAGTTGTACGCCTTTCAGGTAAGGCTTAGTCAAAGATACGTTAGTGTAATAATAGATTGGCATAACGCCCATTTCATCTTGAATCAGGATTTTCTCAGCGTCAGCAAATGCAGCCATACGTGCAGCTGGATCAGCAGATTTTACAGTTTCTTTAACGTCTTTGTCATACTGTTCGTTGCTGAATTTGGAATCATTGTTTGTGTTTCCAGTAGTCCACATTTCCAAGAAGTTGTATGGATCGTTGTAGTCAGCAGACCAACCTGCACGAGCTACTTGGAAGTTTTGGTTTTGACGGTTCTCAAGGAATACGCCCCACTCTTGGTTTTCTGTTTTCACATCAACACCAAGATTTTGTTTCCACATGTCAGCAACCGCCAAAGCGATTTTCGCGTGACCATCACTAGTGTTGTAGATCAACGTAACAGCTGGCAATGTTGTGTAACCTTCTTCTTTCATACCTTCAGCAAGCAATGCTTTAGCTTCTTCCACATTTTCTGTGAAGTAATCGTCTTTGTGCTCATCACGGAATTCGCCGTTTTCACCACGGATACCTGGAGGTACAAAGCCGAATGCTGGAATTTGTCCACCTTGTGTAACTTTGTCAACAATCAGCTGACGCTGAATTGCCATTGCAAATGCTTTACGGATTTTAACGTTGTTAAATGGTGCTTCGTTTACGTTGAACTGATAGTAGTACGTACTTGCAATACCAGTAGCTTTGAACTCGTCCGGCAATTCCGCTTTTACAGAAGGAATTTGGTCGGATGGAATTTCACCGTTAGGTGCACCAGTGTAGTCCAATTGTCCTGATTTGTAAGCTTGCAGTTCGGAAGCACTGCTGTTTGTCAGAGACATATCGATTTGAGCCAATTTAATATCGGCAGCTGCATGGTAACCATCGTTTTTCTTCACAACAATTTTTTGACCTTTAGAGTATTGATCCATTACAAATGGTCCGTTAACGATCATGTTTTTGTAGTCTGTGAAGAATTTGTCATTGGTGTCAGCAGATGCATGTACTGGGTAGTACGTGTAGAATGCTGTCAGACCCAAGAAGTAAGGTGTTGGGTTTTCCAACGTTACTTCCAATGTGTGCTCATCAGTAGCTTTAACGCCTACTTGTGAGAAATCTGTGACTTTAGTACCTTTGTATGTTTCATCTTTGCTGAGGTTGTAACCTTCAGCACCTTTAATATAGTACAATTGGTATGCATATGGAGAAGCTGTTTCCGGTTTCAAAGCACGTTCCCAAGAACGAACAAAGTCTTCGGCAGTGATTGCATCACCGTTGCTCCATTTAGCATCCGGGTTCAGGTTGAAAACATATTTCAAACCATCTTCGGAGATTGTCCAGTCTTTAGCTACGCCCGCTTGTTCTTTACCATCAGCATCGATGCGTACAAGACCTTCATACAAGAATTTCAGAACTGTGTTGGTTTGGCTGTCTTTTGCTTGAGCCGGGTCCAACGTAGGAGGTTCAGCTGACAGGTTGATTTTCAGAATTTGATCTTTCGCAAGACCATTTCCTTCGCTTGCAGAACCAGTATCGGTGTTACCTGTGCCTTCGTTTTTCGATCCGCACGCTGCAAGTACGGTACCGAACGCCAAAATCAGCGTCAAAAGGACTAATAGACTTTTCCTTTTCATCTAACACGTTCCCCCTAAATTGATATGGTTTATATGTTTATAGATTATACAACCACCGGTCAAAAAAATCTACATTACTTTTTCAGAAAGTAATGTTTTTTTCAGTTTTCGACAAAATCGACACATTTTTTGCCTCTTTTGCGTTATGTAACCTTACATCTGTTTCATGAAGTATCTAAATAATCCAAATAAAGTAAACAAAATATACCCGAAACTCATAATGATGAAGGCCATGCGCCATACGGCCCGGAACATTCTTCCCCCATCGACCTTCCCCTTTAGTCGATTTTGCGCACCTCCGATGAATCCAAGTGCTAGTAGTATGAGTAATAGTGTCAGATAAAAACCAAAATTCGAATCAAATGTTAAGTTGAATAACGCCGATACTGAAAAAACAAGAAAAAAAGTGGTTACATCCATTGCCATCCGCATGGCGTTCCGTTTGTCTTTTTTCCATACGTACATTCCCCAATAAACAAGAAAGAACGGAAAAAAGGGCAATATGCTCAACACAATAAAAAGTCCCATTAATTCACTCCTTCCAGTTGCATTCCTTCAATCAGATGAAGCAGTATTTCATGTGTAGGTGCAACAAGGTTCAACTTCTGTGCCATTCTTACAATATGACCGTTGATTGACCTCACTTCTGTACCACGTCCAGCGAGAACATCTGCAAGCATGGAGGAAGTATTCGTGGCAGTAGAACGACAGACCGATATTAGTTGATCCCACATATCCTGATCCAAACATATTCCACTTGCAGAGTAGATTAACAATACTTCATCATATAACTGGCGCATTAGCCTCTTTCGTTCTTCCTTGACGATCAATTCTCCATTAGGGACTCGCCATAGTGCCGTGAGCGGGTTAATGACTGAATTAATCAATAGTTTCCTGTATATCAGCTTATCGATTTCATTCGACACTGTACAGTCAAATCCTGCCTGCTGCAACGATCCCGACAGAGTAAATGTTCTCTTCTCCTCTATAGAGGTAGAAGCTACAATATGTATGTTGTACCTCCCCAGCCTGGTTTCACCTGTACCTGCACGAGTCACCTGACTTTGTGTACGCTTCGCACCTTCTGTTGTAACCGCACTACACAGAAGCGACTTTGGCAAAGCTGCTTGAAGTTTTGCCAGATGGCCCATCCCATTCTGAAAACAAGCGACATTCAGCACATGATCTTGTAATGGACTAATCTCATGAATGAAATCATCCATGCTTGTCTGCTTAACCATGAGCAGTAACCACTCTCCTGGTGTTTTCTTCCATGTGTCAGTCAGTTCACTTATTGGTTTCGCCTGTATTTGATCCGGTAGAATATGTATCTCCTCGTCTTGTTCCACAATGGTTACTCCATCATGGCTGAGGAGGTCTGCCTGAGCAGTTGTTCTCGTCCAAAACCTGACCTGGTTACCTGACGCCAGTAGTTTCCCTCCATACAAAAGACCAAGTGCTCCCGCTCCTACGATGTCAATGATCATATGATGCACTCCTCTCCGCTTCAGTAGTTACTCTTCTATATATCTATAATAGAACAAAAACACCAAACTAAAAACCCGTCATACCTGCCGTTGTGTAACGGAGGTGTGGCGGGTTCATACCTGACTTTCACCAATCAAACGTCTGAACTTGTTATTCAATTCGTTCCAGATTCCCGTTGGCATCCATCTTGAAACGTGTCTTAAGTTCCTCTTCTTCTTCGGACAAAAATGCGAGTCTGCGAGCCCGATCCATAATCTGAATCAAAGCTTTGTAGTCGTCATTCACCACACGGTAATCCGTCTGTACTTCATTCACTTCCTTGGAGAGACGGTCATTCTCAAGACGTAGTTCAAGCAATTCATCTTCTTTCTCCCGAAGCTCCTTCTCCAGCATCTTGAGTTGACGATTACTCTCCTGCACCGTTCCCTTCCATTGTCGCAGGAAGCGGATTACTGCATCCATCGATAATGAATCGTCTGAGATCCCATCTGATTTGTACAGATGTTCTTCCGTGTCCAGGGTAGACAACGCTGCAACCTGCGGTCCGAGCATAGCTGGCTGCTTTCTGAGATAACTTCGTTTTTGTCGTTGTGCCTTGGCGTTACTAATGGCAGAATCATACTTTTTACGTACACAACTATTCCAGCGAAAACCGCATGCGGCAGATGTTCTGCCTATTTTTTCGCCCACCTCTTCAAAAGCGGCCAATTGTGTACTGCCTTCCCGAATATGACGCAAAGTAACCTCAGCCAATATCAAATCGTCCTCTGTACTCCAAGCATCCTGTCTCACTGCAGTCATGCTATAATACCCTCCTAACAACATCCTAAAATAACCGTCCGCATTACCGGAAGCCCGGTATGTGAATTAGGTATAAAAGCTGCTTCATTCATTCTTATGCCTCTCATAGAGTTCATAGAATTGATTTCATACTAAAATGTATTTCCACATTCAGGCTTGCTCATACGTGACATATGCAAAACATATCCCTCTATACTTACTTTTAGCAAAAAAAGAATTCGCTTTCATATCCAAATTTGTTTACACGTTTTTCCTTTCCCGGTATAATGTTGTGTAGACAATCTATGAACGTACTTAGGAGAGGAGGATTTACCGTGGCACGCATGTTTCGGGTACTCGGGTTCTTCACGCTTGCAATTGGCCTGATGGCTTTTGCGGGAGATCTGGTCGAAATGGCTTTGCTTTTTTTCCTGCAGACTGCGTTTTTTGTCATTTTGGGATACTTGAAATTTACCGAGCGAACGTACATATTGCTCTTCTGGGGTTATATGATCGTAACATTCACGGGGTTCAGCTACTGGACCGTATTCGAAATGGGGTTGCCGCTCTAATCCACCTGCAGCATCAAAGTGATCCGATATCTGTCGGGTTGCTTTTTTGTTTTGTTCAGATTAAATGAATGTTCGTGGTGTTATGTAACCACTAAGGATATTTCACGTATTTGTTTCATATATTGTCTGGAAGGCAACCAGCCTGTACGATAGTCATTTAAGAAGTGGAAAGTGGAAAGGAGAATGGATCGGTGAAACGTCAATACGGCATTGCCGCCTTTATATTATGCATCATTTTATTCCTCCAGCTACCTTTAGCCCATGCCTATGGAGAGTCTTCACCTGAGGATACACGTGAGATATTGCAAAAAAGTCTATCCATTGTTGAAATCGATCACGAAATCGAACGCATCGCCGAAAGGCAGAAGCAGTTGGCTCAACAATACGAGACATTATCCGTCCAGCTTCAGGAACAGGAAGAACAGATACATATTCAGCAAGATCGGGCCGGAGCTGTAGTAAGGTCCTACTACACAGGAGAACGCGACAGCCTCCTCATGACGGTTCTGGGAGCCAGGTCATTCAAAGACCTGTTTGTACTGTATGATTATTACCAGATTATTATCGGACGGGATCAGGCTGTGCTGGACAAGTATCAGGACCGTTATCGCAATCTGCAACAGACTTCCACTCAGATTCGTCAGACTACAACAGAATTAACCGAAATGAAGACTAATCTTCAGAACCAGCGGGAACGTGTAGTCACCTTGCAAAAAGAAATGGATGCCCAAATAGCCACTAGCGGAGATGCGGCAGCAATTCAGAAAATGATGGATGAACTGACCCTTTATTGGGAGAATATCGGCATCTATGAGGTGAAACGATATTTCAAAGCATTGGCATCTGCCATGCAGAACCTGCCCGATTTTATCCAAAAACAAAACGGAGGCATATCCACGACTGGAACAACGTATACGATTCGAATTGGGCAGGATGAGCTTAATGCATTTCTGCGTTCCCAAAATTCAATCTTTGAAGACTTTGCCTTTCAGTTTAACCAGGATAAGATTATAGCTTCCGGTCAGCGGGATCAGTTGCAATTAAGCATTGAAGGACATTATACGGTAGAAAATGAACCTCAAAACTCCATTCGTTTTCATGTGGACAAACTTGTATTCAACCAGCTTGAATTACCAGATACGACTCGTCGAATGCTGGAAAGAGAATTTGACCTTGGGTTCTATCCGCAGAAAATCCTGTCGTTTGTCAAAGCAACCGATGTTTCAACAAGTGAAGGCGTACTGGAAGTGAAACTAGCTATATCATTTTAAAGAGGTTGAACACGAACTTAAAGTTAATTCGTCGTTCTAATACTGTCTACGTATTGATTCGCTGTAATTTCTCCTTTTAAGAATTGTTGTACTTTTTGATGAAAACGAGTTATTAGAGTATGACTTTTGGTCGTTGCAGCGGGGACATCTTGGGTGGTTGAGAACCAGGATTGTCCCTTTGTCATGTCGTAACGTCCAACGAGTTTCTCAGACTCCATATCCAGTTCCTGTTGCTTAGCGGGCAACCGGTTAACCTGTTGGTACCATTTCAGCTGTGTCGTAGCGGACGTCATTCCTTCAATCCATCTACTGGCCTCCTCAGCCTCAACCGAACCCGCAGTAATAACAAAGCTTCTGGAGTTTACAGTTTCCAAGGTTTCGAAAGAAATCCGCTCCAAAGAATCTTTATCAAGAGTACTCGCTTGATCCGCACTTAATAATTGAGATAACAATGATACAACCATCGGTGTGTCGTTCTGGTCAGCAGTCGGAGAGAACCCCGAATTGGTAGAATCAAGCCTAATAAGGGGCTGAATCTGATTCATCAACTGAATCCCCTGCTGAAGATCTCCCGTTTGCGAATCTATTTGTGTTCGTTTGACTTGATCTGGTGCCATCCTCGGTTCCAAATGATTCAGCCACGCATTCGTCCCGTACACATCATTGATGTTCATTGTTATTAAAGGGATGCCTTCCGCAATGGCTTGTTGAGTAAGTTTGACCCACTGATCTTTATTGCGAGGTAATGACCCCAGACCAGCTCTCTTCAGAAATGAAGATTGTGCAGCCAGAATGTACGGATCAAAATCAAAAGGCATTCCCCACTGATAACCATTCCACTCTGTCATTCCCCGTAATCCAACAACCGTATCTCCTAGCGACTTCGATAATGTGGTTCCGTTTAACGGATACAGGTACCCTTTTTGGGCATAGTATTGCACTTCCTCACTACCAAGCAGAACAACATCACCGTTCTCTCCCAGTGAAAATTCAAGATCCAAAACATGTTTATATGTATCCGGCTTCTCATTCCGAAGATTAATTTCTACCAGCTGGGAAGCAGCAACTTCTTTGGCTATTTTTTGAAAGGCTTGGAACTCTTCATCCGACATGGCCACTACAATCTCCAACGGAGCTTGAGCATCTTCATTACGGGACGAAGACCCAGGAAAAGCATCCTTCTCCTGATCGCGTTCCTGATTGAGCTGCGAACCTCTAAAGTCAAAACTCGGTGACAAGATCGTTAACGAAAGCAGCAATACCGCGAACAAAACAACCTGATGTCTACGCTTCATTAACTTCCCTCCCTGCTCACCTAGTTTTTTCCTGCAGCAATTATTGTAACAAATAAATAGTACTCTTGTCCTACCCTGCCGAAAAACACTTTTTCGGATTTTTGCATAATACGAGCATATCGAGTTCTGTGTAATAACGCTTACTTATTTTTTCAGCAAAAAGCCGGCTCCTTGAGCCGGCTTCAATAACAACATTTTCCGGGAAATAAATCCCCTAAATATTACAATAAATCAGCTGCAAGTTGTGCCAGCTTGGACCGTTCTCCTTTTTCGAGCATGATGTGTCCGCTGATTCCCTCTTGTTTGAACCGTTCCACGATATAGGTCAGACCGTTACTGGCAGAATCAAGATACGGATGGTCTATCTGTTCGGGGTCTCCCATCAAAATAATCTTACTGCCTTCACCGACCCTTGATACAATGGTCTTCACTTCGTGGCGCGACAGATTCTGGGCTTCATCAATAATGATAAACTGTCCAGGTATCGATCTTCCACGAATGTATGTTAAGGCCTCCACCTGAATACTGCCAAGCCCCATTAGAATTTTATCGATATCTCCGGCTTTTTTGGTGTCAAACAAAAACTCCAGATTATCATATATTGGCTGCATCCATGGACGTAGTTTTTCTTCCTTCTCACCAGGCAAGTAACCGATATCTTTCCCCATCGGAACGACAGGACGAGCGATCAACAGTTTTTTGTATTTATGATCATCCTCTACCTTAAGCAGACCTGCTGCAAGTGCCAGCAAGGTTTTCCCTGTTCCGGCTTTACCGGTGATCGTAACAAGCGGGATGTCATCATTCAAAAGCAGTTCCAGTGCCATGCGTTGTTGTGCGTTACGTGCGCTAATACCCCAGACATTATCATTACTGAGGAAAAGCGGCTCCAGCTTTGTTCCCTCTGTGTTCACTTTAAGCAAAGCCGATTTATTGGTTCCCATCTCATCCTTGAGAATGACAAATTCATTCGGGTACAACGAATAAGACAACTGTAACGGTTTGATCGGTAAAAAACGATATGTGTAAAACTCATCAATCACTGACGGATGAACTTTTAGGGCCGTATAACCTGGATATAACTCACTGAGTCCTGCCGTCCGATCTGATAAGTAATCCTGTGTAAACAGACCAAGTACATCCGCTTTGATACGCACAAGTACATCTTTACTGACAAGCACGACCTGACGTTCGACTACTTCCTTTTCATTCTCCTCAATCTGGTAATTCAGTGCGACAGCCAAAATGCGATTATCGTTGGACACTTCACCAAACATTTCCTGAACTTTCACGAAACTCCGATGATTCAGCTCTACTTTCAGGTTACCTCCATTAGCCAAAGGTACCCCACTGTGCAAGTGACCCAGCTCTCGCAATCCATCCAACAGTCTGGACACATTACGGGCATTACGCCCAATTTCATCGGCATTTCTTTTTTTGGAGTCGATCTCCTCCAGTACAACCGCGGGAATGATTACCTCATGTTCCTCAAAGGCAAATATGGCATTGGGGTCATGCAGAAGCACGTTGGTATCCAATACAAAAATCTTTTTCATTCAATCCCCTCCAAAGCGGCGTCGTTAAAGGCATGGATAGTGTGATCTTTCAGCAGCGGCATGGACAATCATGATCCCATACATAAATGTATTCGACTAGGGCAAAATAATTGTCAACCATTCTGAAAAACTCCAAGAAAGGATGACATTTATGAAAAAATGGGTTTGCACGCTGCTTCTGATCTTTATACTTACAGGTTGCAACAGTTCCACACGCAGTGCTTCACAGGAGCCACATACATCGCATCCAAGAAGTTACGGAGGAAATATAACAACTCAGCAAGATCAAAGGAAAGGATCTCGCATGCTCAATGCACAGGAAGATCGGATGAATCCTTCACGTTTGGACCACCTCAATGAGGATACAGGTGAAGTCCATGATACCAACATTGCGGATGATGCAAAGAGTGGCCGGATGCCCAATGAAAAACGAATCAATCACCTTAAAGCCCTTGCCAAGCAAGTGGAAGGTGTTGAAGATGCGAACTGCGTCATACTCGGAAATACAGCCGTAGTTGGGATCGATGTTGATGGTGAACTGGAACGTGCTCGGGTTGGTACCATTAAGTACGCTGTTGCCGAAGCACTTCGCAAAGACCCCGAAGGTGTAGATTCCATCGTTACTGCAGATGCAGATGTTACTGAACGAATTAAAGAAATCGGTGAACATATTCGGCAAGGGCACCCAATCTCCGGTTTTGCTTCAGAACTTGCTGACATGGTGGGACGAATTATCCCTCAACTCCCGAAAGACGTCAAAGTCCGTCAGAATCCGGATGAACATGTGAATCAAAAACAACAAATGCAGCAGCTGCATTCATCCGACAAAAGACAACAAAAAGCCCAGTGATCTCTCACTAGGCTTTTTTCATGGCAGCAAAAACCTGCTCATCTAATTTCTCAGCAGCACGCTGATCATATATTTTGACATATTGAGGCACAGAGGACAATTGAGCGCCGTAAAACAGAGCATTCCTCACCGCTTCAATTGTAATGTCGAAACAGCACATATTAAATGGAACGTCCTGCAGCGGATCTTGTCGTACCGCAGCACGCCCGTTCACTGCGTACACCGTCTCTTCTCCAAAGACAGTCACCGTAATGAGCGGATTAGTAATCATGTTATTCACCAAACGTGAACGATGATCGATCGCTAAACGAAAAGTAGAAGCATTCTCCGCATAAATCCAGGAGATGGCTGTTGAAGTCGGACCTCCGGATTCTACATCCACTGTGCTAAGAAGCACAAAGGTCTCATTCTTGAATTGCTGTAAAAGAGATTCAGTTAATTGTGTGACGGCTTCGGACATTCAACCAGCCCCCTAACCTTCTTTATGCAATTCTTGTACTTGGTTTATGTTATTATAGCATACCGATTAACGTGCTTCCAATCCCAAAAGAATGAAGGTTATTCGCCTGAAGGTGAAGCCGTTACTTTACCTGAAAGTGTATCTTGTAAGGCCTGCTTTGCATTGGCGAGTTCCGTCTCATTAATATACACATATGGACTTCTCCACTCTCCGGTAACCGGAGTATAGTGCACATCCGAAGTGGAAATGTTCCAATACGTCGAGATAAAGTTTTTCATTTGTTCCGATTCCACATCTGTCGTCATATTCTTGTCAACTGCACCAATCACTTTGCTGATCTTTGTAATGCCCCCAAGAGATTTCATCTGATCCAGCATGGAGTTTAGCACTTGGTTTTGACGTTTATTACGATCAAAGTCATTGGATTCATCAGTCTTTGGATTACAATTGGATTTGCGGTAACGAACAAAATCTAGTGCTGCTTTACCATCAAGATGTTGTGCGCCTGCGACCAGATTGATATCTGTACCATCGGCTGTATCTCTATAACACATATTTTTATCCACAGTCACATCCACGCCACCCACGGCATTGACAGCATCACGGAATGCCTGGAAATTCAGGACGGTTGTATAATTAATATCTACATCCAAATACTTGCCCATCATTTCTTTCATCTGATCCTCTGCATTTTTGCCAGTGGTTTTTTCCTGTGCTTTGAATCTTGGATAATAGGAATTCAGCTTGTTGGATTTGTACCCATCCAATTGAATACGCGTGTCTCGAGGCAAAGATACAATGGTTGCCGTCTTGGTCTCCGGATTCAACGAAGCCACCATAACAACATCCGAGAGATATGTACCAGTTTCAGGACGGTTATCTGTGCCTAATAACAGCATCGTGATCGGTTTGGTTGTGGCTGACATCCCGGGAGGTACCGGTTTATCGATGCCTGTATCCACGACTTGATTGTATACCCAGTACGCATATCCACCGCCTACCACAATGGCAATAACCAATAGACTTAAAAGGATTCTGCCAAAAGCATTCATTCTCTTTTTCTTCTTAGGCTGCTTGCCCTTGCCATTCTTCGATCCAGAAGCACCAGATTGCGTTGGTGCCTGTCTCCGTGGAGGCAGTCCGTTCGAATTTGAGTTCATATCTTCAACACCTTTATCACATCTGTTTTTGTCTAAATAAAAGACAACCGCTTTCCCTAAGGAAAACGGATGGTCTGTACAAGACAGGATTTATGAGTTTCGAGCGGCAGCTTCCGCTTTTTTCTTTTGACGACCTTCAATAAAATAACGCACTCTCACTAATAACATCAAACCAACCGCCACCAGCAAACATTGAATGATGGGCAGCTTGTCGATTTGAAAAATAAGAAGCATGAATGTGCCCATCGCCATCAAAATATAGAGAACGATTTCCTTACCCAGTGGCAATTTCTGACGTACCCGAAACACCTTGTTATATACGTAAGTAATCAATACAAAGATGACGATGTAGGCTACGATCGGGTGTGATGCGAACCATGCTTGCATGCACAGCCAGCTCCTTTCGTGTTCATGCTAGGATAAGTTAACTGGTTGATGGAATTCCCTTTAGCAACTTAGAGAGCCAGTACGTGCATCGTGACCGTTTCGGTCTCAGCTCGTTCTTCTGATCGCTGTTATCCCCAGATTTTTTTGATCCATTTTTCAATGGTAAAATCCGGGGATAAAGGCGAACGCTTCGCTTCTTCAGAATCGATTCTGATCCCTACACTACTTTAGCTGTACAACCCTCTCGTTACTTGCCGGGCCCATCAAATGCTAACTTATATAGTTTATTTTGTTGTTATTAGGCTTTAGAAGCCATTTTGCGTTGTTTTTCTGCACGCTCACGCTCGGATTTGTTCAGGATCTTTTTACGAAGACGAATAGATTTTGGTGTAATCTCACAATATTCATCTTCATTCAGATATTCAAGCGCCTGTTCCAATGAGAAGATAATCGGAGTTTTAATTTTAACCGTATCATCTTTACCGGAAGAACGAACGTTAGTCAGTTGTTTTTCTTTGCAGATGTTAACAACGATATCATTGTCACGTGTATGTTCACCAACAATCATACCTTCGTAGATTTCAGTACCCGGCTCCAAGAAGAGCGTACCGCGATCCTCAACGCCCATCATGCCATAGAACGTAGATGTACCCGTTTCAGTTGAGATCAACACGCCTTGGTGACGTCCACCCACTTGACCGGATACTACTGGAGCGTAGCTGTCAAATGCATGGTTCATTACACCATAACCACGAGTCAATGTCAGGAAGTTGGTGCTATATCCGATCAAACCACGTGCTGGAATCAGGAACTCCAGACGAACTTGACCACTACCTGTGTTAACCATGTTAACCATCTCTGCTTTACGTGCGCCCAGGCTCTCCATTACGGAACCCATGCTCTCTTCAGGGATATCAATCAACAAGCGCTCAACAGGTTCCATTTTCTTACCGTCAACTTCTCTTACGATAACTTCTGGTTTGGATACTTGAAGCTCATATCCTTCACGACGCATATTTTCAATCAGGATACCCAAGTGAAGCTCACCACGTCCGGAAACGATAAATGCATCAGGGCTATCCGTTTCGTCAACACGAAGGGAAACATCTGTTTCCAACTCTTTCAACAAACGCTCACGAAGTTTACGAGAAGTTACCCATTTACCTTCACGACCTGCGAATGGACTGTTGTTCACGAGGAACGTCATTTGCAGTGTTGGCTCATCAATTTTCAGAACTGGCAAAGCTTCCGGGTTGTTAGGGTCGGCAATGGTTTCACCAATGTTGATGTCCTTGATCCCTGCAATGGCAACGATGTCGCCTGCTCCTGCTTCTTCCGTCTCAATACGTTTGAGACCTTGGAAACCAAACAGTTTCTCGATACGTGCAGTTTTGCTCTTACCATCACGCATAATAACCGTTACCGATTGTCCTTGACGGATCACACCGCGGTTAACACGACCAATGGCAATACGGCCAAGGTATTCATTGTAGTCCATCAAAGTAACGAGGAATTGAAGTGGCTCTTCAACATTTTCGGTAGGGTGTGGGATATGACTAACGATGGTATTGTAGATCGCCATCATGTTGTCATCTTGTTTGGCAGGATCATTATCCATGCTGGATGTTCCGTTCAATGCGGAAGCATATACAACAGGGAATTCGAGTTGTTGATCGTTGGCACCCAGTTCAATGAACAGGTCCAATACTTCATCAATAACCTCAGTCGGACGAGCCGCTGGACGGTCAATTTTGTTTACAACAACGATTGGTGTCAGGTTATGCTCAAGTGCTTTACGAAGTACAAACTTCGTTTGTGGCATACAGCCTTCATAAGCATCAACAACGAGCAATACACCGTCAACCATTTTCATGATACGTTCAACTTCACCACCGAAGTCGGCGTGTCCTGGTGTATCCACAATATTAATCAGGTAATCTTTATAAGTTATAGCCGTGTTTTTGGCCAAAATCGTAATACCGCGTTCACGCTCCAAATCGTTGGAGTCCATTACGCGCTCCTGTACCGTTTCGTGATCTCGGTAAGTACCGGATTGCTGGAGCAACTTGTCAACGAGTGTTGTTTTTCCGTGGTCGACGTGGGCAATAATCGCAATATTGCGAATGTGTTCTCTTGAATGCATGTTTTGTATCCATATCCTTTCCAATTTCAAATCATATCTACTTAAACTTCCCGCAATTTCGCAGGTTACTCACAAAATAAGCGTCGGTGATATCCCGACGCATGTCTATATCCCTTATATTATAGTTTATTATAGGTAAAAATCAAGATATTTCGCACGAGAAGACCACTGGGAATGTTACCCGCCTCTCCCTTGACGTCCTCGTCCAAGTAATAACCAGACTCCGCCCAAGATCAAAAGGACAGCAAGTACATAGATTATTCCCGTTTGCAGCAAGGTAAATCCGAAGAATATGATGGACAGCGCACCAAGGATCAAAGCTGCAGGTAACACATATTCCGGTCTTCGCCGCTCAGCCATTCCATATTCGAGTAACCCTACGGCGATCCCAAGCAAGAATGCTGGCCACAGCCTGCTCATAAGTCCAGCGCCCCATGTATTCGTTATACTGAATAAAACACCATACACCGTTAGTATGCCGGCAGGAACGAGTGACCACGATGGTGAAATACGCGCATAATATAACGCATGAATTGCGATGCCTGGCAGCAGGATCAGCAAAGGCCAGAAATTGCGACCAATAAATCCGAACACGCCAAACTTGCCAAGCAGAATAATAATTCCCGCAGCTACAATAAATAGTCCAATCGCTTTTTCATTTCTCATCCTCATCATCAATCACCTCTTATACTATGGCTATGTACTTTATTTCTTCATAAGCGATACGCATTCCATGTTGACTGTTGATTTTCCAAACCTGTAATCCTGCTACTAGTGTATCCGATGTTTCGGCAAAAAACTATACTTTATGTCGCACTTTGCGTGAGTTCTTTACCTGTATTACCCTAAAATGTGCAACTTATGACAGTCCATTGGTTGTTGTATTCAAAGTGTATTATCCCAACAAAAAACCGCCTAAACCCGACGGTTCAGACGGTCATATGTTCAAACTTTTAATAAAAATTACACTATGCGTTCTTACGCACAAATTTATGTGCGCCTCCAATTGCAACCACAAGACAAGCCATTGCTACGGGAAGCAGCGTATGCACCTCTGATGCCATACCTCCCAGCCATTCTCCTAACTTGGGGTCTTTCATCACCATCTCACCTGCTGTGAAGGCCAGAATGCCTGATCCGACGAATACAAGAATCGGAAATCGCTTTAACAAACCAACAATTAACCCGCTCCCCCATACGACGATGGGGATACTGATTGCAATACCAATGACGATCAAAGCCAAATCTCCATCCGCCAAAGCCGCTATGGCCAAAACATTATCCAGACTCATTACAAAATCGGCAATCAGAATGGTTTGAATGGCTTTCCAGGTCGTAGAAGCTTCTCGAATATGTACCTCATCATCATTTTGAAGTAGCAGCTTTACTGCAATCCAGAGTAGCAACAGCCCACCTGCTGCTTGGATAAAAGGAATTCCCAGCAACAATACCGCTACAAAGGTTAATACACAACGCAGCAGCACCGCACCAAAAGCTCCCCACCATACCGCTTTTTTGCGTTGTATTGGTGGCAGATCCTTGCTGGCAAGCGCAATAACAACTGCATTATCTCCACTCAATACCAGATTGATCATTAAAATTTCAGTTAAAAGCCATAGTGTATCCATGTCCTCATCCCCCCACATTAACTTGTATGTCGGAGTTGTCCATGCTATTCTTAATGATTGAAGAAGCGTATATAAGGAGTGACATATCTCATGGAGCTATTTAGTCCCACATTCTGGCTGGCTTTGCTGAACGTTGTCTTTATTGATCTAATTCTGGCTGGAGATAATGCCATCGTCATTGGTCTCGCAGCTCGAAATTTGCACCCTTCCGTGCAGAAAAAGGCGATTCTATATGGAACTGGCGGCGCACTTTTGATTCGAATTTTAGCAACAGTTGTTGTTTTATGGTTGCTTAAAGTTCCGTGGCTCTTGCTTGTGGGAGGCATACTTCTGATCTGGATTGCCTATAAATTATTGGCGGATCAGGGAGATGAACATAATGAGGTCCAGGCGGGAACTTCCTTGTGGACCGCCATTCGTACCATCGTGATCGCGGATGCAGCCATGGGATTAGATAACGTGATCGCAGTTGCTGGAGCAGCGCAGCAGCATCTCGTGCTTGTCATCCTTGGACTCCTGATTAGTGTACCTATTATCGTCTGGGGCAGTACCCTGTTTATCAAACTAATTAATCATTTTCCTTGGATCATCTATGTCGGAGCCATTGTTCTCGGGTATACGGCTTCCAATATGATCACGGAGGAACAGCGACTCTTGCCTTACTTTACTGAACATCCGGCATTGCGCATTCTCTTCATCGTTGTGGTTATTGCAGGCGTAGTCTTTGCAGGTTATCGCAAACGCTCCAGCAGTTCCAGCCACAAGGGATCTGGCGGGGAACAGCAGCGCTCCTATTCGTAGGCTAATTTAAACTAAAAATTTCATCTGAATACAGCAAAGGACTGAACGATATTTCATCGGACAGTCCTTTTTTTGCAGTTAACATAGCCCTTATTATGTCAGCCATGCTAATTTTTATTGAGTTTAGAACCAGTCATCCTTCATGCCATTGTCTCCTGTTGGATTCGTTACCACAGAAGTTTCACCGGCATGCAGTGTGATCGTTTCAGTTTGTTCCACCGCTTGATCTACCCATTCTGACAGATGGCTCATTGTTGATTCAATTTTATCCACAATCCGAAGATTTGGATTGGTTGAAGGTGACTTTGGCACAAAGAGAGTACAGCAATCCTCATATGGCAAAATAGATATGTCATACGTTCCGATCTGTTTGGACAGGGTAATGATCTCCTGTTTATCCATCATAACCAGTGGTCGCAACAGTGGCAGATCCGTCGCACGACCAATGACATTCATACTCGGAAGAGTCTGACTCGCTACTTGGCCCAGGCTATCCCCGGTGATCAGTGCTAATGCCCGCTCACGCTCGGCAAGTTTGGATGCAATTCGCAGCATTGAACGTCGCATCAGCGTAATAATCAGATTATCCTGACCCAGCTGGGTAAATGCCGTTTGGATCTCCGTAAATGGAACCAGATGCAGCTTGATTGTTCCTGCATGATCAGCAAGGGCACGGGCCAAATCAATGACTTTCTCTTTGGCGCGCTCGCTTGTGAACGGGTAACTGTAAAAATGTACACATTCCACTTCAAGTCCACGGCGCATGGAAGACCAGGCTGCCACCGGGCTGTCTATTCCACCTGATAGCAGTACCATCGCTTTTCCATTCGTGCCCAGCGGAAACCCACCTACTGCCGGAATGGTTTCGTTGAAAATATAGGTACCCTGATCCCGAATTTCCACTCGCAGTTCAATATCAGGTTGACGAACATCAACACTTAATTGCTGAAACTTCCGAAGGATAGGGGAACCGACCAGATGATTCATTTCATGGGAAGAGCTCGGGAACTCTTTCCATACCCGCCTTACATTTACCTTAAATGTGGTGCCTTCTTTGAATTCATCTTCCCTTTCGTCCATAAACGCGACTGCTGTTTTCACAATCTCATCAAGCTCGGATGGAGTAACTTTAACCGGACTAATCGACATCACACCGAATACCCGCTTCAGCACCTTAATCAGTTCAGTATGTGATTCACCGCCAAGATCCACATAGACACGGCCATATTCTTTGCGAAGGCTCGCTCCTGGATAAGGTTTAAGCAAAGCTTTCACCTGTGTAATGATCGTTTTCTCAAATCGGGCACGATTTTTCCCTTTTAACATAAACTCTCCGAAACGGAGAAGCAGCATATCATATTTCATATCCATTACATCCGCCTTTCGAGGGGCCGCAACTGCGCCACCATCTGATGTAAAGCCCGCTCAAGCAAGGCTACATCTTCTTCTGTATGTTCATCTCCAAGACTAATACGCAATCCGCCACCAGCACAAGCTGCATCTCTGCCCATCGCAAGTAGAGCCCGACTCGGTTCAGCCGAACGCGAAGAACAGGCAGATTGAGTCGATATGGTTACGCCAAGTTGCTCCAAAGTGTGCAGCGCCACTTCTGCCTTCATCCCGGGATAGGAGAAGTGCACAATATGAGGTGCACCCTCTGTGCGACTGTTCAATTCAAATTCAGGAATGTCACGTATCGTGTCCATCAACCGATCACGGAGCACCGTTGTACGCCGGGCAAAATCAACCTGATCTTCTGCTGCCATTCGCATGGCCTTTGCCATGCCTACCAGCAAGGCCACGTTTTCTGTGCCTGCTCTTAGGCCCTGCTCCTGTGATCCCCCTGACATTAGTGGCGTAAGCTCCACTCCACTTCGCACATACAGGAGACCTGCTCCCTTCGGTCCACGAATCTTGTGAGCAGACAGACTATACAGATCTGCACCCCAAGCGGCAGGTGTCGCCTCCATTTTCCCAAAACCCTGAACACCATCCACATGGAAAAGCACGCGTGGTGCTTTCTTTTTGAGCTGTTTGCCAATTTCTGCAATCGGATGGATGGCTCCTGTCTCATTGTTTACATGCATCAGACTCACAAGCACCGTGTCGGGCCTGATCGCGTCTACAACCTGCTGAGCATTCACCACACCAGCGGAATTGACAGAAATAAACGTCACATTCCATCCCCACTGCTGCAATTGCATAAAACTTTCGTACACCGAGGCATGCTCGGTAGCCGTAGTGATGATATGTCTGCCTCGTGACTGATAACGTAATGCCGCACCTTTTATCGCAAGATTATTACTCTCTGTCGCACCGGAAGTAAATACAATCTCTTCAGGCTTAACGCCAATTGCCGCAGCACATCCAGATCGAGCACGACGCAGCAACTGATCGGCACGCTCTCCATACCCATGGATGGAGGAAGGATTACCAAATTGTGTCTCCATAATTTCGGCCATCGTACGAATCACATCAGGATGGGGAGGTGTGGTTGCAGCATAATCAAAATATTTCAAATGAGGTTAGACCTCCCTTATCTCTTCGTTCATGAACCTACAGTGAGCATTGTAACACGATACCCATACAACACAAAAAGACCAACCGGGAACAGGCGTTTCAAGCCCTACTGCTCCCACATTTGATCTCATCCTGCCTATCATGTGTTTTCACAACTGTCTATCTGTGAGTTTAGATCACATATTTCGACTGTGCCTTCTCCACCTTGGAGATATAATTCTGTGTTTCGGAAGGCAAACGGTTAAGTACACTCATCAGTTCGCTATCACTAGACACGCCCAGACGTGAAACACGGCCCGGTCCTGCATTATATGCAGCAAGTGCCATCTTCACTTCTCCACCGAAACGCTGGAGCTGAAGGGAAAGATACTTCGTACCCGCATCAATGTTCTGGGCAGGATCAAATGAATTACTCACACCCAGCCCTGCAGCCGTACCATCCATTAACTGCATAAGCCCTTTGGCACCCGCGGAGGAAACGACATTTGGGTTAAAATTGGACTCTGTGTCAATGACGGCCTTGATCAATGATTCAGGAACACCGTATTTAGCACTTGCCTCGGAAATCAAAGATTCATAATCCGTAGGTACAGATGCACCGGAATCCACGATTCCTGTATTGGATGAAGATAATAAAGACCCAACGATGTTATTGGAGACAGAGGACGATCCTGCCGTATTTATATCCGGATTGTACGTGCTTCCGAGTTGCAGCCACAACAAACCATCACTGGATCTTTTGGAGACCGTAGCGGTGGAATCCGTATTACTCGTTGAATTGGCACCCGTACCTAACAGCCCGTCCATCACATTGGCGAAATCCGCTGTTGAACCAGCATCCGATTGTGATCCACTAGTTTGGTTATTCACATTGGACAATTGCAGTTCCAACAACTGCCGCGATCCGCTTGGATCAATCTGCATGAGTTATACCCACTCCCGTATAATTAAGCGTATTATGACCTTATTCTACATGGTTTTACAGCAAGGTTCCATTGTTTTCAAAAAAATATATGAATCTTCCCACCTAACCTGCACATATACGAAAAAAACCTTCTGTAATTCACCGCATTTGGGTGAGAACAGAAGGCTGTTGAATGAACATTTTACACTCTAGCGAGCAAATGGAATCATGAAAAAATAACTCAGCGTGGCTACAATACCGAGTCCAATGGACCAAGCTCCCGCTGTTTTCCGACCATTGACATACGCATAGTAACCCAGAACGGCTGCCGCTGGTCCAAGTACGATTGACCACATGAACAACGACGCGATGCCAAAGGCCAGCCCCATATAACCTGCGACCTTGCCTGTTGACTCCATGACACGGTCTGCCTCATGTTTCTCTGGTACAGGTTCTGAGCGTTCGGTTCTTACGACAGTCGGAGGAGCAACCTCTGCCCCGTATTCTTCCCGATGTGTTTTTCTGGGATAATCGACGCGCATACGCTTTTTTTCACCTTCAACATTGGTTTCAGGGCGATCTTTAAAATTAAACTTATTATCGTCATTTTCCATTTGGAAGCACCTCCGTTATGAAATAGGGATGACTGCTCACTTGGGTTTGAACGTGTGACAGCATGTTGCAGAGGATGTGCGTGCATGATCATGGTGATCGGAGTCAAATGTCTCACCGGCAAATTCCTCATGCAGACGACGGGTGGCATGTTGGTCAATGTCAATCATGATGGCATCAGCTTGGCAGAAGTTGTTCTCTCCCCAAAAGTTGCAGTTGGAGACGCTGCATTTGACAATTGGTTTGTCTTGGCTCATTTTTTATCACCTCGACTACTATTGTCTCCCCGCCACAAACCTGATATTCCCCCGTCAAAATGCCAGATGATGACATGATCAACCCCGTTCTGATCCTCACTGAAAACACAAAAAAAACCGCCACAAGGGCGGTTTCGTCCAATTTCATATTCAGGTTTAAACGTTCATTAGGCGTGATTTCGTTGATTTTGCATACGGCGCTGAGTCAGGTAATCACTTTCATAATATGCCAGATCATCGCGCAATTCTTCGTACGTTTTGGAAACCTCAAGAATGACATCCCGTACTGCACGGATTGGCTTGTCACGGAAACGAATGGCATCTTGTCCTGTGTAAGCGTATCTTCCGTCTTCGGAATAACATTCATTTTTGGGATAGAAAAAGCTGTTTACGCATTGGTGATACGTATTATAAAGAGCCTTTTCGGCAAAATCGACATCAAAGTTGGCACGACGCAGCACAACGCCAAGTTTTTCGTAAGAAACTTCAGAAAAAACGAGCAAATGACGGAGATCTGAAAGAAATCCTTTGTAGAAGGCTGTTGATTCTTCCGTCTGATTCTGATCCAGTTCAGGCAAAGCATTCTCATTCAAAAATTTTTCAATCCGATCGATAGCCGGTTTTAACTTTTCCCTAGTTGACTCACATGTTTTCTGTACATTGGCTGCTGACATAAAGGTAGCTCCCCCTTAAATAAGTCCTTACATATAGGTCGGCCAACGGTGGTTTTCCCCTGACCTTTGAATTCTCAGCTATAATCCTACCATAAAAAGATGACGAGCGGTATCCCTTAATCATGCTTTCCGCTTCTGCCGTTAAACTTGCCTATTATACGCAGTCAGACTCGAACTCGCCTGCATAAAAATATCCACTTTTTCTAACGATAGATATAACCAGTGACAACGACGAAGCACTGTTAATGATTGTCCAAAATGAACGAAGGAGGTTCCATCCACCATGTCCAGACCGAAATGGATTAACTGGGCCCTTGCAGCTGGTGCAGGAGCACTCGCCCTGACACTTCTGCTTCCAACATCCAATCGTCCCGAACCTAAGCCAGGTGCCCTGTCTGACTCTGCTCATGAGGAGCACACGAGTAAGCAGCGTCTGAAAGTGCAGGATGTCAAAGCAACCGATCTTCTGACTCGTATGGATGCCAAGCAACATCTCAGTATCATGCTGGAGAAAACCGCTACAATGAATGTTGCGCAGGTTAACCGATATGTGAATGATCTCCAAAGTTCACATGAACATATCAGATCCATTCATCTCATGAATACCAATGGCTCTTTTAACAAACCCTTTGATCAGGCCTCCACACAAGGAAGCAAGTTGGAACAACAGAAGCTTCAACATGCGTTCAATCTTGCCAAAAAAGCGGTAAACAAACGTCAAAGTTTTGAATCCTCTTCTTTTCCTTTGGGAAAAGAAAAATATTTTGTTATGGGGCAACCCTCCAAAGATGGGAAAAGAGCTGTCATTGCTTTGTTCAGCCAGAACGTATTAAATGCTGTTGAACAACATCAGCGCAAAAATCTGCGCATGATCCCTTATCCGCGTGAGGGCAAATTCAAAATTGAATCTGTTCACCCGGATACGCTTAACGAAATCACAGTGAAGACCGGACATGATAATGCCAATGCCAGTCATTTTTACGAAAATGAAATCGTCATCCGTTTTCGCCAGGATCCCGGTGAACGGGACATGCGTATCATTAAATCTGATCTGAGAGCGCAATCTGCGCGCAAGCTGGGATACACATATGTTTTTCGGTCAGAACACATGAGTTACAAGCAATTGCATAGTTATTTCGAAAGCAAATGGAATCCACTCTATATGGAGCCCCACTATATGTATTTAACCAATGAAGCCGTAACTGAACAAACAGATGTAACGATACCCAACGACATTTTGTTCTCCGATTATCAGTGGAACCTGCCTGCGATTGAGACAAACAGAGGTTGGAATATTACCAAGGGAAACAAAGATGTCATCGTTGCGGTGGTTGATACGGGAGTTGATATGAATCATCCTGACCTGAAGGGCAAACTCCTTGAGGGTTATAATGTGGTCGAGCCGGGAAGCCAACCGATGGATGATGTGGGACATGGGACACACGTCGCAGGCATTATCGGCGCTATTGTCAACAATAACGAAGGCGTGGCAGGCATGAGCTGGTATAATAAGGTGCTCCCGGTTAAAGTACTCGACAACTCGGGTTCTGGTACCACGTATGCCGTTGCCGAAGGCATCATCTGGGCAGCCGATCATGGAGCCAAAGTTATCAATATGAGTCTGGGCAATTATGCTGATGCGCAATTTCTTCATGATGCCATTAAATACGCTTTTGACCGGGATATCGTCCTGATTGCAGCCACGGGGAACGATAATACAGAGCGTCCAGGATACCCTGCTGCTTATCCGGAAGTATTTGCCGTATCTGCTACGGACCCGGATATGAGCAAAGCTTCCTATTCCAACTATGGGGATTATGTAGATGTGATGGCTCCAGGGTCCAGTATCGCCAGTACCTATCCAAACAATCAGTATGCGGCCTTGTCTGGAACGTCCATGGCTAGCCCCCATGTAGCCGCACTTGCAGGTTTGATCCGTTCGTTGAACCCGGACTTGACCAACACGGAAGTGATGGATTTGATGCGCCAAAGTGTTATTGACCTCGGTGATCCGGGTCACGACAAGTATTTCGGCTATGGCCAAATCGATGTCTATAAGGCACTGCAAGCCGCATCAGGCAACAGCGCTCCTTTGCAGTTCTGGCCGCAACATGTCAGACAACAAATGGATAATACGATGAAAAAGTATACTCCTTAATCGTAATAAATCTACTCCGTAAAAATACAAAAGCAGCTGCGCCCCGGGGCGTACGCTGCTCTTTTGGTTTATATCCAATTCCCCGGGGCACCCGCTGCGCTTAGCGCTTGCGAGAAGATGTGCGGGCTTTACTTGATTTTTTTACGGATTTTTTCTTCGGATTATGGCTGGATACATAACAAGGGTCTTCTTCTTTGACAACAACAGGATACATGTGGTGATGAATCGGAACACAGTGATGTTTTTTGATCACTTCAATCGGGTGGATTACAGGCACGATTTGTGGGATGTAATAATCCTCAACAACCTGGATCGGGTCACAGACAATCGGGCAAAGCGGTGGACAGTAATGGTTCATTTCAAAACCAACTCCCTTTCTGGTGATACTATAACCTATTGCAGCAGATCGAAAGTGGATTGGATGTATGTCCATAGTCCGAAAAATTATATAAGCGGTAGCCTGTCCGCCACTGTCCCACCCTGCCCAGGTGTTACTCTGTCAATGACTTGGCACAGTACACGAAGTCCTTCACACAAAAGCTCAACGTTTGTTACCGTGAAACAGATACGCAGACTTGGTGTATCCATCTCCCCTACATAACAGGCGGAACCGGGGAGGAAAGAAACCCCTGCAGCAAGTGACTGATGATGCAACTCACGCATATCCAGGTTACTCGGAAGTTGGAGCCACAGATTGAGTCCTCCCTCTGGAAAGCGCCATTGCATACCCGGAGTAGCATGCTGTTCCAGCACTTCGGATGCTGCGCACAAGCGAGTATACAATTCATCCCTCAATCGGGATACATAGGCACCATACTGATTCTGAATGAAAGATTGCAGCGCCTTTTGTGTAAGCAGCGGACTCCCCAGATCCGCCGTAGATTTCGCGGCCACAAGCCGGGTCAATACACTTCCGTCTGCGATGGCGCAGGCTATACGGCAACCGGGAGAGAGCACCTTGCTGAAGCTTTTGATATATACAACATGACCTGTCCCATCCATCGATTTAATGGACGCCGGAGGAGGCTCACGAAAATAAAGATCAGCAAAAGGATCATCCTCCAGAATGAGGCAGTGGTAGCTTTGCGCCAGATTAAGAAGCTGTGCCCGTCTTCTTGCACTCATCGTGATCCCTGTTGGATTGTGATAGGTCGGGATCGTATAGATCAGTTTGGGCGGATAGGTATCACATAATCGGGTCAACAGATCAATACGCATGCCTTCGTCATCCATCGGGACCGTAATGATCTTCGCGCCTCTACTCGTAAATACATCAATGGCTCCGGTATAGCTTGGTGCCTCCATGTATACAACATCCCCAGGTCCGACAAAAGTTCGCGCCACAAGATCGATCCCCTGCTGAGCACCACTTGTAATTAACATGCGTTCAGGTGTAGCCTGTAGTCCACGCTCGGCAAAATGTTCGGCAAAGATCTGTCTAAGCTCCCGATCCCCCTGAAAAGATCCGTAAGCTGCCATACGCTCTGTATGATCAGAGGAGAGTCGGTAGGCGCTGTCGATAATCTCGCGTGTAGGCAACAGTTCAGGCTGAATCGCTGACATATGAAGTTCATACCGTACTTGAGGTGACGTATCAAAATGTCTCCAGAGCTGGGCTCGCGGTAAATAATCTACCAGTGCCATCTGCCAATTCCATGACGTACTGGATTCACTGTTGGCATTATTTCGCTGCGTTCGGTCCACATCCTCCATCTGATCCACGTTCAATGTACCTCTCACATAACAACCTTTCCCCTGGGAGCAGGTGATCAATTGAATCGCTTCAAGTTCAGCATACGCTTTGGATACAGTGACCAGGCTGACACCCAAATCCGCAGTCATTTTACGAACAGAAGGAAGCCGGGTTCCGGGTTCAATGAGTCCTGATCTGATGCGATCGGCAATCGTTAGCGCAATCTGCACGTACAATTTGGTACTGCTTCCCCGCTTTAATTCAATATGCATATGTGCTCCCCCAACTGTTATGATCTTCATTTTACTGTTATAGTGTAGTCCGTCTATTATAGTTTATAATATCAGTATAACAGTGAATAACAGGAGATGAGAATAACATGAGTATCCCTTGGTCCAAAATGGCACAAAACACCCCGTCCTCTGTCGTTCGCGACATGCTCCAGGCCGCTCAGGCACCTGGAATGATCTCACTAGCCGGTGGATTACCAGCCCAGACTTCATTCCCGCTGGAAGCTATCCGCGTTGCATATGAAAAAGTATTTATGAGCGGAGCAGCCGCTCTTCAATATGCGGAGACTGAGGGTTACCGTCCTCTTCGCGCCAAAATTGCCGAACGTCTTGAATCCAAGGGCATTCCCGCTTCACCCGATCACATGCTTCTCACTACGGGGTCACAGCAATCCATTGACTTGGTTTGCCGCATCCTTCTTGACCCGGGTGACCGCGTATTGGTTGAATCACCAACCTACCTCGCTGCTCTGCAAGTCATTCATTCCTATCAGGCTGAATCTCACGGCGTAGCCTGTGATGATCACGGCATGTTACCTGAATCTCTGGAGGAACAGCTCCAGTTGCATCGTCCAAAACTTGTCTATATTAATCCAACATTCTCCAATCCTACGGGAAAAGTATGGTCGCGAGAAAGAAGACAGCAGGCTGTGGATCTGTGCCGCAAGTATGGTGTACTCATTCTGGAAGATGATCCCTATGGTGAAATTCGGTTCAATCCGGAGCAATTGGATGTCCCTGCACTCGCAGAACTGGATGCAGTGTCCTATGACGGCCCTTCCAACGTTATCTACACCAGTACATTCTCCAAAACGGTAGCACCTGGCCTTCGTACGGGCTGGATACTGGCTGCTCCCGATATTGTCAAAATGGCAGCACGAGCCAAACAAGGTGCCGACTTGCACTCCAGCAGTATTGACCAAAGAGCGCTTCATGCACTGCTTGAATCTTTTGATCTGGATGCGCATATCCGCCATATTTCAGAGGATTACGAACAACGCATGAAAACACTGACGACTCTCATGGCAGCCAAAGCCTGGGAAGGCATCTCGTGGAATTCACCACAAGGTGGCATGTTCTTGTGGCTGCAACTACCTGAAGGCATGCTGGCAAGCAATCTGTTCACTTATGGTATCCAGGAGAAAGTGTGCATTGTCCCGGGTGATTCCTTTTATGCAGGTACACCAGAGTTAAACCGCATGCGAATCAACTTTACTCATACGGACCCTGAGCTTCTTCCGGAAGCCGTGGAAAGAATGGATCGCGCCATCCAACGTTGGCATGCTTCCTTAACATCGGACAGTGTTGTTACACTGTAATGAACTGTCATAAACGTTTGACTATTCCATTAGCGTATGAAGGTTAATAACTTGATATGAGAAATAAAAATAAGGCGGCAGACCCGGAATCTCGGAACTGCCGCCTTATTTTTATAGAACCTGTTATAAACAGGAGTTATGTTTTTTCAGATGTTCATGGGTCCTTCTGATCAGTCAGGCCATCGGATGATTCATACGAGTTTGTCCTTGACTGATAGGTGGACTACATTGTGTTGCAATAGTGTTGTTGTAGTTAGGAAAGCTTACCGTAAGCCGGGTTCTGTGCTCTTCGTGGTTCATACGGGAACTACCCTCCCACCAGAAGCGACAATCATCTATCTAGGCCATACATTGCTGCACAGCTCAAGCGACCAACCTAGACACACCTCGGGCTAAGGTTGCCTCCTCCGAAAAGGCGGCTGTGTCCCATTAGGTCTTGCTCCAGATGGGGTTTACCAGGAACGAAGTCACCAGCGTTCCTCGGGGTCTCTTACACCTCGGTTCCATCCTTGCCTGTGCCGGAAAATCCGGCCATCGGCGGTCCATTTCTGTGGCACTATCCTTCAACTCGCGCTGACTGGACGTTATCCAGCATCCTGCCCTGTGGAGCCCGGACTTTCCTCTCGTGGCAACAAAGGCCACCAGCGATTGTCTGTCAAGCTTTCCGAACAACATTACATAGTATACAGGCATTTAGGTTCCCAGACAAGCTTAATATTACTGGAAACCACATAGCAAAGGTTTTTTAGATAAATTGGAATACTTCCGTATTTACCTCTGAAGCTGTAACTTGCGTATCATATCGTTTTTCTTCCAAACGGGAACGAAGCCAATCCGCTGTTTTTGGTTTCATAACCTTCTCGGAATTATGTCCAGGGTCGATGATACACATACCTGCCATTAACGCATCATGAGCCGTGTGATAATCAATATCTCCGGTCACAATAACATCCGCACCTTTGAAGCGGGCAGTCAGCGCGTAACGGCTGCCAGAGCCGCCAAGAACCGCTGCTTTTTTGATCTGCTTGTTCAGATCTCCTACTACACGCACATGAGGCACATTGAATTGGGTCTTCACAACCTCCACAAGCTCACCTAATGTCTTAGGCTCCCTAAGGGGTCCCAAGCGTCCCAGACCAAGCGTACGGCCCTTTAAATCCATTGCATAGAGGTCGTAGGCCACTTCCTCATACGGATGAGCCTTTAGCATCGCCTGAACGACCTTACTGCGCAGACTTTGGGGTACGATGGTCTCAATCCGCATTTCTTCCACACGTTCCATCTGCCCTTGAGTACCGATAAACGGTTGAGTCCCTTCACCAGGTACAAACGTTCCTGTACCTTCCGTGTTGAAGCTACACTTGTTATATTGACCGATACTCCCCGCTCCGGCTTCCAGAATGGCCTGAAGAACATGTTCATGATGGGTACGAGGCACAAACACAGCCAGCTTGTACAGATGATCTGTGTGGACATCTTCCAGCGATTCTTTACTCTCGATGCCAAGTGCCTCGGCCATCCAGTCATTCATACCACCCTCTGCCACATCCAGGTTTGTATGACTGATATAGACAGCAATATCATGCTTAATCAGCTTTTCATACAATTTACCCATAGGTGTATCTGTACTCAGTGACTTAACCGGACGGAAAATGATCGCGTGATGAGCGATAATCAGGTTGGCACCAATACGAATCGCTTCGTCCACCACTTCATCCGTCACATCCAAAGCTACTAATACGTGACTGATTTCTTTTTGCAAACTGCCGAGCTGCAGACCAATGCGGTCATCCGGTACAGCCAGATGTTTGGGAGCGAGTTGCTCCATCAGTTGAATTACAGTTTGACCTTTGGCAAACATGCCAAAACCTCCTTCAAGTTTGCGATAAGACGCTCTACCTCAGCCGCCTTGTCCCGGGAAGAATCCTGATCGGATTTGGAGATCGAGTTTACAACCCCTTGCAGCTTGATGATCTCACTTTCCCATTTGGCAAAAAATACATCCGTTGGACGATCCACCAAATAAGGTCCCATCCGTAGCAACAAATCTTCCGTTAATTCTGCCCCGCCTTGAAGCGGACGTGCACGATACACCTCTACATTGGCAATCGGGCTTACGGATTGTGGCATCGCCGTTATAATCTCATAGATCTTGCCATCTTCTTCGAGCAATTGTTCTGCTACAACCACCCAGTGATGCTCCAACAACCAGCGTCTGAGGAGATCCTCTCCCACATTTGGTTGCAAAATAAGTAACTGGACGCCTTCCAGTTTGGATAAACCTCGGTCCAAAATAGAGGCAATCAGGGCACCACCCATGCCTGCAATGGTGATGACATCCACTTCCCCTGCAGAGATTACATCCAATCCGTCTCCACGGCGTACCGTTATTTTTTCTTTTAGGCCAGCATCACTGACTTGTTTGCATGCAGCATCATAAGGTCCAGGATTGACTTCCCCGGCTACTGCACTTGCAGCTTTCCCACTGCGGATTGCGGCTACTGGCAGCAACGCGTGGTCTGAACCGATATCAGCCATGCGGCTGCCATCGGGAATTTGATCATGTATTCGCTGTAATCGATTCGAAAGTTTCATGAAGCACCTACACCATTCATTTAATTTATTGATTTGCATTGAACAAGGAAAAGCGATAAAATAAAATCCAATAAAACATTTCAAGGATGAATTTCCAAAACCAAGAAATCAAGACGCTTAAATTAAAAATAAAGGAGACCCCGCCGCCGCTAAAGCGTCTTGCGGAAAGTCTCCCATAGTTCGATTATTCGAGGAAATCCTTGAGTCGTTTACTACGACTCGGGTGACGCAATTTACGAAGAGCCTTGGCTTCGATCTGACGAATACGCTCACGCGTAACACCAAATACCTTGCCGACTTCCTCCAGCGTTCTCGTCCGTCCATCGTCCAGACCAAAACGTAGACGAAGCACGTTCTCTTCACGTTCAGTCAGTGTATCCAATACATCTTCGAGCTGTTCTTTCAGCAACTCATACGCAGCAGCATCTGCCGGAGCAAGTGCTTCCTGATCCTCAATGAAGTCACCCAGATGGGAATCATCTTCCTCACCAATCGGGGTTTCCAGAGAAACCGGTTCCTGTGCAATCTTCGTAATTTCACGAACTTTCTCTACACTCAGATCCATCTCAGCAGCGATTTCTTCTGGTGTCGGTTCACGCCCAAGTTCCTGCAACAGCTGACGGGATACCCGGATCAGCTTATTAATCGTCTCCACCATGTGCACAGGGATACGAATTGTACGCGCCTGGTCAGCAATAGCACGAGTGATCGCTTGGCGAATCCACCATGTAGCATACGTACTGAACTTGTATCCTTTTTTGTGGTCGAACTTCTCAACCGCTTTGATCAGACCCATATTACCTTCCTGAATCAAATCAAGGAACAACATTCCACGTCCAACGTAACGCTTGGCGATACTGACTACAAGTCGAAGGTTCGCTTCAGCCAGACGACGCTTGGCTTCTTCATCCCCGTTCTCAATCCGTTTAGCCAGTTGTACTTCATCATCTGCCGACAACAGTGGCACACGACCAATTTCCTTGAGGTACATACGGACAGGGTCATTGATTTTGATACCTGGCGGCAAGCTCAGATCATCATCAAAGTGGAATTCGTCCTCTCCCTCTCTGGTGTTGTTCTCGGAATCTTCACTAGGACGAAGTGTAACCTCTTCATCATTTTCATTCACTACATCGATACCCAGATCGCTCAGTTGCTCATAGAACTCATCCATTTGCTCTGCATCCTGCTCAAAAGGAGAGAGTTTCTCTATAATTTCCTTGTAATTCAGCGAAGCTCTTTTTTTACCTGATTCAATCAATTGATCTTTAACCTGATCCAGTGTCAATTCTGTTTCTAGTTCAGTATGCTGATCATTCGCCATAACTCGACTCCCTCCTCCCTAGAAACATCTAATCATCAGACGTTCACTGTCTCTCTAGGGCAATCATTTCAATTGCAATCTGTGCCGCGCGTACAGAATCACCTGCCCGCTCTGCAGCAATCATTTCTTCTTTTTTCAAATCGTACTCTTTTTTACGCGGATACTTCAGCACTTCCCTGATGCAATCATCGAGCATTTGAATACTCCATTCACCTGGACCATCCATCATCGAGATTGAACTGACCGTTTTTTCCAGGCGATCGTCATGCAGTGAAGACATAAAACGGCTTGTATCCGACGGTTTGCCTTGCGCATAGTAGGCATATAGATAAGCAGCAATAGCTGCATGATCATCCAAGTTAAAAGCTTCACCAAGATGCTCATTCACGTACTGGGCAGCCTCATCATCCTGCAACATCCAGGCAATCAGTTTGCGTTCGGCAGCGTGATAAGCCGGCAACAGATTCGGTGTAGGCACCTGCCTATTTTGTTGCCTACCATTATTCCACCTTTTCGGGTTATTATCCCCGTACTGGAGGTTATTTTTCATTGCCTCCCGTTCTTCATTACACTCCTGCTTCAATGTTTCGAAGGATACGTCCACTTCTGCAGCCAGTTCACGAAGATACACTTCCCTCTCTGTTGGAGAAGGTAAGGGTGCAATCAATTTTACTGCTTCTTTCGAATAGGCGATTTGTCCGCCACCCTCTAGCAGTATATGGCTTTTTTTTAAGTTTATAAGTTTAAATTTTGTAGTTGTCACGGCACCATCCACAATCTGGTTTCGGAACCGTTCACCACCATGCTTCCGGATAAAATCATCCGGGTCAAGTCCCTCGGGAATGAGAGCCACTTTGACCTGCAATCCAGCTTCCTCAAGAATAGGGAAATTTTTGAGTGCAGCAGCCTGTCCTGCTCGGTCACCGTCATAACATATGATGACTTCGTCGCACATGCCTTTGAGCATCAGGGCCTGATTCTCGGTTAACGCAGTACCCATTGCTGCTACACCATTCTGGATATCCTGATCCCATGCGGAGATGACATCACCATATCCCTCAAACAAAATGGCTTGTCTTTGTTTGCGAATTGCATTTTTGGCATGATGCAGATTATAGAGAACACGGCTTTTGTTAAATAACCGGGTTTCCGGTGAATTTAGATACTTCGGTTGCCCATCTCCCAATATGCGTCCTGCAAATGCAATTGGCTTACCGCTCCTGCCATTAATCGGGAACATAATCCGGTCTCGGAATCGGTCCACATATCCCTGACCTTCATTTCGCGGTGACAGAAGTCCACCCTTTTCCATCTCTTCGAGCGGATAGTTACGTTTCTCGAGAAATTGTACCAGTGTGTCCCAACGATTTGGTGCGAAACCAATCTGGAACTGGTCGATCAATTTGTCGCCAAAACCTCTTGAGCGTAAATACTCCATGGCTGACTTGCCATGCTCTGTATTTTTCAACAAAAAATGATACAGCTTCGCGGTAAGCTCATAAGCCTCCAACAGACGTTCCGTCTCCGGATTCACATGAGCAGATTCACGCCCTTGCCAGTCCCCCATAGAGATGTGACTTTCTTCCGCCATCGTTTTGACAGCCTCGGGAAAGGATAACCCTTCGATTTCCATCCTGAATTTGATGGCATTTCCACCCGTGCCGCAACCGTAGCAGTAGAAAATTTGTTTCTCAGGTGTAACGGTGAACGAAGGCGTCTTCTCGGAATGAAAAGGACAGAGGCCCTTCATATACTTCCCCTGTTTGGTCAGATGCACAAATCGGCTCACCGTATCGACAATATCATTCTGCTGTAACACCGATTCAATAATACTTTCGGGTATACCGCCTTGTCCGGTACTCATCTCTGGCCACCTTCATCTCTTCAACACGTAAATATAATTCGATAAACTTACACATTCTCCTGCAAATCTTTTAAAAGTTTTGTCAGTTTATGTTGAAACATTTCTCGATCCTGCTCTGTGAAAGGCTTTGGGCCTTTTCCGTAATGGCCTCTTTTTCGTGCTTTGGCCGCAGTATGACGAGAATCCAACATGAAATCAATGTCACGATCGTTGAATTCACGACCACGAAAGGACAAAACATAACAACGTTTGCCGAGCGCAAGTGCCGCAAGTCCATAGTCCTGAGTTATAACCACATCATATGGCTTAATATGATTAGCAATATACAGGTCTGCGCTCTGATCACTGCGATCCACTTGCACGGTTCGTACCCCTTCTCCTCCTTGAAGCAAATGATCAAATGAAGAGACTAACAATACGGGGATGTTGAAAAGGCGAGCGGTTTGCGCAATCTCGGTTTTGACCGGGCAAGCATCACCATCCACAACAATGTGACGTATATTTAACTCACTCAAACCCAGACCACCCGGTTTCATAAAATAGCTGCATATTGTTATATACGACCCCGGCCAGGCAAAATCCTTCTGGCACAACAAGGGAAATCAAAGGCTAAAATACGGAGCGGTTGTAAAAAATACATTTCACAACCCGTTCCGTATATTTATACCCTCATATATCCTTCTTTAATACTGAATTTTAGCTTTGCGCCAAGTTCGTGGAAAAGGACTCATGAAATACACCCAATTACCAAACCAACTTGGAAAAATCAGCAAATCCTTTCAAGTCACGATCAATAGCCGCGAGCAAGGCAAGTCGATTTGCCCGAACAGCTTCATCTTCGGCCATAACCATGACCGAATCGAAGAATGAGGTAATACCATCCTTCCAGGCAGATGCAATAGCCAGCGCTTCAGCAGCATCATGCTGAGTCAACGCCTGACGATATTCTGCATTCGTTTTGCTCCATGCCTCATGTAGCTGACGTTCTCCATCTTCTGTGAACAGTTCTGGATGTACGGAAGCATTGGATGCTTTGGCAGCCAGATTACCTACACGGTTGAACGATTCAACCGTTGTTTTGAATGCGTCTCCTGTCAGAACAGCCGCCATCAACGCTTCACCTTTTGGTACCACAGCGCTGATATCATCGAATCCCGAAGAAATTACGGCATCCACTACGTCGTAGCGAACAGTTTCGGACAACAATTTTTTCACACGAAGACCAAAGAAGTCTTGCAGATCTTTACGAACCTCTTCATCTGCACGTTTCAACAGGTTCATCTGTGCATGCACTTGAAGTGCTACTCCGAACACGTCTGACAATGTCAGCGGAAGCTTGTGATCCAGCAAAATCTGTACAATCCCTGCAGCCTGACGGCGCAGCGCGTACGGATCCTGGGAACCCGTTGGAATAATGTTGATGGAGAAACAACCCACGATTGTATCCATTTTGTCCGCAGCACTCACAATGGCACCAACAAGAGAAGCAGGAGATTGATCTCCAGCGAAACGTGGCTGATAGTGTTCGAATACCGCTTTGGCCACTTCTTCTTTTTCGCCAGCTTTACGAGCGTAATCCTCACCCATCACACCTTGCAGTTCCGGGAATTCACCCACCATCAGTGTCACCAGATCGAATTTGCAGATATCTGCTGAGCGGCTAACGGATTCAGCAACATCACCGGATACTTGCAGTTTGGCAGCAAGTCCATCGGCAATCTTGCGAATACGGCGTACTTTATCTCCAACCGTTCCCAGCTCTTCCTGGAAGACGATACTTTCCAGCTTCGACAATGCATCCTTAATCTGTAGCTTCTGATCTTCCTCATAGAAGAACTTGGCATCAGACAGACGTGCACGCAGAACTTTTTCATTCCCTTTGGCAATAACGTCCAGTGAATCACTTCCACCGTTACGTACCGTCACGAAGAATGGCAACAATTGTCCTTCATTGTCCAGTACAGGGAAATAACGCTGATGCTCACGCATGGAAGTAATCAATACTTCTTGTGGAATATTCAAGAATGAGGAGTCAAATGTCCCGAACAATACGGTAGGTGTTTCCACCAGGAACAGGACTTCCTCCAGCAAGTCTTCCTTAATCGCGATATCCCATTTTTTCTCAGCAGCCAGTGCCTGAATCTGGGATACAATCATCTGTTCACGTTCCTGAATATCTACAATGACATGTTCGGAACGCAGGACTTCTACGTAAACGGCAGGCTTCGAAATTACCACATCATCGCCAAGGAAACGATGCCCGCGTGTGACATTGTCAGACTTCACTCCGGCCACTTCAAGCTCGATAACTTCACTGCCAAACAAAGCCACAATCCAGCGGATTGGACGTACAAATTTGAAATCATAGGAAGCCCAACGCATGAATTTCGGGAACGTCATGGCATGTAATACAGAAAGTAATCCTTCGCCAACCACGGAAGCCGTCTCTACACCTTTGCTGCTCTTCGTTGCATAGATATATTCGACACCGTTCAGTTCCTTGAACGTAAACTGGTCCGGTTCAACACCTTGACTGCGGGCAAATCCGAGTGCAGCCTTGCTCCAATTGCCACTGTCGTCCAGGGCAATTTTGCGTGAAGGACCTTTCACTTCTTCCTCGATATCTTCCTGTTTTTCAGCCACATTTTGAATCAAAACAGCCAGACGGCGCGGTGTAGCATATGCATTCACTTCACCATAAGCAATGCGGGATGAATCAAGCCATTTCACGACACGCTCTTGCAGCTGTGCGATTGCTGCGCGCATAAAGCGTGCAGGTACTTCTTCCAGCCCGATTTCAAACAACAGATCCTTAGACATGCTCGGCTCCCCCTTTCTTGATCAGCGGGAAGCCTAGCTTCTCACGCTCTTCCATATATGTTGCAGCGACTTGGCGAGCCAGATTACGGACACGTGTAATGTAACCCGTACGTTCCGTTACACTGATAGCCCCACGTGCATCCAACAGGTTGAACGTGTGGGAACATTTCAGCACATAGTCATATGCCGGGAATACCAGATGCTGCGCCATGGCCTTGTTTGCTTCTTCTTCATGCATGTTGAAGAGTGTAAACAGCATTTTGACATCAGATACTTCAAACGTATATTTGGAGTGTTCGAATTCTGGCTGACGGAATACATCACCATAAGTGATACCTTCCACCCATTCCAGATCAAACACATTCTCTTTATCCTGAATGTAAGAAGCCAAACGCTCCATACCATACGTAATTTCAACAGCTACCGGATTTGTCTCGATTCCACCAACCTGTTGGAAATACGTAAATTGTGTAATTTCCATTCCGTCCAACCATACTTCCCAACCAAGACCTGCACAACCAAGGGAAGGATTCTCCCAGTTATCTTCAACAAACCGAATATCATGTTTGAGCGGATCAATGCCCAGACGTTTCAGACTTTCCAGATAAATTTCCTGAATATTGTCCGGTGAAGGCTTGATGATTACCTGGAACTGATGATGCTGGTACAGCCGGTTAGGGTTCTCACCATAACGTCCGTCCGAAGGACGACGGGAAGGCTCCACATAGGCCACTTTCCAAGGTTCGGGTCCAAGCGAACGCAAAAAGGTCATCGGGTTCATCGTACCTGCCCCTTTTTCCGTATCGTATGGCTGGACAATAATACAGTTATGCTCGGCCCAGAATTGTTGCAGCGTTAGAATCATCTGCTGAAAATTCATAATCATGCTCCTTTTCAATGGTTTGTTAGCAAGCTTAGGACGGTGAAGACAACAATAAATAGCCCCCGTCCTACGCCTGTTGTACAGACGTAGGGACGAGAGCTATTCCCGCGGTTCCACCCTACTTGGCTTAGATCAAACAGGATGATCCTGTTCGTTCCAGCCCACTTTTCCGTGTCCATTCATGCTCCCGAGTGCCGTTTCAAAGACCGATTCAGCCAGGCTCCCACCATCCCCGGCTCGCTCATTCATGATTGTCAAGTGTTATACAACGACTTGTCTCCATAAATGCAATAAATCCAGTCTTTTACTTTCTCGTTCAATGCATGTCTCATAAAGAGAAATTATATTTCATAATATATAAAATCTAGTATGAAGTCAAGATATAGTTTCGCTTCCACCAAAACGCCTCAAATCCCGTACTTCTCCATCTGATCGAGGAAAGAACGGGATTTAAGATTCAGACCGAGTTGATGATCCATAAAAGCACGCATCAACTTTTTGATCTCATCACGGGTAGACTCACTCACTGATATATTCCCCAAGCGTTGCAGATCCAACTGCGCGAACAAACGCAACAACTTCAGAGCCTTTGGACTAACTGACATCGCTGGAGGATCGAAATGTTTGCATGCTCGACACAAGACGCCACCAAGTCTGGGACTTATAAACAACTGCTCATCTGGTCGCTCCTGATTGCATGAGATGCACTCATCGAACTGTGGACCATATCCGGATGCCTGTAATATTTTCATTTCGTACAGACTTGTAATAACAACCGGATCTTTCTCTTCCTTCAACGCCTGCAAACACGCCTTTAACTGTTTGAACCAAAATGTACCTGTCTCTTCATCCTGAAGCACCCGATCCAATAGTTCACACGCATAAGAAGCATATGAGGCCTTGACCAGATCTTCACGCAACTCATGATAAGATTCAACAATTTCTCCAGCGTTCAGTGTGCCTAGACCTGTATTGCGAAAATATACATATTGACCATACGTAAACGGCTGCACCAGTGCAGCATGTCGGCTCTTGGGCTTTTTGGCACCGCGGACGAGTACCCCTACTTTCCCGCCGCTTTCGGTGCAAAGCGTAATGATTTTGTTCCCTTCGCCGTAGTCCATGCTGCGGATGACAATCCCTTCCACCCTGTATAGCATGCCTCGTCACCTAACCATTCCCGAATCAGCCAATTATCCTTCGGCTTCTTCATCTTCAATCACTTCCCTTGCATTCTCCGACTCCTGTCCTAACGAGTTACACGCCTCGGTATATAACAAATAGGACTCCACATCCCCCGTCATCGCAAAAACCTTCCACGAAAAATCTCGCATCGGAATTTCATCCTCTCTTCGGAAATGACGTCTGCATCTACCAAATAGGATGGAGTCTTGCAAGGTAAACTATGTGTTGCAATTACTGGATACAATTCCGACGATTAGTCGCGGCCAAAGCCAAGGTCACGCAGAACTCTATCCTGATTTCTCCAGTCTTTTTTCACTTTAACCCACAGGTCCATGAAAATTTTGGAGCCAAGCAAATTCTGAATGTCATGTCGAGCTCGTTTACCCACTTCTTTCAGAAGGGCACCTTGCTTGCCGATAATGATACCTTTTTGTGAGTCCCGTTCCACAAAAATGACGGCCGAGATATAAACGACACCATTATCCTGCACTTTCATATCTTCGATCGTTACAGCGATGGAGTGAGGCACTTCTTCACGAGTCATTTGCAGAATTTTCTCACGTATCAACTCGGCACATACAAACTGCTCCGGATGGTCAGTAACCTGGTCATCAGGATAGTACTGTGGACCTTCAGGCAAATACTTGCCGAGCTGTTCCAGCAACGTGCTGACGTTGCTGCCAAGCATGGCAGAGACAGGAACGATTTCAGCGAAATCGTGAAGCTTGCGATACGTCTCAATGAGTGGAAGCAGTGCTTCCGGCTCAATTTTGTCAATTTTATTCATGACAAGAATGACAGGCGTACGAATATTTTTCAACTGTTCCGCAATATAACGGTCACCGCCACCCATGCCTTCCGAAGCATCAATCAGGAACAACGCTGCTTCTACTTCTCCAAGTGTGTTCAGAGCAGTCTGGTTCATGTAATCGCCAAGTTTGGATTGACGTTTGTGAATACCCGGTGTGTCCAGGAAAACGATTTGCTGATGTTCGGATGTATACACACCATGAATTTTATTACGTGTGGTTTGTGGCTTGTCCGACATGATCGCAATTTTCTGTCCGATCACCTGGTTCATCAGTGTGGATTTACCTACATTTGGACGTCCAATAATGGCTACGAAACCGGATTTGAATGCTTGTTTTTTCATATGTTCCTCCTCAGGCGCCTAGGCCTGGAATATTGGTTTATTTTTTGGCAGAATTCAGATCAGAAGGCCCAAAAGCCCAAGGTAACAGTTCAGCAACGGTGGTCTCTTGCAGATCACCTTTCATGTTCCCCAAGATAACTTTCATATCCGGTTCACACAGTTCGTACATCACCTGACGACATACACCACATGGAGCAATCGGACCATCCGTGTCGCCCACAATGGCAATCGCTTTGAAGCTGCGAGGCTTCTGCCCACCTGCAATGGCACTGAACATCGCCGTACGCTCAGCACAGTTACCTGGTGTATACGCAGCATTCTCAATATTACAACCATGATGCACATGACCTTCACTGTCAAGCAAAGCCGCGCCTACACCAAAATGGGAGTACGGCGTATACGCTTTCGTACGTGCCTTAATTGCTTCTTGCATTAACAAACCGTTATCCATTAATATTCTCTCCCTTAGGGTGCAATATAAAATCAAACTAGTGCATTTACACTGGACACTCCGCTGTCAGAACAACCTTCCGAGCGCTGTTATCCCCAGATTTTTTTAATCCCTTTTAATAAGGGGAAATCCGGGGATAAAGGCGCACACTCCGTTTCTTCAGGTTTTTTCTGACCTCTCCGTTATCGTGTTTGCATCAAGTAAATTTATATTAGTGTGTAGTATTAAAATCAAATCAAAACAAGGTTAAAACAAAATCAGTACAAACCCAGCCAATTCATCACGGGCTTAATGAAAACGATACTACCGATAATGACGGCGAATACCGCAGCCAGCAGAACTGCCCCGGCCGCGGTATCCTTTGCCGCTTTTGCCAGCGGATGGATATGGGGGTGTGCCAAGTCAACCGCTGCCTCTACAGCCGTGTTCATCAATTCAGTCACCAGGACCAAAAAGACAGCGGTCAGCACAAACATCCAATCCGTTCTTGAGATTCTGAAAAAAAAGCCGGCTACACACATCAAAATAGCCACTCCCGTGTGAACTCTCACATTACGCTGAGTCCGCAACCCATATGCGATTCCTTCCGCAGCATTGCGGAATACCAGACCCCAGGAGCGCCTTTTCATTATCGTGTCAACCCGGCCTGGGCCAATACAGCTTCTTGTTTGCCCATCATTTCAGCCTCACTTGCTTCATCCTGATGGTCGTATCCGAGCAGGTGCAAGAAACCATGGACAAACAGAAAACCAAGTTCACGTTCAAATGAGTGTCCATACTCTTCACTTTGCAGGATGGTCCGTGGTACGGAAATGATGATGTCTCCAAGAACATCCGGCATTTCTTCCATTTCTTCATCTTCGTCCAGCTCATAGATAATATCGAGCTCTTCATCCACCGTTTCGTTCATCGCAAAAGACAGTACATCCGTAGGACGATCAATGCCGCGATAATCACGGTTCAACTCATGGATCTGCTCATCGTTTACAAAAGTCAGAGCCACTTCTCCGTCTGCAACACCTTCCGCTTCTCCGGCGAGATTCAGCAACTGTTCCAGCATTGCAATCATTGGTTCTGTAATTTCTTTATCCTGTTGTTCATTATTCCATGCCAGATTAAGACTCATTCCTTCATAACTCCTGTCTACTCATATTAGAGGTTGTTCAAAAAGCCCGCTTTTGATTACGAGAGATGCCTAGGGGCATCATCAGCATCGAATATGGAATTCAGCCGAAATGTCCGTTGCTCACGTAGTTTTCCCTACGCTCCGCTACTCCATTTCTAGCTTCATCCCATCTTCTCGGTACTGAAAACCGACCTTTTTGAACACGAACTATCATTAAATTAGCCCGCTTCGGGTGAGGTCGGCTTTGGTTTCTTAATCTCCTCCGGATATTCTATCCTGGAGTGGAAGATACCCATCACCGTTTCCTTTAATGTTCTGGCGACGATATCAAGTTCACGCATCGTAAGGTCACAATCATTAAATTGATGATCGTCCAATCGTCCTTTAATAATCTTCTCAATCATGGACTCCACTTGCTCCACTGTCGGTTTGCGCAAAGATCTCACAGCAGCCTCCACACTATCGGCAATGCCAACAATAGCCGATTCCTTGGACTGAGCCTTCGGCCCAGGGTAACGGAAATCTTCTTCCGTGAAATCAGGCTCAACACCCGCTTCTTCAGCCTGGCGCAGTGCTTTGTGATAGAAATAGTGGAGAAATGTCGTGCCGTGATGCTGTTCCGCTATATCCCGAATAGGTCTGGGCAGCTTGTAATCCTTCTGCATTTCCACCCCATCGCGCGCATGGGCAACGATAATGGATTTGCTCAGTTTCGGATCAATTGAATCATGCGGATTCTCCATATTGTTCTGATTCTCAATAAAATAGATGGGGCGTTTCGTCTTGCCAATATCATGATAATACGAACCCACTCGGCAGAGCAATCCGTTAGCTCCTATGGCTTCTGCTGCTGCTTCGGACAGATTCCCTACCATAACACTGTGATGATAGGTACCCGGTGTCTCCGTCAGCAGCTTGCGCAGAAGCGGATGGTTCGGATTAGACAGTTCTACCAGTTTGAGCGCTGACAAAATGCCAAATGAAGTTTCAAAAAATGGCATCAGCCCAATGACCAGTATGGCAGTCAGCACGCCACCAGCAAATGCAAACCCAACGCCATACAGTGTCGTGGTTCGATTCCAATCGCCCGAGTCAATCAAAGCCAAGGTGAAGACGGCTATGGACCCGAACAAACAGACCATAATAGCCCCTTTCAGGATCGTGGATCGCTGGCTAGCCTTATGTGTTGCGAAGATCGCAACAAATGAAACCAATACAGCGAAGAACCCTAATTCGAAGTCAAAAAGTTGACCCTGATGCGTATTCAAAATAATGCTGGATAACATACCGATCAATATCGAACATACAAAGGCAAGCGACGTATCCAGCAATAAGGCAATTAACATCGCCCCTACCGCAACAGGTGCAAGGAAGCCCACATAAGACCTCTCATTGGTTTGGATAATCGCTGTCACATGCATAACCACAATTGTAATAATAAAAATGAGAACAAGCATCAACAGCTGCGCATTATTATATTTGAAATGCGTTCCGCTGCATTGCTGAATATACATCAGAATTGCTGCTGACAACAGGCAGGAAAACATAAGCAGACCAAGCTGTGGCCAGTAGTTCACTTCATTTTTCAGCAAATCATTCTCATCCAGCAAAGTATACATCTCCGGGGTGATCATCTCACCCTTGGCCACTAATGTGTCCCCTTGCTTGATAAAGACAGTTTGCGTGTTCTCACGCGCCTGAACTTTGGCTTCCTTGGTTCCCTCTTCATCGTAGAAGCGGTTAGCGGTCACCACGAGGCGAGCAAGCTCTTGCACGACCTCACGTTGCGTACGCTTACCAAGAGAGCTGACACTCACCATCTCGGCAACTTTGGCACGGGCAGTGGTTGCATCGCTGATCTGATCCGTCATTAACCGGGCAACAATATCCCTCGCAACTGGTTTCATCTCCTGGATATCATCCGATGTCAGACGTGAGATTTTGATGTAGGTTTCTTCGGGAATACGGTAGCTTTGCTCCTGTATCACATTTCTGATCTCTTCCAAAAGAGTCTCGGAGTATGTACCGGCTTTCCGATTATTATTGATATAGTTGGTCACAAAATCCTTCTGGCGCTGCGGAATTTCATCCCGATAAATATCAATCTTGTCCTGACTTGATATCTGATCATCCTGATTTAATCGATCTACACGGTCAAGCAGGGTAGTCATCAAATTTTCGTTTCGCAACTGGACAATCTGAAATATCGGCTGTACCCGTTCGGCAGCTTCTTCCTGTGCTTTGAGTGTGGCCTTGTTATTCGGAATCTGCATGGGCGCAGCAATGTCCACTTCACTCCGTGTCCCTTCCTGAATATCATACCGCTCAGGGAGCAGCTTGGAAGCCAGACTCACGTAGAAAAGAATCACCAGAAACAAAAACAGAAGATAGCGTGCCCACACGCTATACTTCCATCCTGTAGCCTTATTCTGAAAAGATTTGCCTTTTGACGGTTCCTTCGAGGTCACTTTAGACAATCCCTTTCTATGCTTGATTTTCTGCGGCGTGGTTGTAAGCCACGATAATTTTCTGGACGAGAGAATGCCGTACAACATCTTGCTCGGCAAAATAGACAAATCCAATCTCGTTAACTTCGTTTAAGATCGTATTCGCTTCCACAAGCCCGGATTTCTTACCACGCGGTAAATCAATCTGTGTCACGTCCCCGGTGATGACCATTTTGGAGCCAAAACCAAGACGGGTCAGGAACATCTTCATCTGTTCCGGTGTTGTATTCTGTGCTTCATCCAGAATGATGAAGGAGTCATCCAGCGTACGCCCCCGCATATAGGCGAGTGGTGCGATTTCGATTAAGCCACGCTCCAGTGCCTTAGCGGTCTGTTCTTGTCCCATAACGTCATACAGGGCATCGTACAGCGGTCTCAGATACGGGTCTACCTTCTCCTGAAGATCACCTGGCAAAAAACCAAGACTCTCTCCTGCTTCAACAGCAGGCCGTGTGAGTACAATGCGTTTGACGCTGCCTTCTTTAATTGCGGCAACAGCCAGTACAACAGCAAGGTAGGTTTTACCCGTACCAGCAGGACCAATGCCAAATACAATATCACGTTTTTTAATTGTAGTTACATAGTGCTTCTGTCCGATGGTTTTAACACGGATTGGTTTACCTCGGTATGTCGTCGTAATCTCGCCTTTGAACAGGTCCAATAGTTGGTCTGCCCGCATATCCTTGGCAAGTTCAATCGCATACTTCACATCTCTCTCGGTTAACACATATCCATTGCGTATCAATTGCAGTAACACATCAAATAATTGTTCAAGCGATTCCACCTGCTGTGCGTTGCCAAAAATCACAATCTCCGCTTCACGGGATGCAATCTGGGCGGGAATCTCGGATTCAATCAGTTTAAGAAAAGTATCTTGGGGTCCAAAAAGAGATTGGCCCTCTCCCGCACTCTGGAGGGAGATTTGTATGCTGCGTGTTTGCTCTGACAAATATCCTCATTCTCCTTGACTATGGACTAGCGGAAGTTCTTCCGCAATGCTTTCTTCTACTTCAAATAAGACTTTCATATAAACTTTACCATTCTCTTTCTTCTCATGCAAAATTTTTTCACTTATAATTTTTGTTCCTTTGCCGTTTTTGGCGATAATATCGTTCCTTGCTCCTTCCAATCCTTTTGTTCTGGCCCATTCTATCGTCTGTTGCTGCTCGTGCTCTCGAGTCTCCAGATCTTTCTCTGTCAGCCAACCCATGGGAAGTGTAAAGGATCGCCACGTCAATGGTTTATGGTTACTCTCGGTATCAAATGAACTGAACGGTGTACTTCCGTACCCCCACAGTTGGATTGCCCATTTCCCCAGCACCATGTAAAAACGTTCTTTGCTCTCACCTGTCATTGTATTATGTTTTTGCACCAGTGGAACCTCTACCTGATACTCACGCCATACCAGACCACGAACTTCGCCTTTGGCAACGATGGTTTTGGTGTTCTCCTCATCCCCGAGAATCCCCGAGATCAATACCTGACCCTTTTTGACACGCATGTCCTTCTGAACAACAGGGCGTCCCTGCTCCGCATAGATTTGAGTGACAACAGCATCTGACTTGCTGATCAGATGTCTGGGATTCAGTAATGGTTCGCGCTTTGGTTGGGCCGATTCTACGACCTGAATGGTGATGGTTGTCCCCTCTTTGCTCACGCCAATCCAGGTTACATCCGGAAGAGCGAGTGCAAGCTGCCTGGAGAGCTTGTCTTGGCTTTGCAAGCGGAACCCCCATTGGAAAGGGTATATACCCTCTTTCTTCGCTGCTGCAAGCACCTCGTCGGTGGGAATGGTGACGTTACCCTTGACCTCCACACTCCATACCATGGACGACAACGCAAACAAAGCTGCCACAAAAAACAGCATCCCTCCAAGAAAGAACTTCCTCCGCAATAAACGGGCCGCAAAAAAGGGGAAACCACTGCGATGGGTTACTTTCACCCTGCAGCCTGTCCGTTTCAACACAGGACGCAACCTGAAAAAATGCGGCAGCAGAATGTTCATCTCTGCCACGCGTCCATCGTGAGCACGCAGGTTCCACACTTCCAGTCCCTGCTCTGCCACCGTGTTGATTAATGTTTCAATGTCTCCCCCAGTGACCGTGATTCGGACTGCTCCCCGCAGTTTATACAGACTGGGCTGCTTCATCCGTTCCCCTCCACTCCATTCATATGAATATCCAGAATCGTTCCTTCAACAGCTACTTCATCCGGCAAAATGTTACGTATCACCAAGGCAGTTCCTTTGATCTCCAACTGGCCTTGGGAAAGAGCCAACACGATACGATCCGGGGTGAAATGGATGACACCGCGATGATTCTCTATATACAGTTGCTTACTGCCAATCAGGGTTAACCGTGGCATATCATAAAGCACATCCTGCGGCAGATCCAACACTTCACTGGTCCATCTGCGCAGCTTGCGGCTGATCCGGGTCATTCGAAGGTCTTCCCCCTTCCTCTACAGTTCAACTTATGCGCAGATTCATGAATTTATGAAAATTCCGGGGCGTGTTAGGGACGAATGTTGAGAAAAAAGGATAGAACAGAGAAAAAGCCGTCTCCGGCGGCTTTCTGCGCACCAGAGACGGCTCTTTTTCTGTTCATTATGAAGACTTGTTTACAGTTTCCCTCTTGTACCAAACGGCTGTTTGGAACGAGGAGGACCCAGTACTTCTGCCCACAACACACCTGTACGAATATCGGCAGGGCGAAGCGGAGATGCTCCCGATTCATCGGTGTTGGGTATATCCCAACTGGAATCAGACACAACAGGTTTATTTGCAGAAGAGAAGCGATTTAATCTCTCTTGAATCAAACGCTCCTGTCGTTCCACTTCTTTCATTTGTTGCTCAAGCGAGCTTTCCATGTTGCTCAAAGAGTTCTCACTTTTATAGTCACTTGCGGACGGAGAAGAAGGAGCAGGCTCCGAATATGGCTGACCATACTGATTCTCATATTGTTCATCTTCGTACCGATCGTCATACTGTTCATCATAACGGGGATCTGTATGTCCGGAAGACTGCTGCGGAGATGAATTGTCTCTTGAGCGTTCTTCCCGGTCTGAATCACCGCCGCCTCCAAACGTAGGCATCCCGCTGGCAGGACGCTTTTTGTTTGGATCAGCCGATTTGGCAGCTTTCCCCAAAAATGAGAAGAGCGCAAAACCGACAACAGCCACAATGTACAAGTTATCAAAAATCCATTCGAATAGGCCCATATGCACTCACCGCCTATCTTCCGTTTTTGGAATCACCCTGATCGTTGGAATTCGAACCTTCAACAGGTTTCCCCAGTGTATTACGCATTTGAGTATCTGCTTCAATATTTTTGAGATTCATGTAGTCCATCACACCAATTTTCCCACTACGCAAAGCCTCTGCCATTGCAAGTGGTACTGCCGATTCAGACTCAACAACGCGCGCTCTCATCTCTACAACGCGTGCTTTCATCTCTTGCTCTTGTGCTACAGCCATCGCACGACGTTCTTCCGCTTTGGCTTGAGCAATTCGCTTGTCAGCTTCCGCCTGCTCAGTTTGCAAGAAAGCACCAATATTTTTACCGATATCCACGTCCGCAATATCAATGGACAGGATCTCAAAGGCAGTTCCAGAATCCAAACCTTTGGACAAAACTGTACGAGAGATCAGATCCGGATTTTCCAAAACCACTTTATGCGTTTCTGCTGAACCGTTGGTACTTACGATCCCTTCACCGACACGGGCAATGATTGTTTCTTCACCAGCACCACCGACGAGTCGATCGATATTCGCACGAACTGTAATTCTTGCTCGAACATTGACTTCGATACCATCTTTTGCCACCGCAGATACAACAGGCGTTTCAATAACACGCGGGTTAACACTCATTTGAACCGCCTGCAATACGTCACGACCAGCAAGGTCAATCGCAGCAGCACGTTCAAATTCGAGTGGAATGTTTGCACGCTGGGCAGCGATCAGAGCGTTAACCACACGGTCAACGTTACCACCAGCCAGGAAGTGACTTTCCAGTTGATTCATCGACAATTGAATGCCTGCTTTAGTGGCTTTGATCATCGGATTTACGATTCGGCTAGGTGTTACACGTCTGAGTCTCATCGCAACCAGTGTAATAATACTAACACGCACACCGGATGCAATTGCCGAGATCCAGAGCATGACCGGGAAAAAGCTGAAGAATACGCTCAATACGATGATGGCTACTACCGCAATGAGCAAAACCGTAATCATAGTTGGTTCCATTGTTTAATTTCCTCCATTTGCAATTTGATTTTGATAAAAACACTTGAGAAGACATTCATGAGTCCGCTGCTAAATTAAAGAATGCACCACCTCGCTGGCAGCTTCAGCTACGTGGTTATGTACATTGCCGAAGCGTTAATCCGCTTCGACAACAGAGCAGGTTACACCGGTAATGCTTGCTGAACAACAATCCGGGTACCTTCCGCTTTAATCACAATAATCGGGGTGTCAACCGGAATGAAATCACCATCTGCCACAACATCAATTCGTTCTCCTTCAAACATCGCTGTTCCAGAAGGTCGAAGCGGTGTGAGACTAATGCCTTGCAGTCCAATCAACTCTTTACGCTCTGTAGCGGATGAGTATCCACGCTCAGCTGACATACTGTCACTCAGTATGAATCTATTCCATATCCCTCGATCTTTAAACAGTACTGCGATAATCGCAATCACTACCAATGCTGCTCCGAAAGCGATACCCAAGGAAACGAATGCATCACTCGTATCATAAGCAGCCCTCACAACACCTGCAACAAGCGCAATTGATCCCAGAATACCCAAGATACCCATACTTGGTATGAACATCTCCAGAATCATCAAGATGAGTCCAACAGTGAACAACACCCACGTCTCTGCTCCTGCAAAACCGGCAACGTAATTTCCTGAGAAATACAGGACAAAACATACAATACCGACAATACCAGGTACTCCGAACCCAGGAACGATCAATTCAATGGCCACACCTGCGATTCCGAGGAACAACAATATGGTCATGACAACCGGATTGGTAAGAAAGGATGAGATGTTCTCTGCTGTCGTCCGTTCTACCTTAAATACGTCATCCTGACTGTAACCTGCCCAAGCTGCCGCTTCTTCCGGTGTGTTGCTAATGTGGTCGGCATAACCAACTTTCAGCGCTTCTTCAGCCGAGAGAGCAATAATTTCACCTTTTTGCTTGGTTTTATTGATCTCTGGCATTTCAACAACGATGTTAACATCCGTCATTCCAGCTGCAATCTTGCCATCACGACCACTGATTTCTGCCGCTCCCTGCATTTTGCTTTTCCAGAATGCAACAAGCTTTGGATCATCAACATGTTTACCCGTACTGTCCACCATTGCTGCCGCACCAATCATACTGCCTGGTGACATTACGATCTTATCTGCATTCAGAGCCAGAAAACTCCCGGCTGAAGCAGCATCTCCACGAACAAATGCAACAGTCTCAATCGGACTGTCCTTGATCAGGATACCCAATGCTTCTGCAGTGTCGACACGGCCTCCCGGCGTATTGATATCAAGAACGATCAGGCCAGCATTCATCTCTTCTGCTTGCTTGAACCCGCGTTCCATGAACTTGCCAAGTCCCTGCTCGATTGGTTTATCAACCGGAATAATATATACGGCACCACTCTTCTCAGCTGCATGCGCTGACGGTGATCCAATCCAGACAGGAAGCAACAGCGTCAGCAGCATTAAGAGCATCAATGGCCCCGTAAGCTTCTTCCGGCGCTTTCCCTTCACAATAGTCCCCCCTTTTCCATTAATGTTATACTGTCCAGCTTATGGTATTTATTACGTGCAATGCAACATTTCGTTTCAAAATCTTAAAATTATATTTGAAAACCCGATCAATTGCAAGAATAAAAATCCATAATAATATATATTAACCATTAAAAAGGAATTTTGTCATCCCAAGGACATCATGCTTTCTGATAAATGGAAAAAACACCTCCTGACAAGTCAGAAGGTGTTTATTGATTTGCTTTATTGCAGAAATTGTTGAACTGCTTGATTTACCAGTTTGCCGTCCGCTTTGCCTTTAACTTTCGGCATAAGGGCCGCCATGACTTTCCCCATCTCGGCTTTCGAAGAAGCACCGGTTTCCTGGATGGTCTGCTGTACAATAACTTTAATTTCTTCTTCGGTAAGCTGTGTGGGAAGGTACTGGATGAGTACTTCAATTTCCGCTTTTGCATTTGCCGCGAGATCTTCACGGCCCGCTTTGTCAAATTCTTGGAGGGCATCTTTGCGCTGTTTGATTTCACGACTCAGGATATCAAGCACTTCGTTGTCATCCAAATCTCTTTTCAAATCTATTTCAAGATTCTTGATCGTCGAACGAATCAACCGAATGTTGGAGAGTCTGAACTTGTCCTTACTCTTCATCGCTTGCTTCATATCTTCGTTCAATCGTTCGCTAAGATTCATGTAGTTAAAATCCTCCTAAAACTTTCTCTTACGAGCAGCCTCGGACTTTTTCTTGCGCTTTACGCTTGGCTTCTCATAATGCTTACGTTTCTTCACCTCAGCCAATACGCCATCTTTAGCGATGGAGCGTTTAAAACGACGAAGTGCAGCATCAATAGTCTCGTTTTTGCGAACTTTAGTTTCAGACACCAGTTTTCCCTCCCTCCGACCAGACCGTCCAAGAGCAATAACACGGTTCATCATCTTACATTATAGGCGAAAGATAATAAAGGTGTCAACCTCAATGTAATGATCACTTATTTGAATCCATTTTATAACTCAAAGGTATTATGAAATGAATTCATTATATAAGCATTTGGTCACACATTCGTGGATTTAATGCATATGACTAAATCCTCAATATTAGTACCCATTAGCTCGTTTATTTGTGAGAATCGGACAGACTTGTCAACACGCCAAGTCTCGTACCACCCAACAAATGGTAATGCAGATGATGAACGGTTTGTTCTCCATCCTTACCACAATTGTTGATTAAGCGATATCCTGTTTCCTCCACGCCAAGACGCTTCGCCGCTTCTTGAGCAGCCAGATGAATCTCGCCGATCAATGGCAGATCTTCTGCAGTAACTTCATTCATGGAAGCAATATGTTTCTTCGGAATGACAAGAACATGTGTCGGTGCAGCGGGCTGGATGTCATGAAAAACGATAACATGGTCATTCTCCAGTACTTTATTGGAGGGAATGCTGCCCTCTACAATTTTGCAAAATAAGCAATCCATAGTTCATACCCTCCTTTGTATTCCAGTGTATGTATTCCCTTCTATCATACTAGAAGTAAAAACCCACGTCCAATCTCTAGACACACAACCAGGCAATCTACGTCAACTCTCCATATATCATCGAGCCGAACACTATACGACATTGGATGTATACCACGCCATTACATTGAAATATGGTTTTATCACGCACTTTTTCCAATTAAACAAATATGTATGGTTAATGACACACAAAAGGAGATTGGTTAATTTGACCGTTTATCAACATGTACAGGAACTTATCGGTAATACGCCACTGCTTGAATTAACTCGTTATCCATTACCGGAAGGAATCCGCCTGTTCGCCAAACTGGAATTCATGAATCCTGGAGGAAGTGTGAAGGACAGGATTGGCAAGTTTTTATTGGAGAAGGCCTTGGCACGAGGAGTTGTTAAGCCAGGTGGAACGGTGATCGAAGCTACCGCAGGCAATACAGGCATTGGTCTTGCAATGGCGGCTGTAGGCCTTAATTTAAAGGTCATTTTCACGGTACCTCAGAAGTTCAGCGTTGAGAAGCAGCAGTTGATGAAAGCCCTTGGTGCTACGGTCGTCAACACCCCCACATCTGAAGGAATCACTGGTGCCATACGCAAGGCGGAATCACTGGCGAAAGAAATACCGGGTTCCTATATTCCAGGTCAGTTCTCCAATGCGGATAACCCACTCGCACATTATGAACATCTGGGCCCTGAGATTTGGCGTGATCTGAACGGGCAGGTGGATGTATATGTCGCCGGAGCCGGGTCTGGCGGAACTTTCATGGGAGTATCTCGCTATTTGAAGGAGCAAAACCCGTTAATTAAAACTTGTATCGTAGAACCCGAAGGTTCGATTCTGGCAGGAGGTCCATCGGGACCACATCGTACAGAAGGAATAGGGGTCGAAACATTATCTTCTTTTATGGATGTGAGTTACTTTGATGCCATTCATACGATCTCAGATGAAGATGCCTTTGAGCGGGTCAAGGATCTGGCCTTGTTGGAAGGCTTACTGGTAGGAAGTTCCTCAGGTGCAGCTATGCAAGCCGCATTAAACGAAGCTGTTCACGCAGCTCCCGGAAGTAACATCGTTGTTATTTTCCCGGATAGCAGCGAACGGTATTTAAGCCAAAATATATATAATGGAGGACAATGAAATGAGACCAAAAACCAAGCTGATTCATGCAGGTATTGTTGGTGATCCACACACTGGAGCAGTGAGTGTACCGATCTATCAAGTGAGCACGTATGAGCAAGAATCGGTTGGCGTACACAAAGGATACGAGTATTCACGTACAGGCAACCCTACCCGTCATGCGTTGGAAGAAGTCATTAAAGAGCTGGAGGATGGCGTTCGAGGTTTTGCTTTTAGTTCGGGCATGGCTGCAATTCACGCTGTACTGTCTCTGTTGAAAACTGGAGATCACGTCATTCTGACGGATGATGTATACGGCGGGACTTACCGTATTTTCACCAAGGTGCTGAGTCGTCTGGGGATCGAGTCTACCTTTGTAGATACTACCTCACCACAAGCACTGGAAAAGGCTTTGCAATCCAATACAAAGGCCATCTATGTAGAAACACCTACCAATCCGTTACTCAAGGTCACCGATATTACTGCTGTAGCGAAATGGTCAAAACAACATGAATTGATGTTCATCGTGGATAACACGTTTAGTACGCCTTATTGGCAAACCCCGCTGGCTCTGGGAGCGGATATTGTACTACATTCTGCAACAAAATATATCGGTGGTCATAGTGATGTCGTGGCAGGACTTGCGGTTGTCAACAGCGAGCAACTTGGTGAAGATCTGCATTTTATTCAAAATGCAATTGGCGCAGTCCTGGGACCTATGGATTCCTGGCTGTTAATGCGAGGTCTGAAAACATTGGGATTGCGGATGGAAGCGCAAGAACACAATACAGAGCAGATTGTGACATTTCTGAATCAACATCCAACAGTGAGCAAAGTCTATTATCCCGGGTTGCCCAACCATCCGCAGCACAAGCTCGCTTCCACGCAAGCGAGAGGATATGGCGGTATGGTTTCCTTTGATGTAGGCAGTGCTGAAAAAGTAGATGAGGTGTTAAGCAAAGTCCGTTATTTCACATTGGCTGAAAGTCTGGGCGCGGTGGAAAGTTTAATTTCTGTACCTGCCCGAATGACACATGCTTCCATTCCCTATGAACGTCGGCAAGAATTGGGGATCACGGATGGTTTGATTCGTATCTCCGTTGGGATCGAGGATGTTGAGGATTTACTTGAGGATTTGAAATCTGCATTAAGTTGAGGGTATTTTGAAGTCCATGCTGGCGATCTTGGAGAAGGAGTAGTGGACGATGGACGATTTTCCAAGGAACACAGGGCGTCTTATTTGGCGTTCAGGCCACATTTGAAATTATAAGGAACATCAGGCACGTTATTTACCAAAACAACCTCAAAAAAATGCTGAAAGCAGCTGTTTGTTCGGTTATAACGTGTATCAGATTCCTTAAAATTCTGAGGGCGCTTCAAAGCCTTGAATAAGATGCCTCAGATTCGTCAGCACTCACACATCATGCTTTGCTCCTCCAATCCTGGGCAAGAGAACAGCATCGATTCCGCCCGAAGCTAAGCTTTTAATCGGAAATGAGAATTAAAGCTTTCCGGTTTCTTGATCGTTTGCTCGCACATAGGCACGTTCTCGTATATTCAGGATGCAGTACACCGATTGCTGCTACGGACACGTTAAGGCCAGGTTCTGATTTCAGCAGGTTTAAATACAAGTTATGTGCTATCCGTTCATCTTCGATCTTACACTAATCAGGTTCAAAAAAAGGTCATGCCTTACAGAAGTTCGCTTCTGCCTAGGCATGACCTTTTTTTGATATTCGGTATGTTGCCAGTTGTATTGCAATGACTATGGCGATACATCAGGCTGAGACTCTGTATGTGATAAGACCTCTGTATTTCATTCTGTACGGTACCATGAATGAAACATCCGTCCTCAGCTAGTTATTTTCGAGGATTTTCATAGGATGCCCATAGGGTACATAAGAATGTGTCACTTGCAGTTATGCCTGTTTTTTAATTTCAATAGTACGGTAAAAGGGTTAACGCTGTAAGCGCAAATAACGGGAGCACCAGTCGGTTAAAACGTCTACGGCCATAACCATAATACGGATAAGGTGTAGGGTAGCCGTAACCTGGATAAAATCCGCGAGTATGACCTATCGGATAGTTTGCTCCCGGCATTGCATTTGGAGCCCAGTTCGCATGATTCACCATGGCTTCCGGTCCAACGGGAACAGCCAGATAGATCATTTCGTCATCCACATTTTCCATAATGCCATCGTAGTGCATACCGTCATTCATCTGTACACATACATAACGGTGCATGTGTTCCTTACATATTTTCTTCGCTTCCACTTTTTCCACTTGCCAACGCCTCCCTGATTCTGCTCTTGATCACCTTTTCATGGTATTCAGAACTGGGCGAATTGACACTACTGACGAAAAAACACAAAAAAAAGAAGCACCCCGTGAGCGGCTTCCTTGGAAGGCTGCTGCGCGGACATCTATTCAGGAAACGTCCTGATCAGATGTCCGCCGGGGTACTTAAATAAAGTTTGTCGGCTTAACTGTAGTATAACAGCGGGATGAACCTGTATCTGTGATGTAACTCACTCCGCTATATTGTAAAAGCAAGAAAAGAAATATTTTTACAAAAATAACATTCGGAAATAATCAGTTACTTGGGCAGAGAGAAGTGTAATGCCTTCCTCTTTTCTCCATGTCGTGCCGTTAAATCGGTAACAGGTCACTTCTCCAGACAGACAAACATACATCCGCACTATATTTTCAGCATTCTGGTCCAAGCCCGGATTGTAAGCGGATAAACATCATACACGTTTCCCTCTACAGGGTCTCCAAGACCACCCGTGAGCCGTTTCCGGCCTCACCTGCCGGAATCACCACAAGTTTGCGCGGCAAGCGTGCACGCAGTTCAGGCACGTGACTGATTACACCAACAGCCAATCGGTCGTCATGCAATTTTTCCAGAGACGTAATGACGGTATCCAACAGTTCAGGGTCAAGGGTACCAAACCCTTCATCCAGGAAGAAGAATTGAAGTGGGTACTGACCTCGCAGCTGAATCTGGGCTGACAGTGCCAAAGCCAGTGACAACGAAGTCAAAAACGTCTCGCCACCTGACAACGTTGATACCGGTCGTTTGACTCCCCCGTTAGCATCATCACAAATCACAAAACCACCACCGGAATCCACCTCGAGTGAATAACGCTGTTTGGTCAGGAAGCGCAGACGCTGAGATGCCGCATGACTAACCTGCATCAGTTGTTCTTCGGCAATATACTCGACAAAAGCATTGCCTCTGAACGCGGATTGAAGTTTGCTGAGCAGTTCGCCTTGACGGCTTACCTCCACCCGCTTGTTCTCCAGTTCGGTCCAGCGAACATGTCGCTGCTCCACATCCTCCAGATCACGTTCTGCACGTGCTTTGGCACGAAGGGCAGCCTCGTCCTCAATTCGGACCTGCTGCAAACGTTCGGTGCAGGCTAACCACTGTTCCTCCGATACGGCAGCACCACCCAGCTTTTGTTCCAATTCACGTAACTGGGATGCCAGTTCACGCTCACGTTCACGGTGCTGCTGGATCTCTCCTGCCAGTCGTTCTGCTTCCTGGGAAGGAATCGCCGCAGACACAACGGCATCATCCGAGTCAAACGGGGATTGTTCCAGCAATTGCTTCCACCGTTCCTGTGCCTGTTGCAGATGTTCTGTGGCCGAGGCGGCTGCCTGCTGTGCCATGACGTCTTTCTTGGCTGATTCCTGCTTCAGTGTGTCCGCTTCTTTGAAGCGTTGTGCCGAGTCCGAAGCTGTTTTCCGCAGTCCATCCAGACGAGCCTGAGCCGCAGTAATCAGATCTTCTACCCGTTGCTCCCCAACCCACTGGCGCAAGCGTTCTTCCTTCTCGGCCAGCTGTTTGCTATTGCCCTGCCACTCCGTTTGCCACTGAATCAGTTGTTTGTCCAATTCCACCAGCTTCTGCTGGAGAGATTGGATGATTTGGTCTTTTTCCTCAAGGAACGTCACGCTTTTGTTAAGACGTTCCTTGATGTCTTCGGCGCGCGCATCGCGCTCCTGCATCGCCTGATAGAGGGCCTTGGCCTCCTCCTGAGCGATGCCCGGCAGTTCCATGGCCCAGCGGCTCTGCAAAGTAGCCGCTGCGGCCTCGCTCTCAGCCAGCTTGCGCTCCGCCTGGGTGAGCCCGGCACGGCCGGCCTCTTGCGCAGCTGCCGCTTCCATGCGGCGCTGCTGCGCGCCCACAGCCGCCTGCTGCAACGCGGCGGCTTCGGCCTGGAGCGGCGCTGCTGCGGCAGCCAGCGCCTGCGCGGCTTCGCGCAGCGCAGCGGCACGCGATGCCCAGCCTGCCGGGGAGCGCCCGTGTTCGAGCGACCCGGCGGGCTCGGGCTCCGCTGCCGCAGGCGCGGCCTCGGCTGCGGCCGGAGCTTCGCCGGCCGCGGCGCCAAGCTGCGTCAGCAGGCTGCGACGTTCGTGCAGCTGCTGGCGCAGCCCAAAGCGCAGCTCCTGCAGCTCCGCGTGCAGGCTGCGCAGCACTTCCAGGTCCGCATCGCCTGCATGCGGACCTTCTCCCGGCGGCGCAGCCGGGAGCGGGTGATGCGGCGAGCCGCACACCGGGCATGGCTCGCCATCTTGCAGCTCGGCGCGCAAGGCGGAGGACAGCCGGTGCAGCTCCTGCTCACGCATCGTGCCACGCAGCTGTTCCTCCGCTAGAGCCAGTAGGCTCTGTTCGCGGCTAATATCCTGCTCACAGGCAAGCAAGGCCTCAAGACCTGCTGACGCCTGTTCTACCAGATGCTGACGCTGATCACTCAGGCGTTGTTCTTCCTCAGCCGCCGCCTTCAGCTTGTCGGCTCCCTGTTCTGCCGACTGCTTATAGGCTTGCATGTCAGCCTTATTTTGCTGCAACTGCTCCGCGGCAGTATCCACACGATGTTTCAGTTCAAGTGCAGCTTGAAGTTGCCTGCGTTCCTCTGACTTCACTTCATTTGGCTTAAGGCTCTCCTGTAGTTCCTCACGCCGTTTTCGTCCACGCTGTTGCAATTCCTTTTCTTTCTCAAGCTGCTGTCCCAGCGCAGTCTGTTCGCTCTGCCCCTGTTCCAGCAACTGTGAGAGGCGCGAGCAATCGGCCTGAAGCCCGTCCCGTTCCCGTTGCAGCTCTTTTGCTTGTTCGAGTTGCTCCAGGCGCAGCAAAAGTTTCGGTTCTTCCTCAGTCATTTGCTTGCGTGCCGTCTCAGCCTTCTCCGCTTCCTGAACAGCCAGACGCTCATGTTCCAGTGCTTGCTGATGAGCTTTCTCGGCGGTATCCTGCCGCTGCTTCTGTGTAGCCGTGGCATCTCGAACCGTCTGCAGCGCAGGCAGTATTGCATCTGCCGCAACGGATTGTTTCAGCCGTTGTTCGCCTGCCTCTATCTGTGGTTCCAGTGCTTTCAGCTTCTGCTGTTCATCCATCCGGGCCTGCCGTTCGTTACTTAACTCACGAATTTTGCCCAGTTGTTCAGCTTCCTTCGCAGCTTCATCCAGCGCTTTGCGGGACAATTCAGACTGCTGAACAGCGGTTTGAAGAAGACGTTTCGTTTCTTCCAGCGTCTCCTTGCTGGCATTACCAAGTCCCTGTTGCTCCGCAGCAAGAGATTGGTGAACCATATCATTATCCTTGACCCGCCGACTTAATTTGATGGCCAATTGGTCCCCATACTTCTCCAGATGGAATAATCGTTGCAGCATTTGGCGACGTTCACTGCCTTTGAGTGACAAAAACTCGGCAAACTTCCCTTGCGGAAGCACCACTGCCCGTGTAAAATCATCCATCTTCAAACCGATCACATCTTCAACGCAGCGATTCACATCTGCCAATTTGTCGGCAAGTACCTGTTCTTCGCCATTAACCGTCTCTATGAATTTGCTGATCGTGTTACTCACCGAAACTTCATTATTTCGTTTGAAACGTCGCTCTACCCGGAACCTCCGAGTGCCTTCCGCCGACATCAGTTCAAATGTAAAAGCAACCGACAACGAATCCTCTGCATGATTCATAATGCCTTGCGTCCCGTTCACCGCACGTTCCACTTTTCCGTACATGGCGAGTGTGATGGCATCGAGCAAGGAAGATTTACCACTACCCGTTGGACCGAAAATACCAAATAGCCCCGTCTCCGTCAGCACGGTAAAATCAATTTCCTGCATCTCCCGGTAACTTTGCAGTCCGGCAACTTTTAATAGAATTGGCTTCATCTTTCCTCGACCTCCTCACGCGCACCCGGCTCGTCTTCATCCACAAGTTCCAGGAAAAGCTGTACCAGGCTGTCTTCCGGTTGTGCACCACCGGTCTGACGCTGATAAAATTTACGGAACAGTTCGTGGACCGGCAGCTCGGATCGTTGTTCCAAAAGTCCTGCTGCAGCCATCTCGGGATACACCGGGCGAATATGAATGATACCTTCATGTGATTTTCGCAGTTGCTGAATCTCCTTCAGGGACATCGCCTCGTCCAGCCACACTTCCATGTCGATAAAAGCCTGTGGATCACGCCCCTCATCCAGCCAACGATATACTTCTGCCAGACCACCACGGGCCTGCCAACGTACAAGCGGACGCCCGGAGGTTAACAAAACTTCTTCTACCTGTGCTGCTCCACCCGGCGCCAGATCAACCATTGTGACAGACTTGCTCTGCCCTGCTTCCGAGAAGCTGTAGGCGAGCGGAGAACCGCTATATCGAATCACACCGTCTCCTTTGACAGCCTGTGCACGATGAAGATGCCCGAGTGCCGTGTATTGCGCACCAGTCGCTAAAGATGAAGGGTCCACCGTGTAGGCCCCACCGATCTGAATCGGACGTTCCGAATCACTCTCAAGTCCGCCGAGCACATAGATATGACTCATGGCCAAGTTCACGGTATCCGGGCGAAAAGAAGCTGCCAGACGCTGCATTAACATGCCCACCCGGTGACTGTATGCCTGACGAAGCACATTTTCGTCCCCATCTGTTGTCAGCAATTCATTCAATCTGGCTTCAGAAGGATAAGGTAATGCAGCAATCTGTGCAATTTCTCCGGTTCGCTTTGCATGGATGGTTACCGCTTCTGAAGTAGGCATCCCTACGAGTGTGATGCCCTGTCTGTTCACAAGTGGAGTTACGGAAGCTACACGTTCTGGCTGATCATGATTCCCTGCAATCACCACAAGAGGTCTTCCATGCTCCGTCAGACGTGCTGCCGCTTCATAAAAAAGCTGTTCCGCCGCTGCGGGAGGATTCACCGAATCATACACATCTCCGGCCATCAATATGGCATCCGCCTGCTGCTCATCAGCCAACCTGACGAGTTCATCAACGAAATCTTCCTGTTCACGCAGTCGGCTTCGTCCTTCCAGCGTTTTTCCCAAATGCCAGTCCCCTGTATGCAAAATACGCATCGTCCGTTCCACCCCTCTCCCATATGAAATCCATGGTTTACAATTCCGCTCCAGTTCTTTTACAATTCCACTGCATGTCCACCATCAAAAAAGTACAGCCATTTCCGGTCAACTTTCCGTCCCAATATATCTTCAATAGCCCGTCCATACAGATCCAGCTGGAAGCGATAATTTTTGGTGAGTTCATCCAAACCACCACGATGCTCCAATACCCGATCCGTCTTGTAATCAAGCAAGACAAGCTCGCCGTCCACCTCATACAGACAATCGATAATCCCCTGTACAAGCACGGTTTCATTTTCAATCGTTGCCTGCATTTTGCTATCTTCTTTTAACATCTGTATATCTGAGTTCGCCGCCCGTTCATGAAGCCATTCCACTGGAGACTGGTGTGCCGGAAGTCCATACACAAACGGAATTTCCCGTTTCATCCACGTTGCACGCAATAATTCTTTCCCTGGTTCTGTATTGAAAAATCCGGCCAGTTCTTCAGGTTCGATAGCCGCAGCATGATGGGGCAGCAAAATCTGAAGGTTAATCAACCGCTCAATCGTCTGTTCAATAAGCTGTGAATCAACGGATGATCCATCTATAGGAAGATGCTGCATCAACGTATGATACACATTCCCCCGTTCTGCCCCTGTCAGCTGCGTTGCCTCCATGAATTTCGGACGACGCAGATGCAGTTTGAAAGACGTACCCGCAGATCCCGTATCTGGAACATTCACCGTACGGTTTGAATCTGACCCTGATCCAGTCTCAGGCTCGTTAGATTCATCGGATACGCCACGTAGTACATGGCCTGCTTCATCTTTGCCGTAATTGATTCCTGGGGTGTTGTGAGCCAATAATTTCTCGGACTGTTCTCCCAGTTCCTCCATCACCTCTACGGACTGGATATCCTGCATCGCAAGTAACGTTTTCAACTCCGTGACAGATGTACTGGCTGCTACTTGAGTTGCTGCTTCATAGGGGTACGTCCATGAAAGCCGTTGATCAACCTCGTTGATCAGCTGTGTCTCCTCTTGTTGAAGAGCTATTGTATCGGCACCTTCATTCTCAATGTTTTGGTTAGCCGTATCTTGTGCACTCTTCGTCAGCTCTTCTACCGTTGAGGATGTAACCAACTTCACAGGCTGAACCGCTTTTAGTGCAGCAATTCGCTCTTTCCGCACCGCAGTCATCCCGTCTTCTTCTCCGAGTGTCTGATCCACCACATGGTCACGGGATACCTGATCAGCGGAAATAATAGAGATCGCCCATCGTGATTGATCATCTGCAAGACAAGCTGAGAACGAATCATTGCTTCCAGCAAGTTCACGCAGCACAACCGCATCTGGATGTCTCATCAGGGATGGTCCAATCCAGTCCAGGTAACTCCGTCCAGCAGCAAGCAGATAGTCTGGCAATGCCAGTTCAGGGCTATCCTTGACCTGAGACCACGCGAGCGTTTTTTTCGCGGCATCTTTTACAGTACCCAGCAAAATCATTTTCTCTTTGGGACGGGTCAACGCAACATACAGCACACGCATCTCTTCAGCAAGCAGTTCAAATTGCGCACGACGACGAATCGCCAGATTGGCTAATGTAGGATAGGCAACCCGGTTCTCACGATCCACAAACCTCGGACCAAATCCCAGTTCCTTATGCATTAGAAACGGTGCGTTCAAGTCCTGCTGATTAAACATCTTGGATATGCCACCGACAAAAACAATTGGAAACTCCAAACCCTTACTCCGGTGAATGGTCATGATACGTACGGCGTTGTCCTGCTCACCAGAACTACTTGTTACAGTCCCGAGGTCTCCCCCGTTTTCCCGTAGTCTAGAAACATAGGTCAGGAAACGGAACAAGCCACGATTTGCAGTTGATTCTTCATATTGTCGTGCGCGATCGTACAATGCCTTAAGATTACTTTGACGTTGCAGTCCTCCTGGAAGACCACCAACCCAGTCTAAATAACCGGTTTCCCGATACATACGCCAAATCAGTTCACTTAGACTGCCTTGCCTTGCCTCAAGTCTCCACTGCTCCAATTGACGCATAAAACGAATTAACTTTTGCTGTAATTCCGAGCCTGAGATCTCCGTTATGCCCAAATCCTCACTTGCATGTCCCGCAACACCAGCATCTTGCATTCCATCTGTATGCAATGTATGCACATCGAATTCGTGTACATCGTCCAGAATCTCTGCCTCAACAGAAGCTGCTGTCTCCCGCTCCCCCTGTTCCATCTCTGACCAGGCTTCCGGCCACTGCAACTGGACGATATTGGAATCAGGATGCTTATCCTGCCGGGATTGTTGTACAGCATTAGTGGAGGAATCGCTCCAATCTCCCGCAGCCGATATAACCGCATCATAGAATGACTGTCTTTTGTCACCGAGCCGAATCTGTGCCAGTTCCTCTTCATCCAGTCCGACAATCGGGGAACGAAGCACGGAAGCAAGCGGAATATCCTGCCTTGGATTATCAACAAGCTGAAGCAGAGACATCATGATTTCCACTTCTGTAGCCTGAAAATAGCCCTTGCTCTGCTCTCCTCCAGCAGGAATTCCCTGCTGTCTGAATTCCTCAATCATGAGCGGAGCCCACATCAAGGTCGAACGCAGCAAGATGACCATGTCACCGTAACGTGCCGGGCGCATCGTTTGCAGGGCTTTGTCATATACATGGAGGGCAGGTTTATCCGTATCCCCAACCATCTCACGAATACGCCTTGCGATCGCCCGCGCCTCCAACTGGGCCGTTTCAAGTTCGGCACTCTCCAGTTCTGCGGAGACTGATACATCCCCATTCTCATCCGTACTCTCTGTCAGATCAGGACCACCGCCCTGACGATCGATCAGCATAAGTTCAGGTGTATACGCCTTATCACCAAGTGTTTCTGACGGGAACGTAGCCCCATATGCCAGTTGAGCTCGTTCATCGTAAGCAATCTCTGCCACACCTTCGTTCATGAGTTGCCGGAATATCATATTGACTGAATGCACGACTTCCGCACGGCTGCGGAAATTCCGTGCAAGATCAATACGTTGACCTGTACGACTCAGACGATCTTCCACCATTCCATCTTCGCATGTGCTCACTCCATATTGGCGATACTTGTTCATAAACAGACCCGGCTCAGCCAAACGGAAACGGTAGATACTCTGCTTGACATCACCGACCATGAATCGGTTACCCGGGTTTTCTCTGGAGATGAGCTTCACGATATCTTCCTGAACCGTATTGGTGTCCTGATATTCATCAAGCAACACTTCATCGAATCGCGAACGGTACTCCATAGCCGCATCGGAAGGCATCGACAGTTCAGGCGTTGAATCCTCATGCCGCAAAATGTGAAGACAGTAATGCTCCAGATCACTGAAGTCAACTTGCCCCCGTTCCTGCTTGGCCTGTCGATAACGTTCTCCAAACGTACTAACCAGCCTCGACAGTTCCTGCATGAGTGGTGCCGCTTGCTCCAGCTCCTGCCAGAACGAAAAAGCACTTCTTCCGAACAATGAACCTTTCAGGTCGGAAACGGCCTTTTTCGCAGCCTCCCGGAGTTCCTTCACCTGATCCTGTAAAGCAGGGTCCGTTTGATCCTTTTTGCAGGGTTTCAGTTTGCCAAATGCAGCGGGTTGAAACACTTCAGGCAACTTCTCCCATGGCATAACCTGGGCCGCAGACAGCAGCTCTTCCACCATCACCAGATCTTCTTTTAACGTATCTGCATAAGGTGCCGGACCTTCAGGCTGCATGGAAATATGAATACCTTGACGGAGTAGTCCTGCTGCACCACTCAAAGCAAGAGCCGCATCACGCAAAATACTCTGAACCCATGCTGAATGTCCAAGTGCCTCCACACTTTCCACCTGAAAAGCAGATGCCATCTCTGACAGCCAATGATCCGGCCAGGAATGACTGCGGGAGAAATCATACAATCGTTGCACCAGTCGATGCATCGCATCATCATTTCGTTCTCCACTGAACCAGTCGACCAATTCGCGGAATGTACTACCTTCATCTTCTTCGCCATACTTTTCCTCAAATAGTTCTTCAAGCAGTTCCTGGCGCATGATCTCCGCTTCATTTTCATTCAATATACGAAAAGCCGGGTTCAACGGAATTTGCTGATAGTAACGGCGAATGACTTCCATACAGAATGAATGCAGCGTTGTAATAGATGCCCGTCCAAGCAGCGACAGCTGCTTACGCAGATGCTCTTCTCCAGGCTGTTCTTCAAGCGCACGTTCCAGCGCTTCCCGAATCCGTTGTTTCATCTCGGCGGCCGCCGCTTTGGTAAACGTGGCTACAAGTAAACGATCTACACTGAATCCTTGGGAGGGATCTGCGATCTTGCGAATAATTCGTTCAACCAGCACGGCTGTCTTGCCTGATCCCGCCGCTGCGGCAACCAGAATGTCTTCTCCGCTTTCCGAGATGGCACTCCACTGGTCATCACTCCAGAAGCTACCCTCCGGTTTTGGCATATTCGTCATGATGTTTCCCCTCCCTTGTTGTGAGATAACATATCCCAGATTTGCTGTTTGCCCGGTTTGGACAACAGATTATACTCATTTCCTTCTATATTCTCATCAAACTGACAAACAGGCTTATACGGACAGAACGTACACGCCACTTCCTGCTGAATGCGATAAGGCTCAATAGCCACATCCCCATCCGTAATCCGGGTACCAATCTGACGGATATTACTGCGAACCGAAGCAAGCAGCGTATCCCATTGCTCTGGCGTAGCTACAGCGGCGCTGCTATAAAAGCTTCCGTCCGCCTTAAGGGCAACTGGAATAATCGCTGAATACCCCTTATCCAGGGTGTTATCCATTTGAGCGATTGCGTCCCGATCCGCCAGCAGCAAACCTTTCATTTTGAACCGTTTCAGCAGTTCTTGTCCTGCCTGCTCCGATGTCATGCCGTTTGCGGATTGCAACAGCGGGTTATGCACATGGAAATACAACGTTCCTCCCGGCATCGCCGTTTCCCCAAGCCATTCTTCGGCAGCACTAAGCAGCACCTCCAGATAGGTGAGCATCTGCAATGACAGACCATAGTACACTTCATGTAACTTGAGGTCCGTCTGGCTTGATTTATAGTCAATGACACGCAAAAGCAGACCATTCTCGCCTTCTGCCACATCCACACGGTCAATCCGACCCACGATCTCCATCACACATCCGTTCTCCAGTTCAAAACGTAGTGGCGGCAGTGTTTTATCCGGTCCAAAATCAAGTTCCAGCCCAATCGGTTCAAAACTTCCACGTCTGGACTGTTCACCGAGAATAACGGATGCCCGGCTAACAATGTCCTTCAATTTGCGGAAAATATAACCGTATCGCTTGGTGCTTAGCAAAATCTCCCCTTGCAGCTGTGGTGCAATCTGCTCCACCGTTTGCTCGGCTTCCTGACGACATTGGTCTGGAGTCAAGCTGCCCCAACTACGATTTTCTTCACGCAACCGCATAGCCAGCTGGCTTAGTGCAGCATGAAACAGCTGTCCGATATCAGGAGCCTGAAGGCGGTATAATTGCCGTTCTTTGAGACGCAGCCCGTGCGAAGCAAAATGGGAGAACGGACAAGCAACGAACCGCTCCATTCGCGAGACACTCGTCCTCACCTCTGTACCATACAGTCTGCGACTGGTAGCTGTACGTAGTGGCAATGCCCGATTACGATAAAAGATCGATCCCATCAACCGCTCCAGCTGAGGTCTGCTTGTCTCTCGAGATACATGCCAATTGTAGACCGCCCACCACATTTCAGGGATGTCTTCTCCACGGCGCCATTTGCGCAATTGTCCAATGAGCGCAGACAGACTCTGACCTGGATGGGTGACATAGGACCAATGCGCTTCTTCCGAGTTCGCAACCGGTGGTTGAGCGAGTAATGGCTGTTCTTGGAGACCAAACATTTTCCGTGCATGGCGGACAATCTCGGAAGGAAGCAGTGCTTTCCCCTCATCATCAGCAACCGGGTAACTCAGCCACAACTGGCTGCTTGCCGCTGTAAGTGCCGTATAGATCAGGAAACGTTCATCCAGCATCTGTCTTGTTGCTCCTGGTCCAAGCGCCACGCCTCTTTCTGTCAGTAACGCTCTTTCCAGTTCCGTTAATACGCCATCATCCTGAGGTACGGCAGGTAATTCACCATCAACGGCGCCAAGGATAAATACGTATTTGATGTCCTGAAGGCGTGTACGGTCCATGGAACCAACCAATACCTGATCAAGTGCTGGTGGTACCAGACCCAGCTTCAGTTCCGTCAATCCGGTCTCAATCATCCCGGCAAACAGCGTGATATCCAGCCGTTCATTCCCCATCATATCAACCATCTGATCCAATAAATCCAGCACAGCTCCCCACATCTGCCGATGTTCTCTCGACCGTTCGGGGTCACCTTGAGCCTTAGCTTCAGCAGACATGTTCTCCAGCTTCCATGGGATCTCAGCATCTTCCAGCAATCTGTATAGTGCCTCGCACTGGGCTTTGGCTGTCTTTGCCTTTTTCATTCGTTTCTCAAAAACACCCAAGGAATCTGTAATGACCGTTCGGCAGCTCTCCATTAGAGAAAGCATCTGGTCCCGTCCTCGACTACGGCCATCCTGACCGTTATCTTCCAGCGACAGGCTTGGTACATACTTCCATGGTTTGCCATCAGTCCAGCGATACCCGTGAATACCACAAGCCAGTACATAATTCTCAAGCTGGTCCATATCTTCACGAGTGATGGAACCATCACGCGGAAGTAGCAGATCCGTTTTGACACAGCGAAATACATCCTCGTAACGCCAGTGGCGCCGAACAATATCCAGTGCAGAACGGATAAACTCGGACAATGGATGATGAAGTTCATTTCTTCTGCGGTCCAGAAAGACGGGTACGCCATAATCCCTGAATAGAGGTTCAGCTATATCAGCGTAGGTATCCAACTGCCGGACAAGTACTGCCATATCCCGGTAACGCGCACCTTCGTTTTGTGCCAGGCGCCGCATCTCACGCAGTGCCCCCTCCATCTCAGCTCGTCGGTTTTCCGCTGCAACCAGTCGGATTCCGGAATCAAGGCCTTCACTTTTCCAACGAATTCGCCGGTCGAAACCAGCCTCCAGATGAGCAAGTCCCGGACGATCTTTGTATCTCGGTGGAATCTCCGAATCTAGCACGGTTATATCACTCGGTATACCCAGTTCGTCAGCCATCCCTTTCAGGCGCGCATAGGCACTCGCTGTGGGATAGAACAGTTCCAGTTCTCCAGGCAGTGCGCCGTGATCATAAGGACGATCCAGTGTCAGTGCAATCGTCACGGAAGAGGACTGCAACATCAGCCGACCGATCACACTCATCTCCTGTGGCGTGAATCCCTGAAAGCCATCAATCCAGATCTGGGCATCCTGCAGCAATGCACTTTCCGACAAACGATCTGTCAGCTCAGTCAACGTGTCTTCATCATCAATATATAAATGGGTCAGTTCCTGTTCATAGTCACGATATATCAGATTCAAGTCATGCAACTTGTCCTCCAGAATCGGCGAAGTGGATGAGGTATTCCCTCCAGACAGCCCTTCTTCCAGCAATGATGGATCAACTTCATAACGTTTAAATTCACTATATAAGTCATTTAATTCACCTATAAAACCCAGCTGGCTGCCGGATGCACCAAACAACTTCAATTCTTCCTTACGGCGCTGGATGACCTTGTAGAGCAGCATCTTTTTGCCTTCGGCTCCGATCGGAATACGAGCAGAACCACCTGCTTCCTGCATTACACGATAGGCTAAACGGCGAAAGCCGAGCACTTCTGCACGCATGGTACCTTTAATTGCTCCAGAAGACACCAATGCCTGCTCTGTGCGAAAGGAACTCTGTTCCGGAACGAGTAAAATCAAAGGTTTACCTTGCGGTTCTTGTTGAAGCAGGGTTGTAATTTCCCGGGTAATCAGCGAGCTTTTGCCGCTGCCTGCCCGGCCAATAACAAAACGAACGGACATGTCTAATCCTCCAAACTACACGTACAAGATTTTAATTCCCAGTATAACATATCTGACTTGGTTCGGAACATACGTTTGCCACTATCCGGTAAAAACGGAGATCATCTCCGTTAACACAGCCAAACAGCAAAAAGCCCGCAGCTATCACACTGTGGACTTTTTGCCAAAAGTATCATTCATTTAAAATTCACTTTATCTCACGAGAGATTAAAAAAAGTGAAACCAGACTCTTCTAATTCTTTTTACTACGCACTTCGAAAATAGCAAATTTCAGGTAATGTCCTTCATCCACGCCTAAAATTTGCGGGTGGTCCTTACCTGCTGCCTTCCAGTCAATTAGACGCAGCACTTTGCCTGCATCTTCCGCTGCATCCGCAATCGTATCCAGGAAAAGGTCAGGACGCATGTGATACGAACAGCTGGCTGTCACCAGATATCCGCCCTCATTAACCAGTTTCATTCCTTGCAGGTTGATATCCTTATATCCACGGCATGCACCTTTGACTGCTGATTTCGTTTTGGCAAATGCAGGAGGATCAAGGATGACGACATCAAATGTTTTACCGCCAGCTGCCAGCGCTTTGGATGTATCTACTTTCTGTTCGCCTGCACGTGCACGTACGGTACGTTCATCCAGCCCTTTCACTTGTTCACGCAAGTACTGGAATGCATCAGCAACTACGAACTCAACACGGTCGGTAAAACCGTTCAGCTCCACATTTGTTCGTGCACTCTCAATGGCATGCTCCGAAATATCAAGACAAGTCACTTTTTTGGCTCCATACTTGCAAGCATTCAACGTGAAACTGCCTGTGTGTGAGAAGCACTCCAGCACAGTGGCACCATCCCAATAAGGGAATGTAACTACTTTACCGCTTTTATTCACAGGCAAGAGCTGCTCTGTGCCATCCTGCTCAGTCGTTTGTAGTGTGATTCCACTCTTGTAGCCCCAACCCTTCATGAGCGGTTCGATGGCTGCACGATTCTCGCGTTGGTCGAAGAAGTAACCTGTCTTCTGTCCTTCCACGATATCCACTTTAATGAGTAGTCCATTTTCTGTAACGGTGACATGTCGTGGGCACTCTCCGTACAGTGGACCCTTGGTCTGCTCCAAACCTTCCAGTTCACGAATTGAGACATCACTGCGCTCATATATGCCTTCTGGCTGCATTACTTCAATGAGTGCCTGTACGATGGCTTCACGGCAACGATCCATGCCAAGTGTAAGCAACTGTACAACGAGGACGCTGCCAAATCGATCAACGATCAATCCTGGCAGAAAATCTGCTTCGCCATAAACGAGGCGGTATGCCTCTCCATCCTGGATAAAACGTTCCCGATGACGCAAGCAATCGCGGAAACGCGCTGCAAAGAACGCCGTATCCATCTGTTCGGACTCCAGCGGTTGATAAGATACAACTCTTACCGTGATCTGAGATGCGAGATTGTAATATCCTGTCGCCAGATAGCGACCTTGATGATTCAATACATTGACCAGATCTCCCGGCTCCGGGTTTCCGTCAACAGAGGCAATTTCATTGTTAAATATCCATGGATGTGCATGTTCTAGCCGCTTTTTGCGACTGCGTTCGAGTGTAACTGATGGCAAGGTAGATCCACTTCCTTTAATTTAATAGTTCAAAAGATAGGTTTGGTGCGGCGCGTAGGTGGCGTTTCGGTTACGAATCGATCTTCCGATCGCTGTTGTCTCCAGATTTTTTTGAACTCCCTTTTCTCAAAGGGAAAATCCGGGGATAAAGGCGAGCGCTTCGCTTCTTCGGTAACAATTTCGTCTTCTTCGCTGCGTTTGCACGAATCACCGTATCTTTCGAATTGGGGTGGGGCAGTTGAGAGCATGTTGGCGCTAAGCTGTTACTTTAAGCGCTGTATGAGTGACACTACAGCGACGATTTGTTCCTCTGATCGCTGTTGTCTCCAGATTTTTTTGATTCCCCTTTCCTAAAGGGAAAATCCGGACACAAAGGCGCACGCTTCGCTTCTTCAGATTCGATTTCGTCCCCTCCACTACGTTTGCACGAATCATCGTATCTTTCGAATTGGGGTGGGGTAATTTAGGTCGCTTCCCTCTGAATTCCTTTAGGCTTGTCATGGCTGTCTTTTCTTACTCATAGGATGAGTTAAGGAACCCGGACGGAAGGAATGATTTTGTATGTTTAGAGATGTGATATTGCCCCTACTCTATGGGCTTATTATCTTTTTTGGTGGCATGAAGCTGATGGAGACGGCCTTGCAGCGCATGGCAGGACCCATGTTGGTAGGTTGGCTCAATCGTGCCACCTCTGCTCCTTGGAAAGGCATGGCCTTCAGTGCAGGTGCAACGGCCCTGTTACAGAGCAGTACTGCGGTCACCGTACTCACCATTGGACTGGCTAATGCCAGATTAATTACCTATGGACGCACACTTGGAATCATCCTCGGCACCAACATCGGGACATGCCTGACAACGGAGCTGGTGGGACTGCAGATCGGCCGTGCTTCCCTGCCGCTACTCGTCCTGTCTCTAACGGGCTGGGCCCTGTTTGTTGTTCTTGGTGAACGCAATCTGGCCGCTCCTGAACGCACCCGCCAGACTCTGTTTAACATCCAGTACAGCTTCCTCGCAGCCGCGGGATTTGCACTTGTTATGACAGGCATTCAGGTGATGCAATCCATTGCCTTACCCTTGCGGAGCATGGGCGTATTTCAATGGTTTCTCGACCGCTCGGCCGACAGCTTGTGGTGGGGCTTCCTGGCAGGTGCCTGTCTGACAGCACTCATTCACAGCAGCGCAGCTGTCATTAGCATGGCGATTACGCTCGCAGCCACAGGAGTATTACCTGTGGATATCGGCATCGCCATTGTGATCGGGTCCAATGTGGGGACCTGCATCACCGCTGTGATTGCTGCTGCGGGCGGAGCATCCGCAGGCAAATTTGTCGCAGCCTCCCATGTTGTATTAAACATTGCGGGAGCGCTGCTGTTTATGCCGCTGATCGGCCAGCTGCATGCAGCTTCGGCCTGGCTGTCAGCGGACAACGGGGCACAGATTGCGCATGCCCAGACCCTTTTTAACGTCACCAGTTCACTGCTTGCTTTGCCATTCTGTTACTTGCCAATCTGGCACAAAAAACCACCGGTCCACGCCCCCGCGGCGAAGTCACCCGTGGCTTGATGATCTGCCTATCCAGACCCACAGAGCTCGCGGCTAACTGACTCGAACAATAGTGCGTTATACGTTAATGCCTAACTTGTTCAGGGCTACACGCAAGATATCATCGTTATTATCATATCCGCTCTGCTGCTGTAAGGACCATGCTTCTTCCGGAGCATACCAATCCACACCCTTGATTTCTTCAATCTGAGGCTGTAGATCACCACTCTCGGCTTCAACGAGATAATAATGAACTTCCTTGTCCACCGGGCCAAAGTCTGCATGTTGGTACGTGTAAGCAATGATATCAACCGGCTCTACAATGCGGCCCACCATACCTGTCTCTTCCAAAATCTCGCGCAGTGCCGTCTGTTCAATTGTTTCTCCATCTTCCATTTTGCCCTTGGCGAGAGTTGTTTTACCATAACGATCTACGATAAGCTGAATTTGAAGACGTCCGTCTTCCCCTGTTCTATAAACAACTCCGCCTGCTGAAATTTCTTTTTTGTTCATCATGCTCTCCCCCATCAACTTCGATATCTTTATCTTATTTTTTTGCAAAAGAAGGACCTCATCTCCCCGGGTAAGCTCCCCAAGGAAATGAAATCCTTGTTTCTGACGCCTCGATCACATCGCGGCGGACTTAAGATTCTCTTCCAACACACGTACCAGCGTAGCCTGACTCTCGTTGACACCTGCTTCAACCACTTTGACTCGGCACACTTTACCGACCATGTCCATCGTTCCATCAAAGACCAGTTGAATGTAGTTGTCGCTATAACCGTGCAGCTTGCCACTTCCCTCGCGGCCTTTGGCTTCACCTTCGGGAATAACATCCAGTACCTGTCCGACAAACTGCTCAGCGTACTCCAGCTGCATCTGCTCAGACAAGTCAATCAGTTCATGCACACGTGCATTTTTGACCTCTTCGTCCACCTGATCTTCCATCCGTGCTGCTGGTGTACCCGTACGTTTCGAATAAGGGAATACGTGCATTTCGGAAAAACCGATCTTCCGCATCAACTCATAGCCATTACGGTACATCTCATCCGTCTCACCAGGAAATCCAACAATGATGTCTGTTGTAATCGCTACATCCGGCATTGCTTCCCGAATGCGAAGCATCTTGTTGTAAAACTCTTCTGTCGTATATTTACGGCGCATGCGTTTCAATACCGTATCATCACCCGCTTGCAGCGGAATATGGAAGTGACGAACAAGTTTGTCCGAACGTTTGATCACGTCGAGCATACGGTCGTCAATCTGACTGGCTTCAATCGAGCTGATTCGAATACGCTCCAGCCCCTCTACCTTGTCCAGGTCCCACAGCAGATCGGTCAGATCATAATTCTCCATGTCATCACCATACCCACCTGTATGAATACCGGTCAGAACAATCTCCTTGTATCCGGCGTGTACGAGCTGATGCGCCTGTTGAATAATGCTATTCGCCTCACGGCTGCGTGAGAGACCACGAGACCACGGAATGATGCAGAACGTGCAAAAGTTATTGCATCCATCCTGGATTTTCAGGAACGCTCGGGTACGATCAGCAAAATCAGGTACATCCATCTCTTCAAACACACGGGTTTTCATAATATTACGCACCGCATTAACGGGTTGACGGGACTCCTTAATTTCATTAACATATGGCAAAATCTTGTCACGGTCCTGTGTACCGATAACCAGATCCACCCCCGGGATGTCCAGAATCTCTGCCGGAGAAGTCTGCGCGTAGCAGCCTGTAACGGCCACAATCGCCTCCGGGTTGCGCCGAATGGCACGACGAATAATTTGACGGCTCTTTTTGTCGCCGGTATTGGTTACTGTACAAGTATTAATCAAGTATACATCCGCTGTCTGTTCATCAAAGTCCACTTGATCGTAACCTTCGTTTTTGAACAATTGCCAAATCGCCTCTGTATCATAGAAATTAACTTTGCAGCCTAAGGTGTAAAACGCCACGGATGGCATAATTACATTCCTCCCATTTCTCCGGATTCATATAACACGCAAGTTAGTGCTGCCATTCCAGCTGTCTCAGCACGCAAAATGCGTTTGCCCAGTCCAACAGATACAGCACCTGCCTGATCAGCCTCTGCCGTCTCCTTATCAGAAAATCCACCTTCCGGTCCAACCACGATCAAAACTTCTGCACTTGCATCAGGTGCAAGCTGCTCTATAAACGGCTTCAGTGCATCTCTCAGCTGTTTACCATTTTCTTTCTCATAACAATAACATACCAGGCTATAGCCCTCAAAAGAAGATAACAGCCCTTTCCAGGAAAGCGGCTGCTCAACGGATGGAATACGATTCCGGTGACTCTGTTCGGCAGCTTCCTTGGCAATTTTCCGCCACCGTTCCAACCGTTTGCCTTCTTTCTTTGCATCATATTGCACAATCGTACGCTCTGATAGGAAGGGTACAAATGATACCGCCCCAATCTCAGTACATCTCTGGATGACTGTTTCCATCTTGTCGCCCTTGGGCAAACTCTGTGCCACGGTTACACGAATCCGTGCTTCACGGTCCATAACCAGAGACTCTACAATATTTGCAGTAACTTGGCCAACTTCAATGGTCTCAATTTCCACGAGTGCTTCTCTGGAGTTTCCGTCACTGACAATCAGTTTATCTCCAGGTTTACCACGCATGACCTTGCCGATATGGCGTGCATCATCACCTGTGATGATCACAGCGTGTTCATTAAACTGTTCTGCAGATACAAAATATCGCTGCATTAGTCAATCCACCCATTCTGTCCTGTTATGACTGGAATTCACCCCGCCTAATGACAAGCATGAATCCAATCGCCACAGATGATCATACAACTTTTACGTGTTTCTGACCAGTATATCCGTCCAAAACACGATACGCTTTTTTAGCGATATAATTCGATAATTACCTTTGCCAGATCCACATACATCGTTTGCGCAAACTCATACAAAGGTTGAATCGTTACATTTTGCAACGGAGGTATAACAAGAATCAACAGGAAGATAAAAATGGACCATTGCTCCACCCCTTGCAGCTTGCGGCTGATTGAAGGTGGCACTACATCTTCCAGAATCCGATAACCATCCAACGGGGGCAACGGAATCAAGTTAAACAGGAACAGGAAAAAGTTGGTTAAGTTAAAGATAGCGAAGAACGTCGTGATTGCTGTCAGCAGCCGCTCATTATCAATGCCGCCGAGAGCTCCCGAACCAACCAGTGAAGCATAGATGATTGTACCGATGATCGCGAGCAAAAGATTACTCAGAGGCCCTGCTGCAGATACGATGATGCCCATCAATCTAGGTTTGTCGAAGTTAGCCCGATTAACGGGAACTGGACGGGCCCAACCAAAGCCGGCAATAATGAGCAACAGCACACCAAACAAGTCAAAGTGTACAACCGGATTCAGCGTGACCCGACCCAACAGCTTCGCTGTTGGATCACCGAATTTGTTGGCAAAATACGCATGCGAGAATTCATGCACCGTAAATGCGATCAGAATGGTCAGCAGGAAAAACGGAAGCTGATCGATCGGATAACGAAAGAACGAATTCCAAAAGTCCATACGTTACCCCTTTCTGGCTACAAACGCCAGCCAATCCTCATCACGGTGGATCTCACTCACTTCAAACCCGGAGGCTTCCAGTGCATCATGCACAACCTGCTCTTTGTTCTTCCAAATGCCGGATACAATATAGGTACCACCAGACTCAAGCGCATGATAGACATCGTCTACGAACAACAAAATGATCTCTGCCAGAATGTTCGCCACGACAACCTTAACTGGCAGTTGCACACCTAGCGCAGGGTCCTGACTCCCGAGGACGGACAATAGATCACTCTCTTTAACCGTAATTTGTTGCTCCAGCCCATTCAGTTCCACATTCTCCCTGGCACTGATTACCGCAACTGGATCAAGATCAAGCGCCAGTACATGTTTTGCCCCTAGTTTTATCGCTCCAATAGCCAAAATACCAGAACCTGTACCTACGTCAATGACTTCCTCGCCGCCCTGAATAACCGTTTCCAGTGTGCGCAAGCAGAGGGAGGTCGTTGGATGTGTTCCTGTACCAAAGGCCATGCCTGGATCAAGCTCTATAATTTTCTCATCCGGACTTTCAGGCGTATACTCTTCCCACGTTGGCTTGATCGTCAGACGTTCCGATACACGTACCGGCTTGAAATATTGCTTCCAAGCTGTTGCCCAGTCATTTTCATCCACTGTACGCGTCTCATAACGAACTTCACCTGTATCAATTCCGAATTCGGGAAGTTCCTCAATTCTCGGATTAACTTCGGACTGCAATGCAACCATATCCGTACCTTCGGAGAAGTACCCTTTGATGACCGCAAAGCCTTCTGGAATATCATTCAAAGGAACGTCGTATAACTCCCCATATGTCGTGTCCCGTTTTTTATTTAAAGTACCGGACTCTTCAATCGAAACCCCTCCAGCACCCGCTTCATGTAAAAAATTCGAAATCATCTCCACAGCTTCTTCTGTGGTATGTATTGTTAGTTCATGCCATAACATACTTGGTTTTTCCTCCTCATTTTTCAAACATCCCAACTATTGTACTACACAAGCTACTCGGAGCACAAAGCCGCACCAGTAAAAGAAAAACAAAACAGGATATCCGCAGCCTGACTGCTCGAATATCCTGTCATCTATTCATTCATATCTGTTTCATTTACTTCAGCATTTTGTATAATTCGAATCTCACTTAGCAAAAACGTCCACCGTTCTGTGTGATCATCTCTGCGGCTTGCGGGAGCGAATCGTTGGATACGGACACGGTCAGCAAAATTTCTTGTTTCAGCCTGTTTGCCGAGTCCTCTTTGGGTGTATCATACACCTGACCATTGGACAACATTTCCGTTTCATCACTAATCAGGGCAAGTACATTCAGTTCGCCACTAAACCCTCCGACAACGGCCGTAGGAGAATTATCGAAGCCCGTAACACCATTTGAGTCCAATGCAGATGCTTCATTGCCAAGGCTCTCAATACTCAATTGGTTCGGGTGCAACAATTCCAGGGCTCTGCGTGCAGACTCGGCCTCAGTCCAGCTTGTAAAAACAGCTTCGATGGTCACTCCCGAGCGATCTTCAGTCATTAAGCTCCCGTCCCTGACGTCGATCAGCCGCTTCGCTGCGGCGTAGTGCTTCTATATCTTCATGATCCGCAGCTTCAGCGCTGAATTCCACATCTTCATTTTTGGCGGACTGCAATCGTTTCATCTTTTCCGTTTTTGTGAGAATCTTGCCTGGACGTTCATGTTCTGCCATTGTAATGCTCCTCCTTCATATTGGGAAACTAGATCATTCCACCGGCTTGTTCGATTATAGACATAGCACGGTGATGTACCGATTCATCTACGATGACAGTAAGTAATACATCTCTTCCCGTTGGTCCACCCTGTCCACCATCACTCATGCCGCTTGCAGAAGGGTCCGCCGCAGCCATGATTCCAGCACTGGCATTTGTTTGCATCGAATCGGGCACCCATGATGAAAAACTGCCGGAAACGCCCGGCTTGTAGGAAGCCCCGCTTGGTCCTACACCCGCATAACGGCTGAATCGATTAATTGACAGGTCCTCCACTCGCAATGCCTCCAGTTTTTTGGCTGCCCCTTGAGCCTGCTCCGGGCTGTGAAAGTACGCCAAAATATTTTTCTCGGTCATCCGCTTCACCTGCTTCCCTAATTTCTCGCATATCAGCTATGCATATCATTCTCGCCATGCTATCTTTCCGCAAGTTCGCTCAGAATATACCGAAATGCTCCCACAAATTGCTGTCGTTCTTTGTAGCATAGATCCATGGATGTTGCCAAAATCACTGAACCACTAAAAAAAGGCGTACAAAAAAGGACACCTTACGGTAAAAACCGCTGTGGTGTCCTTAAGGACTTGCTTTATTTTATTCTCAGTCGCCGCGGAAGGCGCGTTTCACTCTATCAAAGAAAGATTGTTCATGCTCATGTGTTTGCTCTCCATCCAGCGCAGCAATTTGGCGAAGCAGATCTTTCTGCTCGTCATTCAGCTTACTAGGTGTAACCACAACCACTTTCACATGCTGATCTCCTTGCCCCATACCACGCAGGCGTGGTACACCTTTGCCTTTGAGTCGGAAATACGTTCCTGTTTGTGTACCAGCTGGTACTTTCAACTTCACTTTCTCGGTCAACGTTGGGATTTCAACTTCATCTCCCAGAGCTGCCTGAGCAAAGGTAAGTGGGATTTCGCAATAAATATCGTCACCTTCACGCTCGAAGAAATCATGTGATTTCACGCGAATGACAATATACAGATCTCCCGCTGGTCCGCCACGCAGGCCTCCCTCGCCCTCACCTGTCATACGCAGTTGCGCGCCATCATCAACACCCGCTGGAATGCGGACATGGATTTTGCGTTGCTTGCGAACTTTACCGCTACCACTGCACGTTGTACATTTTTCTTTGATAATTTGGCCCGAACCACTACAGTTCGAACATGCACGACGATTAACCATACGTCCAAACGGTGTATTTTGCACGACTTCCTGCTGACCGCTACCTTGGCAGACCGAGCAGGTTTCCGGTTTCGTTCCAGGTTTGGCACCTGAGCCATGACAGGTATCACAGCCTTCGGTACGCGGAATCGTAATATCCGTTTCTTTACCGAATACAGCTTCCTTGAACTCAATCGTCATCGTGTACTGCAGGTCATTCCCCCGTTGGGGAGCATTTGGATCACGTCGTCCACCGCCACCGCCGCCAAAGAACATGTCGAAGATGTCGCCAAATCCGCCGCCGCCAAAATCACCGCCACCACCGAATCCACCTTGATTCGGATCGACATGACCATATTGATCATATTGTGCACGCTTCTGACCGTCACTCACTACGTCGTAAGCTTCTTTAACTTCTTTAAATTTAGCTTCCGCATCAGCAGCCTTGTTTACGTCAGGGTGATACTGACGGGCAAGCTTACGGTAAGCCTTTTTAATCTCATCGTCGTTAGCCGTTTTACTAACGCCAAGCACCTCATAATAATCACGCTTTTCAGCCACTCTTCCACCCCCATATCATTCACCTTATCGCACATCGTGACAAAAGGAAAGCCAAAGCGCGGGAGCCCCGGCTATGACTTTCCCTCTAATTCGAACGTCACCGATGTTTAATTCGCGTAGAACTACGAATTAGTTTTGTTTTTTATCTTCATCCACAACTTCGTAATCAGCGTCTACGACGTTATCACGTTTAGCGGAACCTTGTTGCTCTTCAGCACCTTGTGCTTCTTGCTCTTGCGCCTGAGCTTGCTCATACAGTTTCACGGACAGTTGTTGAACGATCTCTGTCAGCTCTTCTGTAGCAGCTTTGATATCTTCCAGGTTGTCGGAAGCCAGAACGCCTTGCAGTTTTTCTTTGGCAGCATTTGCTTTTTCAACTTCGCCAGCATCTGCTTTTTCGCCAAGATCTTTGATCGTTTTGTCAACAGAGTAGATCAATTGATCTGCACTGTTTTTCGCTTCAACGAGTTCTCTGCGTTTTTTATCTTCTTCAGCGTGCAACTCAGCATCTTTCATCATTTGCTCAACTTCAGCATCGCTCAAACCGCTGGAAGAAGTGATTGTGATTTTTTGAGTTTTGTTTGTACCTTTATCTGTTGCAGATACGTTAACGATACCGTTGGCATCAATATCGAAGCTAACTTCGATCTGTGGAACGCCACGTGGAGCTGGTGGAATATCACCCAACATGAAACGTCCAAGCGATTTGTTACCCGCTGCCATCTCACGCTCACCTTGCAGAACATGAATCTCAACGCTTGGTTGATTGTCTGCATATGTGGAGAATACTTGAGATTTGCTTGTAGGGATCGTTGTGTTACGCTCGATCATCTTAGTGAATACGCCACCTGCTGTTTCGATACCAAGGGACAGTGGAGTTACGTCAAGCAATACAACGTCTTTCACATCACCTGTCAGTACGCCCGCTTGTACAGCAGCACCCAAAGCTACAACTTCATCGGGGTTAACGCCTTTGTGTGGATCTTTACCCGTCAGTTTTTTGATTGCTTCTTGTACTGCAGGAATACGTGTGGAACCACCAACTAATACGATCTTGTCGATATCGTTAGCTGTCATACCCGCATCACTCAATGCACGACGAGTTGGTTCAAGCGTACGCTCAACCAGACCTGCAGAGATTTCTTCAAATTTCGCACGGCTCAGGTTCAACTCCAAATGCTGTGGAACGCCATCAGCAACCGTGATGAACGGCAAGGAGATTGTTGTAGTCAATACACCGGAAAGTTCTTTTTTCGCTTTTTCCGCTGCATCTTTCAAACGTTGAACCGCTGCTTTATCTTTACTCAAGTCAATGCCTTGATCTTTTTTGAATTCACTTACGAGATAATCAATGATTACTTGGTCAAAGTCATCCCCGCCCAGTTGGTTATCCCCGCTCGTTGCTTTAACTTCGAAGAAGCCGTCACCCAGTTCAAGAATGGATACGTCGAACGTACCGCCACCCAGGTCATATACGAGAATCGTTTGGTCTTCGGATTTCTCCATACCGTATGCCAAAGCTGCTGCTGTAGGCTCGTTGACGATACGCAGAACTTCCAAACCTGCAATTTTACCCGCATCTTTAGTCGCTTGACGCTGACTGTCATTGAAGTAAGCTGGTACAGTGATAACGGCTTGAGTTACCGTTTGACCCAGATAAGCTTCAGCATCAGTTTTCAATTTTTGCAGGATGATTGCAGAGATCTCTTGTGCAGAGTAGTCTTTGCCATCGATTGTTTCCTTGTGGGAAGTACCCATGTGACGTTTGATCGACATGATGGTACGATCCGGATTGGTGATCGCTTGACGTTTTGCAGTTTCACCAACAACGCGCTCTCCATCTTTTTTGAAACCAACTACGGATGGAGTTGTACGTGCGCCCTCCGGATTTGGAATTACGACAGCCTCGCCGCCTTCCATTACTGCTACGCATGAGTTTGTTGTTCCTAAGTCAATACCAATTACTTTGCTCATCCGAAAATTTCCTCCCTCAACAATTTAAAATGAATGGGTCTGATCTAACCCTTATTTAGATGTTCATGTTGCTAATCGTGCTCTATGTGTACAAACCTTTATATTAAACTTCGCCCACATTGTTCAACTATGGAGCCGACTCATTCCTTCCTATAAGGAAATTATGAGCTGACTTTAACCATAGCTGGACGAAGCACTTTATCTTTCAGCATGTAGCCCTTTTGGACTTCCTCAACAACGATACCTTCTTCGTACTCGTCGCTCTCCACTTGCATAATTGCTTGGTGGAATTCAGGATTGAACGGTTGTCCTACCGATTCCATTGCCGTCAGACCTTCGTTATTCATCACGGTTTCCAATTGACGGAAAATCATTTGGATGCCCTTGGAGAAAGATTCGACCTCTGCACCTTCCGGTACAGTAGCCATGGCGCGCTCGAAGTTATCAATAACCGGTACCAGTTCGGTGACCAGCTTCATCGAAGCGTATTTAGCCAATTCTTCTTTTTCCTTCTGAGTACGACGACGGAAGTTATCGAAATCAGCCTGTGCACGGACATAACGCTGCTGTTGCTCCTCAGCTTCTGCCTTCAGACGTGCAAGCTCATCCTGCTCCTGATCAGCCATCTCTTCAGCTTGTGCTTCTGCAGCGCCAGCTTCATTAATAGGTTCCTGCTCAGCTGCTGTTACCTCTTGTTCTTCTGTAAATGATTGCTCCTCTTTCAAGATGTTCACCTCCTTATACGAATGAAATGGTTCATTCCCGAATCTTATTTGAAACGATGTGTCAGCATCGCCGTCAAGTCACGGGATAGTGTATTTAGAATATGAATGACACGTGCATAATCCATCCGCGTGGGTCCTAGAATACCGATCGAACCCAAAGCCTCACCGTCCAATGAATAGGAGGCTGTAATCAGGCTGCAGTTGGCAAAGGCTTCATGATCATTCTCAGTGCCGATTCGCACTTGAATACCAGATCCACCCGGCACGGGCATCATCAATTTCATGAGTGTTGGTGTCTCTTCCAGCAGGTCAAGAATATCTTTTACCTTTTCGATATCTTTAAACTCCGGTTGAGTCAACATATTGGTGGCACCACTGAGGAACAGACGATTATCATGTTCGTTGTCAAAGGCACTGTTCAGCACCTGCATAACTTCCTCGTAACGTGTAATATGCCGTTCCATCTCTTGCCCAAGTTCAGTATAGAGACGGGATTTCAATTTGTAAATTGGCACACCAACCAGCTTGGTGTTCAACAGTCGAACCACTTTCTCCATCTCGGCTACCGAAATTTCTGGAGGAATCTGGACCGTCTTGTTCTCCACCTGACCGGTATTGGTCACAATGATTGCCACAGCTTCACTTTCGTTCAGAGGAAGCAATTGGAAGTGGCGAAGGGACGTATGGAATACTTCCGGTCCAAGCAGGATCGAAGTATAATTCGTCATATGTGACAAAATATTGGATGCATGTTGAATAACTTGTTCCATGACATTCAGCTTTTCGGCGAAGAACGACTTCAGATCGTCCAATTCCTGGGGCTCCACCTGATTCCAAGGAACCAAATGATCGACGTAATATCGATAGCCTTTATGAGAAGGAATGCGTCCTGCCGATGTATGCGGCTGTTCCAGGAAACCCATATCTTCAAGGTCCGCCATTTCATTACGGATCGTCGCCGGACTATATCCAACATCTCCCCTTTTGGAAATGCTCCGGGACCCTACGGGCTCAGCTGAACGGATATAGTCATCCACTATAGCGTTCAGAATCATTCGTTGACGCTCTGTTAACATGGTGAGTATTCCCTCCTTCTGACTGTACTGTCCCATGTCGTTAGCACTCCGGTTAGATGAGTGCTAAGCGGTAATACAAAAATACCAAACTGACGTGAACATTGTCAAGTGAGTTTGATGAGTGGGCTCATCTATTTATAGTATAGACCAATGTCGACAAGTCCTAACAACTTTATTGAACATACTTTGAAGTAAAAAAGGACTGCATGTAGGGCAGAGGCTGACTCGGCTCGATCCATGCAGTCCATTCAGTTGTTAGGCTGAAACGTTAAGCTCTTTTAATACCGCGATCTCATCACAACAATCCTGCTTGCTGCAATGAACACAGTCGGTCCATACTTTCTCGGGAAAAATCTCTTTTTCCACTACGGCAAAGCCGTTTTTGAGGAAGAAGGATACTTCGTATGTCAACGCCATAACCTTAGGAATCTGTTGTTTCTCCGCTTCTTCTACCAGTCGGTCCAGCAATCGGGAGCCAATACCGAGCCCTTTGTGTCCTTCCGAGATACCGAGTGATCTGACTTCCACCAAATCATTCCCCAGACGACAAAGCGATCCGCAACCCACCACTTCACCATCAACTTCGGCTACAACAAAGTGCTCCAGCTGCCGGTGCAGTATTTCCCGTGATCGCGGAAGCATGATCCCACGCTCTGCATAGCCCTTAATCATTTCATACAGTGGTTCAACATCTTCCGGCACGGCTTTTCTGCATATTACCGACATCCTGCTCTCCTCCTATTACCAAGCTTTCCAGAGGAAAGCTGACTTCGTAGTTGTTAAAATTAACACGCTCTGTAAAATCAATATGAATAAATATACAACAGAGCGTATAGAATTTCAAGCTATGAATTCAGCGATATGGACCCGATAAACTCCGCAAAAACGTCATTTCCGAACAGGATACCCTGCTCGCTCAGTCGGAAGCCGTCTGCCGTCCGCTCAAGCAACCCTGCGTTCAACATTTTGCCCAAAGGCTTCGCAAACACTTCTTCCATGGACTCTCCGAACTGTTCGCTAAAGCGTGAGGCCGAAGCCCCCTCCAACATTCTCAGCCCAACCATCAGATAATCTTCCATGGCCTCCGGGCGAGCAATCTCAAAATGATCCAGACGAGGCAGCCCTGCTCGTGAAGCTTCGACATAAGGATTTATACCTTTAATATTCATATGCCGTTCACGGCCCACATACCCATGTGCACCTGCACCAAGACCGTAGTAGTCCTCATTACGCCAGTAGGTAATATTGTGACGACTCTCAAAGCCCGGCTTGGCAAAGTTACTGATCTCGTATTGCCCATAGCCTGCTTCTTTCATTCGTCTCATTAATAGAAGATACATTTCCAGCTCATCATCTTCATGAGGAAGTGGTAACTGGTTCTTCTGATACAGTGTATGGAAAAGTGTATTTTCTTCCACTTTCAGGCTGTAGATGGAGTAATGCGGCAGATCCAGTTCGAGCGCTTTGTCGATACTCTCATTCAACATTTCTACGGTCTGGTTTGGCAACCCAAACATCAGGTCAATGGACAGGTTATTCAAGCCTGCTTTACGAGCATTCTCCAAACTGCGATATACATCATCCGTATTATGAATACGGCCAATACCTGTCAGCAGATCATTCTGAAACGCCTGCACGCCAAAGCTGACACGGTTGACGCCGCCTTCTTTCATCGCAGCAAGTTTCTCCGCATCCGTTGTTCCCGGGTTGGCTTCCATCGAAAATTCAATATCGTCCGCCCAATTCGGGAAATACGTCTTCACGGAACGAAGAAATACCGCCATCTCATCCGGTTTCAGAGCCGTTGGCGTGCCCCCACCTACAAATATGGTCTTGATCTCACCCGGTGGATTGGCCTTAACTGTATGTTCCATCTCCCGTTCCAGCGCCTCGAGATACTGCATCACGGGCTGATCTTTCAGAACGTAGGAGTTAAAGTCGCAATAAAAACATTTATTCGTACAAAAGGGAATGTGAAGATACACCGCTTGGGGCGCACCTGTCTTCCGGCTGTGTGCTGCCAATGTCATGGCAAGTCCCCCTCTATTTGAAAAAAGGAAAGCCATCCGGCTTCCCTTTCAGCTTAGTTATTTAATATTTGTTGTAACCCTGTTTGCAAGCAAACGTCCTAGTCATCAATTTTCAGTACTGCCATGAATGCCTCTTGTGGCACCTCAACGTTACCAACCTGTTTCATCCGCTTCTTACCTTCTTTCTGCTTCTCAAGCAGTTTCCGTTTCCGCGAGATGTCACCACCATAACACTTGGCAAGTACGTTTTTACGCATGGCTTTTACTGTCTCACGAGCAACGACCTTGGTACCTACAGATGCCTGAATTGGCACCTCGAACATTTGCCGTGGAATCAGCTCGCGCAGTTTCTCACAGACAATGCGTCCGCGATTATAGGCACGGTCACGGTGAACGATGAAGGACAGAGCATCCACCTGTTCGCCATTAAGTACAATATCCATTTTCGCCAGATTGGACTGACGGTAACCGGACAGCTCATAATCCAGGGATGCATATCCTTTGGTACCGGATTTCAACTGGTCGAAGAAGTCATATACAATCTCGGACAGCGGAATCTCATAGGTAATGGTAACCCGGGTTGTGTCCAGATATTCCATATTCACATATTCACCGCGTTTATTCTGACACAGCTCCATAATGGTACCTACATAATCATTCGGTACGATAATATCTGCCTTGACGTATGGTTCCTCGACGTAATCAATCCGGCCCACCTCAGGATAGTTGGATGGGTTGTCGATTTTCATCACTTCACCATTGGTTAAGGTGACGTGGTAGATTACACTTGGTGCCGTTGTGATCAACGGAATGTTAAACTCCCGCTCGATCCGCTCCTGAATAACGTCCATGTGAAGCAGTCCAAGGAATCCGCAACGGAATCCAAAACCGAGTGCACTGGATGTTTCCGGTTCAAAGCTCAGAGACGCATCGTTCAACTGCAATTTCTCCAACGCTTCACGCAGATCAACATAGTCCGATGTTTCGATCGGATAGAGACCACAATACACCATTGGGTTAATTTTACGATAACCCGGCAAAGGTTCAGGTGTTGGATTTTTGGCATCCGTTACCGTATCCCCGACTTGTGTATCGCCAACATGCCGGATACCTGCAACGATAAATCCTACATCCCCGACGTTCAGCTCGTCCACGATGGTCATACGAGGTTTGAACGCTCCAACTTCAATGACTTCAAATGATTTCCCTGTTGCCATCATTTTGATTTTGGAACCGGATTTGATTTTGCCGTCAACAACACGTACATATACGATTACACCTTTGTACGGGTCATAGTGCGAGTCAAAAATCAGCGCTTTCAAAGGCTGATCAGGATCACCAGTTGGTGCCGGAACACTTTTCACCACTTGCTCCAAAATTTCTTTGATTCCGATTCCTGATTTGGCCGAAGCCAAAACCGCATTACTTGTGTCCAAACCAATAACATCTTCCACTTCCTGCTTCACCCGTTCAGGATCAGCGCTCGGAAGGTCAATTTTGTTGATAACCGGTAAAATCTCAAGGTTGTTATCCAATGCCAGATACACGTTGGCAAGTGTTTGGGCTTCAATTCCCTGAGCCGCATCCACAACCAGCAGAGCACCTTCACATGCAGCAAGACTGCGTGATACTTCATACGTGAAGTCTACGTGTCCCGGTGTATCAATCAGATTCAATAAATACTCTTCTCCATCATCCGCTTTGTAAGTCAAGGCTACTGCTTGTAGCTTGATTGTTATTCCACGTTCACGTTCAAGGTCCATCTTATCCAGAACTTGTTCCTGCATTTCACGTGAAGTGAGCGCACCTGTGTGCTCCAAGATCCGGTCCGCAAGTGTTGATTTGCCGTGATCTATATGTGCAATAATAGAAAAGTTACGAATTTTACGTTGTCTTGCCCGAATGTCAGTCATTCCTTACCCCCAGAAACAGCCTAGTGTCAATCACTTCATTATAACAGTTGAAGCACAGTGCATCAATCCCGTGATGTCTCAACTTTATAATAAAGTGTCATCATGCACTCCCGGAGGTTATATTGTACCTTAACATTATGGTATTTTATTCAGCGACGCCGCTAAAAAGAGAGACCACCCACTTGATTCCACTGTGTGAGAGATTTTGCAATAATCCAGCCGTTTTGTCTGCCAACACATCAACCGGAGCCTTATTTTGATCTGCCCCAAGCACTTGGCTTGGTGACTGAACAGGTACAAATGGTGGTTCTTTGATTTCCTTTTGGACAGGTGCAGTCGGGACAGATTCGGTAACCTGTGAAGTTGGCTCTGTTGTCACAGCGGTTGACGTGCCTCCTGACGGATTGCCCATATGAAAGTTGCTGCCCGCCAGCTGCATTCCAAACAGCACACCCAGCAACATTAATACAGCGATGGATAACATTCTTTTACCGAATCTGGACATGTGGATTGCCTCCTGTCACTCTCTACTATTTTTCCTTTTTACATATATGGTTCCTATCCACCCTGCGACGAGGTTTTGGCACTGGCTTTGTCCACCTTCTGATCTTCCCAATACACTTGGGCAATCATGTCTGCTAGAATCTTCGATGTCCGTTGGAGCTCAGCTCCTGTGTTGTCGATGCCGCCAATCTCAATCAAAATGCTGTTGGGTGAAAGGGTTTGGTTATACTCTCCGTTGTTGGCTCCTCCGCCGTCCTTGCCCCACACACCACGGGATACCCCAGGATACTTGGCTTCCAGTTTCTTATGAATTTTCGCTGCAAAGGCTTCATTCTGCCGCCAATTTGGATTTTCATGTCCAATAATGAAATACACTTTGGCGTAGCCCAAGTCATTAATAGTGGTTGTTGTTTTGCCATGACGTTGTGAATCGCGATGAATGTCTATGAGATACGTCAGATCATCATTTTGGGAGAGTGCCGCTTTTACCGTTTGACGGGAGTATTTATAAGAATAGTTCCAGTTGTAGTCCTTTACTTTAGTGGGGTAATCATCCTTGGCGTGTTCTACGCCGATTCCCAGCTTCTCCAGACTATCTGAGAGGTAGGTTCCCACTTGAAACACATTTCCTGTTGATTTGCCTGATGATGGATTATCACTTTTCGTACCTAGCAGTGGATTGTAGCCTTCCCGTGGATGGGAATGATAGATAAGAATTGACTTTTTGCCTGTTGTCGGTGAGCCTGAATTGTCTTTCTCACCATTCTTTGCTGGGGGATCTTCTTTACCTTCTCCATCTCCAGGCTCACTCGACTCAGGTGGATCCGTATTGTCCTGACCTGGTGGAACATGCAGCTCACTACCGGGTTTTCCTCCACCTGCGGAAGCTGTGTCCGTAAGACCGGGACCGGGCTGATAATCTTCGGGAGCCTCGGCTTTTTCGTTACCAGATCCAGGACGGAGCAGAACAGGTTGGTTGGAACCCATGCCCGGCATTTCTCTCGCAATCAGGCTCTTCGGATCTTGAGGATTTACATTCGTTAGTAATTGGAAAACAAATGAGGTGAGGTTTTCACCGGATATAGCAGACGTCTGTTCCTTCTGGGTAAGATGGGGCATCTCCATACCGAGCATATCGACGAAAAAGCGGCTTGATACGGCACTCGCAAATCCTTTCATGGAAGAAACGGGTGAATTATTCAAGCGTTTCTCTGCCATCCCCCCCAGACCCAGTACGACAAAAAACAAGGCAGATATGATCATAAGCAACAACAACGTACGGCCCATGGCCAGCACGTGCAGACATCTTTTTTTCCACTTCCCAATATTCCAGGCCAATATCTTGTTCATTCTGCTGTCTCCTTCCCTGCTGGACAACTCTTATACTTCAACTCTATGAGCCCGCCCAAATTGATAGAACAGGAAAATGAAAGATTCCAGAAACAAAAAAAGAAAGTCCGATAGATTCGGACCTTCTTCTCAGCAGTTTTAAGTTTTAATGTGTATAGGCCGCTACGTTATCCGGATTCACGGCATCATGGAGTGCGGCGTTAAGTCCTGTAGCGATAACATTGGCAATTCCCTCAATAAACTCATCGATTTCCTTTGGGGTAACAATGAGGTCATGCCCCAGTGGTTCCAGTACCTCTTTCACCAGACTCAAGCGATCCTGCTCACCGATGTCGTCCAGCATACCCATGATCTGTTTGGTCTGATCCGTTTCCTGGCGGAAGTGTGAACGCATCATCTCAATCACATTGTTCACGATGGTGGACGCATAACATACGGTTGGTACTCCGATGGCGATGCAAGGCACACCTAATATCTCACGGGTCAGGCCACGCCGTTTGTTTCCAATACCGGAACCCGGATGAATACCAATGTCCGCTACCTGAATTGTTGTATTTACACGTTCCAAGGAACGGGAGGCCAGCGCATCAATCGCAATAATGGCATCCGGCTTGGTCCGGTCTACAATCCCCTGTACGATGTCACTGGATTCAATACCCGTTGTACCGAGCACGCCGGGAGCAATCGCGCTGACTTCCCGATACCCTGGCGCAACCTGATCTGGTACCAATTCGAAATACTGACGCGTCACCATCAGATTTTCCACAACAAGTGGACCGAGTGAATCCGGGGTGACATTTAAGTTGCCCAAGCCAACAATTAAAACCTTGGATGTTTTGTTGATTCCGGCCTTAACCATAAAATCTTCCATTTCACGTGTGAACTCGGCAGCAACTCGCTCCTGTAACTCGGTATCACCATTCCGTAGTGAAGGTACTTCCAAGGTGACATAGTGGCCTTTTACTCGACCAATAGCCGTAGCTGCTTCTTCAGTCAGGACATCAATACGTGTAATCGTAATGCCCTCTTTTTTCTCTACATCTTCCTGTAGTCCGGGAATCGTCTGTTTCTGTCCACCTTGCGCCATTTCCTTGGAATCGATCGCCAAATCGGTACGAACTGTATAGTTTTGCAAATCCAGTGTCATTCTGTCCCTGCCTCCCTTACCGCATTTGAGCATATTGTGTGGGAAAAAGGGTTTCTTTATACAGCATGTCGAACATCGTAGGAATATCTGTTGCATTTTACATGCTAGCGTGATAGAATATTTTAAGTTGTGAAACGTTTGTATTCATGCAAATGCCTTACAGGAGGTGAATGTAATGCCAAACATCAAATCCGCTGTTAAACGCGTAAAAACGAGCGACAAGCGCCGCGCACTCAACGCTTCCCAGAAGTCTGCACTCCGTACAGCTGTTAAAGCTGCTGATGCTGCTCTGGTAAGTAACGAAGTTGATACTGCAAAAGCTGCGATTCAAGCTGCTTCCAAAAAGCTGGACAAGGCTGTAACTAAAGGTCTGGTTCATAAAAATGCTGCAGCACGCAAAAAGTCTCGCTTGGCGAAAAAACTGAACGCTCTTTCCGCACAAGCGTAAGAAGCGTTACTTATACGATCCAATGGAAAAATCCTGAACAGCATAGGCTTTCAGGATTTTTTAGTATCTGATTCGATAAGTATAAGACACAAACAAAAGCGACCTTTATTCCGATGATTTAACGATCATGGAGCAAAGGTCGCTTTGTTTATTGTTCACACTAGTAATCTATTACGTTTACGTGTCCATTCATGCACCAAGTCTTAATAAGAACAGCTCCAGACCAAGCACTTTATCCACAGCTCCTGTTTTCATCTGGTAATCCAGTTCGCTGAGGTGACTCAGAATCATTCTCAGACGTTCCGGCTGAAATTTACGGGCCTGCTCACCCGCAATCTTAACAGCATACGGATGCAAACCAAGCTGACTGGCAATCTGCTGCTGGGAGTAACTTTGTTGCCCCAACTCTTTCACCTGGATCATGATGCGAAACTGGCGTGCGATTAAAGCGGCAATTTTAATTGGTTCTTCCCGCTGCTTCAGCAACTCATAGAAAAGAGCCAATGCTTTCTCCAGTCGCAAATTAGCAAGTTCTTCCACCAGCGAGAATACATTCTGCTCTGTACTACGGGCAACCAGTGACTCGATATCAGCACGCTTGATTGTCCCCCCATTACCCGCAAACAAACATAACTTGTCTACTTCAGCAGACAGGGTCTGAAGACCTGTTCCTGCATAGCTGATCAACGTTTCCGCCGCTCCCGTCTCCAAGGAAACATCCCGCTGCTTCGCAAGTTTCACTATCCAATTCAATAACTCTTCTCCACTGAGTGGAGCAAAAGCAAGAACTACTGCCTGTTTCTTGACAGCTTTCACCAGTTTCTTACGCTCATCCAGCTTATCCCCTTGGGCCAGGAAAACAATCGTACTGTAATCTGCCGGATTCTCCATATATGTAAGCAGACGATCAACCTGATGTTCAATCTTGGATTCTTTACCTGCGGTGAACAGGCTCGCGTCCCTTACAATAATTAATTTACGCGGAACCAGAAAAGGTACAGTCTCCGCTTCTTCAATAACAACCTCCACAGCCGTTTCAGACAAATCATATGGAATAATCGCAAAATCACGATGTTCTTCTTCAATAACCTGTTCTTTTAACATGTCGGTAAATTGCTGTATCTGGTACTTCTCCGTTCCGTACAGCACATAGATCGGTGCCGTTTCTCCATTACGTATTGCCTTTGTTGCACTTTTTACATCCATTCACGGCGCCTCCTTATCCCTCTTATCCTACCAGAAAAAGCGTAAGACAACAAAGGGACCTTACATCCAGTTGCGGATGAAGGTCCCCTGTCCTACATCTATATAAACGCAGACACCAGCAGTTCTAGAAAAAGCCGGTGCGCGGTCATACGACGTCAGTTGTTTGAACTGAGATAGGACGTTTTGTTACTTCCACTATATGCTTGTCATACTGAAAATGTTCTTTCGTTTAGAGGAGCGCACTCCCCCATTTTTAATTATTTCGCAGGAGCTCCACCTGAAACAGCAGGTACATTAAACGAATTCTTCGCCGTTGTTCCGTCCTTGTCCGTTTCGTAATTAAAAAGGGTACCATCCTTTGACCAACTCGCTGACTTCAGTGTCCCCTCTATGCTACGTTGTTCAACCAAATTTAGAACATCCGGTTCGCTCACAGGTTTGGAGTATATGCTGATTTGATCACCAATAAGCATAACTACATAGGAACCGTCAGGTGACTTCCATTCTTTTGGTGCTGCTGTTGTAGTCATTCCCTGATCCGGTCCTGCTGCGAATCCGTTGTTCCCTCCAGAAGCGTCTGCACCTGCACTGGAATCAGGTACAGTGTTACCTTCAACCGGAACATCTTCAGTCATATTAGGTGTTGTATCCTGAGAAGTGAAGGATTGGGCATCTCCATTTTCTGTTTCTGTTACTCCATTCTCTTCCCCATCTGCAGAAGATTTAGGAGAATCTCCTGATTCCTGAATTCTCTGCTCAGAATCTTGGTTCTGAGCCGGATTCTTCTGATTATCGGTCGAAGGAGTTCTGGACGAATTATCCTGCGGTCCTTTATTCGGAGCAGGCGTTGATTCAGTAGCCGGTTGTTTAGGTGTCGGATCTGACTGAACTTCAGGCTCCTGTACCTCATCTCCACCGTTCTCTTCAGGCATTGTTTCTACGTCTTGGTTATCTGGTTTAGTTGGTGAATCATTCGATTGACCTACAAACACATCGTTGCTGCTTGGTTGGGACGAAGTGGCAGGATCATAATTTTCAATATTCTTGCTTAATGAATTCTCATCCAAATTGCCGCTCTCTTGAGAAGCTCCAGAGCTCATCAGCATGGAATCGGCATTCTCAATCTGTTCAGGCGGATTTCCCCAGATGGCGAATCCCAATATAACTGCCGCAGCCGCTGCACCCATGGACATACGTCCTGCCATCGAGTTAAGCCATTTTTGCTTCGTTTTCCGCTCACTTGAACGTTGTAAATTCTCAAATGCAGCGGGGACAGGATTCATTTCCTGTATGGTGCTACTTTGTTCCTTCCGCGCTTCGTCAATAGCATCAAGCTGTGGCATAATCGCATCAACCAGACTAAATTTCGGGCTTACTTGCGGTAATTCTTCCAGTTCTCTGGAAAGAGCTCTGAGTAAACTAAAATTCTCGGCGCACTCCGGACACTTTGCCACATGCTGTAGCATCTGCGCGGTTTCCGCCTCGCCCAGATCATGATCCAGATAGCGGTGCATCCATTCCACCACCTCTTCGCATTTCATCCTGTCACACCACCTTTCTGATATTCCTGTAGTAGATTCTGTAACTGCTGTCTGGCTCTAAATAAATAAGATTTCACCGTATTCAACGGAAGATCGAGACAATCCGCAATTTCATTGTAGGATAAGTCCTGCAAATATCTTAGAACAATAACGGTACGATGATGCTCGGGAAGCTTGTTGATCGCATCCTGAATGTCCTGGGCCACATATGTAGACATGACCTCGTACTCCACATCCTGATTATCCTGAAAAACCATGTCATGTTCGTCAATGGAGACGGACGGTTTGGTTCTTCTGAATTTATCAATACAGATGTTTGTGACGATGCGTTGTACCCATGTTTTGAATTGGGCCTTTTCTTCGTATGAATTGATTTTGGTGTAAATTCGGATCAACGCTTCCTGAGCAGCATCCAAAGCGTCCTGTTCATTATTTAGAATGTAATATGCGGTCCGATAGACATGTTGTTCAATCTCCCGCAATAGGGTAATTAGAGCGTCGCGATCGCCCGATTGAGCGGCTCTGATGAGTTCCGGCTCTACCACAAAGGATCCCCCTCTCCCTGCAACCTTACAGACGTGATCATCAATAAAATTGTTGCAAAGTTAAGTATTTTTTAAATTTGCCATAACAAAATAACGGCGTATGTATTAGGGCCGCTGAAATCTTCTCTTAGAATAACAGAAATTGCATAACGAGTCACCAAACGTATCCAAAAGGGATTCCATTACTTACACGACTCAATTCAAATGCAATGGCATACATTATAGATAAGTACTTTTTTGGGTTCTAAAATAAAAAAGTCGAAATTTGTCCAAATTTAAGCTGATTTTAATGCAATTTTCATGAAAATAGTGTATTGTAAATTTACATTCATAAACACGAGGTGATGAGCATGCCAGCTCTTGCGAAAATTCAAGCTTTAAAAGAACAAATGCCCAAAGAATACCAAAGTATTTCCCATTTTGTAGAACATGCATTGGAGTCCATTGATACTCTGGTCGAAGAACATCGGAAGTACGTAGCTGCACAGGCATTATACGGCGATAAAATCGTTGGAACGGAAGAACGCTTGTACAGAGAAACCGTACTTGATGTCAGAGCACAGCTGTTGATGACTCTTGAGAAAACGGTAGAAGATCTGTTGCACAAAGGCGACAAACACTGGAACAAACACTTTAAGGATGGCGTAGAGTAGTTCTTATATTTCTTCTACATTTTTAAAAAATGGCCCGTTTTCCGATATTCTCCCTCGTGGAGTGTAACGGAAAGCGGGCTTTTTTTGTGCTGTGCTGTAACCTGCAATCAAATGAAACAGCAAGGAATGATTTTTAAATCCAAATAAATGAAGGTCGGTTTATATAGGATAGTGCAAATCCATTCTTATAGAAAAGGCACAAACCTTAGAAAAACGAAGGTTTGTACCTCTTTTTGTGTGATGAACTTATTGATTATAATAAGGGCCATTTCCTGTGGATTTATTCAAGGACAACAACTGAGAAACCGTTACGAATTGGTAGCCTTGCTTTTTTAGTGATTTAAGCATTTGTGGCAGCGCATCAGCTGTAGAAGCGTGAATATCATGCATAAGTACAATCGAACCTGATCTGATGTTTTTAGCAACCTCTTTATTTACAGCTTGGGCGTTCCGGCTTTTCCAATCCAGCGAATCCACAGACCATAAAATAATGGGTGTTTTCTGTTCTTTGGTGACTTTTTTGACTGATTCATTCATAGCACCATAAGGCGGACGGAATAGGGTTGGTTTTTCTCCAGTCGCATCTTTGATTCGGTGCGATGATTCTATGATTTGTTTGCGCACCTCACTCAGGCTCATATTCGCAAGATTCGGATGACTCTTGGAGTGATTGCCGATCTCGTGGCCGGCCTCAGCAACTTTTTTAGCCATACCAGGATAATACTCTACTTGTACGCCCAGCATGAAGAAAGTAGCCTTCGCGTTGTACTCCTTCAAAGTCTTTAGAACTCTAGGTGTCACCTTTGGGTGAGGCCCGTCATCAAAGGTAAGAGCCACATATTTCCCTTTAGGATCAAGCCGAGGCTGAATTGGCCCCTTCCCTTTTGGCTTATCGTTATTTCCATAAGTGATATTCCATTTTTCGGTGAGGTCCTTTTTCAAGTAGGAATGCAAGGATTTCAGTGGAATGTTCACTTGGATCGTCCCGGCTGCACCAGCAGCGATCTCGTATTTATTAAAGTATAAAGTAAAGACTCCGTTACCTAAGGACCATTTCCATTCAGATGGATTTTTTATGGATTTTTGAAGTTCTGCTTCGAATACATAAGAGTGGACGTTTTTCTGTTTCTTCAATTCTTCCTTCACGATTGACATAATATGGTCAACTGCTGCTTTGTCATAAGTCATGATATCGGATAAATTTAAAATTTTATTTTCAGCTATGTCGATATTAAAAGATTTTATTATCGATTGTCCATTAGCACCGCCTGTGGTGATTTGATAGGAATTGAACACTAAACTATATAAATGGTCATTAATTTTATTCGTATCTACTGTAATATTCAATTCAGAACGATGATCGCCTTGAAGCGTTTTTGCATCTTTCTCAACCTGGGTTAAGAATTTCTTTTCCTGATCATTGACCCACGTCTGAATAGGAGTATTAATCTCCTTGCTATTTGTTAGGACGTTGCTAATCGACAATACATAATGCTTCGTATTCTTCGTCCTTGTTTCGATATTTAAGCCTGGGTATGCACTGGGCGACAATTCAACGTTCTCTGTAGCGCTGTTGTTTGCAGCTAGAACATTTTGCACCATTAGATTGATTCCTAGAATCCCGCCAGCTAATACAATAAATCCAATCAGCCAAATGGGCCATCGTGTTTTCTTCCTTTTGTTCATTTCATATCATCCTTATCTTTATTCTAGTCATAAAACTGCAAGTCATTGTCTATCATTTCTTCCGGCGATGGTAGGCCATGACAGCCATGACGGATAATGCCCTTAAGCCATCAAGTCCTGGCATATAACGTTTACCGTCGCCTCGTACCGGTGCAAAGTTCCGGATTAAACTTCCGAAATGATTCGTGTTGTCATGCATTTTGCTTTCGTCCCTATCCTTTTTGATTTGTCGCTCATAGGCAGGACGCCGAGGTTGTGAAAAAAGTTTTCTCCAATTAATGTAATCAATGAAGAGAACAAAACAATTTCATGAAACTTCTACCTTTAGAACTAAAAAAACATCCCGTAAAAAGAGTGGCTACGGGATGCCATATTCAGAATAATCGTCATGTTTCCAGCATAAGACTTGAATTAATGTTGTACTTGCATTTAGAATGTCGGACCTTTTTCAGATCCAACTTTACTGCGACTTCTGGCTTCATGTCATTCGGCTTTGCCTCAGAGGCTGGCATTCTTCAAATTGAAACGGAACTCCGGTGAACCCACATATCCCGGCGCGATACTGTATTTTGGGAAGACGATAACCAGTTCGCCTTTTTCAATATAAAACGACTGTTCCGTGAACGTCCCTTTGAATTCTTCCAGGAAGTATTGATCGGGATCCTTTCTCATTTGCGCAAGAATATCTGCATCAAGCTTTTCTTTGTAGTTAGAACCGAGAAGATCCTCCAGTGTCACGCGCTGAGCCGCAGAGGCATTTTTCAAGTTGTAGGTATCGATCCGGGGCATGCTTGTTCCGCCCCCGTAACCTTCCGTGATTACTTCAAGCGAAACTACCCCTGCCGGGTTTCCAGTTCCGTCCGACTTTAGCTTATAGCTGACGTAAAATTCATAGGGGTGGAACTTCTGGTGATTTACTTTTGCCTTTTTGGCCGTTTCTGCGGCATCCTTCTCCCACTGAGCAAGATCCTTTTGCGCATGGGATAAAAGGATGTCATTCAGTTCATTCTGGTATCTGGTGTCCAGCATGCCGTCCAGCTGCGGTACCTTGATGTTCACAATAAGGTTCTTGCTTGTTGTGCTCAGTACCTTCTCCACGATTTTTACTCCTGTAGCCATAGGTACGGTTTCATGTACCTTAGAGCTGACAGTTACGTTCGCTGAAACAGGTGCCGAGGCCAGCGCATTTGCAGATAAGCTCGCTGCGCCAACGCCGAGCATGGCTACACAGCCCATGGCCCCCATCTTCATGAATTTTATCGTTTTCTTTTTCATAGCTTTCATCCTCCATCTCTTTGTATGAGTGTCTAATCTTGCACACTCATTGGCTAGACGCATGAGATGGTACAGAAAGTTTTAGGAAAATCAAAAACAGAACAATGTCTCTTCGACCAAAGTACTAACAAAAAAAACCGGCGCGGGTTTCCCGATCACCGGTCTCTTCCATTACTTAATGTATTTGTTGTTAATCAGAACGTCTTTCAACACATCCGTGGGAATGACGAATTCCACAGAACCCATATAGCCTGGCGCGACGTCATATTTGTTGAAAGCAATCACCAGCTTGCCGTCGTTGTTGATATAGAAGCCTTGATCCTTCGCGATGCTCTGGAACTCACTGGTGATCGGCACGTCGGTAGCTCCCGGAGCCCAGTAAATCTTATTAGGGTCCGCTTTCATTTGCACCTGCATCTGCTCTTTAACGTTGTCGCTGATGAGCCGTACATAACGATCGTCCTTGAACAGCATTGGCAGAGTTATGAGGATTTGGTTTTTCTTATCGATCGTATCAAACTGAAGCTCCTCCGAGGATGAAGCGGCGGTATTGACCACGTATCTTTGTATAGATAAAATCTCGTCGTTGTCCGTCTTTACTTCATATCCGACATCAAGTCCCAGATGGCCTCCGCCTTGCTTCTTCAATTCGCTGATTTCCGCCTGGAACTTATCGTAAAGCGCCTTGTTTTCCTTCATATATTTCTCGTTCAACCCGCTTTGCAACTGCTCATTCTCCATATCGGTAATGGAAGGCACTTTGATACTCGCATTGTAATTAGACTCGTCAACCACGTATTCCTTGAACGTGAGCACCTGGATAATCCGGTCCACACCCGGTACGGATGACAAGGCTTTCGCTACAGGAGGACTGACATTGATCGCAACAAGGAATATGAACGCAGCCGCACTAGAAACGGCTAACCATCTGTACTTTGAGCCGCGGCCCCTCCTTCCCTCCTTAGAGAATTTATGAATCGATTGGTTTACAATGCTATCCAATTCATCTGGAATGGGTATTTCTTGATATTCTTTTCGCAGCTGTTCCATGTTATTGTTCATCTTACTCGATCTCCTTTGGTTGTTTCATCATTCATTTTGATTCGCAATAGCTGATGCGCCTGATACAGCCTTGTTTTAATCGTATTCACATTCTCATCCAGCACAGCCGCAACTTCTTCGATCTTCATGTCTTCAAAATATCTCAGTATAATGACGCTCTTGTATTTATCCGGCAAGGATTCGAGCGTTCGCTTCAAATCAATGTCCGTATACGTATCTTCTGCCCCGAGGCTGTAGGTTTCGATCATTTCATGATCCATCGCCTGAACCTTTTTGTTTCTGCGCAGAAAATCCAGGGCGGTATTCACCACAATCCGGTAAAACCAGCTTTTGACCGCATCTGGGTTCTTCAAAAGTTCGAGATGCGTCATCGCTTTGTATATGGAGTCTTGTACGATATCCAGGGCATCATCCTTATTTTTGACATAGCTATAAGCAAGTCGGTATACATTCTCTTTATGCTCGGTAATACAGTGTGTAAGAATTTTTTCAGTTTTCCTATTGAACATGGCCGATTATTCCTTTTCTATATAAATCTTTTGTCGTAACAAGAAGTAAGACGTATACGGGTTCCCAAAAAGTTTTCGCATCCAAAATTTTTTTTTACTTCTGCAAATCGTTCAAGGCCCTCACAAGCAGGTCAGCGTAAACCTCGGCGCCTTTATTAAAGGCACCCCGTCCTTTTAAAAATAATCTTCCCTTCCTTCACTTGCCAAATACCAGTCTACTACCGATGACCGAATTCATTTGAAACTTTTGAAGGTTTCTTTCCGAAAAACAATGTATCACTCGGAACCGAAAGTCGTTTGGTAGTCTGTAGCGCCTTTGTCGTTGTAGGCTTTCTATAGTAACGATATTTCATATTTTTAATCCGTCTCCTTCTGATCTGTGCCGGTGGAACCACGCTCCCCTCCCTCATTTCCTACCAGGCCACTACCAAAAAAATATATGTCACCACCATGAAATTAAGAAAAAAGTCGTTCGCAGCGAAACGACTTCTTTCTTTTATAGGTCAACTAAGTACTTTCTTTCTCTAATTCCCACTTTTCTTCAACCTCTGTATGTTAAAATATAGTAACGCCTTAGCCTATCTCTTGTTGAATATAGTTATTTAAGATGGAGGTCAATATTTAAATGACAAACACCCATAGAATCAATAGGCCGCGCGGAAAAATAGTTGCAGCTGTATTAACTGCAGTTCTCATTTCACTTGCAATGGGGATATATCACTATGTCCCTATAGATGAAAGATTAGAGAATACTTACTATTATTCATTCGGGTATAAATTTGCGGTTGGATTATTGATTAACCTCGCTATTTTACTTTTCTTAATTACGCCACTTTCTATATTGGTAGATGGATTACTTTTATACAGAAAAAAAGATAATACGTATATGAGATTGCTCGTTGCTATTGCCGCATATGGTCTATTAGGCTTCATAGGTGGGATCATCTACTCGATATTTACAGTTAACTTCAATACTTTTTCCGCTCAGACTATCCACATTGTTGTATGTTCTCTTGTCTTTTTAACCTTCCAGTTGGTATTAAATCGGAGTTTTCTTCACTCATCTTCACACCGATAAATAGATTGCCTGCCTTCACTCAACTCCAAACAACTTGTACCGGATATCAATCTTCCCATCTTTCACCCTCATCTGAACCTCGCCCATCTGATCTGTTCGATAAATATCTGACCCGGTAGCCTCCAGACGTTCCATTACTCCCGGATTGGGATGCCCATATGTATTATTAACTCCTGCAGATATCACAGCGGTTTTGGCGTTCCAGTATTGGAGCCAGGCTTCGGTGGACGACGTTTTACTTCCATGATGAGCGACCTTCAACACGTCAATGGATACAGATGCTGAAACATCATTTGAACTAACCTGCAACGGTCGTATAAGTACCCTTTGTACAACTCCCTCTGTAACTCCAATATCTGAACCTTTCTGTTCAAACTGAGCAGCCAATGAGCCATCTTGAATCATATAGAGCAGGTCCTGCTCGGCCGCAGCATCCATATCCCCGGTGAACAACATGGAAGTCCCAGCCATGTCTAGCAAAAAGACAACGGAATCATGATTCTGATGTTCAGACACAGGCAAATTGCCTGAAGCATTTACATTGATATGTGCCAGATCCGGAGCTATAAAATGTAAACTCGTCTGCTTGTCAGCCTTATAGGACATGCCTTGCTGAATGGCGTACAAAGGAATTTTCCGTTCCATGGCTGTGTCCAGCAACTTATCAAAGTTATCCTTACCGCTGGTCGTTCCATTAAACATGAAACGTTTAACCGGAATCTGTTCCAGCACAGCCTGTAGTCCTCCGGCATGATCCTGATCAGCATGTGTGACAATGACAGCATCCAGTTGATGGATACCTCTCTTTTTCAATAAAGGAACAACCACCTTGGCTCCCACCTCATACGGATCACGCCTTGTTTTCCACGATTGTTCGGTGTTCCCAAAACTAACCGTTCCCCCGCCATCCACCAGAATGTGTTTGCCTTCCGGGGTTGTAATCAATGTGCTGTCCCCTTGCCCAATATCCAAAAACTGCACGATTCCGGTTCCAGCAGGCTTGGGAGTCTGATATGCCCACCATAATCCAGCAATAAAGCTGAGCGCGAGCAACCCACACAACCATTGCTGAGCTTTACTCATTCGTACATTTGAATAATAACCTGCACCTCGTGCGGTAAATGCACTTGTATACTCCGGCCAGGCAATACTGGCTCCTAATGTCGTTAATGAAGTTTCTTTTCCATCTACACGGTTCTTACCAGGTTGTCGCCTCACAAGAGGTGCCGTATCCTCCTCAACAAACGCTGTTTCTTGCTGTCCACCATTACCACGATGCAACAGGCAGAGTAAGGCATACAACACGGCATAATATGCGGCAATCCATAACAAGGGCGGTGTTGCCCAGATCAACACAAAACCTGGCAGGCTGTTCATCCACTCCACGCTTACAAATGTCAGTTGATTCAGTTGCATCGCAATCCATGCGAGGGGTTTTGCCAAGGGAACCCATATGGATGACAATAACATGGCGACCGTCCCCAAAGGTAATACAATGGCGCTAATCAAAGAAACCAGCAGAAAGTTGGCCACAAATGAGAGTAATGAGAACTGGTTGAAATACAGAATGGTTACTGGGAACGAAATCAACTGAGCGGTCACGGTAACGGATGCTGTCGCTGCCAGAGATTTAGGCCAACCGCTAAACAGTCGGTTAATTAATGGCATATAGATCATCAAACCTGCGGTCACGAGAAAGGATAACTGGAAGCTCACGTTCAGCAAAAAGTACGGGTCCCACCACATCATCAGCAACGCTGCTGCACTAATCATCTGAAGGCCGTCTCTGGCGAGACCTCGACGTGCCATATACAACCCAATCATGGACATCATCCCTGCCCGAATCACTGAAGGTGAACCACCGGATAACAGTACATAAGCTGGCACCAGGATCAGAACAATCGTGAGTGCCGTCTCTCTGGTAAGCCTTAGCCAAGATAGAATGAGAAGCAACGAAGCAACATATACAGCGACATGGGTTCCGGAGATTGCCAGGATATGCGTTAGACCCAGTTGTGAAAACTGACCATAGGTACCGGGATCGATATCAGTAGCCATCCCGATAATAAGACCCTTCATATATCCTGCATGAGGCTCTGGAAATAACTGCTCAACCGCCGAGCCCAACTTATGCCTAGTCCAATCCGTCCACCGTAGTACGTTATATTGTCCAAGTCCCTCAGGAGCAACTGCTGTTACCGAACTGGCTCCCTTCACTTTGAACAACCAGTGGATATGCAGGGTACGCAAATAACTGCGATAATCAAACCCGCCAAAGTTCCTTGCTTCGCCAGGAAGGGCAAAAGAACCATTAAGCGTAATCAAATCGCCCCTCTTCCAGCCCGCTGCTACCTGTTGTTCTTCTTCCTCCAACAGTCTGACTTGTACGATCAATTGTTCATTTATGTTGAATGCAGAAGATGATGCAAGATCTGCATCTACTGACGAATCCGATGTTGGCAATATTGAAGACATCTGCATCTTAAAGTCAGCCCGATCTCCATCAATACGTACATCTGACACAAGCTCACCCTGAATTTCAGCTGACCATCCGTCCAACTCATGAGCAGCGATATGCATGGTCTCCGGCAGACTGCTATGATTGCCTGCATCATTCCATTCCCAATGTGCAGCGCCTCCAATAAAGGCAGCGAGTAAAAATAAAACAGACCATCCACGCACATTAATAAAATGAAGTAAAAGTGGCAGACATGCCAGAGCTCCAATTAACCCCCAGATTAACGTCCAGCCTGTCAACGCGCATGCTATCCCGCTCCCGCACAACCAACAAATCGTAAAACTTAATAACGGTCTGCCTTTCATTTCTAGCCCTCCCTCATTTCACCCGTTGAACGCAGAAAAACCCCCGGAAAGCCAATTCAGGCTTGCCGGAGGTTCTCCCTCACATATTCGACCATATTCACATTAATTGCTCACGGTCATCATCGTTTCCCGCGGGGGCTGGTAATTCTCCAGCCTGCGGAACGTTATGCCCTTCTGTTCCATCATATTGGTAACCTTGCCGGTATCTTTAGGATAAGAACGATGAAACACGATTTCTGTAATCCCGCTATTCGCCAGCATATTGGCACATGTCCAGCACGGTTCGTCGGTCACGTACACGGACGAGCCTTCGCGGTCGATTCGATCTGTGAATAAAAGTAAATTTTGCTCCGCATGAATTGTGCGAATGCATCGTTGCTTTTTCACCATTTCTTCTTGCCCATCGGTCACGACCAACTCATACTCTTCCGATATCATGCAACCTGCTTCAGAACAATCCGGGACGCCGGTGGGTGCACCATTATAGGCTGTTCCCAGCAGTTTCTTTCCCTGAACAAGAACGGCACCCACATGACGACGCGAACAGCGGGAACGGGTGGAAACCATATACGCGATGTCCATAAAATACGTATCCCAGTCCTTGCGTACCTCTGTACTCATGCTGCTTTCCTCCCGCTTGATACAATTTATATTTTAATTTTACCGGATCTGCACATACGGCGCCATCTTCTCCAGCATCTTCATCCCGATTCCTTTAACCTTTGTCAGATCACTGACTTTTGCAAAAGGACCATGTGCATTCCGATAGTCCACAATAGCTTGAGCTTTCTTCTCCCCAATTCCGGGAAGCTCGATAAGCTTGGAGACAGGAGCGGTATTCACATCAATCTTGCCATTGTCGCCAGATTCCTCACGAACTACAGGTGGATTACTGCTTGATGCCGTCTCGGAGGTAACCGAAGGATTCGAATTCGTACCCTGCGTAACTGGTTCAATCGAATTTGAGGTGTCCGGTGGATTATCATTCGTCTGATTTGGAGTTTGAACTCCCAAATCACCTTCAACCCTAACGCTCACAAGCTCTTTAGACTCTTCTGCCTTAGCCTCATTCCCAGTCTGCATCCCACTTGCATCCGCTCCCGAAGATACTCCTGTATTGCCCTGAACCGAAGTAGCCGACTGTACAGCAGGGAGTTCCTGCTCTATCGTCGGCTTCTCGGTGCCGAGCTGCAAGGGTTCCCAGCCACTAGGTGGTTGTTCACTTTTGCCCGACCATAATATAAGTACACTTCCAACCACCGCAGCAGCAATGGTCATTCCTTTATTCCATCTCATTCTTCCACACCTCTCCCTGAATTCAAAATTATTCATTTCGAACACGGGCGGTGCTTCCGAACCGTTGAACTTTCCTGATGAAACAAGTTGTGCATTTTTCATGTCATGTGAAACAGGTCCTCACGCATAGAATAGAGGGAATGAACTGCGCCAGTACCGTAAAGCATGAAAGGAGGCCTGAAACAATGAAGGTTGGATTTATCGGAACCGGCAGCATGGGCAGCCTGCTAATCTATGCCCTGATCCAATCGGGTGCACTCGAGCCCCGCCAGATCGCGGCCAGCAATCGAACCCCGTCCAAAGTACGTCAGTTATCCCTCCGTTACCCCGGTCTGCATGAATCCCAGAGCAATCGGGAAACGGTGATCCGAAGTAATATCATCTTCCTGTGCGTGAAGCCGCTTGAATTCAAACATGTCATTGACGACATCCTGCCTGTCGTGAATCCCAATCATATAATTGTCTCGATCACCAGTCCCGTGCAGCTGCGACATCTGGAATCTTCACTTCCTTGCAAAGTCTCCAAGGTAATTCCCAGCGTCACACACCAAGTCGGCAGTGGAGCATCTCTCTGTATACATGGCGAACGAATGACCAGTGAAGACCGCGCTGTGTTAGAAAGTCTGCTTAGTCATATAGGCAGGCCGTACCAAGTGGATGAAGCCTGTACACGAATCACATCCGACTTCTCCAGCTGCGGACCTGCATTCATATCGTTCTTTTTGGAACAGTGGATCGAAAGTGCAGTGAAGCTGACAGGCATTAAAAGGGCAGATGCCTGCGCTCTGGCTGGCGAAATGCTCCTAGGAACAGGCAAGCTGCTCACCGAAGGAGGGTACACCCCGCAAGAGCTTCAGGCTCGTGTCGCTGTACCTGGCGGTATTACCGCTCAGGCACTTGCACTGCTGAAGGTTAGTCTTGACGGCGTTTTCGACAGCCTGATCCACACGACACATGACAAATATGATGAAGATTTGTTAAAGCTGGATGAACTGTTTCGAGCCGGTGAGATTAACCGGCAACAATATTAACGAGTTTGCCTGGAACGGCAATGACCTTGCGAATGGTCTTGCCTTCCAGCGCCTGCTTAACAGGTGCCAGCTCCATCGTAAAGTCCTGCATACCCTGTGCATCCAGATCCTTCGCGATCGTAGCACGAGTTACAATTTTACCGTTTACCTGAACAACGATTTCTACTTCCGCGTCCACTGTCATAGACTCATCATATTCAGGCCAAGCCACGTAAGAGATTCCACCTTCATGACCCAGACGGCTCCACAGTTCCTCTGCCATATGCGGTGCCAGTGGTGACAACAGTTGCACAAAGTTTTCCATCGCTTCGCGAGGCAGTGTATCTGCTTTGTATGCATCGTTGATGAAAATCATCAGCTGGCTGATGGATGTATTGAAGCGCAGGTGTTCCAGATCTTCCGTAACTTTTTTAATCGTTTTGTGAGCAGTCCGCTTGAACTCATCCGTTCCACCGTCCACAGTAATCTTGTCATTGATGGCTCCTGTGTCTTCGTTAATGAAAAGACGCCATACACGTGACAGGAAGCGGTGCATGCCTTCAACCCCGTTTGCATTCCACGGTTTTGTCGCTTCCAATGGTCCCATGAACATCTCGTACAGACGCAATGTATCTGCACCAAATTCATTGACGATTTCATCCGGGTTAATGACATTACCACGAGATTTACTCATTTTCTCATTATTGGTACCCAGGATCATACCTTGGTTCACCAGTTTGTGGAAAGGTTCTTTGGTCTCCACAACACCCAGATCATACAGCACTTTGTGCCAGAAACGAGCGTACAGCAAGTGAAGCACCGCGTGCTCTGCTCCGCCAATGTACAGATCAACTGGCAGCCACTGCTGCTGTTTCTCCTTAGAGATCAGTTCCTTGTCATTGTGCGGATCGATAAAGCGCAGGTAATACCAGCAGCTACCCGCCCATTGTGGCATGGTGTTGGTCTCGCGGCGTGCCTTCATTCCCGTTTCTGGATCTACCGTATTCACCCACTCCGTAACATTCGCCAGTGGTGATTCTCCAGTACCCGAAGGTTTGATCTGGTCGATATCAGGCAACAGCAGTGGAAGTTGATCTTCAGGTACTGTCTTCATCGTTCCGTCTTCCAGATGCAGAATCGGAATTGGCTCACCCCAGTAACGCTGACGGCTGAACAGCCAATCGCGCAGACGATAGGTCACTTTCCCTTGCCCTTTACCGTTCTCTTCCAGCCAAGCAATCATCTTGGCAACCGCTTCTTCATTGTTCAGTCCGTTCAAGAAATCGGAATTCACATGCGCGCCATCACCCGAATACGCCTCTTGTGTAACGTCTCCACCTTGAATAACTTCGATGATATCCAGACCAAACTGCTTCGCAAATTCCCAGTCACGTGCATCATGACCCGGAACTGCCATAACCGCACCTGTACCGTAACCTGCAAGAACGTAATCAGCAATCCAGATCGGCAGTTTTGCACCATTAACAGGGTTGATTGCATAAGCGCCAGTGAATACACCTGTTTTGTCTTTGGCCAAATCTGTACGTTCCAGATCACTTTTACGAGAAGCCTGCTCCTGATAAGCCTGAATCGCTTCACGTTGGTCATCGGTTGTAATTGCTTCTACCAATTCATGTTCTGGAGCAAGTACTGCAAAGCTCGCACCGAACAATGTGTCCGCACGGGTAGTGAACACCTTGATAACTTCCTCGCGACCCTCAATGGCAAATACCACTTCCGCACCTGTGGATTTACCGATCCAGTTGCGCTGCATATCCTTGATGCTTTCAGACCAATCCAGCTCTTCCAGGTCTTCCAGCAGACGCTCTGCATACTCGGTAATTCTCAGAACCCATTGGCGCATCGGTTTGCGTACAACCGGATGTCCTCCACGTTCACTCTTGCCATCAATAACCTCTTCATTAGCAAGTACCGTTCCAAGGGCTTCACACCAGTTAACTGCAACTTCATCCACATAAGCCAGGCCTTTATTGTACAGCTGGATAAAGATCCATTGTGTCCATTTATAGTATTCAGGGTCCGTTGTGCTGATCTCACGATCCCAGTCATAAGAGAAACCGAGCGATTTGATCTGGCGACGGAAATTGTCAATATTACGGAATGTAATATCTCGTGGATGTTCACCTGTATCCAGTGCATGCTGCTCAGCAGGCAGACCGAAAGCGTCCCAACCCATTGGGTGCAATACGTTGTAACCGCGCATACGTTTGTAACGGGAAACGATATCCGTTGCCGTATATCCTTCCGGGTGGCCTACGTGCAGACCTGAACCGGATGGATAAGGGAACATATCCAGTGCATAAAATTTCGGTTTAGCAGGGTCCTCACCCATTTTAAACGTTTTATTTGCATCCCAGTATTGCTGCCAACTTTTTTCCATGACTTGTGGCTGATAGCCGTGTTTCGGCTGGTTATTCTCACTCATCTATTGTTCCTCCTTCAGGTTATTCGCTTTAGCTTTAATTGCAACAAAAAAACCTCAGCATCCCGTAGCGTTTGCAGCGCTAGGGACGAGAGGTTGAATTCCCGTGGTACCACCCTAGTTAGCGGACGAACGTGCTTCGTCATCCACTCCCTTTGGACCTGTAACGGCGGTTAACCGATGCGGATTTCCATTCCTGAACCCAAGCTTTATACAAGCAGGTTAAACAGAATGGTGTAATCACCGCATTTCTCCAAGGCGAGTTCGCAAATCACTGTCAACCGGCTTGCACCAACCGCCGGCTCTCTGTTATGTACAGGAATTACTACTGATCCTCATCATCGAAATATGTATACAATATCGGGACCATTATATAAAAAAGCAAGCCCAAAGTCAATATTACACGTTATAATCGCCATCTTGAAGTCTACGGTTCGTACCTTTCATGACGCTGGTTTCTTTTCAGGATAACCGAAAACGCTCAATGCCTTCCTCCAGATTATGAATAGCCCAATTCACATGTTCCTGATTATCATATTGACGATAAGCGCACTCAATACGTAATACCAGATCAAAATACAAGTCGTATAGACTTCTTCTCCTCAGCTCACTTTCAGTGGTAATCGCATGCCCATATCCCTTCACGAATCCGGGAGTATAGTTAAAATGACTAAAGTAATGCTCCATCAGAGGATCTGCCCACAGAGAACGTTCAAAATCAATAATCGCTGTGATGCGACCTTTGTCTACCAGAACATTGCCATCCCACAGATCCCAACTCACAAGCACAGGTTCTTTGACATCGTCCAGCACATCCGATTTTTCTTCAATCAAACGTCTCAATTCAGGGTAATCGATCGAAAATGTAATTCCGGCTTCTTCACCATCGGTAAGAATGTCTTCCATCAGATTCATAAATGCATCTTTCCATGTGGAATATCGCTGTTTTTGCTCCGAGAAATATCCAAACTGCTCGCCCTTGATTTCATTAATTCGACGATTGTACAGACCGAGCTGGTATTCAATGGCCTCCTGCTCTTCCGCAGAATATTGATCCTTGACCTGATTATAGGGTGTTCCAGACATGTACTCCATGATAAAATAACGTGCTGAAGCCATGGTTAAAGAGTCATCATAAGCCAGCACTTGAGGTACGGGGACATCCTGTAGCTCGGTGATGAGGCGTAGTGCCTCAACCTCGGCAATCATGAGATCCTGCTCACAGCGCATCAGATTTGTCGAAGCTGACGGTGCAATTTTGAGTACCACTCGCTGTGCGTCACTCAGTGTAATGAGGTATGCATGATTGGCCCAGCCATCCACCATTTCCTTGTAGTTCTGTATACTTGTAGAGAAATGTTGTTCTATAATGGCATTCAGTTGTTCTGAGGTAAGTCTTGTTTTATATGTACTTTCCATTTCTACACCTCACATTGACAATTGATTTATTTTCTCAGAAAACGCTTTCTATCCGACTATTATCGCCTCATTTACTTTAACTGGCAATACTTTTTGTCACGTCGTTATGTCTTTTCTTTCATTCCTTTACCCTATTTAAGACTATTGCTATTCATTCTCCATGGAAAATCAAACAAAAAACTGCCCTTATGCACCAAACATAAGGACAGTTCTCATTATTCGCTCTTACTTCACAGCCACATAGAACAAGCGCTGAGCGCTGTCTCCGGCCTCTTTCCATTCAAAATCCGCATATACCTTCACGTCTCTAAAACCTGCCTTGGATAACTCCAGCTTCATCCAGTCCGGATTATACGCGCGCTGGACATGAACTTCTTCAAACCGCTGGTACATATCCTTGTTACCATCATCCACACGCGAAAAAATACTGAGATGATGTTCAATCTCACAGCGATCCTGGTCCAAATCACAAGTCCAAATATAAGATATGGAGCGCTCATCCAGTACAAAAGGCTGCTCATCATCATAACGAATAAGGGTATTGGGATGATGCACATCAAACAGGAACGTTCCATCAGGCTTCAGCATCTCATATGTCCGCTGGAATGTACGAATGACATCTTCTTGTTCAAGCAAATAATTGACACAATCACAGAAAGATATCACCGAATCCACAGGTTCCGGAACTCGCCATTCCCGCATATCCTGCTGCACCCAACGGACACTGCCTTCCCGATATAAACGATGACCCTGAGGCGTAGCCTCCATCTTGCTACGTGCAACCGACAGCATATCTGCTGAGAGATCAATGCCTGTAACTTCGAAACCGGAGTTCACGAGCGGGATCGTAATGGAACCCGTTCCACAGCCAAGTTCAGCGACACTTTTGGGCATTCCATGCTTTTCCCATGCTGTTCTTGCAAACCTTATCCAGTCCGGATAAGGCATATCTTCCATTAATTCATCATACACATAGGCAAATTTCCGGTAAGACATGTCAGGCACCGCACTTTCAATTTCATTTTCGAATTGATCTATATAAATTGAACCAAAGAATATTTACACTGGACACTCCAATGACAGAACAACCTTCCGATCGCTGTTATCCCCAGATTTTTTTGATTCCTTTTATAAAGGATTAAATCCGGGGATAAAGGCGAAGTGTATGCTTTCGAAGTAGCTTTCTTGCAGAAAGCTTTTAGCTCCGCTTCTTCAGGTTTTTTCTGTCCTCTCCGTTTCGTGTAAATGTTTAGTTCAATTTATATAACAAAAGAAAAAGCAGGGGCATCCGGTGTTTACCCAGCCTATCCCTGCCTTATCCGAGTTCCATATTACAACTATTTAATCAGGAAGATTACTTGTCTTCACTTTGATCTGCAGGAGCAGATTCGGACAGATACGTCCAGCTTTCCTTTTGGACCACCAATCCGTCTTTCATCAATTTGCCCAAGGCACGCTTGAAAGCAGACTTACTGATGCCAAAGCGCTGCTTGATGATATCCGGCGGAGTTGCATCCGAATAAGGCATGCCACCCATAGGGCGTTCTTTCATGAAAGCGAGCAGCTTGTCTGCATCTTCGTTACGTCCAACTTGTTTGAGTTGAGTCATGGCCAGATTCACACGTCCGTCTTCACGTACCAGTGTCACCCGACATTTCACTTTCTCACCAAGACGCAGCATATGACTACGTTCGGATGAATGAATCATACCAATCGCGCCAAAGCCCAGTACACCGCCTTCTACAAGTACAAAAGTACCCATCTGCAGCGGCTTGTATACCGTCGCTTCAACCCACTCGTTTAACCATGAAGTTGGCGCATGGAAAGACAATGGTGAAAGCTCACGTTCCCCGGCCAATTTGGCACGCAGACGTCCCTGCTTGTCATGTTCCATGATTACAAAGACTTCATCCCCTACTTGAGGACGCAGTTCTTCCAGTTCAGGCAATTCACGAATAGGAAGCAGCAATTGCCGTCCAAGTCCCATTTCCAGGAAACAGCCCAGTCGTGGGTGAACATCAGCCACAACCAGTCGTGCCATTTCGCCAAGCATGAGATAAGGCTTTTTCATCGTTACGGCCAGACGATCTTCTGTATCAAAGAATACAAATACCTCAAGCGTCTCACCAATTTTAATATCCCGTGTTAACTCGGTGTAGTGAAGCAGTACATCTTCCGATCCTGTCGTCAAAAAGAAGCCAAACGGAGACACTTCACGTGAAACCGGCAATGAGACGACTGTTCCAGCAATCAAACTCATACAGTTTCCACCACTTTGGCATCAGACCAGAGTCGTTCAATGTTGTAGTATTCACGCTCGTCACGGTGGAAGATATGAACAACAACATCACCCATGTCCATCAATACCCAACGTGCTGAATCCATACCTTCGATACCTTTGATCGTCGCTCCGGCTGCATGAGCCTGTTTGCGAATTTCAGTGGCAATGGCTTGTACCTGTGTATCGGAATTCCCGTGACAAATAACAAAATAATCTGCCACCAGGGAAACATTAATCAGATCCAACGCTACAATGTTGGATGCCTTTTTGTCGTCAGCGGCAGCAACCGCCATATTCATAAGTTCTTTCGATGATACTGTCATGAACCAACCTCCATAATCTATAATTGTGTGTTCAAAAAGATCCTTCGTAATCAAAAGTGGACTTTTTGAACAACCTCTATAATTGTGCAATTAAGTCATTCCGCGACAGCATGGTCAAAGGATAAATGACACGGCGCTGCGAGATCAACAAGCTGATCGTCGAATCGAATCCGGCAATTAAACCTTCCTCCAGACTACGTTCAGCCTGTTCGCGAATGTGATCCACTCCCGGGAAATCTCGTCCCCGTTCAATGTAATCGGCAAGACACACCACTTTGTCCAGCAAGCTCATGCCTACCCGCCCCGAGGTATGCCACCGGATGGCATTAATAACTTCGGAATCTTCCACACCGTAATCACGCTCGGCTACAAAAGCACCGACTTCGGAATGCCAGAGCTGCTTGTCATGCTGCAGAAGTTCCTGGTTTAAACCGTTATCACGGATGACCGCTTCCATCTCCGCTACGGGCCAGTACTTCGCCACATCATGCAATATCGCTGCCAGATCTGCTTTCACAGGATCAGCACCGTATTTCTTAGCCAACATCACTGACGATTCCATTACACCCAGTGTATGCTTCCAGCGTTTTTCCGGCATTTGTCCGGATACGGCTTGAATCAGTTCATCACGGCTTAGTGCCATATAAACCGCTCCTTACAATGTATTGGTGCACTTCATCAGGAATCATGAAGCGTACCGAATGTCCTTTGGCCAGACGTCTGCGTACGGCTGTCGATGAAATATCGACCAAGGGCATCTCGGCCAGCAGGACCCGATCCTGTAACTCGTCTGGTAAATCATCGAGATGTAACTGGAAGCCCGGCCGACCAACTCCGATAAAGGTTAAGCGTTCTGCAAGCTCTTCAATCTGCTCCCATTTGGGAAGATAGTTCACCATATCCGCCCCGATAATGAAATAAAATTCATGTTCAGGATGGCGACGCCACAGTTCCTTCATCGTATCGATGGTATAAGACACTCCGCCCAATTCCATCTCAATACCCAGCACCTCATATTGCTGCACACCCTTCACAGCCGCTTCCGTCATATCGAGACGTTGTTGTCCCGAAGCTCCGGCTCCGCGTTTGTGAGGTGGAACATGGGAAGGCATGAACCAGATCTCATCCAGTGCATGCGAGTCCCTTGCCGCTTCAGCTGCCAGGAGGTGTCCCATGTGGATCGGATCAAACGTACCACCCATGATGCCGATCTTCACCTGCGTCACGCTCCCTTATCTAGGTAGTTCGATTTGTTTGTTATCGCGAGATTCTTTGTACAGGATGATTGTATTACCGATGAGTTGTACAAGCTCACTTCCCGTTTCACGGGCAACTTCTTCTGCCATCTCTTTTCTGTCCTCGTCATTGTTGTTCAATACTTGCACTTTCATCAATTCGCGCTTCTCAATCGCATCTTCGATGTGACGGAACAGGTGCTCATTGGTTCCACCTTTACCAATCTGAAATACAGGGGTCAGGTGATGTGCCTGTGACCGCAAAAAGCGCTTTTGTTTACCGTTTAACATGAATACTCCATACTCCTTATGTTGAGCAGGCCCTGATCGACAGCGCAAAAACTGTCCGGACCTGACCATTCAATTATTATTTTCACACTTCAAAACTGTTTAGTACTGCACGTCTCATCGTCTCCACAGGAGCCGGGATGCCAAGCCAATGTTCAAAGGCCACTGCGCCCTGGTATACAAACATACCCAGACCACCGTGCACCGTGCATCCTCGCATCCGCGACTCCCGAAGCAGACGGGTCTCCAGCGGATTATAGATCAGATCACTCACAGCTGCGCCTTCACGGATCAGTGCAGGATCAACCGGCACGTCATCAACATGAGGATGCATTCCGGCAGCCGTTGTGTTAATCACAATATCAGCCGTAGCCAGTACCGTTGCAGCGTCTTCCATGCCACTGCCCGAGATTTCTCCCAAGCCATGGGCACGTAAATCCGAAGCGAGTGCAATAGCCCTGTCCGCTGTACGGTTCAGAATGTGGATGCGTTCAGGTTTCTCCAATGCAAGTGCGTATATAACGCCTCTTGCCGCTCCACCTGCTCCCAGTACAGCAATACGTTTACCCGCAAGCTCAGGCACAGCCTCTTCCTTCAGCGATCGGACATAGCCAATACCATCCGTATTGTACCCTGTCAGTGTTCCACTTTCATTGACGATGGTATTCACCGCACCAATCAGGCGAGCACTTTCATCGATCACATCCAGGTACTGCATCACCTGCTCTTTATGCGGGATCGTGACATTGACACCACGATAGCCCAATGCCACAATTCCCCGAACTGCCGCTTCCAATTGATCCGGATGAACATGCAGCGGCATATACATTCCATTCACTCCTGCAGCCTGCAGGGCCGCATTGTGCATTGCCGGTGATTTGGAATGAGCAATAGGATCACCCATAACGCCAAGCAACACGGGAAGTGAAGGGTTGCCCTTTTTATCCTCAGACATAGGTCCGCCTCCAATCCGCTCTGATGTACAGGTTCTGAGATTACATTAGATTAAGGATGGGCGGATCTGTACACGAATGCCTTTTGGAGCATGAACAGCAACAAGCGCTCCAATATCGCCATTCACCTTAATCCAGCCCAGACCCGAGATGAATACATCCGATTGACTGCCGCGTTTGATGCGGAATTCATGTCTGGTCCATTCAGCCATCTCTGCTGCATCCTCACGGGTTGGTGGAGACAATAATTCTCCCAAGTGGTCGCGGTACAGATCATCTGCACGCTCCAGCTTCGTCCGGTGAATATCAAGCGCAGTGCTGATAAAACAAGTGAACGACTGGCGATCACCTTCCACAAAGTCAAATCGAGCCATGCCGCCAAAGAACAGCGTCTGACCGGAATTTAACTGATACACAGCCGGTTTAAGCGGTTTTTCCGGCATGATGGCAGCGAGATCCTTACGTGAAACAATCTCGCTGAAACGCCATGGATACACGATTCCAGGTGTATCAATGATATATTTTCCATCATCCAGCGGAATGTTCACCATATCAAGCGTTGTTCCCGGATAACGGGATGTGGTCAGTTCCTGCTCCAGATCGCTGTAATCACGAATCAGACGGTTAATGAGTGTGGATTTACCCACATTGGTACCGCCAACCACGTACACGTCACGATCTTCGCGATACGTTCCTACAAGCTCAAGCAGTCGGTCGAAGCCCTGATTTTGCTTTGCACTGCACAAGACTACATCCACTGTACGCAAACCCTGTTCTTTGGCTTGCTTCTGTACCCAGTTGCGAACCTTGTTCCAGTTGGTTACTTTCGGAAGCAAGTCCGTTTTGTTCACAGCAAGCAATACCGGATTGTTGCCTACAAAACGTTGCAGACCGGAGATAATGCTGCCATCAAAGTCAAACAAATCAACGATATGGATGACAAGTGCATCCTTATCCCCGATTTTGCTAAGCAGCGCCAGGAATTCGTCCTGATCCACCGTAACGGATGATGACTCATTGTAGTTTTTGATGCGGAAACAGCGCTGGCATATAACCGGTTCACGATCCAATGCCTTCTCGGGGATAAACCCTGGTAATTCCGAATTTTCTGTTTGCAGATGCACGCCGCATCCGCTGCACCTTACGGCAAGATTGCCGTTATGCGGTTCTGTCATTTCTTCTTTTCCTCCTCAAGCCATAAGCCTTTCCTGCGTAAACTCGTTAGAGCAATCCGTTCCACGCGTCGATTGAAGCGGGTCATAAAACCTTCGTCCCCAATGGAGATTGGCAGTACCAGAACGGTATATAACCCCATTCGGTTCCCTCCATAAACGTCCGTAAGCATCTGATCGCCTACTACAATCGTGTTTTCAGGAGATAACTCCATCATTTTCATTGCTCTACGAAACGGTACATTCGATGGTTTGCGTGCACTATGCACAAACTGGATATCCAGCGGGGTCGCAAACAGGGATACACGATTCAAATTGTTATTTGACACAATCATCAGCTTGAAACCTGCCTCTTTCACACGTGCAAACCATTCAATCAGTTCGGGCGTAGCGTCAGGGGCTTTGGCTCCAACGAGTGTGTTATCCAGATCAGTTATAATTCCACGGTAGCCTTGAGCGTACAGCTCTTCCAGATTAATGTCAAAAACCGTGTCTACACGCAGCTTGGGCATTAACATTTTAAACAAAGAAGTCACCTCAGTTTCATACGACACACTATATCACAAATCCGTCTTTCCTGAAAATGCATACAGCGCCTGATGGCATAGGAAAAAAGGAAAAACGGGACGGGCAACAACTATGCCCGTTCCGCTTTCAGTTCCTTCCGCAGCTTCAAGGCGGTCTGATAGACGCCCTTCCAGTCGTCGGCAGTTACGGACGCTGGGCTGTAACGAGTCTGTTCAAACTTCGTGAGAAGCTCATGCAATGTTTCTTCTGCAGCAGGTTTGGCCTGGCTCCAGCGGGCTACCGATTCACGAAGTGTCTCGTCTCCGCTCCGGGTCAACCCTTTGCGTTTCACATACTGAATCCAACGCTCGGTCTCTGCCACTACCTTCTGTTCAGGGGTGAGCGGTCCACCTGTCCGCAGACGAAGCAGGAGGAATCGCAAGGAGAAGCGATTACGCCAGAACATATATGCTATCCACAATGCGATGATGGCTCCTGCAGCCCAGATGACAAAAGTCGGGATGGCAGACGATGTCTGCTCAGGTGCAGGGGGCTGCTCTTCCTCTTGTACCGGCTCCTCTTCGGGCTCTTCTTCAGGCTCATCTACAGGTTGTACATCAGGCTGTTCCGTCAGCAGCGGCATATCAAAGCCCGGCGTTGCTTCAACAGGAATCCAGCCATACTCACCAAAGTAAACCTCTGCCCAGGAGTGTGCATCTGCATTGGTAACGGTGTAGGTCGTCTCAATCTCCGCGCCAGGTTGACGTGGAGCCTGCATGTCCGAGTTCAGGGACAGTTGTCCAGGCGCATAACCTTTAACCCACCTTGCAGGAATGCCCTCCGAGCGCGCCATCATCACCAGCGCAGTGGAGAAGTAGTCACAGTAGCCTTCCATAATATCGAACAGGAAACCTTCCACAAAGTCGCTGCTTACTTTTCGAGATAAATCCGGATTGTTCGTGTATTCAAAATTAGTTTGTAAATAGTTTTGCAGTAATGCCACTTTTTCATACGGAGTATTTGCAGATGCCGTTATCTCAGCTGCCAGATCTGACACCCGGTCAGGGAAACGGGATGGTAACTGCAAGTACATATCGTCTGCCGGATTACTGTTGTACAGATCTTCAAAAGACTTTGTACGAAGCTCATCCTCCACAATCACAGGGGCTTCCGATACGATAGTATATGTCTTGGGATACTGTGGTTGCTGACGATCTGTCACCACGTGCAGTTCCGCCTGTTCGGCATTCCACAACATCCGTTCCGTTCTGTCCTCACCATTAATCGAGCTCACTTCGGAGATCGAATAAGCACCAAAGAGAATCGGATAGACATTATCATTCAGCATCGTTACGTTCTGAGTCACTTGTTTGGTATTCACATTACCGGATTCCTGGTTCTCCAGAGGCTGTCCGGCTTCAACATTCTCTGTTGAACCCCGTCCACGGTCATCCCAGCCTGTGCCTGTATACTCTGCACGTGTCTCACCGCGCCAGTAACTGCGCTCATTAGTGGTGACTGACATGACAGGGGTATAGTCGAAGTTGAATCCTCCACCAAGCTGATTGTCTTCCCTGCTGTATCCCGATTCGGTAGCCGCGGGAATATCAAGGTTTCCATTACCAGCCTGATTTGTGGAAGTTCCGGTATAGTTACGCCAAGCTGTGTATGGGTCCGTCAAGGTGGGTGGAATCTCCGGCATATTGATGCTGGCTACAATAATCAAAGAAAAAATAATGGCAATATTGGCCAGGACTTTATAAGGATAACGGATGATTCGTTTCCAACCTTGTGGATACTGTAGCTGATAGTTACGGAAATGCTGACATACGAGCCATCCCATCCCCGCAAACATCACCCACGCGATTTCAATCCAGAGTGGAATCTGAGTGAAAGAATCGAGAATCCCCATCGAAATGATGTTTACACCCAGAAAAACAAGAATGCGACGTGTTGTGGTCACGAGTCGAAGCGCAGCTTCAAGCATCACCCATGCACACAGGGAGAACCAGATGTACGGCGTCATGTGTAATATGAATTGTTCCGCTCGGTCCGTTAAAGAGCCATAAGGGATGTACACCGTATAATCAATTAGCGTTTTATGCAAAATGTAACCAACTACGACCGCCTTGATGATCGCCCGATACATCGTTTTGAGAGGCAGAATGACCTCCAGCACACTGACCGCTGCAAGTGTCCATAACACCAGAGAAGTTGTCTCCGTGTACCACGATTCCTGCGTAAATGAAATCCACTGCATTCCAATCAGGAAAATCCAGAGCAACGACGCTGCATGGTACCAGGATCGCTTGCCTGCAATACTTTCATTTCCTTTTGTACTCATACAGAACCTCCCCCCATCACCGTTGGAAGCTCCTGCAAGTGAGAAACAGTGAATGACCTCGTGCCTCTTCCACGCAACATGGCATTCCACTCCGCACTCCGGCGGGATTCACTGGTATCAATCAGAATATGACATGGCGTCATGCCCCGCGTATCGGCCCAGCGCAACAGTTCCATTATTTTTTCATCCTTCTGGGGAGAAATCACGACAAAGTAGGCTCCCTGAGGCAGTTGACGTGCGATTCTTTCCACGCCGGGCAACAGATGGGTATCCTGACCGTTATATTGAATATCCACCAAATGATGCATCATCTTCTGTCGTTCCATCAGACTTTCACTGGGGGCCATGAAGGATGTCTGTTCTGACAATGTCAACAAACCCATCCCCATTCGTTCCCTGACACCATACTCCAGCAGAGAGGCAGCTGTGGAAACGGCAATTTCGAAAGCATCCCCATGTTCATAACTTGATGCCAGCGCATCCAGAACCAGTATGGTTTTGGGCACAGACTCATGTTCAAACTCCTTGGACTTCCAGTTCCCTGTCTTTGCCGTGGCATTCCAGTGAATGCGTGAAAGTCGATCTCCGTATACGTAGTCACGTACACCATTGATCTGAGTGGTCTCTCTCCGTGAACGGGTTAACGCCGTCTGAGGACCGGATAACCGTGATTTACGGTCGTAGAGCTGCCAATATGGAATAAATACCGTTCTTGGCAGTACACGAAACTCACCTTTGGCCTTAAACTTTCCTCGATGTTCAATCAGTCCAAATATGTCCTCGCTGGCACATTCCGTTTCTGAAAAAACATACTTCCCCCGCTCCAGTGGCGGTGTCTGGAATGACAACTCCCCATTACCTCGCATATTGGGAATCAAACTTTCCTTGAACGACCACGATTCTCCGTTATGCCGATGCAGCATTTCACGTACAACAACATAGGGAAGCGGGAGGAATCCCGGAATCGTCAGACTCAGCTGTACTTGAACCTGGTCACCCGCATGCAGCAATTCTTCGTGGTCTGGACCAGAAGATAACCTGCGAACTCCTTGAGCACGTCTTACCCCGCTAAGTCCAGCTATGGCAAGGTACACACAGAGCAGGGTCACCATCGACAGCAACATAAGGGATGTCTTCCCGCCCTGAAACAAAACATAAGCCAGACAGCACATCCACACCATTGCGATGCTCCATACGCGTGGGTGGCGTAACCCTCTATTGACTGTTCTAAAAAGCGGCTTCATGAACTATTGCCCCATGGAGACGGGCACGCGTACTTGCTGGAGTACGGCTTTCAAAACGGCCTCGGAACTCATACTGTCCAGTCTCGATTCGGGACGAAGCACAATACGATGAGAGATCACATAAGGGGCCATCGTTTTCACATCATCCGGAAGCACATAATCACGTTCCTGCAAGAAAGCAAAGGCTTTTACGGCCATCATGAACGATATGGCTGCCCGTGGGCTGGCACCCAGCAATACAGATGGGTGGGAGCGGGTTTGGCGAACAACATCAAGCAGATAGTCCATAACCGGATCACCGATAAAGACCTCTTTAATCTCCTGCTGGATTGCCGAGATCTGGTCCATATGAGTCACGGATTCAAGACGATCTACAGGCTGACCGAGTTGATGCTGTTTCAATAGAATTTTCTCAATTTCCTTATCGGGATAACCTAGACTTATTTTCAACATAAACCGGTCGAGTTGTGCTTCCGGCAACGTATACGTACCTTCAAAATCAATCGGATTCTGAGTTGCACAGAGCATGAATGGATGTGGCAGATCATACGTATCGCCATCAACGGTTACGCTGCGCTCCTCCATCACTTCGAGCAGAGCCGATTGGGTTTTTGTTGTGGCCCGGTTAATCTCATCAGCCAGCAAAATGTTGGTCATCACAGGACCTGGCCGGAAATAAAACCGCTCATCCTTCGGATGAAACACAGATACCCCCGTAATATCACTAGGTAAAATATCAGGATTACATTGAATGCGTCGGTACTCACCACGCATGGATTTCGATAATGCCTTGATTAATTGCGTTTTGCCAGTTCCCGGTACGTCTTCAATCAGAACGTGCCCACCTGCAAGCAAAGCTGTAAGTAAAAGTTGAATTTCAAAGGATTTCCCCATAATACAGGATTCCAGATTTGAACGAACTGCGGATATGATTTGGATCGACTCTTTGCGCACAGGCATGTGGTCTAACCTCCTAAAAAAGCATACAGATTTCCTTTTATTGTACATGATCCAGAGTCACGAGTACACTCGAAGGAACTCACAATTTGTTTCCAGCCCGTCAGATTCACCGCAGTTCTCGCATGAATACGACAAAAAAGGCCCGGATAGAAGTTATCCCAAGCCTTTGTTGAGTCGCAATATGTTAAGTAGATTTCTCATTCTATGTTAGCCTTTTGGTTTAACCACCAATGCCGCGAGAAAAGAAAAGATGATCGCTGACGATATTCCCGCCGCAGTCAGATCGAAAATCCCTGTAATCACACCCAGCCAACCCTCTTTTTCCAGCTCCGTCAATGCCCCGTGCACCAAGGAATTACCGAAACTTGTGATGGGAATGGTTGCACCCGCACCTGCAAATTTAACAAGGGGGTCATACACGCCAATTGCATCCGCAAGCGCACCTGTCACAACAAGTGTACTCATGGTATGAGCTGGCGTCAGTTTAACCCCATCCATTAGAAGCTGTCCGATAACACAGATTAAACCGCCAACAATAAATGCCCACAAGAACTGCATTACCTTTATCCCTCCTTTTCTATGGCTACGGCATGAGCAATACAGGGAATACTTTCACCCTGTTGGTAGGAAATCGGAGATAACAGCGCACCCGTAGCAACGACGAGCACCCGTTTAAGATCACCCTTCTGCATCCGGTTCAAAATGTGACCATAGGTGACGGTGGCAGAACATCCGCAGCCACTTCCCCCGGCAACAACATAAGGCTGTTTCTCCCGATCATAGATCATCAGGCCGCAGTCATTAAAAACCGTCTGTTCCATGGGAATGCCTTCTTTTTGCAAAAGCTCTTTTGTAATTGGCAGACCGACGGAAGCCAGATCCCCGGTCACAATGAGATCATAATAGCCGGGTTCCAATCCCGTATCCCTGAAATGAGAGATGATGGTGTCGGCTGCTGCTGGCGCCATGGCTGAACCCATGTTAAAGGGATCTTTGATGCCCAAGTCCATAATGCGTCCAATCGTGGCTTTGGTAACAACGGGACCATCACCAGTACGGGAGACCACACCACACCCTGATCCTGTGACGGTATATTGCGCATAAGGCGGCTTTTGGGAGCCATACTCCGTCGGATACCGAAATTGTTTTTCCACCGTACAGTTGTGGCTCACCGTTCCTGCAAGGACATAATCTCCAGCTCCGGAGTCAACTATCATGGACGCTAACGCTAACGTTTCCATGGAAGTAGAACAGGCTCCAAAGACACCCAGGTAAGGCACACCCAGTTTTCGCGCTGAAAAGGAACTGCTGATAATCTGATTCATCAGATCTCCACCCACAAAAAATTGAAGCTCTTCCTTGGTGATATTTGCATTAACCAAAGCCAGCTGAGAGGCCTGTTCGAGCAGTTTGCGTTCTCCCTTTTCCCACGTTTTCTCGCCGATCTCGAGGTTGTCATAGACATAATCGAAATCAGATGACAGTGGACCCTCGCCTTCTTCTGGTCCTACAACTGCGGCTTTACCGATGATCCGCGGACGATTCTCAAACTGCCATGTCTGGCGACCCAATCGTTTCACAGGTGCCCACCTCCAAATCCCAAAAAGGCGTAAACGATCCCTACGAGAAATGCTGCCACGACACCAAACACGATAACGGAACCAGCAAGTTTAAACATGTTGGCCCCTACACCGAGCACCAGTCCTTCAGCACGATGTTCCAGTGCAGCAGAACACATGGAATTGGCAAAGCCGGTAACCGGCACAGCAGTTCCTGCTCCTGCCCATTGAGCCATTTTATCGTAAACCCCGAGGCACGTTAGAATAACCGATATGAGAATCATGACCGCCACCGTAGGACTGGAAGCTTCCTTCGATGTCATGTCGAAACCGGCCATAAAAGCCTCTTGAATGGCCTGTCCAATCAAACAGACGGTACCCCCAACCAGAAATGCTTTGAGGCAATTTTTCAGGATTGGACGAGGCGGCTCATGTTTTTTTGCGACTTTTTTGTACTCTTTTTCATCCATGGACAGGGACGATGATTTTTTTTCGCTTCCGGATGCAGATTGAGCTGGCAAGATACAAGACCTCCTCTATGTGAAATGGTTCAAAGCTACGGCTGAATGCCAATGTGTGTAATCCTATATTCATTGTTTGTTAATAATCGGAAGGTTATGTATCCGGCGACAGACAGCATATGTTTCCAACAAGATCATGTTGTGGAAGCAGGATGCGAATACGCCGGTTCTGAAGACTTTTAGATACGTTCTATAAATAAAGAAGAACAATCACGAGCAAGATAAAAAGAACGATAAACAGTACTTTTTCCGTGCCCTCTTCTGGAGGCTTCATTGGATATTTAGCTCCTTCCTGAAACAGACAAACAAATATCGAACATAAAGAACATCACAAAATGATGACATCTCCTCCATATATTCATATTCATTAAAGTGTCATCAGGACTAAGACTAAAGCGGATAGAGTCATGAAACTTGGACACGGTAAGCGCCCAAAATATGCCTTAAATACGTGACATAAACATGGACAATCACTTGCGCAAGGTTCATACTGTAATGTGACCAGTGGTTAAATAACAACAGGCGGGTAGCCGTTCTACTGTGACCTGAAATACATACCAACAGAGGAGTTGTTGACACATGAATGAAAAAACGATGGATATGTTTCGTACTTTGACGGAATTCCCTTCCGCATCCGGTTTTGAACGTGAGCTTCGCGGCTGGATGAAAGATAAGCTTTCCGCTTATACCGATGAGTTCGTCCAGGATCGCCTGGGGAGTCTATTTGGAGTATTACGCGGGGAGGAATCCGGTCCCAAAGTTATGGTAGCCGGACACTTCGATGAAGTAGGTTTCATGACTACGGGCATTACGGAAACAGGCATGATCAAGTTCCGTCCACTGGGTGGATGGTGGAGTCAGGCTGTATTGTCCCAACGATTGGAAATCATCACACCTGATCGTCGGATTACCGGAGTGGTTGGTTCTACACCTACACACTTGCTGGACGAGTCCCAGCGGAACAAACCTGTGGATCTGAACACCATGTATCTCGACATTGGGGCGGACAACCGTGCGGAAGCAGAATCTTGGGGCATCCACCCAGGTATGCAGATCGTGCCGATCTGTGAATTCACACCTATGGCCAATCCTAAGAAAATTATGGCTAAAGCGTGGGATAATCGTTACGGCGTAGGACTTGCACTTGAACTGGTTGAAGCGCTTCACAAGGAAAAACTGCCTAACACACTCTATGCTGGTGCAACGGTTCAGGAAGAACTGGGGCTTCGTGGTGCACGTACGGCGGCCAATCTGATTCAGCCCGATATCTTCTTTGCACTTGACTGTAGCGCGGCGAATGATATGACAGGTGACAAACAGTCATTTGGACATATCGGAGAAGGCGCATTGCTTCGTATTTTTGACCCGGGTATGTTCACCCATCGCGGAATGGTGGAATATGTTCAAGATACGGCTTCATCCAATCAGATCAAAATGCAGTATTTCATCTCACCAGGTGGTACCGATGCAGGTCAAGTTCACCTGAGTGGCATTGGTGTACCATCAACAGTTATTGGTATCTGCGCACGTTATATCCATACCTCATCTTCCATCATTCACACGGATGACTACGATGCAGCCAAAGAACTGATTGTGAAGCTGGTCAAAGGTCTGGATCGGACAACGATGAATACCATAATTAATAACGCGTAATAGCTGACAAGAGACCTCCTAACATATCGGGAGGTCTCTTTTTTTTATATTCACAACGATATCAGTTAGACACGTAGATTAATAGGCAGAACATTATAGGGAATTACACATAAGATACAATAACGGAAGATGAATTAAACACCAAGCAGCGGGGGACCTGTTATGGCAGTGAGAAGGAATGGAAAATCGAATAAAGGCTCCAAAAAAACAAATGCCGCAAACACCCTTCTCAATGGCAACCTTAAAGGAAGAAATCTGGAACTTATCGTTGCAGCATTACTGGTCAGTGGGAAGTTAAGAGTGGATGCGGTCACGTTGTTTCGAGAAGCTACACTGGTCGTTGAACTGGTCGGACAATATAAAACGTTACAAAATATTACACCATCGAATCAAGACAAACTGGTGCAATTCCTGGATGAGATTGGTGGGGACATGACGTTGAATGATGTTATACGGGCTTTCCAACAAAGAATCAATTCTTAACGCCAAGAAATGAGGTTGAAGTGATGTCTGACTTTGACGGAACTGGGTTCGCTGAACTACTGATCATTGTCATTCTTGTTGTTTTATTTGTATTTGGTTCTTCCGATATTGATGACCTGACTGATTCTCCTTCTCAATCCTGAACTGGCTAGGTTATTACGATTTATTGATTATGAAGTGCATACCTGTAAACGCCAGCCCACAATATGCGGGCTGGCGTTTTTGGATGGCTATAGAAATAGCGGTGAGAATGCAATCCAGGCCAAAACAAGAGTAAGCACAATGCAGACATTCTCTACAACGGCCCCACGCTTGGTCCCTGTACTCATCAGATTCACCCGTATGCGCCACTTGAGTGGTGGTAACGGACGAATACCACGATTGGTTAGTGAATCGGCCAACAGATGCATCGCATATGCAGTTCCTCCCGCTACCCAGATCTCCGGTCCCTGCTGCTGGGTCGTGCTGTACAACAAGCCCGCCCATATTGCGGTTCCGTACAGGGTATGTGTCAGTCCCCTATGAGTCAGTGTGGTGCAGAGCATTAACAAACTGCCTGCAATCAAGTTCCACGGTGCGAACGCGTGACCATAAAAGACCAGCCCCAGTCCAATCGCAAACATCAACACTTTGCGAAGCGAACGCGAAGGCAGGAATGACACAAGCGCAATGAGGATCGCAAGCAACAGGTTCCATGGTTTGGCATGAACATAGAAGTACACAAATACAGCTGTGGGCAACAGAATCGTCTGTAACAGCCTGATCAGACTGTTAGGCAAGGCTCTGGATACCAGCAGTGAATTTGGCTCATCAATGTCAGGCAATAACGAACCAATCAGAGCAACCGTAACTGCCGGCGCTGTCACCGGCATACCGGCCAACTGCAGAACAGAAAGTGACACACCTGTCCCGATAATAAGGTGGGATCTTCCCATCATGATGCAAAAACGTCCTTTCGAAGAAATCGGGAACAATACGGCCCATTTCCGATTTTACAACGAAAACAAAATAAGAACAATAGTTCGCATTTCTTATTTGTATGAAAATAAATATCACTTTCTGTGATGGGGCTCACACTATTATATTTATGACTCTTTTATCTTTATTAGTGAATTAAATCACATAAACTGTCGTCAACTACTTGTATAATTTCAAATATAAACCACTAAAATTGTTGATAATGTACAGCGTCTATCCAAGGAGGCATACACACATGAACGGAAAAAAAGAGAAACTTGTTATCATAGGTAACGGAATGGCAGGAATCAGTACCGTAGAACAAATTTTGAAATTAACTACGCGATTTGATATTACTGTTTTTGGCACAGAGCCCTACCCTAACTACAACCGCATTATGTTGTCCTATGTATTGGAAGGAAGCAAAACACTGGATGACATTGTCCTGAATGATCTCCACTGGTATCAGGATTATGGTATTACCCTCCATACAGGAACAACCGTAACCCGAATTGATTCGGATACCCATGAGGTTGTGACGGAGGATGGAACTCGCTTCCCTTATGACAAAATCATCATTGCGACAGGCTCTAACTCCTTTATTCTCCCCGTACCTGGACATGACAAAGAAGGTGTTGTCGGTTTCCGCGATATCGCCGATTGCAATGTCATGCTGGAAGCTGCTAAGCAGTATAAACGAGCAGCCGTTATCGGAGGCGGACTGCTAGGCCTTGAAGCTGCCAAAGGGTTGGTACAGCTTGGTATGGAAGTTACCGTAGTACACTTGATGCAGGATCTGATGGAGCGTCAGCTTGATCCGCAAGCTTCAGCCATGTTGAAGGCGGAACTCGAACGTCAGGGTATCCGGTTCAAAATGGGTGCACAGACTTCCGAACTGCTGGGCGGCGAACGGGTTGAAGGGATACGTTTTGCAGATGATACAGTTCTGAATGTTGATTTTGTGGTCATGGCTGTAGGCATTAAACCCAATACGGCTGTAGCCCGCGAAAGCGGTATGGAAGTCAACCGGGGTATTGTCGTGGATGACTATATGCAGACTTCACTTGAGAATGTGTACTCGGTCGGGGAATGTACAGAGCACCGCGGGGTATGTTACGGCCTCGTTGCCCCATTGTTCGAGCAAGGTATGATTCTGGCGAAACATATCTGCGGGGTTGAAACGGCTCCTTATGAAGGTTCTGTAGTATCTACGAAATTGAAAATTTCGGGTGTGGACGTCTTTTCAACTGGTGAATTCATCGACAGTCCGGAGCACACCGTCATTTCGCACAAAGATGACTGGAAACGGACCTACAAAAAAATTCTGCTTCGTGATAATAAAATGGTCGGCGCCGTGCTCTTTGGTGACATTACGGATTCTGCCGAATTGCAGAAGCTGATTAAACAGCAGACCGAAATGACCGAAGAATTGTATGGTTCACTCATGGGTACAGGCTGCGGTGGTCATAAGAAAGCAACCTCTGTTGAAACGATGCCCGAGGACGAGATCGTCTGTGGATGTAACGGGGTAACCAAAGGAACCATTGTTGATGTCATCACAAACCAGGGCCTTACTACTGTAGATGAAATCAAAGCCTGTACCGGTGCAACCCGCTCTTGCGGTGGATGTAAACCGGTGGTTGAACAGATTCTGCAATATGTACTTGGAGACAGTTTCAGTAGTGGAGCCAAACAGGGAATATGCGGATGTACTTCCATGGGACGGGATGAGATTGTAGCCGAGATTCGTGCAAAGGGATTACAAACGACCAAAGAGGTCATGAATGTACTGGGTTGGAGTCAACCTGAAGGTTGTTCCAAATGTCGTCCGGCGATCAACTACTACCTTGGCATGATTGCACCAGATACACACGAAGATGAGAAAGAATCCCGTTTTGTTAACGAACGGATGAACGCGAATATTCAAAAAGATGGAACGTATACGGTTGTACCTCGGATGTATGGCGGGGTGACTACACCAGCGGACCTCAAACGTATCGCTGACGTTTCAGTCAAATATGATGTAAAAGCAGTCAAAGTGACTGGCGGTCAGCGTCTCGACTTGATTGGTGTTAAAAAAGAAGATTTGACCAAAGTCTGGGCTGAACTGGATATGCCTTCAGGTTATGCATACGCCAAATCGCTGCGTACGGTCAAAACATGTGTCGGCTCCCAATTCTGCCGATTCGGTACACAGGATTCCATGGCCATGGGCGCTCGCATCGAACGTAAATTCGAACGTCTGGATCTGCCAGCCAAGTTTAAATATGCTGTCAATGGTTGTCCACGGAACTGTGCAGAAGCATGTACAAAAGATATCGGTATCGTTGGTAACGACGGAGGCTGGGAAATCTTCATCGGTGGTAACGGCGGTATTAAAGCACGCCTGGCTGATTCCTTATGTAAAGTAAAAACAGATGAAGAGTTGATTGAACTGTGCGGAGCCATCATGCAATATTATCGCGAGACAGGTAACTATCTGGAACGGACGTCCGAGTGGGTGGAACGCATGGGTCTGGAGCATATTCGTTCGGTGGTTGTGGATAACCTTGAGGAACGTAAAGCGTTGATGCAGCGGATTGAATTTGCACTTGAGCATGTTGAAGAACCTTGGCAAAAAGCGATTCGCAATGAAGAAGGCCAAAGCAAAATGTTCCATGGTATCGAAGTATCGGCTCGTCCATAAGTAAGTTCGCAAGATTAATATTGCCGGAATGTTAAATATAGATAAGGAGTGGTTTAAGATGACGACCAAACAATCAGGCACCTACTTCCCTGCCGGAGTAGTTGAAGAATTCCTGCCACGAATCGGAAGAGTAGTTGAAATTAAGGATCAACAGCTTGCTGTCTTTCGTGCATCGGATGGAACCATCTTTGCTGCGGATAATCACAATCCCCACCCTAAGGGTGGGCCGCTGGCTGAAGGCATCGTGTCCGGGCATTATCTGTACGATCCGCTGTATGATTGGAAAATCGACCTGACTACCGGTCTTGTGCAAGCACCGGACAACGGTCAAGTACAGATGTATCCGGTGAAGGTAGAGAACGGCCAGGTCTGGATTGAAATATAGCTCCATTGAAACGTTCAAAGATTGATGCAAAATAATGGGGGAAACCGTGATGTATACACCAAGTGTTGAGGGAATTATTGAAGCTGCGGTTAAAAAACGGGATCAAATGAACGCAAACCTGTCACGATATATGGTTGCTGCCTTGATGGCTGGTGCCTATGTAGGGCTTGGCATCGTTCTGATCTTCAGTATTGGTGCTCCGCTCCTAGCGGCACAGTCACCGTTGCAAACCATGTTGATGGGCATGTCCTTCGGACTCGCGCTCACGCTGGTTATCTTTGCCGGATCGGAACTGTTTACAGGTAACAATATGTTCTTTACCATGAGCACGCTCGCAGGCCGGACCACAGTGAACGAAACGCTGAAGAACTGGGGGCTCGTCTTTGTTGGTAACCTGCTCGGCGCAATTCTATTAAGTCTACTCATTGTAGGCAGCGGCCTGTTCAAAACGGCTGCGCCCGAACATCTTTTATTTGTCGCTTCTGCCAAAAAGATGGCTGCTCCCGTATCGGAGTTGTTCTTCCGCGGCATTCTCTGTAACTGGCTCGTCTGTCTGGCGATCTGGATGGCTGCTCGCACGAAAGAGGATATCGCCAAAATTGCTCTCATCTGGTGGTGTCTGTACGCCTTTATTGCAAGTGGGTATGAGCACAGTGTTGCCAATATGACTTTGCTGTCCTTATCCTGGTTGCTGCCAAACCACCCGGATACAATCACGATGGCAGGCTGGTTCCACAACATGATTCCGGTGACACTTGGTAATATCATCGGTGGTGCCCTCTTTGTCGGCATGGCGTACTGGTACACTTCACCGGTACGAAAAAAGGCATAATAGTTGACCTATTGCACTTATCTACGTTAGGTAGCATAACATTTGCACAGATGAAGCCACGATGGATGCCGAACTCACGTTCAGTCACACATCGTGGCTTTTTATTGTTTGTCGATAAGCTGTTACTCTCTCGTACGGTTCCCATTCATCCTCTCGTCCTTTTATAGCTTCATTTTACCTTCGTTGCTATCCGCGTTAATCCACAGTTGACATAACTGGCGTATAGTCGATGGATACTCACACTTATACTCAACCAGCAAAGGATGATCGCTTATATGGGAATCCATACGTACTTCAGGTCACTGAATGATCTTGAACGTATTATTCGTACACCTGGCAAATTCAAATTCGAAGAACATAGCGTATCCGCTCATTCCTGGAAAGTGGTACAGTACGCCAAAACGCTCGCAGATATTGAGGAGCAACATGGAACCACAATCGATTGGAAGAAGTTATACGAAATTACGAGCAGTCATGATTATGGCGAAATCTTTATCGGTGATATCAAAACACCAGTCAAACATTATTCACTGGAGCTTCGTTCGATGCTGCAAAAGGTGGAAGAAGGCATGGTGGAACATTTTATTAATGAAAATATTCCTGAAGAGTTCCAGCCTATATTCCGCAGACAGCTGCGTGAGGGCAAAGATCAATCGGTTGAAGGACTGATTCTCGAAGTCGCAGACAAGATGGATCAGGTATATGAAGCCTTTGCTGAGCTCCAACGTGGCAATACGGAGAAAGAATTTATCGTTATGTACCGTTATGCCTTGGTCAAAATCAAAAATATCGACCTCCACTGTGTGCAGTATTTCCTGGAACAGATTCTCCCCGACATGATCGAAGAAGGTATCCGCTCCCCGTTTGATATTCGCAAAATAACCGAAGAAGCTCTTGCCCAGTGATCAGCTCAAGTCAACATGGTGCTCATCATCCATGGACAGGGCTTTTTTTCGTTCCTGCAGTTGCAGTCGGTATTCGCTAGGGTACATGCCCGTTTTGTTTTTGAAAATCCGGCTGAAATAGTGGGAGTCACTGTACCCTACCGCTCCACCAATGGTCTTGATATCCATATTCTCGTGCGTGACGAGCATGCGTTTTGCTTCATTAATCCGCAGACCTGTCATATATTTTAGCGGAGTCTCACCCGTTACTTTCTTAAAACACTTTCCGAGATAGTCCACACTAAAATGCATCTGTCCCGCCATATCCTGGAGTGTAATCTCATGCATGTAATTCTGCTTCAAATACAACTTAACGGCCTCTGCGATATCCTCCGGCTTCACCTGCTCATCTAGTACGGCACTGACATGCGCAAGCGAATCCACAGCGCTCCCAAGCTTCAATTCCATCGCATCCAGCAGTGTACGAAGCTGGTCTTCCGATAATGGTTTGAGCAGATAATCCTCCACCTTGTAACTGATCGCCTGCCGTGCATATTCGAATTCATGATAACCACTCAGAATGACAATTTTCACATGCGGATAGGCAAAGTACAGATGTTTGGCGAGTTCCAATCCATTCATTACCGGCATCTGTATATCGGTTACAACCAGATCAGGTACAGAATGTTCAATGAGCTGTAATGCTTCCTGACCGTTCCGCGCTTCACCGATCACCTCGAACCGGGTGTCCAACTCTCTGAATTTGCGCGAGACATTCCGGCGAATCAGGGCTTCATCTTCCACAATAATCGTTCTATATTTGATTGTCACGGGTTCAGTCATGCTCCTTTCGAATGGAACCACCTATCGTAATCTGGACACCGCCGGAAGGCTTGTTCGTAATCTGCATGTGGGCTACTGTGCAATACCATAATTTCAATCGGACCCATATATTTTTGAGTCCCATGCCGTTAATTTCGAGGTCAGGCATACGCTCCCACTCCTGTGACTGTTCAATGTAATGCATGATTTTGGCAAGTGCCTCGGGTTCCATGCCAGGTCCATTGTCTTCCACGCGGATCTGCCAGGTCTGCTGTACCGCATCCATATCTCCAGTAATATTCAGTTTCCATGGCGGGGTATCACCCAGTCCATATTTCATGGCATTTTCGAGTAGTGGTTGTACCATCAGCATCGGAACCTGGATATACTTCATCTCTTCCGGAATATGAAACTCGTAGTGCAGATCATCCTCAAACCTAATCTTCATACACTCCAGATATCGCTCACAATAATCCAATTCTTGAGACAGGGGAACCCCGTTCTTACCCGGAGTAGAAATATAACGCAGCATAGACGCAATATTGGCGCAGAACGCGACAATCTGCTCATTCATGCCTTCTTCCGCCATGATGCTAATATTAGTGATGTTGTTATAGAGAAAATGCGGGTTCATCTGGGATTGCAGCGCCAGTAATCTCGCTTCTGTCTCCTGAGATTTCATCGCCAGCCTGTCCTGAAACGATTGCACAAGCTGTTGATTCAGCCGGATAAACGTATCATTTAGCTCATCCATCTCCCGAATAGAACCGGGATGCTCCAGCTTGAACAATTGACCGGAATCCTGACCCGATACCAGATCATTCTCACCCGTTTTGAGAATAATGCGCTGCAAACGATGCAGCGGCAAAGTAACCCGTTTGGAGATCAGATACGAGAGAATCAGAATCAGCATGAGAGTAGCTAGCGTGGCACCGATAAACATCACAGCCATCCGGTTGAGACTCGCGAAAAGGGACTGTTTGGACTGCATGACAATAACGGTCCATCCCGTCTCCTGTGACGTCATGTACGTCATCATCTGTTTGGACTGACTCAAAGGATCGCTAATCTCCTGCATCGTATCAGGCGGAAATGAAAGATTTTGAATCAAGTCCACATCATCGAAATGGCCTGCTTGAGAAGCATCGGCATCCGAAGAAAGTGGATACAACCGTGTATTTTGTTCATCCACTACATAGATCCGAAGATCATCGTTACTCGCCTGCAAATCATTCAAATGCTGGAACAGGGTTCCGGCATCCTGCAAAATCTCAACAACACCCTGGCTGACATAGTTGCCATCTTTGTACACCCGAGTAAGGGAAATGTAGGATTGATCTGATTTCCCCTCACCTGTTGGCATGGGCAAAGCTCCCCCCTCTAACAGTTGAATCACCCGCCAGCCGCTCCGCTCCCAGGTTTCCTTGTACCACGGTCGCTTAGTCAGATCCACAGACAGTTGACCGTTGAATGCACCCGCTCCCAGCATCTTGCCATTTACATCATAGATATTGGCCTGTTTGGCTGTATTGGAGCTGCTAATGATCGCGAGAATGACATCAATTAGTGTGGTTGTATCCTTATACAATGCCGGATCACTCGTCATTGTCTGCTCGCTATCTTCCGCTGGTGCCAAGTAGTGACTGAAGTGTTCTTTGACCAGATTGGAGTACACGATATTCATGGAGAAGTTGTTCATTTTCACCACTTCCTGATCCAGGTTACTGACGATTGACACCCCCAGTTGTCTCTGTTGTTCTTCACTTCGATGACGAATGTCACTTGCGAGAAAAACATACAGAAGCCCCGCCACAATCAGCGAAAAGATAATAAATACCGCAGAGTAATAGGCAAACAGACTTTGCTGAAGCGTTCCAAATCGATATCGCAATTCCCACACACCTCGTCTTATGATGATATCTGTCACACCATTCGAAAATGTCCACCCAACAGAACGCTTTTGTCTATTGAGCACATCCGCTGTTCACAGTAAAGTTATCCACATAAGAATACGCTTACATTAAGCGTTTCGGCAAGTGACAATTTTCTTTATATTCCGGGAGGTTTAATGATGAGAAAACGATTTCTATTTTCGCTTGCAAGTGTGCTCCTGCTCTCCACTCTGCTGCTTGCCGGGTGCAACTCAGGTAAAAGTACGGAAGGTTCGGGTAAGGTGACTCTCACGTTTGGAACAAGCCAATCCGGTATACCGCGTACAGGCATCATGCAAACGATGGCCAAGGAATATGAGCAGGAGACCGGTGTCAAAATTGATTTTCAGGTCGTACCTGACGCACAGTGGCGTGACCTGATCAAGGTAAAGCTGGCCTCTGGCGAAGCACCTGACATTTTCAATGTTGATGTGGACCCACTGAGCATGCCGGCTAACGTAAGACCGGAGGAAAATGCCATTGACCTAACCAATGAGGAATTCACAGGTCGGATGTCTGAAGAGATTTTGCCAACCGTCAGTCACAATGAAAAGGTGTATGGGGTTTCTTTTGCGCCAACGAAAATCTGGTATGTGTACTATAACAAACGTATCTTCCAAGAGCTCGGCATAGAGCCTCCTACATCCTATGCCGAATTCAAGACAATCAGCCAGAAAATTAAGGATAAAGACATTATTCCGTTCTATCAGGCACCTGCCAGCGGGTGGTATCAGGTTCTGCCTTTGTTCGAAACGGGACCTAACTATGAGCAAACAACAGCGGGAACCTACGAGAAATTAAATAACAATGAGATGAAAGTCGCAGATATGACTCAACTCAAGACGGTCATTGAACAGTTAAAAGAATTTGCGGATCTCGGTTATTTCGGCAAAGACTTCTTGTCCAATACGGTAGAAGCGGGAATTGAAGCGTTTGGTCAGGAAAAAGCTGCTATGTTGCTTCGGGTTCCAGGGACGGAAAAGGAAGTTTCCGAAGCGTATCCGGCAATGAAAGACAATATGGGGTTCTTTGTCATGCCGTGGGGAGATAATCAGACGATTGGTGTGAATCCCGGCGGTTCAGCTGCCATGTTTGGTAACAAAAACAGTAAACATCCTGAAGAAGTGCTGAAATTCTTCCGCTGGATTACAGAGCATGATCATCTGCAACGTGTGTTCGATGAAGGTGAAGGCAATCTGACGATCTGCTGGCCGGAAATCGAACCTAAGCTGACACAGGACTATATTGATTATGAGAAAAATCATGAAAAAGGTACGGTCATGCAGGCCGCTGTGAAATATATTGATCCACAATGGATGGATATTGGCAAGGACTTGTCAGGCATGTTCGCTGGCGCAATGACACCGGATCAGATTTTGCAAAATATTGATAAACGTCGTGCTGAACAAGCCAAAGTGCTGAAAGATGAGAAGTGGCAGTAACAGCGCATATTTCAGATAAATATAAACGCTGAACAGTGTTACATGCAGCGGGCGTTTGCCCGCTCATGTATTTTGGCAGGAAGGAAAGGTGTTACCGGTTATGAATGCAAACAAAATCTATCCCTGGTATTTCTCATCTGGAGCGATTGTATTATATCTGCTGTTCATCGTTGCTCCCGCCCTGCTGGGCATCTATTATTCCTTCACTGACTGGAATAGTTATAGTTCGGAGAAGAACTTTATCGGTCTGGAGCATTTCCGCACTATTCTGGCGGGTGATCCGACCTATCTGCTTTTTATCAAAAACACAGTCCTCTTCACCCTGGTTACATCCATCGCCAAGACGGTTCTCGGCTTGTTTCTGGCCCTGCTGCTGGTCAGCGGTGTAAAGGCCGCGAATCTGCACCGGATGATCATCTTCTCCCCACAGGTGCTGTCGTTCCTGATTGTTGGGCTTGTGTTCAAAAGTCTGCTCGACCCAAACAACGGGTTCGTTAACGTAACCCTGCGTTCATTAGGGCTGGATGTTCTCGCCCAGAACTGGCTGGGCTCCCTAACCTGGGCCATGCCATCCATCATGGCAGTGGACACGTGGAAAGGCATGGGGTACATCATGGTGCTGTTCATCGCCGGACTGCTCGCCATCCCCCGGGATTATTACGAGGCAGCGTCCATTGACGGCGCCGGATTTGGGCAAAAGCTGTTCCGGATCACCATTCCGATGCTGATGCCTACCATTACCATCGCCACGGTACTCAATATTACGTATGGGCTGAGAGTATTCGATGCCGTATACGTGCTAACCAACGGTGGCCCCGGTAACGCAACAGATGTCATTAACACGGCTGTCTATTCCTCTTTTGCCAAAGGGTATTGGGGACTGGGGAGTGCGCTATCTACCATTCTGTTTGTCATCATGGCGATCATCTCCTTTTTCATCATTCGTTTGATGAACCGAAAGGTGGAATACTGACATGCGATTGAGAAAAAGATTGGCTTCGATCGGGTTAAATGCACTCGCCTGGCTGCTTAGCCTGGTGGTCTTGATTCCTTTTGTGGTCATTGTACTGAATTCATTCAAGTCGGACGCCGAGGCCAAAGTGCTGAAACTGACGCTGCCCGAGAAGTTTATCTTCGAAAATTACAAAATCGTCTATGAACAGGGACACTTGGGCGGTTCTTTTTTCAACAGTCTGCTGCATTCCGGGGCTTCTTCTATGCTACTGGTGTTTGTTGTGGCCTTCTCAGCCTTCACGTTATCACGCAACCATTCGAAGCTCAGCAAGTTTCTGTACTTCTTCCTGATTCTCGGTATCACACTGCCGCTCAACTACATTCCGCTGATGGAAGTCATGAAGTCCATGGGTATGATCAATTCACATGTCGGCATGATTCTGCTCTACACGGCTATGGGTATTCCAATCTCGCTGTTCATTACGTATGCGTTTGTGTCTAACATCCCGAAGGAGCTGGATGAAGCCGCGATCATGGACGGATGTAATGGGATCAAGCTGTTCCTGAGAATCATTGTACCTTTGTTAACCTCGGTGCTGGTAACGGTATTTGTTCTTAATTTCCTGAGTGTCTGGAATGAGTTTACTGCCCCACTCTATATGCTGAATACAGTGGAGATGTGGCCGATGACACTGGCTGTATATAACTTCTTCGGGCAATTCAGTGCCCAGTGGAATCTGGTCAGTGCCGATATTGTGCTCACCTCATTGCCTGTGTTGATTGTGTTCCTCATTGGGCAAAAGTATATTGTAGGAGGACTAACTTCTGGGGCTGTTAAAGGGTAAGCTCCACCGACAATCCAATACACAAACGCATCTTGTCTAAGTACATCTGCTGACTCCTCAGCACAAAAAAGCCCTTGTCTGCTCATCGTGTGAATAACTTCTTCGTACAGAAGAAGCATCACACGCTGCTGCGGACAAGGGCTTACGCTGTTGGATTCGAATTAATCGTGCGCCAATCCGCCAACATCGGATGGAGTCGCTATATCTGGGCTCTGCTCCAGAGATTTGATCATTTTCAAACGGGATGTGATTATTGCGATCAGAATAACAAACAGACCCGCGATGATAAACAGAAAGGCAATACCTCTGCCTGGCCCAGTTCCAATAATTTGACCAACAGACGAAGCCAGTGCTCCCCCCTCCATCAGCAACGGATTAAACACATGGTCGGCCAGAAATCCAGCCAAACTGTACGCGATAATAAACCCGAGTTGTGACAGAATACCAATGATTCCCCATACCCTGCCCTGCTTTTCGTTGGCGATATTGTTTCGCACCAGCACATCTGCGCTCATGTTGACAAACGGCAGCGATGACAGGAACAGAAAACCTGCGAAGATAATAAAATAAATGTTGGTGGATATCCCCAGAAGCGAGAAGGACAAACCGCACAAGATCAGACCCATCACAAGCACACTTGCGTATCTCTTTGTTATTGTAAATATGCCGATGCACAAGCTGCTAATCAGCATGCCGATGGCGCTAACAGACTGAAACGTTCCAAGTGTCTTTGCATCCGTGAATGACAGAAGCATCGGACCAATGAGTGTCTCCAGGAATCCTAGATAAAAGGTGACAAGTGAAATAATCACCACCAGCAACAGTACTCCCTTGTTGGTTACAACTTCCCTCCAGCCCTCTTGCATATCGGTGATCCAGTTTTTGTCTTCTTGATCCTCTCGCTCCACCTTCATGCTCTTCCGAATAACCAGCACAGCTAGAATGGCAACCAGGAATGTCAGAATATTAATGACCAGAATGACTTCAATGGTTGTTATACTAAGCAGAATGCCCGCAATGATGGGTGAAAACAGAAACTTCGAGGATTCAGCCAGTTGTACAAGACCGCTTCCTTTCGAGAACTGATCCTTATCCAGTAGGTCCGTAGCAGAGGCCTTATATGCCGGGCTCTGCAGCGCGGAAAACACGGAACTAAAGGCCACTCCCACATAGATATGCCATAATTGGATATCACCTGTGAGCATAATCGACAGAATGAAAATCAAACCGGCTGCCGACCCCAGGTCGCCGATAATCATCATCGTTCGACGGTCGAATCGGTCGGCCAGTACCCCTCCAATAGGTCGAAGCAGGATATTCGGCAGAAACGTGAATAAGGTAATCAATGCAACACTTGTTGCCGTATTCGTTTTTTCGAAGGCATACACCCCCAGGGAGAAGGCTGTCAGTCCAATCCCAATCATGGAGATGAGCTGACCGAACCATACTACCAGAAACTTTTTAAATGATTTTTGAACGGTATGTTCCATGGATGATACTCCTTTCTCGGCTAACCTTGATTCGGAAAATAAAGACGAGTGACGTAGGCGAAGCTTCCTTTTTCTGCTCCCAGCACACGTTCCATAATATGTGTGAATGCTTCAACCTTTTTTTGGAGTTCTTCCTCCTCCCATTGAAAGATGCCTCGATCCAGCAAAAATTGTGACGATACAAGCAGGAATTCGATGGATTCCTTTGGGTTAGGTGTATGAAATACCCCCTCCTGAATGCCCTGCTCTACCACCTCGGCCAAGATGGGACTTAATCGAATTACCGTCTCTACAAGACTCTTTTGGTGCATCTCCACATTATGAACACTGTGCAATTGCTCGATGAGATCATGTTTTCTGCCGTCTGGCTGATTCTGCGCCATCATGATGCGAAAAATTTTGTCATGGGCATTCAGTTTGGGATCGGACACCACGTGCCTAGCCGATGCCTCCCCGCTCAGAATAAAACGCATAACGATGGCGTTCATAACCTCTTCCTTGGACTGAAAATAATAATAAAATGTACCCTTGGCAATGTTGCACGCCTGTAGGATATCCATGACCGTAGCTTTGGTATATCCCTTTGTTACAAACAGAATCTCGGCGGCATCCAAAATCTCATTCCTGCGTTCTTCCGGGTTTTTTATCAGTCTCATATCCTGGCCTCCGATACGTTCGACCGACTGTCGGTCTATTGTAGTCATGGAGTTCTTTTTTTAGAACCCCATTTCAGTCAACCATTGCGCCAAATGGCTTTCCCTTGTTTTCAGATCCTGACGCTCTCTTGCATATTTTCCAATATTTTTGTCTGCAACCAGCTTACCGTCCATCATAAACAGTACACGTTCCGATCTGGCAGCGACTTTCACATCATGGGTCACCAGCAGAATGGTTGTACCCGTTGCATTAATATCGCCCAGAATATCCATGATCTCATACGTTGATTTGGAATTCAGCGCCCCCGTTGGTTCATCGCCGAATAAAATATCTGGATTATTGATCAGCGCACGGCAGATGGCAATCCGTTGAAGCTGTCCGCCTGAGGCTTGGGTGATGTTATGCCCGGCCAGCTCATCAATCCCCATTTTTTTCATTAATGACATTGCCCGTGTATTAATCGTTTCTCTGCTGCTATTCTTGGCCAGATACGCGGAAAGTACGATATTGTCTAATAGATTCAGATTCTTGAGCAGATGAATATTTTGAAAGATGAATCCCATCTTGGTCAAACGTAGACTTGCCAGATCTCTCTCCTGAAATGCCGATATTTTTTTGCCATTAAAATAGACACTTCCAGCGCTAATCTGATCCATACCACTTATGTTGTACAGTAAGGTAGACTTGCCTGAGCCAGAGGGCCCCATGATGGAAACAAATTCTCCCTTTTTTAATTGAAGATTGATATCTTTCAAGATGTTATGTTCTTCATTCTCGCCGATCGCTACGGATTTATTCACGTCTTTAGCCTCAAGTATAGTTGTCATCGTTGATCCTCCCTATTCGACAATCATTTTGGATATGCTCGTTTCCTTGATCGATTGGATGCTAATCCATGCTGTCAGTACAATCGTGCCTGCAAGTAACAATGGACACAAGATATATGCCTGTAACGGGTTAACAACAAAAACAATATTGGAAGCACCGAACGTCGACATAATGGCACTAACCAGCAACGGACCCAACGTATTGGACAATATCGTTCCAGTAACAACCCCTAAGATTAATATGACAAGTGACATCACGACATACTTGAACTTGATTTTAGACAAGGCAAACCCAAGGCTTCTTAGTACAGCAATATCGTTGTTGTCCTTGGCTACTAACATCTGAAGGAACAGTGCTGTAATTAAAATAGATATGAAGACACCGATGACCAAGGCCAGCATCGTCACCAATTTCAATTGTTGGATGGTTCCGCCTAACGTCTGATCCAGATAACCTTGAAGATCGGTTACTTTGGCTGGCGAGAAAGCCGCCTCATATTCAGCAATTTTGGTAGCCATGTCGCCGCGATTATTCAAATCCAAACTGACCACATACCACAACACACTATCCTTGTTGTAAGGCAATAAGGCCTTCGCCGTTTTGCCACCATTTGTAACGTCCTGGTATATTCCGCTGACCGTCATCATCTGGTCCTTGCCATTAACCAGCAAGGTAAGTTGCTCACCAGTCTTCAGACGCAGCTCGCTACTGTTTGCATCAGATAACGCAATTTCATTCTCGGTTGTTGGTGCATTACCACTAACATAAGACAATGGGAAAATACTGAAATCCCCAGTTTCTACACTGAGATTGTCGTAAATTCCTTCCGCATTTTTAATCTTGAACTGGCTTGTTACCAATGGGGAATACGTTTTGATGTCTTTATCATTTTGGATCTGGGCAACCAGATTGTCATAACGCTGCTCCACATCGTCTGTGTGCCTCAAGTCAATGCGAATATCACTTTGTCCAACACCCATATAAGAAATAAAACTTGGCGCCTGCAAAGTGTTCAGGAAGTTGACCGGCACAATCATGATAAATGAACTGACTACAAAGACAAATAACAATAATCGGAACATCTTGATTCGCTGTATCACTTCCTTCAGACCAAGAAAGACTGGTACGGAGGACCAGCGATTGCGGGACAAACTGAGCCGATTTCGAATGATCTGTGTATCTCCCAGGCTCCCGGTACGGAGAGCATCCACCGCGGAGATGGAACGAAAACGCCGCAGTACCGTTCGACAGAACAGAACAACCATGGCAAATATTATTCCAGCGGCTAATAACGGAATCGCGAAATGCAACAGGGTTGCAGGTGCTTTTCCCATATACAACATGATGTTGGAAACAAATAGTCTGTTAACGCCCAGTGATGCAATGTAACCAAGCACGGATGCGAATCCTGCCATAAATACATACTTCATCAGATACAGTCTCTTAATATCCTTCTCTGCGATCCCTATCGCTTTCATGACACTAATCTCACGATAATCCTCTTCGATGGTCGCAAGCATCGTGAATCGGATGCAGAGCATCGCGATCAGAATCAGCACAAGACTGACCAAAATAATAACGGCTGCAATAACTCCGTCGGTCATGGCATTCAGTACCTGGAACAGCCCATAGGTTACGACGGGACCCGCGTTGGGAAGTCCGGCATTTTGGTAAGCCTGGGTAAATTCACTCGTCAGTCCGGGATCCGTCAACCGGAATTCGATGAGATACTCCATCTCTCCGATGCTCTGCTTCAGTTCCTGCAAATTCCCTGCACTCACAATAAACCGTTTGGAGTGAACAACCGATGGATTCATCTGCGCATCACGGACAAAATCAACGATAGTGTAAGAACGCTCAAATTGACCATTATCGATCCGAACCTGGTCGCCCACGCTCAATTTTTTTTGCTGCATGTAATATACCGGAACCGCGATCTCGCCATCGTTCACCTGAATAATCTCACTGTCCAGATTCAACAAATAGTCGAAACCCTGATTCTGTGTAACAAAGTCAATGTCCATAACACTGTTCTTTTCGGACTCTGCTCCGAGGAACAGATTAGAGCCGTCAATGTTGACCATTTCCACAATCTGATGCTGCTGGACCATGGCATTTTCTTCAGCCCATGTGTTCACTTTGGCCTGATCGATCTCTCCGGCATGCATTTGCACAAAGTGTGGTGTTTTGGATTCAGAAAATAGATATTGGATGGAACTCGTCAGTTCCATAATCATTCGTGACCCTGAAGATACCAGCAAGGCGGCCAGTAGTACAAAAATAAATAAAGCAGCCGTAATCCCTTTTTTTCTCGTTATATCGTTTCTCAGCATTCGTAGCAGCATAAACGAACATGGCTCCTCTCATCTACAAGTTGTTCCTATTTATCTGGAGTCATAAAGCTTGTCAGATAATGCGCCACCGTTGAAGGTTGATGCATCATGAACATGTGAGCACCCTCTTTGATGGTTTGAAGCTTCATGGATGTGTCAAAATATCGGCCCCATCTCAACGCGGATTGAAGGGTAACAGTACGATCCCGTTCTCCCCACAGATACAATACCGGCAATGAGAGCGGCTCATATTCAAGCGTTGCTGCAGATTCCAGCATCCTGAAATCCGCCCGGATGACGGGCAGAAAATAATTCAACAATTCTTTTTCATGTATCAGTTCTTGCGGAAGAGCTTCATAGGAAAACAGATGATCAATCAGATTTTCGTCTGACATCCGATCATAATTCTGCATCCCGCATTCGTCAGGCGTGTTGCAGGCTGATAACACAAGCCGTAGCGTTTTAGCTACATCTGGACGTTCCTGATATAAGCGCTGCGCAACGAAGTAGGCTGTAATCCCTCCCAGACTATGTCCAAATAACAGACTGCCAGGCTGTATAACATCCAGCAGCTTGCTGGTATACAGTTCTACGAGTTGCTGCATATGCTTCAGGGGTGTTTCGGTGTTCACACCATGACCCGGGGGCGTAAACGCCCAAATTTCCGTGTCAGGAAGGTACGGCACTAGGGGCTGAAAACTGTTGGAGTTGCCACCGAGATAAGGAAAACAGACCATTTGTCTGTTTCCCTCCCCCTTTTGTAGCTGCTCCAAATAGATCGGTTCCATCACTTATCCACCACCATAACCAGGCTTACTTTCTTTCCAGAACATATGCAGGGAATGTCTGAAGTGAAGTATCCACATTTTTACGCTTGAAGATGACATGTATGACAATAGCCGATATTGCAAAAAAGAAGAATTGCATAATTTGAACTTGCGGATTAAAGTAGTACAAATCAATTTGACTTCCTGTGGCTACAAGCCAGAATGCAAGCAGATAAAACAGAAGTGTACCTTTGGTTGCATTGAAGATATAACTTTGGAACACGATAAATGCCATAAGCTGAACAACGTAGTATATGTAAGTGGTTGAGGTGCCAAAAGAGGAAATCAAGTATCCCGGAAGCACCCATAATCCGAACAACAGGCCGGTAATCAGACCACTTGTTATATTATTTTTTAACTTCCCTTGCAAGAATGGAAGCAAAAATCCGATCCAGCCAAACAGCCCACCAATCAGCCCCGTCTCCTTGATCAGATTCACAATCCCCAACCAGATCATTTCAGGTACACTATATGTCAACTCAGGGACCGGTATGCCGAATAACAAGGAACCAAAGTGCATTGTTGATGCAAAGATGATGGAAATACCAATAATGAGCGGTATCCAGAACAGGTCCTGTCTGCGCGGAACCAGCTTCATAAACATTCCTTTTAATGCTTCCGTTCCGCCCATCACATAACAAGTAATTAATCCGGCAATGGAAGGTGAATACAGAGCAACGATCGCAAGTGGATGCATCAAGGTTAACTCACCTGTTATGGGTACAATAAAATCCGCAAAGAACAAGAACAAACTTGCGATTCCATAACATGTGCCAAAGGAAATTCCCAAAAACAAATACATATATTTGTTGGACGGGCTGGTTGCCGGACTTGTGACTGGACGAATGGATGCCTGATTAGCTGTAATCATAGTGCCGCCTCCTTCTCAGTCAACTTTCTCTCAATAAGATCATGCAAACGGTTAATCGTGCAGAAATTAGCCAAATCCAGATCTTCATTTGCTATCTCAATCTGGAATCTACGCTCTACAAAGTCCACCAAACGCATCGCAAAGAGCGAATTGACGAACCGCTGCTCAAAATAATTGTCATTATCATTAATTTGAGTGTCTTCATGATCCATGGTGAGGTTGTTCCCGATAAACTCCCGAATTTCCTGACGATAATCCACTGCCCTTCCCCCTTGTTATTGATGTTGCCCCTCGGGCACTAAAACCTCAATGTAATCTGGAAACGCTACAGCCTGCTGCAAATCATGATAAAACAGCACTCTTCCTTCCTGATCTGCAGATTGCTGCTTGAAACCGGCGAAGCTGCATCATTTTTACTGGCAACAGAATGCAAAATACCTCGCTGGTCCAGTTTTTCAATCACCTCCTTTAAGCCCGGCTTCAGATGCACATCTGCAGATTCAAGCAAAACCCCATCCCATATGGTGTGGTCCAGATCCCAAACGATACATTTGATATCCTTGAGCTTTTCCATGGTCATGCCACCCTTCATCTTAGTAGGCATAGAATCCTTGACCCGTCTTCCGCCCCCACTGTCCTGCATCAACCATTTTCTGCAACATCGGACAGCATCGGAATTTGGGGTCCTGATAGCTGTCGTACAATACTTTCAATGAATGCACGACCGTATCCAGACCAATCAGATCCGCCGTCTCCAGCGGCCCCATCTGATAATTGAAGCCCTTCTTCATAATGGCGTCCACCTGCTCGGGTGTAGCGATTCCATCCTGTACAATGTACGCCGCTTCATTCATTAACAAGTGCGAGAGGCGATTAGAGACAAACCCGGGCAGATCCTCTATGACAACTGGACTTTTATCAAGAGTTTCCAAAAACGCTACCATCTCATGTTCCGTACCCTGCGTTGTATGATGTCCTTTGATCACCTCCACCATGGATTTAACAGGAACTGGATTCATCAGATGCACCCCAATAACTCGACCTGGGTCAGGCAAAAATGAAGCGAGCTTTGTCACGGAAATACAGCTTGTATTTAGCGCAAATAAAGCATCCGGACGAACCTTGTGGGATAGTCGTGCGTAAACTTCCTTTTTCAACTCCAGGTTCTCGGTTACATTTTCAATAATGATACTTGCCTCTTCCACACCTTCATCTTGTGTCTGAAACGAGATTCGTTCCATGATCTGATCCAGTGGCACCTGACCGTACCCTTGCTTCAGAAAGCAAGCTGAACGATATTCACGACGTATAACATCAGGGGCGTGTTCTATGACCGACGCCGAAATATCCTGCAAAATTACACGATAACCAGCCCTCGCGACATCCAGTGCCGTAGCGCATCCCATCACCCCTGCGCCAATGATTGCAATGAGTCGATTATGCATACCTAATCACCTCCTTATTGAGCTACCATCAGATCAGCTCGTCGTAGATCTCTTTCATTTCTGCAAGTGCTGCAGGGACACGCTCACCGAACCAGGCAACATCTTGCATATCAAGCAGGATATTCGGATACATCCGCGAGAGCGTAGATACCAGAACACCGTGCTCAGCAAGCTTGCTATTTAACAAGATATCAAAAGACATTAATTCAAACGTATAATCAGCCGTATCCGTAAGCGGCTCCGTGCAGCAGTGATAAGAAGCACAGCCAGACGGCCCTTGAACAATTAAAGGCAGACCTACCTTCACTGCTTCCTGGCAGAGTATGTCATGCATCATCTCAGCATGGCGGTTCATGCTGTGCATCGCCTGTCCTCCATTGCGGCCCAACATTTCCAGTGTAGCTTTTACAGCAGCTGTACCTAATGGATAGCCATTAAACGTACCCGCATGAATTACTTTTTTGTCTACAAGCAACTTCATGATATCCGCTCGGCCAACCAGGGCTGACACCGGAACTCCGCCACCGGCGATGGCCTTCCCAAGTGTAGTCAGATCGGGCGTTACACCGAATAACTGTTGGGCACCACCGAGACCCATACGGAATCCTGTTATAATCTCATCAAAAATGAGCACGACCTGGTATTGATCACATAACTGTCTGACTTTTTGCAGATAACCCGGAGCAGGCATGACTCCGCCACCATTTACACAAACCGGCTCCATGATTACTGCTGCAATGTCGTCTCCATGCTGGTGAAATAGTTCCTCCAGACGGGCTGCGTCATTCCATGGCAAGAGGTAGGATTGAGATTCCATGGCATCCCTTGCCCTCCCCTTTGTTCCTTTCATGTCACCAGGATAGTCTGAAGGTACAGGCAGACCTGTACGTGCAGTCTTGCCACCCATAATATTGTCCGCATTGCCATGATAATGGCCTTCAAAACGTACAAAGCGATTTTTACCTGTCCACGCCCGGGCAAGACGAAGTGCATTCTGGACAATCTCCGTGCCTGATAACCCAAAACGAATCATCTCTGCTGAAGGAACATATTGATGGATCAGTTCCAGAGCCTCTGCATCCAGATCGCAATGACTTACGGAAAGAACACGGTCAATGGTATCCTTCAGACACTCGTTATACTCCTCGTTGCCGTGACCAACAATGAGGGCACCAAAGCGGGCATATAGATCCAAATACTCGTTGCCGTTCATGTCCGTCACTCTGCTTCGGGAAGCATGCTTGAAATGGAGCGGCGTCTCTTCCCAAGGAAGGTGAAAATTATAGTGCACACCTCCAGGCAGCCATTGTTTCACCCGCTGATTGTACTGCATCATCTCCGTGATCATCCCGTATCGCCTCCCCCACTTGTCTGGTTTACTGCTTCATATCGCTCCAGTAACCTGGATCGATCTTGCGGATCATCCAGCGAATAGGCTGCAGGCAAGGTCTTATTCTCAGCCAGCATATTTCTTACGCTCTGGCCTGGACCGATATCGATCCATACCGTCGCTCCCAGATTTTGAACTCGTGCCAATGCCTGATTCCAACGAATGGGTTGCAAAAGCTGTCTGCTCAGCAGCTTAGGAATGTCCTCGGCTCCGCGAATGAACTCACCATGTACTGTAGAGCAGATGGGAAACACCGGTGCAGAGAAGGAAATCCCTGCAAGCATCTCTTCAAGCTCAGGCAGAATGAACTGCATCAACTCGCTATGATAAGGTGCATCTGCCTTCATTGGCATCATGCGAAAAGGAATGAATTCCCCACCGTAGCCATCCACCTGATCATCCAGCAGTTGAAGACCCTTCGCAGTACCTGCAACGACAAACTGTCCCGGTGAATTATAACCGGAGATCGTCACATACTCGTTCTGACGAATATTCTCGACTAATTCTTCAAGCGCTTCTTGGGTTACATCAACGACAATACCCGCTCTTCCTTTTTGCTCCTGAATGGAGCGATGCATCAATGCACCACGCTGAGCTGTAAAACGGATTCCATCAGCAAATCGCAATGCTCCTGCCGCTACCAAAGCCGAAATCTCCCCCAAACTGTGACCTACTGCATAATCTGGAGTCATTCCTGTCCGGCGAACAAATGAGTCAAATAGAACGTAGCTTGCCGTCAGTACAGCAGGCTGAGCATATTCAGAGACCGTCAATTGATCCAGGGTCCCTTCCATAACCAGTGCCTTCAAATCAAATCCGATCACCTCGCTCGCTTCCGCAAAGATCTGATTCGCCTCCGGCTCACTGTCCAACAACTCGCTGCACATTCCGATATACTGGCTTCCCTGGCCGGGAAATAGCGCACAGAACGTCATACGCTACCGCCGCGCTTGTAATAGGCTTTTAATCCGTAATGCGAGATCATCTCCTGCTGCATCTGAGAAGAGCCTTCAATAATCTCCAGAATTTTGGCTTCCTTATACAGCCTGGCAACAGGATATTGGTTACTAATTCCGTTCGCACCATGAACCTGTAACGCATCACTTGCAACTTCAACAGCAACTTTGGACGTAAAATATTTGGCGATCGTTGTCTCCATGGCGGCCTGCGGGTCCTTGGCTTCTCTCAGCTCGGCTGCCCGTAAACATAATGCTCGTGCTGCATGGACTTTTGTCACCGCATCTCCAATCATGCCGCGAATCAGCTGAAAATGACTCAGCTTCTGGTCAAATTGCTTCCGCTTCCTTGAGTAAGTCACCATGGCATCCAGCGCTTCCTGCGCAATCGCCAGCCCTGCCCAGGCAATGCTATATCTGCCCTGGTCCAGCGCCCCGGTTACGATGTACTCAAAACCTTCATTCAGACGTCCAATAATGTGATTCTTTGGTACACGCACCTCATGAAGATCAATCTCAGCTATACCAGTCTCTCCCGCAACCATGACACCTTCAATAGGTTGGGTCTGTACACCCTCAAACTGGCGTTCGACCCAAAAAGCAGTGCTTCGTCCCTGATTCGAGGCAATAATGATAAATACATCTGCCAGATGTCCAAACGTGATCCACTTCTTTTTTCCATTCAAAACATAACAGTCCGATTCTTCTCTCCACTCGGTCTTTACACTTTTGGCATCTGAACCAACTTCCGGTTCAGTCAGGCCAAAGGCAGCAATCCATTCTCCCTTCACCAACTTGGGCAGCCAGGACGATTTTTGCTCAGGCGTTCCGAAACGTACCAAAGTTTCACTTACAAGTGAAGTATGTACCGTTAACAAGCTGCGAACGGCTGGAAGAGCCTTGCCAAATACTTCAGTCAACAGCCCGTACGCCTTAGGGCCGAGACCCATGCCGCCATATTCAGCCGGGATCGAGGCAGCCAAGTAACCTTTTTCAGCCATGGCACGGATCAATGTTCTGGGAATGGCTTGCTGCTCTTGAATCTGTTGAGCATAAGGGCGAATTTCACGGGCAGCAAACAATTCAGCTTCATGAATGATCTCTTGCTCTACATCCACTTCAATCATTCGGCAACCCCCTCTTGAAGAAGAGATTCATTGAGATAAGTGGCGAATTCGGCAATTGTTTTGTATTCAAACAACGCAACCGGACTGATGTCAACTTGAAGATGCTTACGCGCACGGTTAATGATCTTGAGCGCCTGCACAGATGAGACACCAATTTTCAGAAAATTCATCTCTTCATCGATGTCCTCTGGCTCCTGATTCAACGCTGCAGCAATCTCGCTTTTAAGAAAAAGCTCAATTTCTTCTTTTGTCATATCATGACCTCCGTTCCCTGATTCACATCTATCCAATGTACATACGGCTCGAATGGGTGTGCTGGCAGATGTACGATCTGGCCAGATCCATTCGGATGTAACTGTTCCCAATCCAGTGCAGCACCACGTACATAAAGCTGTCCCAGTAATAAAGCAAGCTGATCCTCCATGGTAAGTGTCGGCTCGGCAGACAGGCGGATGAAGCTCTCCTTGCCACTGTATTCGAGCTGCTGCACTGTCTGATCTGCTGCAATCATAATTACAATGTCGGCGTTTGCCATCTTGCCAGGTGTGTCTTGCAGACTCTCTAATGTCACTCTGTTGTTCACTGGAATGGATTGGCTTGCATGAGCGCTGTGATGTTCCTCGCCATCCAGATGTAAACTGGATACAAGTTCCTCTCCAGCAGCTATTCCTCGAATCTCTTGAATGGAAGGGACCAGACGTACAAGTGTCTCAAGCAAGGTCACCCAGTAGTTCAAGGTTGATACGGTATCTTCATTAGAATCGTCTGGCCTGATTACCTTACGAGCTTGAGCCTCATCTTCTCCGCAAATCTCATGCCCCCCAACCACAATATTGACACGAGCAGCTCGGTTTCTAGGCTTGAAGCCAAATTCCATCTCTTCAATGTTCCACTCTCCGGTTGAGCTGACAGCTACTGCCGCACGATACCGATAATGTTTTCTATATCTGTTCCGGGTAAAACAAAGATCCTCTAGTGCCAGGTCCGCATGTTTCTTCACATACTGCTCCGTGTTATCAATCAGCTTTTTTAAAGCCTGCTCTGATTTCGCAGAGAACGTTAACAACTGGCCACGTGCCGGGGCAGCTGCACGGACAGGGGCTTTCCATTCCTCCAGCACAATGTGGGCATTCGTACCTCCCAGGCCAAATGAACTGATGCCTGCCTTCCGCGTTCTCCCTTCAGGTACATCCCACGATCTATGCTCGCTAACGATATGGAACGGCGATTGGTCCAGTCGGAGGGCCGGATTCGGATTATCCATATGCAGACTTGGTGCCAGTTCCCCATGCTGCATACTGAGCAGAACCTTGGCAAGACTGGCTCCACTAGAGGCTGCAAATAAATGTCCAATATTGGTTTTGACTGAACCTAATCCAATCGAATTGTCGCTTGGATATCCCTTTTCCCGGAACAGTCGGAGCAAGGCATTCACCTCAATTGGATCTCCAATTCTTGTCCCCGATCCATGTGCTTCAATATAAGAGACCTCGCTCGGGTTTAGGTTGGCATCGCGATAAGCGGCACGGAGTACCTCATATTGCCCCTGAGGGTTGGGTGCCATAATGCCAAGTGAATATCCGTCGTTATTCACCGCTGTCCCGCGAATCACACCATAAACATGCTTATTGTTGCGAACTGCCTCTGTTAGCGGCTCCAGATATACAACAACAGCACCTTCCCCCAGGACTGAACCATCTGCTTCCCGATCAAATACCTTCGTATGTTGAGTGGAAGAACAGATTCCAGCATTGCGTGATAGTTGATGAACATGCGGTGTAGCCAAAATGTTCGCTCCACCTACAACTGCCCCAGAGATACGCTTGTCCTGAATGGCCGCCACAGCTTGCGTCAGTGCGACCAGAAAAGAAGAACATGCTGTATCTATGGACAGTGCCGGCCCTGTAAAATTGTACATGTGTGAAATGGAGGCCGCTGCAATATTGGACATATTACCTACCATAGCGTGAGAATGAACAGCCTTTCCAAGACTCCGGTTCATATAATCAATAACCAGATCGAAGTATGTGCTTGGGTTAATCCCTACATACACACCCACATCACGCTTATCCTCATGATCCACGAGCATACCTGCATCCTCCAGCGCCTCATGAGCAACTTCCAGCAGCTTCCGATGCTGCGGATCCATAAATGCAGCTTGTTCAGACGGGATTTCAAAGAACTCATGATCAAACGTATCCGGTTGCTTCAGTTCCCCAATCCAGTCATCCCAACCGGGTTGCTTGGAACGTGTTGCACGCTCTAAACTAACCCGGTCAACACTATCTAACCCGTTAACCAGATTGCTCCAGAACTGCTCTTGGGTGTCGGCATCAGGCAGACGCAGAGACAGTCCGGTAATAGCAATAGCACGATGTACATTCAGGTGATTATCTGTTGTTTCAGCTTGTTCAAAGTCCTTCGTTTCTGCTGGAAGTTCCTGCAGATATTCCACCATCTCACGTACTGTACTGCAAAAAACAAGTAGTTCTTGTCCTAATTCACGTCCCATATGTGCAGACAGCTTGTCAAGTAATTGATAAGAGAGAATGGAATTGCCTCCAAGTGCGAGAAAAGAAGTATCCATCTCAATCTTTCCTGCGGGCAATTGAAGAATTTCGGCCCAGGCTTTACGTACGGTATACTCCAAAGACGATGCGGAAACCGTCTCGTATCCTTGCTGTTGTGTGTTTTCGCGAATCAGCTCTTCAATGGCCTCGATGTCCTTGGTAAATACTCCACGCTCATATTCGTTTCTCAGCATGAAGCGCTGGACCTTGCCACTCGTGGTTTTGGGAATAACCTTGATTGGGAGAACATGGGTGATCTCAATACCCAATCCAGCCCTCATACGTTGGATCAGATCCTGTCGTACATCCAGGAACTGTGGAGTACCCGATTTGTATTTAACAAATACAAGCAGCTCCTCTACTTGTTTGAAGCTGTTAAAGTGTCCGACTACCGTCAGATTCCCTCTCGGAATGCTGCTATTCTGGTACAAAATTTCTTCAAGATCATGCGCATAATGGTTCTGTCCCCGAATAAACACAATGTCCTTGATTCGTCCGCTTACAACCAGGGAGCCATCAGCCATATAACCCAAGTCTCCAGTGCGAAGCCACCCATCCACATACATTTCACGATTGATCTCCGGGAGACTGTAATATCCGGAGGTTACCGATTCCCCACGAATCTGTATTTCGCCAACAACCCGCTCATCCAGCACTTCACCCTGTTCATCCGCAATCCGGATCTGAATCCCTGTCATGGGATATCCTTCATGGACAAATTCGATCACATCCGATGTATGGCTATCACTGCTAGGTAGCTGGACTGGCACAGCCAGTCCTTCCTGCACCAGCCGTGTACGCGAAATACGTTCAATTCGTGGCTCTTCCCCCAGTCTGGAGGTACATACACCTACTGTCGCTTCTGCCATGCCATATGCAGGAAACATCATATTGGGACGATAGCCACAAGAGCGGAATTTTTTGACAAATCGCTCAATAACAGACGTTGATATAGGCTCTGCACCATTCAAGGTCATACGCAGTGAAGACAGATCAAGCGTTGAGAGCTTGGAATCCGGGATCTTCTGAACCATCCATTCGAAACCGAAATTGGTACAGCAAAACCATTTTCCCTGATGCTCCGTAATCTTGCGCAAGAACAGATAAGGCGACCTTACGAAGGTATAAGGTGACATCACCATGATGTTGGCTCCACTCAGGACAGGTGTCAGATGCTGTCCAAATATCCCCATATCATGCGTATGCGGCAACCAGGTAAACACATTATCTCCTTCTTCAGCTCCAAGAAAAGTCTTGCATGCAATACTGTTGGCGATAATATTGTGATTTGTTAACTGCACGCCTTTGGGAATTCCCGTGCTTCCTGATGAGAATTGCAGGAACACAATGTCATCAGGAGAGGTTGGGCATAGATCAGCCATCTGCTGGCCTGCTTGAAGCTGGTTCACGCTAATCAACATAAGACCTTTGAATACCGGACTTTCCGCAAGCTGTTTATACTTGGGCATGTAGGCTTCCTCGACGATAACGACCGGACGCCCGAGTACCTCCCACACTTTCGTGAATTTCTCCAGACCGGCTGAGCCTGGTTCCCAGGCAGCCGGAGGACTAACCGGGGCGACAATAATGCCCCCCAGCATACAAGCCCAAAAGGTACGGTAAAATTCCTGTGACTGGTCAATTTCCAAAATAACAACCTGTCCTTGTTGAATGCCTTGCTCCTGAAGAGACTTCAGGTACTTGCGCGCCTGCATCAGTAATTCAGGATATGATTCAAACTGTTCGTCACCTGAAGAGCTGATATAGGTCATTCCCTTTTCTGGATGAGTATCTGCAATGTAGATTAGCATCTCAGCCACTGTTGAATAATGTTCTGGCACAATCAGCTCGGGTCCTCGCTGTATGGATTTACTGGACATGTTGCACCTCCATTGCCTCATTGTGAACTACCACTCTCACATCGCTACCAACCTTGTCATCAATCAGCTGTTTCATACGGTTGATGTCCAGACCAGCCTGACAGGCCAGATGTACGTACAGACACTCTTCGTCGTAGCGAATAACCCATTCGAATTGGGCGAGTCCCGAATTCGAATCTTGGTCATCCGACGACTGAGACGACATTGGGATCGCTTCGCTACTGGAGATGAAGCCTTGATAATTAAACAGAATCATCTGACGCGTCTCCTGTTCTGTTTGCCTGTAGGCAGTTCCCAATTGTTCCTGTATGCCATCATATTGTGCCGAGAGGGAAGAATCATGTGTAAGTGCCATAAAGTTAATGCTGTGTTGCTTCGTAAATTCCAGACGTTCCAACAGATCTTCCTGTGTGAATTCACTGTCTACCAGTACTGGAATCAGATCAAGGAATTCTCCCACATAATCGTAGTAGGATTCTTCGCCATACTCCCTTCCGTAATGCACCAGGGCTATCGGCAATTGGCTTATGTTCAGATAAGCCGCAATAATGTTGGAAAAAGTTTCAAAGCATGTCCACCAAACATCTGCAGGCTCCTTCCCTGCAAGGGACAACTCAGCAGTCATCGCTGAATATGACAATGTTTCTGTTTCCTTCAACTTGTTCATGACGATGGTGTTACATCTATTCCATGCTTGAAGTGAAAATTGTTTCTCTATTTCATCTTCTGATACCCCTATGGGGCCTTGAGACAGAAAATTTACATAATCCTCATAATTTCGTGCTTGGTACAGAAGATCACTCTCGATCTCTATACCTTGCGGTCTATATAATGCCTTCGACTCAAGTTGCTGCTTGATGATCTGGGCACTCATACCATCAAACGCAAGGTGATCAAAACTCCAAATCAGCTTATGCTCCGTGGCTCCTGTACGCAAAATACACAGACGCCAAGGTAGTTCCTTCAACGTATACGTTTTGTGTAACAGAGACTGAACCAGTTTGTACTCCAACTGCTCAATCGTAGCCGAAGCATAATGACGAATATCAAGATATGGGATAAGCTGTTGCAGCATGTCCGCCGCTAACGACATATCACATGGATGCCAATACAATTGTTCTTCCTCATATATCATGCTGTGCAGCAACTGATGCCGGGATATAACCCCAAGAATCAGGTGTTTTACAGCTTGTTCATTCAATTCGCCTTCCAGCGTTGTTGTAAATCCGCTTGCTCGTGAAGTCGTAGAAGCATGTGCTTGTTGAATTGGAGATAGTGGGAATTGACCCATAGGGGTCATGCCCAACATAAAAGATGAAACCTGATTGCAGCTGTTTAAGACATGCAGGACCAGGCTGTCCAGTTGTTTCTCATGAAGTGTTAAGTCCTGTGGTATGACTATCGGGGACTGAATATGCAGGCTATCTTCGGACCAAACTGACGCCGGAGGATTAATATCTACCAATTTGGCAAGTCCTCTAACTGTCGGATATTGGAATAATTCGTTCACATTGATGGCAATTCCTTCTTTTGCCAAAATTTGAGTGAATGCAATCGCTTTGAGCGAATGCCCCCCATTTTGAAAGAAGTGATCTTCCACACCAATGCCTGGATTACCCAGGATCTGTCGCATGGCGGCAAGAATGACACGCTCTGTTTTTGTCCGAGGTGAACTCACTTCCAGAGACCTCTGCTGCTCTTCAACCAAATGCTCGGACAATGCCCTTCGGTCCACTTTGCCATTGGCATTAATCGGAAGATGATCCATTCGAATAATGCGTGCAGGCACCATGTACTCTGGCAGCTGCTGATGAAGTTGTCTTCGAATATACTCAACATCTGCCCCAGTATTGCTTGTATAAAAAGCGGCAATGTATAGACTTCCTGATGGTTCTGTAACTGTCATGACAAAGGCATCACGAACTCCCGAAAGACGCTCCATGCAATTGCCTATCTCCGATAACTCAATGCGGAAACCTCTAATTTTTACCTGGAAATCCGAACGTTCAATAAAAATCAGACTGCCGTCAATTAAACGTTTGACGATGTCACCTGTCCGATACATTCGTTCTCCCTTGCGGAAGGGATCATCAAGAAAGTGTTTTCGGGTTAGATCCTCACGGTTAAGATATCCAATACCTACCGCATCCCCACTGATATACAGTTCACCTGGAACGTTGGGTGGCACAGGCTTCAGCTCATCATCCAGAACATACAAGGCTGTGTTAGACAGGGGATAACCTATAGGCAGCGACCCAGTATAAGGCTCTGTTTGCTGTAATAAGTGGTAGGAGGCAAAAAAGGTCGCTTCCGTTGGCCCATATCCATTTAACAGCCTGCCCGGCCCCACGCATGCAAGCGCTTTGTTGGCATGACTCACCGATGCGGCTTCACCACCAAACATCACTCTACGCACATTCCTCAAGCAATCAGCATCCCAATCCACCAGCATATTAAACAAGGATGTCGGAATATAAAATACTGAAATCTGTTGCTGTCGGATGACATCCGCCAAACGAGCCATATCCAAAATGGTCTCTTTTGAGATTAATACAAGAGTAGCGCCATTTATTAATGAAGCAAAAATATCGAAAATGGAACCGTCAAACGCATAGTTAGAAATTTGCAGGATACGATCCTCTGGCACGACGGTGACAAAATTGCTATTTTTCATGACTTTGGTCACATTGCGATGACTCATCACAGTCCCTTTCGGGGTTCCTGTTGACCCTGATGTATAAATGATATAAGCCGGGTCAAGAGCGGTCATGTTCATATCTTCAACGGGCTCCTGCATATTTCCTGAATCAAATGCTGCCAGTTCATCTGCCGGCACGATACAAGGAACTACAGATTGCCATGTGGAGGCATACGCCGTTTCAGTCAATAACACAGCCGCATCGCAATCTTGCAAAATAAATTCAATTCTCGATGGCGGCGAAGCCGGGTCAATCGGAACATAACTGCACCCCACTTGGAGTGTAGCAAGGATACTGATCATCTGGATCGGTCCACGGTCCAGAATGAGAGCAATACTGGAGCCTGATTTTACCCCTTGTCCAAGCAACCTGGACGCCAGCCACTGAACACGTTCATACAGATCCGCATAGCTCCACTCATCGTCTTCCCAGACCAATGCTGTCTTCTGTGGATGCATATGAACTTGTTCCTCGAATAATTGGGGAATGGTCGCATCTCGCGGATACTGGGCGGCATTATCGTTGACACCGTACAGCAGCCATTCCTCTTCCTCCGGTGTAGTGAGCTTAATCTGACCAATTCGTTCATTATCCCCTGTTGTGATCTGAGACAGGATATACCGGAATTTATCCAGCATTCGTTCCATGGACTCCGCTTTAAACAAATCCGAGCGATAGTCAAGTTCAACCGTGTAACATTGCTTATGCTCGACCAGTGTCCAAGTCAGATCAAATTTGGCATCCACCTTACCTTCGACCCATGGTTCAAGTATCAGTTCCCCGGCTTCAGGATCATCGGTTCCCATATTAATGTAATTTAACACCACATCAAATAGGGGATTGCGGCTTAAATCACCGAATAGACCAAGTTGTTCCACCAGTGCTTCATAAGGATAATGTTGATGCTCATAACAGGATAACAGCTTGCCACGCATCTCATTCAAATACGTCTCTGTGGACCATTCTCTGTCCATGCTGGTGCGAATGGCAAGCATGTTCACGAACATACCCATAACGTTGTCGAGTTCTGGCTTCTCACGTGCGGCAACCGCTGTACCAACGACCAAGTCTTCCTGACCCGTATACTTCCAAATTAATAGATTCAAAGTTGCCATGAACAACATGTAGGGTGTAAGCCCTTGTTGAGTACAGAAGTCATTGACCTGTGTGCTTAACGACTCACCAAGTTCAATGGAACGTCTGTCTCCGCTGTAGGATGACACGCCATGTCTTGGGAAGTCTGTAAGCAATTCAACCGGTGCAGGTATGTCCTTGAATTCCCGTATCCAAAACTCGGCGTCTTCAACAGATTGTCCATGTGACGCAGCTTCATCACGCCATTCCGCATAATCCTTATACTGAATGTCAAGAGATTGCAATGTTTCTCCTCTGTACATGCGAGCAAAATCCTGCATCAGGATAGCAATGGAACTCTGATCCGAAATGATATGATGCATGTCCATGAATAAGATGTGTTCCTCTTGAGAAAGGCGAATGAGCTTAACACGAACCAATGGTGCGCAGGTCAGATCAAAAGGCTTGATCCATTCCATGATCTGCTCTAACCCTGCCGTTTCTAATTCCAGCAACTCCACAACGCTTGGAACCTGATCCTCAACAACCTGGAAAAGCTCACCATCAATCATTTCGAACCTGGTACGGAATGCTTCATGTCTCTCTACCAGTGCATCCATTATTAATCTGAATTGGGCAGGGTCAAGTTTTCCTCTTACCCTATAAGAGCTGGCGAGATTGTACGCCGTACTCTCACCTTTCATCCACTCATGTACCACATACATTCTTCGCTGTGCAGAAGTGGTCTTGTATTTCTCTTTCTTAGTTACAGGCATGATTGGGTTCATTGAATCAGAGTCACTTGTAGCCTGATGTTCAGCAATCCATTGAACCATGTGTTCAAACACAGAATGATCAAAAACCTCTTCCAGCCCCAAATTTAATCCAAACATTTCTTTAATCCTCGACGCCAAGGAAATCGCTTTTAAAGAATGACCTCCAAGTTCAAAGAAATCATCTTCAAGGCTGACTGCTCCATTACCAAGCAACTCCTGCCACAATTGCGACAATACATGCCTTATCTCATCATCAGTCCGTTGAACCCTGACTTTCCCCGCTGGAGATTGGTCTAATGCTGTGATAGAACCCGCTGCAACCTGTGACATACCTGCAAGCTGATATAACGCAACATCATGTTGATGAACAATGGGGTCAAAGGAATACGTTGGCAGAGAGATTTTTTGCCTACGCCCCGTTCCGTTTAACTGTTCCCAATCCAACTCCATGCCAGAGCACCAGCAAAAAGCAAGTACTTTCATTAAATACACGTCTGCCTCAAGCAAGCTCTGACGATCTCCAGTAAGAGCAATGATGTTTGGCTCTGAAAATGAATCCGGGGTTATTTGTTCTGTATCCTGCTGCTGATTCGAAACGATCCACAGCGTATGCTCAGCAGATTCAGAAAGCGTCTTGCGATTTAGCAGCGTAAACAGGAAATTTGGAGATAACAGTGGTGCAATACTCGACGCAAGGTCTGTTACAGTTGCATCTGTCATCCTTCCTGTCAAAGCATCTGACAATGCTCCTTCTTCTAGTGACCAATGCTCCAGATTGTATAAAAGCCCCACGGCATGTACTGGATCAAGTGCATCACTAATAACCAACCCCACCAGTTCGCCAACGCCTTGCCCACAGACAGCATCTGGCTTGATACCAAGCTGCATTATGGTTTGATAAAGAGCATATTGCACAACAAAGCACTGCATGCGCTCAAGCCTTGAATCGGTTAACGATCGCCCTATGCCTTGGCGGATGGCATACTGTTCCTTGGACTCAAAGAGGTTCAATATCTCTTCAAAGTGCTGTTTGAATATCTCTGAGACCTGGCTGCGATACACAGAAGCATATAGTTCCCGAATCTTGCGCGCTTCCCAACTTGCATTTCCGCTGAGATAAAACATGACCTTAGGCTTCCCATTTATCACACTTGCCTGTGTCTCAAACTCCACAGATTGCTCGCTTGGCGGAATATAACCGTCTACAACGATCAGTGCTTTACGATGAATGAATCTGCTTCTTCCCTTTTGCAGAGTCCACGCAGCATTGGGCAACTGCTCCGGCAATGCATGGATCGCCTGTAGAACCGAATCGTACGTGCGTTCCAGCGCAGATTCACTCTTGGCCGAGAAGGGCAGCAGAAGCAAAGATTCATAATTGGCTTGGCTCTCTTGGAAGGGTGGTTGCTCCAGAATGACGTGAGCATTGGTCCCCCCGATCCCAAACGAACTGACACCCGCTCGCAGGATACGCTTCGCGTCTTCTAATGGCTGTGGCTCCTTGTTGATATAGAAGGGACTATGCTCCAGCTCCAACATCGGATTCGTCCGATTCATGTGAATCTGTGGCGGAACCACCCGGTGATAAAGCGTCAGTACGGTTTTAATAAAACCGGCGACACCTGCTGCCGCATCAAGATGTCCAATATTGGCTTTCACAGAACCTAGAGCACAATAATTTCTACGATCTGTTCCCCATGACTGCCTGAGCGCTTCGATTTCAATCGGGTCACCCAATTTGGTTCCTGTTCCATGCGCCTCCAGATAGGAGATCTCTTTTGGAGATACTCCCGAACGATGCAGGGCAAATTGAATAACCTTGACCTGCCCGGCCACACTCGGTGCCGTATATCCAATTTTGTCCATGCCATCATTATTAATCGCTGAACCTTTAATGACTGCATAGATATGATCTCCATCTCTCTGCGCGTCGCGGAGTGACTTGAGCACAACCATTCCACATCCATTACCAGACACAGTACCAGATGCCTGCTCATCAAACGGTCTACAATGACCATCCTTGGAATAAATCATGCCTTCATGCCAGTGATAACCTTCTTTGAGCGGATAGGAGATAGAGACACCTCCCGCAAGTGCCACATCACACTCCCCCCGAATCAGCGATTCAGCAGCTTGGTGGATAGCGACCAAAGAAGTCGAACATGCAGTCTGTACGGCCATACTCGGCCCTCTCAGATTTAATTTGTGAGATACTCGGGTTGTAATATAGTCCTTTTCATTTAAAGTCATGGCTTCAAAAGCCTGTAGCAAATTACCGGAACGACCTAGAAATTGCACCATCCATGGTAAGCTCAGTCCACTTCCGGCAAACAATCCTATAGATCCCTCATAACTGTAAGGATCACACCCGGCATGCTCAAGCGCCTCCCATGAGCACTGATGCAGCAGCCGTATTTGCGGATCCATCATGTTGGATTCCTGATGCGGATATTCGAAAAATCCGGAGTCAAAATACTCAGTATCTTGCAGTACACCTTTGGCCCGTACATAATCAGGATGTTTGAAGTCTTCCGGTCGTACACCCGCAGCGGTTAGATCCTCCTCATTCAGACAAGTGATACCATCCTTACCTGCCATTAGGTTATCCCAGAACTCCTCAATATTTCTTGAGCCGGGAAAATGCCCTGCCATGCCAATGACTGCGATATCCGACGAAGAAGAAATTCTGCTACTCTGTTCTGAAGCAAACGGGATACTCTGTTCCGGTCTGTTCTGATCTGGTGTGCTCTGTTCCACTTTGCTGTGTTCAACTGTGCTCATCACATACTCTTTGGGAGCTGTTCTCGGGTCCGGGTTCGTAACAGGATATCCAGCCGAAGCGATATGCCCGCTCTCCTCTTGTACCTGTTGTGTAACTGTCGGCAGCATCTGCTCAGCCACCAGATGACTGACCAGTGATGCAATAGAGGAATGCTCAAACAATTGCACCAGCGGAACGCTTTTATCCAGATAGGCATTCAGCCGATTATTGATCAGAATAAGCCCCAGCGAGTTGCCTCCGATGTCAAAAAAGTGATCATGGATATTAACCGTATCCAGATTCAATATTTCCTTCCACGTTGCAATGAGCATCTGCTCCAGATCAACTTTTGCCCGCTCCATTCCTTGAATCGATGAGCCATACACCAGAGTCGGGTTATCCCTCTCTGCCGTTTCAAAATCAGCCAGACGAAGGGCATTGCGATTCAGTTTGCCATTAGGCAGCACAGGCAGATTTTCCAGACGAATCAAGCGAGAAGGCATCATGTACTGTGGAAGCCGCTGCTTTAACCAGCTCCGAAGCTGTACGTCTTCATCTTCCATACCGGACGGTCCAATCTCAGGCTTCAGACTGTAGAAAAGGATTAATTGCAATGAATGTTGCTCGGCCCCTTCTACCTTAACTACAGCCTCCCTTACACGTTCATAATTCATCGCTGCCTGCTCAATCTCGTTCAGTTCAATCCGGTAGCCACGAATCTTCACCTGCTGATCTAACCGTCCCATTAACTCAACATCCCCATCCGGCAGTATACGGGCCAGATCGCCAGTTCGGTACAAACGGCCTCCCAAAACATTGGAGTTTGCCATGAATCGGGCATCGGTCTCAGCAGCATTATGCAGATAACCGCGGGATAATCCTTTTCCTGCAATGCACAGCTCTCCATAACTTCCAGGTGGCAGTATTTCACCTTCATCATTCAGAATATAAATCTCTGTATTGGTAATGGGCTTGCCAATGGTGATCGCGGCTGTGTCATTCAATTCTTTGGTCGTTGACCAGATTGTAGTTTCCGTTGGTCCATACATGTTAAAGACTCGAGCGGGCGTAAGCCGCTTCAGATCGGTGAGGAGTCCCACAGGGACATTTTCCCCTCCGGTAAGAACACACCGCAGATTGCCCAGCGCCTGAGCGAATACCGGATTTTCGACAAATGCCTTAATGCGTGAGACCGTGCTAAGAATGTGTGTAACACCATGTTCACGTATTCGACGGGAAGCAAGAGCCGGGTCAAGCTGCTCCGGCTCATTGGCCAGATACAGCGAATATCCGGTGCATAATGGTGTCCACACTTCAAATCCGAAAATATCAAAAGATATGGTCGTCACACTGATGATGCGATCTGTCTCATGTGCAAAAATATGTCGGTGCCTGATGTCCTCAACAAAATTGACCATTGCCTCATGAGTAATCATGGCCCCTTTGGGACGACCGGTCGATCCTGAGGTGAAAATCACACAGGACAGGTCCGAAGACAGGACGCTTATGTCCGGGTTAACGGATGAGCGCACATCCTGGACAGTTGGATCATACACGAATCGCTCTCCGCTAAAAGTCACTGTGCCTTCTTCATCAGGCGTACACAGCAATACGTTCATTCGGCTGTCTTCAATCATATTCACGATGCGCTGCGGCGGAAAAGCAGGGTCCAGAGGCACATAAGCCGCCCCAGCTTTCAGCACCGCCAATAACATAATGATCAACGATTCATCTCGTCTGGATAATACGCCTACAGGTTCATCCCGGCGCACACCTTGATCAATCAGCTTCCAAGCCAGCGTATTAGCTTTTTCATTAAGCTCCCTGTAGGTAAAAGCGGCGCCGGATGATACAAGGAGGGCTTTCTTGTCTGGTGTGAGTTCTGCCTGCAGCTCGAACAGCCGATGCAGACCCACCGCAGGAGTGTAATCCAGACGCGGACCAGCAAGACAATGGACTGGGTGCTCGTGAGAACGTTCGTTTCTCTCAAACAGTTCGCTCAGAGACAGATTGGGCTGTTGTACAACCTCTTGGCAGAGTCCGATAAACTCCTGCATCATACCTTCAACTGTGTCCCGGCGGAACAGATCCAGCGAGTATTCGATATATCCTTCAATCACCTGCTTCTCCCTGTTTTCTTGACAGGTCATTAACAGATCATAAGTAGACGTACCCGTCTCCACCGGAAAAGAACTGAATTGCAAACCATGAAGTTCAAGTCCATGCAAATCCATGTTCTGATAATCAAAACAAACATCAAATACCGGATTTCGGTTCAACTCACGTGTCACGCCCAGTTGTGCCACAAGCTCATTAAACGGATACTCCTGATACGCAAAAGCATCCAGTGTATGTTGTTTAAGTTCGCGTAAAAAATCAGTGTACGTACGATCAAACGTTGGAAAATTCCGCATCGCAATCATATTGACAAACATGCCTACCGTCTCTTTCCACTCCTCTTGCATCCTTCCTGCAACAGGCGTTCCTACCACAATGTCCTGCTGACCTGAGCGGTGTGCAAGAAGAAGATTCCACACACTTAGCATTACCATATACATGGATGCTTCCGATGAGGAAGCCAGTTCGTGCAAGTGTTGTGTTAACGAACGATTCAACGTGAAATGGAGACGTCCCCCTTGCATGGATCGCTGTGATGGACGCTCATGGTCAAGTGGAAGCTCCAGCACAGGTAAAGAAGGGCCAAGATGGTCCAGCCAGTATGTTTGATGTGAAATGTATTCCTGTGAAGCGAGACGCTGCTGCTGCCATACCGCGTAATCTTTGTACTGCAATCGGACTGCTTGCTCTTTGCCAAAATATAAATCATTGAAGTCACGAGTGATGATTTCGACAGATGTACCATCCGCGATAATATGGTGAATATCAAAGAATAACAGGTGCTTGCGCTCGCCTATCTTAATCAGTTCAACCCGCATAAGCGGAGCACTCCCCAGATCAAAAGGACGAATCAATGTCTCGATCATCGCAGGCAACTGTTGGTCATCTGCCACATGCTGCTCTGCATAGCCCATACTTAAGCGAACCGAAGGTTGGATGATCTGAACGATCTGACCACCCCGTATCTCAAACGATGTTCTGAGCGCCTCATGATGCTGTATCAACTTCTGCAAAGCAGCCTCAACTCTTATACGGTCCAATTCACCTTCAATAATGGTTGCAGATGGTAGGTTGTAAGCCGTATTGCCTGGATCAAACATCGCTTGTGTGAACATACGCATCTGTGCAGAAGAGATTGGATACGCATCCATAGTGGGTGCAGATTGAATGGTCTGTTGGTCCACTTTTGGTTTCGCCATGACATAGAGATGCTCCGCCAGTTGAATAGGCGTTGAATGATTGAAAATATCTGCTACCTCAGGCTGAATTCCAAAATGAGACCGGATCCATGCAGACAAGCTGACTGCTTTGAGAGAATCTCCTCCGACCGCAAAGAAATTAACCTCTTCATCTAGATCATCGATGCCAAAAATCGTTCGATATGCGTCCAGGACAATCTGTTTCAGTTGGTCGGAATCACCTGTATAAACTGTCCCTTTTACTAGAGTAGAGCCACTTCCCTTACCCTGCTCTGCATGCCCCGTATCATCCCCGGTACCCATTCCTTCCGCTGCTGATGACCCAGAAAGAGAAACACTGACAGGATAGGATTGTTTGTTGAAAACATAAGTAGGCAGAGAGCATTTGCGTCGTACCGTCTGCCCTTTGAGCACCTTCCAGTCCGGTTCAATGCCTTCGCACCATAACTCCGCAAGTCTGCGGTTCACATAGATACTATCCTGCTCCGTTTCCCTTACGTGACGCAGCATATTCAGTACCGCCTGGGAATCTCTTGATTGACTGTGCTGTCTGGCAAAGGAACTTAGCGTTCGTCCTGCACCTACTTCAATTAATACAGCCCGCTCATCCTTCAACACTTCAGCCAGGTTTGATTCAAACAACACCGGCTGTAAAATATGACGGGACCAATAGTCAGGTTTAGTGATTTCATCTCCAAGCGCCCATGTTCCACTGGTGTTGGACAGTAATGGGATCTGTGGCGTATGAAGTGAATGCTCTGCTAGATAACGTCTAAATTCCTCGGCAGCCTGATTCATCATTGGCGTATGGAATGCATGGGAGGTCTTCACACGAATGCATTTCCAGCCCAGTCCTTCAGCCTTGGCTTCCATCCGGGAAATGGCTTCAGCTGTCCCACCAATTACACTGGAACCTGTAGTATTCACCAGGGCAAGCCACATGTCTTCCTCCAGTTGTGACTTCACCTGCTGTGCATCCGCCATAACGGCAAGCATGACCCCGGGTTGTTGTTGCTGCATCAGACGTCCGCGAAGTCGAACTAACTTGACAGCATCTCCGAGTTCGAACACACCCGCTACCGCTGCGGCAGCCAATTCACCAATGCTATGCCCGATCATGCCATCTGGCTTGATGCCCAGATCCAGCAGCGATTTGGCCAGCGCATAACTTGTCATGAACAGTGCGAATTGGCTGTACTCTGTCTGGTTTATTCGCTCAGGCTGCTGATCTCCGTATACAACGGACAGCATTTCTTCTCGTTCTTCCGCAGGCAGAAGGTCCAATATTTCCTGAATATAACTTCTAAAGATTGGAGCTAGTCCTGCTTGCTCTGTAGATCTGTATAGTTCTGCACCCATTCCCTGATACTGACTGCCTTGTCCGGGGAACATAAAGTATACGGGACGGTTGCCTTGAGCTGAATGGTATACGCGTGCTTTCCCCAGCTGCTGTATCAGCTTGTCCGGATTATCCTTCCATGTCTTATCCAGAATGAGTGCCTTACGATACGCAAAAACAGATCTACCTGACTGCAAGGTCCACGCTGCGTTCGATACAGATTGCTCCGGGTGCTGAGTCAGATGTTCCATAATCCGTTCAGCGGTGCGGTTCAGCGAGTACTCTGTTTTGGCGGAAAAAAGCAATATATTTACGTCATCATCCGGACTGCACTTCTCCATCTCGGGAGCCTCCTCCAATACCATGTGAGCATTCGTGCCCCCCACACCAAATGAATTGATTCCTGCGCGCATGACTCCAACATGGCCCTGTTTCCAGTCCACACCTTGTGCATTAACTTTAAAAGGCGTATTCAAAAAATCAATTTTGGGATTAGGCTGCTCATAATTCGCTGTTCCAGGGATATAACCTTGTCCAAGACTGAGCGCTACCTTGATTAAACCAACCACACCTGCGGCTGTATCCATATGTCCCACATTGCCCTTTACCGAACCCAGATAGCAAAATTGCTTTTGGTCGGAAGCAAAGGCCCGAGTTAAGGAGTTTACTTCAATTGGATCACCAAGCAACGTTCCCGTACCATGTGCTTCGATATAACTCACCGTTTCCGGGTCTACTCCGGCTACCTTATAAGCATCCTGAATGACTTCAGCCTGTCCGCTTACGCTTGGAGCAAGAAAACTGAGTTTCTCTTGTCCGTCATTGTTAATTGCTGAGCCTTTGATGACCCCGTAGATATGATCTCCGTCCCGCAGAGCATCGGTTACCCGCTTCAGCACCACGATTCCCATACCATTGGAGAAGACGGTTCCACTGGCTGCCGCATCAAATGGACGACAGTGTCCATCTGTGGAGAACATCATCCCATCCTCAAATATGTAACCCCCTTCATTGGGCAACTCCACGGTGATCCCACCAGCCACAGCCACATCACATTCTCCAACGATCAAAGATTGACATGCCAGATGAGGTGTAACCAATGAAGTAGAACATCCCGTCAGAGCGGTATAGGCCGGCCCTTTTAAGTTCAGCTTATAAGCCATTCGGGTAGCGAGAAAATGATTGGTGCTGAGGGTAAATGCTTCGTATTTACTGCTATAGTTAGCATCGTTAAAAAGCACTTGACGGTACCATTCGAAGTCATCGGACCCGCCAAGGAACACACCCACCTTACCCGCTTCATCCGGTCTGCAGCCTGCATCCTCCAGCGCTTCCCATATTCCCTGATACAAAAGTCTGAATTGGGGAGACATCATTTTGGCTTCACCGGGAGTATAGTCAAAGAACCCTGCGTCAAACTCATCAATGCCGTTGGCACGTCCTTTTGCCTTGACATAACGAGGTGAACGCAGCAACGCTTCCTCGACACCAAGCTCCCTCAATTCATCATCACTATAAAAGTGAATGCTTTCCCGCCGTTCAACAAGGTTACTCCAGAACTCCCTTATATCCTCCGCGCCCGGCACATTCACCGCCATGCCCACAATTGCAATGTCCTCACGCATAATGCCTTCTTTTCGTTGAAACAACTGTTCCCTTTCAGTCGGTATCCGAACTCCCTCATCTTTTGGTCCCAGCGCGGCAAATTGACGCAATGTCGGGCATTCGAAAAAACGAGGAACAGGGAACTCCACATCGGTATAATGTTTTAGTTTATTGTGAGCCTGAATGACAGAAAATGAATTTCCGCCCAATTCAAAGAAATGGTCATCGCGCCCTATTCTCTCAACACCGAGCACTTCGGCCCACACTTTAGCTATAACCTTCTCAAGCTCAGAAGACGGGGCGGTATAAAACGTACTGGAAGCGTGAGCATGCGTGATATCTGCCATGAGTGCCTTCCGGTCAATCTTCCCACTGCTATTCAATGGAAATTCGGATTTATGTACAAAAACGGATGGTATCATATATGCCGGTAACAAACGAGACAGGTGCTCTCTCAATTCGACAGAAGGCAGCTCCTGCTCTGACAGATAGTAGGCATACAGCAAGCCGGACCTACCTTCAAATGATTTCATGACTACCACGGTCTGGATGACACCCGGATAGGTTGACAGGGTATTCTCAATTTCGCCTGTCTCCAGTCTGGCTCCCTGAATTTTAACCTGAAAATCAATGCGTCCCAGATATTCGATCGTACCGCTTGGGAGTGAACGTACCAGATCCCCTGTGCGGTACATGTACCTGAAATGCTCTGCGTCCTGTCCTTCTTGAAAGAAAGGATTAGGAACAAACTTCTCTCGGGTCATCTGTTCCAGATTCAGATATCCACGTGCAAGCCCAACACCGCTAAGACAAAGCTCCCCTGGAATACCTAACGGCTGAAGCTCATCATGATTTCCGACGACATACCATCTGGACTCATTGAGCGGGTAGCCAATCGGTACATTTCCCAAGCCTTCGTAATGGCTTAATGGATAATGAGAAACCCATATGGTGCATTCGGTTGGACCATAAACATTCTCAAGACTTGCTCCAATGCCTAACCTGTTAAATTTCTCAATGATGTCTGGCGTGACTGCCTCTCCGCCAACAAACATCCATTTCAGCGTTTCCAATGCTGACAGATCGGAGCGAAGCTCCATCGTTTCCAGAAAAAGACGGAATAACGTTGGAACAAAGTTGATGTGGGTCACTTTGTGTGATGCCACCGTAGACACAATACGAGCAGGGTCTTTTTCTGCTCCAGGCTCAAGAATACTTAGTGCGCCTTCACCCATGAACCAGCCGAAAAGTTCAGTGGCGGACACATCAAAGGTATATGCTGTTTTCAGCAAGTAAACATCCTGTGCCTGCATTGGAAAACGACGCTCCAGATCAAGCAGTGTATTGACTACGCTATGATTTTCAACCATGACTCCTTTTGGCTTGCCTGTTGATCCGGATGTGTACATGATATAGGCAAGGCTATGCGGATTCAGCGCCTCTTCGAGATTTGAGACATCCCCCGTATAGGCCTGATCGCCCTCAACGTAGATGTACTGGACATCCAGCATCTCGTCATCTTTTTCGGGCTGCATAGCCAGCACGATGGATATGTCTGCATCCGATATAATATAGTCCTTTCTGGACAAAGGATAGGACGGGTCTACAGGCACAAAAGCACATCCGGCTTTTAATACAGCCAATAGGGCAATGACCATATCCGAGGAACGTGGCATCTGCACGCCAACTGCCGCGTTATCACTTTTTTTACTCGCAACGATCTGCCTAGCCAATTGGTTCGCTTTTGCGTTGACCTGCGCATAGGTCTGATGCTGCTTGCCTTCCATTAGAGCTACCCGCTCCGGGAAACGTGCTACTTTATCGTGAAATATATCCATAATATGTTGTGGAGTGTAGGGAGAATAAGAAGTTTGATTGAATCGGTACAGTAGGTTTTCTTTCTCATCCTGCATCAGGAGGCTGAACTCACTGATTTTTTGATCAGAATTGGTTACTAGTTGATTCAGCAAGTATAGAAACCGTTGGCCCATTCGCTCCATTGAATCTTCACGGAACAAGCTCGGTTTATATTGCAGCTTCAACTGAGCACCTTGCGGTAAACGACTCAACACCACCATCAGATCTCCTGGAAACGTAACCTTATCCTGATCCAGAATACGAGTTCCGAGGATATCTTCCTCATAGGAATCATAAACAAAGGAGATATCAAACAACGATGGTGATCCGGGTTGAGCCTGTAACATACTGTCTCTGACAATGAGGTTATTGGGATATCCGATGTTCCTGTACGTATCCATCCAGGTTGTGGCTACTTGTTGCAGCAGAGGTTTTAGAGTTGATTCGAGGTCAATATGGAATCGCATAGGCAGCATATGGACAAAACATCCAATCGTTTCTTCCAAGTCCATACCGGGACGATGAGAATATGGGGAGGCAAAGGTGACATCGTCTGTACCGACATATTTACTCATAAGAATGCCAAAGGCACCCATAAAGAACATAAAAACGGTTACTTCATTATCTTTGGACATCTGTGTAATATCAGCCATTAACGATTCCGAAATATCAAATCGCAGTTCATGACCAATTCCTTCTTGTAAAGAACCTGCTGGAAAGTCGTGCTTCAGAGAAAGAGGTTCCGCTCCCTTCATTTTGTTTAACCAGTATTCCCGCTCTTTGGAGTATTTGTTTTCGTGCAATTTCTTGTTCTCTGCCTCAACATAAGAGATGAATCCTTCATCCAGCTTGACATCCACAGGCTGATCTTCAAGAAGACATGTATATGACTGGATAAGTTTGTTTTTCATCAGTTCAAGCGACAAGCCATCACATATTAAATGATGAATACATAAGGTCAGAATATATCGGCTTTTATCCATCTGAACAATCATTATACGGAACAGAGGACCTTTCTCCAGCTCAAAAGGTGTCCCGATGCATTCATCCACCAGTGCTTCTAACTGTTGTTCCTTTGGATTCTCCTGATTCTCGCTACTTAGGTCCCACAAGGTAAGTGAATAATCCATATCTTCATGAACGGATAACACGGGTACATCATTTTGAATCTCAATCCGAGTACGCAGCACCACTTGCTCATACATAAGCAATTCGATGGCCCGGCGAAATATCTCCATTTGAAGATGATCAAATTGCATTGAAGCTGAGATGTTATACGAAGTGGGATCATTCACCTGACAATCAAAATAGATTCCCTTTTGTGTTTCGGAAAGTTCAACGGTTTTTTGTACCATCACGACCACACCTCATCGTTTAATTGAGATTCAAGCTGTGTAAGGCAAAAAATCAATTACAGCTTAGTGCATTACCCAGATTCCGCCAGCCAATACGGAGAGAACCGTGATAAACGTTTGATACACCACATCCATAATCAGATTTCCGATACTGTCTCCATCTGCCTTGCGATTTTTAATCATGACATAAGTATGTGACCAAAGACCACTTAATCCGTATATGTACATCGTTACCAATACACCTACCCAAAAGTTACCCTGGAACCAGATGGCCATAATCCCCATAACTCCAAGCCCTACCTGGGAAAAACCGTATTTAACCTGAAATGGTCCACCAGGCCATCCTAACATTTTGGCTGTCTGATCCGCTCTGGCAATGTTGACAACATAACCAATCACTCCAACCAATCCAAACGTAACCACAAACTGATGCAGCAGCAATACCCTGCTAATCTCGCTCATTTCCCCGGGAAAACCTAACACATATAGGTGTACTCCCCCTGAAATTAGACCTAACAACCATAGAACCAAAAACCACATGCCTGTCCCACTCCCGCCGTTTGTTATTTGGAATCATTTGTAACTAAATGTACAATCTTGTAGATAAACACATTATATAATCGCTTTTACATTTGTCAATTCATACATAATTTTCTAGTATGTCGAAGCTTTTGTCATTTTTGTTCTTCTGTACGCAAACAAGAAAACCATATAGTTCCATTTAACTTGAAAATAATAGGAGTTTAGCCCTAATATTACATTAAGATGTTTGAATCCTACTTCTTTTTTAACGCTTCAAAAGAACCACAACTCATTTATTTGACATAGGTGATAGTTCAATTATCATCTGGTTGATCATCTACAATTACAGGATAACAACAACTATCAATTAACAATATGATATAAAAGAATTGACATCCGATCACTTTGTAACTATTATAGTTACAACGGTGGTGATTATCCCATGAGACAAATCAGCAGTCGCTTTTCCATTGCGGTTCATACACTGTCCCTGATCGCTGTTATGCCCAATGAATGCACCGGAGATGTGATCGCGTTGAGTGTGAATACAAATCCCGTGATTATTCGGCGGATTATGTCCAAGCTGAAACAGGCTGGTCTGATTGACGTCAGACCCGGTGTGGGCGGTGCTTCCTTGTTGAAAGATCCGGCCGACATTACCCTTCTTGATGTATATCGAGCGCTTGAGGTCGTGGAGGATGGGGAATTGTTCAACTTTCACAAACATCCGAATCCGAAATGTCCGGTCGGCAACATGATTGAGCACACCTTGCGTGCTGAACTCATTGAGGCTCAGACCGCCATGGAACAGCGCTTGAATCGTGTAACCATACAGCAGATGATGGATCAGATTCATGTCTCTGAATAAAAAAGCTCATTGCGAGCTTTTTTTAACCCTTTCGTTGTAATCACACCTGTTATAACGTTTTTGATTACATCCATATGCAAGCAATAAGCGTATACGACTTATCTGGCTTGAGTTAAGCACGTCGTATCCAACCAACAACACATATCATAGGAGGAAAAGAAAATGAAAATTTTGGTTACTGGCGCAACAGGTCAATTAGGTTCACTGGTCGTAGAGGCATTGTTAAAAACGGATACTGCCAAGGATTTGGCAGTAAGTGTACGTAATCCGGAGAAAGCGGAAGCTCTCCGTGTTCAAGGCGTTGACGTGCGTCACGGTGATTTCGATCAACCGGAGACGTTGGAGAAAGCTTTTGCCGGTGTAGACCGTCTGTTACTCATCTCCACCGATGGTGACAATGAAACGCGTATTCGCCAACATCAGGCTGCCATTGACGCTGCCAAGAGCGCAGGTGTTGGTTTCATCGCTTATACAAGCGTTGTGAATGCAGAGAAAAATACCCTTTCCCTGGCGGAAGTTCACCGCGCTACAGAAAAAGCTATTCGTGAATCCGGCATTCCGTATTCCTTCCTGCGCAACAACTGGTATCTGGAAAATGAAGCAGGCAGTGTGCAAGCAGCTACGCAAGGCGCACCTTGGGTTCATGCCACCAACAACAGCCAAGTGGGCTGGGCTACCCGCAGTGACTACGCCCATGCTGCAGCAGCTGTACTCGCAGGAGAAGGACATGAGAATACAGTGTATGAATTGTCCGGCAAACTACGCACGCAAGCTGAACTGGCTGCCATTGTTGGTGAAGTGCTTGGGCAGGAAATCAACGTGCAAAACGTGGACGATGCCACTTACGCTGACATCATGAAAGGCGCAGGTCTACCAGACTTTGTCGTATCAATGCTCGTTGATATGCAAAGTGCCATCCGTGAAGGCGCATTGGCAGTAGAAAGTGATACATTAGAGCAATTGCTTGGCCGTCCAGCTCAGCCACTTAACGAAGGTATTAAAGCAATTGTAGGCAAGTAAGTTTTGGATATAAGAAAGGGACACACCAACGAATGTTGGATGCGTCCCTTTTTTTGTGTAGCTAACGATCAATACAACGATATACCCGTTGAACGGATGACTGTACACTCACCCGTTGATTGCGACTGCTGCAATTTGAGATAGGTATTTATGCTGTATACAACAGTTCATCACTCACTGCTCACTGCTCAAGAATATAACGTGCGGGAATGTGATCGGCCAGCCAGATATTTTCGTTTCCATGATAAAAAAGGATTCCGTCTGTGGCCGCTTGAGCAGCATTGATTTTCAAAATGACAGGCTGATCATCCCGTCTTCGTCCCACCTGATTGGCCGTATCGATATCTGCGGACAGATGTACATACTGCCTTTGCCGCGGCTGTAAGCCATGTTCCATAATAGAATTCACTGCGCGTGCCGGGGTCCCATGGTACAGGGTTTCCGGTGGCTCAGCAGGTGACTTGGATATCTTATGGGGCGTCGAATGTCCATACAACGCCCGGATGCGGCCAGAACGGATTTCATGTCTCTTTTTCTCCGAGGCTTGAATCATCTGCTCCAGATCGGCTTGCGTGACTTCCTTCCACTGCGGACTTTCATGTAAAGCCACCAGCAATTGCGAGATTTCCACCCAACCCTCTTCGTCCAGTTCCAGCTCATACTCCCATGGTGCATGTCGCAGAGCGTAGGAGAGTTCCTTGCTTAATTTCATCAGATCCATTGCAATCATCTCCCACATCTAATAAAACCGTCTATTTTTGCGATTGAACCGCTGTTAAAATCTCCTGAATGTTACGTTCCAGCCCTTCATCGTCTTCCTGATTGAATTGGCGGTGTCCATCAATCCCACGTTGGATAATCGTATTCATCACCGGATGAACCTCACGATCGGAAGCCACCCGAATCAGATCATCGGCAAAATCAACCGCCTGCTGCTCACTGTAGTTAAACGGCTTAATCAGCATCCGAATACTTAGTGCATGCGCTTGTGGCTCCGCCAGCTGATCCCTGTTCGTAATACCATAGACCGCACCAAACCCAAAAGCAGCCATCACCTGACGCTCCAGTTCCGTCATTTGTTCCAACGGTGTGCCCATCAGCTCACATATTTTGTCAACCATCTGCTCCAGCTCATTTGCTGCCGCAGCCAGAATTAGGTCATTAATATCGTCAGCCTTGATAAATTCAGTCATATTGGTTTTCTCCATTTCTGCACCGTATTTGATCCATTCTCTCAGACTCTATGAGAACATTGTATCGGAGTTGGGGTGTTCGTTTCAAATTCATCTACGAATAAAGGCGAAGTGAATGCTCCCGAAGCAGTTTTCTTACAGAAAGCTTTTAGGTCTGCTTCTTCAGTGCATGAAGATCTTTATGTATGCGTGGGGCAACTTGGTAAATGTTCATATGCGTCACTGTTAATACCAACGTGATTCATCGTTTGGCGCAGCTCCGATACAAATTCCATAAAATACACTTCAGGACTACGGCTTCCGGCATAATACTGCAAGTCATAATCGTAATTTAACCTCGAAAATACATCATGCAGATCGTCAACCAGTATCTTTTTCATATCCTCTCTCGTAATAGCTGGGTCCATGCTACACTCGTTGGCCAGGGTCTGCATTGTCTCCTTGAGCGCCTGCTGATCGTATAACGGGTTAGACAACAGATGTTGCAAATCATACAAGTCTTTAAACCTGGGCCTCACTATCGTTTGATGCAGCTTCCATGCAATTTGGATGGAGAGTGGTACAGTGTAAGGAACGACAAAAGCTTCACCAACCATGGGTTGGTAGGATAGAGTAACAGGCTTCTCATCCAAGTCGAGGTTAAAAGATATATCAAGATGCAGTTCATCCTCATACTCATTTTCATTCCTTGGTTCACTATCAATATAAAAGGCAAGCTCCGTGTTCACCGTAGGAAAATCATCCGCCATCGCGTAGTCTATTCTTCTCCAGAAGGCATTCTCCCGAAAGCTTCGGAATATGATACCGTCATTCAGGTCCATCTCCGTTACCCGGATCATCCAGTCTGTAAATACTGCATTGGCCTGATCCTCAGTCTCAATTCGACCTGTATACAGAAAGTCGATGTCATCCACATAACGAATATTGGGATTCTCCAAATACTGTCTTGTTAATAAGCTTCCTTTTAATACAAATGGACTATTCACTAGAGAAGCGCGTTTTAATAGAGCTTCTAACACAACAATGAATCTCTCATCCTCATTTAGGAGGTGCATTTTTATGTTTTTTTCTGACACTCGTTCTCCTCCTCCATTCTTCGTACTCAACATCTAATTAGATCCATCCACGATCTAGTTCTTCCCGGCTGTCATAGATGCACAGTTCATATTGCTGTTTTAACAGTTCGATCTTGTTCGAATACAAAATGGTATGTATCTCTCCCACTCTACGATAAAAATGTTCTGCACTCTCATATTCACGGACCGTTACGAATCTCACTTTGCCATCTGCATTAAGTGAGTTCCGTGAGATATGTCCGCCCGAATCCGCGCACAGTTGCTTCAATACGGCCACATCATCCACATATACCTTTCCGTGCCATTCGAAATAAGGCTTGGACTGTGCCAGCATTCGCTGATCAAAATACGTTTCTTCCTTAGCCGGAATTTCCACCTTCGTCCGAACAACTGTGAATCCGTTATCCCGAAACTTCGCCCCAACTTCTTCAATAACATTCTTCACTTCTTCGTAATTCGTGCTATGTACAATGCCTGTAATCATTGGCTGATTAATATATTCACCTTTGTCCAAGACGATCAGCACGGGCTTCACGTTCTCTTGATTACAGATGTTGATAAAGGTCTCTTTCTCGTTCTGCTTCAGATCACGCATGGTTACATGATATTCAAATTCCATCAGGTCACTTCCTTACTGATTTTTGTCATCTCTCATTAGACAGATCTCTCTTCTATCTTCTGTTAATTCTCCACTCACATCACTTAACTCAAATATTTCCACAGATCTTCTTTAAGTTTTACAATTCACGTTCAAAACGCACCCCTAATTTCTCTACAAGATACTGACAACTGGGGCATTCGTTAACATGAACTAGGAGAACTTTATTTACTCAGCAATTCAAAAAATTCTAATATATTGGTCGCGACTTTTTGTGTCACAGGAGAAAACTCCTCTGACTCTTCATGAAACCAAATAACTACAGTAGGCTCTTCTGTTTCTCTAAAATCCAAACAAATAAAATCTCCTGAAAAAAGCGCTGCAATAGGAACTACATTCATTCCCACTAAATCTTCATTATCAGTTAATCTATCACCTATTTGCGTAATAGTAACTTCAATATCATACCATCCATTAATAGGATCAGACTCACTGTCATCCAATATACATAGAAATTTTTCTATTATGTATTCTTGCTGATTCATACTAAACATATTTGTGATTGGTACAGCTCCGTTATGTTCCTTAATAAAATGCCTATAAGATTCAGGGAATGAAACTCTGAAACTTCGCTCAACTGCATCTAATAAATCATCGCCTGGTAATGGAACGACAATCGTATTAACATCCATTCTCATATGCTTCACTTCTCATTCTCATCTTTTAACATATGCCCCACCACATGGACTTTAACCAGGAAGATCAGAGTCCCCTAACAACAACTTCCTTTCGTACACACCATTAGTATAAAACTGGATATGATGCTCTTTCTACCATTTGAGTGTTGTCGTCATCATTTTGGCATAGGAATCTGAAACAGGATCTCCTGTATAGGGGTGAACTCCCAGCTAAAACAAGCACACCTTTAGGTAACAGATGTAACAACTATAGCCATTTCATCAAACTATAAAAAACTCACTCCTGACTCATTGTTCGAGTAGGAGTAAGCCTTTTAATTTTTTCTCATATGGTTGCATTATAGGAAGAACCTATTCTTCTAGCATATCAAGAAAACGATTAACATTATCTGCAATCTTTTCTGTAACTGGGTCATACTCATCTGATTCCTCATTATACCATATACAAACAACTGGATCGATTTTACTTTCAGTATAGTCTAGACAAACAAAATCTCCTGCAAATAGAGCTGCAATTGATACTAATTCAGCACCTGTCATATCTCCATCAGAGAGTATCCTTTCATCCAATTGACTGAAAACAACCTTGATATCATACATACCTTTATCATGCTCACTTGGCTTGTCCAATAAACAAAGAAAACGATCAACCACATATCTATTCGATTTAAATTCAAAAAATCTAGTTATTGGAATAGATCCATTGCTTTCCGATATAAAATCTATAAAATCTTTAGGAAACTCGATTTCAAAATTCTCTTCTACACGCTTAATTAAATTACTACCTGGAAGCGGATAAATTATACTGTTATTTTTTATTTTTAACATATTTCACCTCTCAAATCAATGTCTTGAGGCGTCTGCTCATTGTCCCTTTGTTCTTCCTCCATTATGCTTTGCAATATTATGAATACCAAAAGGTACAAGTTGCATCAATCCGCTTTCCTCATTATGGTGACAAATTTTCTTCGGGTTGTACTTTATTTGGTAATCTAGCGTTCAGCCACTTGAATTGTACAACCTCTGTTGCCTTCAAAAGTTCCTTGGTAATATATCTTCATGCAATATTACACTTCATATCGGAGATTTCAAACCTTTTTATTTCTTCACTTTAACCGTCGGGAAAACCGCTTCGTACTCCTCAATCGCCATAAACAGTGGCTCTAGCTCTGGTGGCAGATCCGCCACATGAACAGGCGCTTTGTTGCTGCCCTCCTGTTGCAATAGACCTGCTCGTACGTTGGCCTCCCCGTCCAAAATGAAGCTACCACCCCCACCAAGCAGCCATTAGTTATTTTCGACACGCAAAAAGCTCTCTCCAACTCATAAATCAAGTAAGAAAGAGCTTTTGAATGTTAATCAAATGTTTGAATCATTTAATGTTGGGTTCGTTGGATATGGTTGTGCTATACGATTTAATTAGCTTGGTATCAAATTGCAACATCTTGGTATCCTACATCAGCTATTTCTTCATCTAATAAACGCAACCCTAAACCATTCTCTGAATCCCATGTACAACTAAAAAGAACTCCAATGTCACGTTCTTCATTAATGTCTCCATACGGAACAACAATCCCCTCTAAAGTAATCATCTTCATCAGTTGAGCTGTTGTTTCAACTAATGGATAATTCTCATTAAACGCAACATCATAACCCAATTCACTCCTTTTTTGTATGTAATAATCCAAAATAGGTTGTAATAAGTTAAATTGCACTTGTTTCCAATCTTGTATTAATGATTGATATGCCGTATATTGTTTTTCATCAAATCTTCCATCTTCATCGCCATCAATCATCAATGTAATTTCAAGTTCTCCTCCGAATAATTGAAACATAGTCTTCCTGGTCCAACCATAGTTATATTCGAGCACTCCAAAAACAGGATCATCTTTTATCATTGTGTAATCTCCTCTTTATTGTTTATTAGAAAATCCCCCAGGTTCAAACGCTCCTGCATTTATTTCTCCCACACCTCCAAGATGCCCAAAAGTACTATTTATCTTTGTTGGTACTAGCTGCATTGTTTTAACATCATTTAATTCGTGCCATGTTAGTTTATTTTTATCT